>NZ_JBQERJ010000001.1:0-650100 GCF_056534925.1 Ruegeria sp. P10
AGCCGGTTTTTTACCGAAAGATCGGGCCGCTCCGCCAGGAGCGGCCTTTTTTATTCAGACCTGCTTTAGATCTTTGGTTGCAACGCGGACCCCGATGGCATCCAGATCGGCAACCATCTGGTTTTCCGGCGCGGCGCTGTTGCCGGCCTTGATCGCGTCGAAACGCTGTCGCAGCTTCTTCTTCTCTTCACCCTTGCAATCATTCCAAGGGCGTCCCTGAAGCCCCATCACCAAAACATAGTAGCCGATGAAATGTGCTTTGGTGCCAGCCCGCAAAAGCCGGGCATAGGCTTCATCCGGTCCCAGCTGTCGCAGTTCTTCAGCCGAGTGGATGCCGGCGCGCGCGCAGGCCTGCTCGAAAGCCGGTCCAAGGTTGCGGATCGAAGAAACTGGATCGCTCATTAGCCTGTCTTAATTGCACCTCTGGGGTCTGTCACCCATGTTTGCGCGTGGGCGCAACATAATGTCTTGCTGTCTTCTGGTGTTTCCGCTCTCATGAAGTCATGCTGCCTCGGCGGTCCGGGTTTCAAAAGCCAACAGATACCAAACGCGGGTCGGTCCAGGGCCAGACAAACTGCTGACCAAGGTAAAAGCCGGTTACGCTGAACGTGATGAAAGATCAGAACCGTCGAAGAAGGAACCAGCGTGCAGAAGATCGTTGAGGCAAATGTCAATGAATACCTGAAAACGCCCCGGATTGGTGGATCATGACCGATCCTTCAGGTGTTCAGTGCATTCTGTCCCAATCCATTGACCAAGCGCATGTTGAAAAGCTCATTCCCGGGTTCACGATCAGGATCGACCCACCAGCGGAATCGAGATCTTTCGCGCTTTTGGATTGCCGCGATCAATCGTTGCGGAATTCAGGTCGTGTTCTGGTTGAGGTCGCAGAAACACTGTGGCTTTTCCAGAGTGGCCGTGCGCCGCTGTATCAACGCTGCAAGGGGCAGGGGCGGTTTGTTCAAGACCTGCCGCAGGGTCCGGTGACAGCCGCTTTGAAGGGTTTCCCCAAACTGCGTGCGCTGATGCAGATCGGAACCGGAGAGATTCAGACGAAACCCCTCGCCGTATTGGATGAGCTGGAGAAAACGCTGGTCAGGGGAACGGCTTGGTGCCTGTCTTCGCAGACGGGTCAGGCAGCAATCGTTCAGCTTCAGCGGCTGCGGGGGTATGAGAAAGAATTTCAAAAGGTGAACACCGCGATTTCCGCATTGTCCGGGGGCGGGCCGGGTGTCGAAGCGCTTTGTGCCGGACTTTTCCCAGGCATGGCCGCCTATCGGGCCAAGCCAGAGATCAAGTTGGGGGAAGCTGAGCCGTCTATTCAGGTCGCGGCTGATATTATTCAAACATATCTGCAAGTTGCCCGGCAAAACGAATATGGGGTGATAGCCGATATCGACACAGAGTTTCTGCATGATTACCGGGTGTCATTGCGAAAGGTCCGCTCCGTGATCAGCCTGTTCAAAGGCGTTTTTTCAGACACGCAGACAGTGCAATTGAAACGTGTCTTTTCCGATCTCATGGCCGCCACCGGGCGTATGCGTGATCTGGATGTCTATCTTCTGGAAAAAGATAAATACTTCAGTCTTGTACCGCCCAGTCTTCACGCGGGCCTGCAAGAGATGTTCGACCTTTTCGAAAAGGAGCGCGCGAAGGAGCTGTCACGCTTGTCCCGCCGGTTGCGCAGTGACGAATACAACGCCCGTATGTCCGATCTGACGGCGATGTTCAACGGAACAGACCGCCTGACGCCCGGATCAAACGCGAAACGGGCAGCACATGAATACGCGTGCGCATTGATCTGGAAACGGTATCGCACGGTCTGCAAAATCGCACGCGGTGTCACTGACGAAACTCGGGACGAAACCGTGCATGACCTTCGTATCGATTGCAAGAAACTGCGCTATCTGATGGAGATTTTTGGGCCTCTGTTCGATGAAAAGAGCTTCAAGACAATCATCAAACCGTTGAAAAAGCTACAGGACAATCTGGGCGTGTTCAACGACTGCGCTGTTCAGCAAAAGTCCTTGACGGCTTTTGTCGCGCAGCACAGCGACACGCGGGGCCGTGTGGATGCGCGGATGGGCCTGGCCGTGGGGGGATTGATTGCCGTTCTGGATCAGCGCCAAAAGGCCGAGCGGAGCCGCGTAATTGCCAGCTTTCAGAAGTTTGACGGGCCAGATAGCCGTCGCCTGTTTCGGAACTTGTTTCACCGAAAAAAGGAGTGAGGAATGAAGATCATTGCCTGTTACAGCAACAAGGGCGGTGTCGGCAAAACCGCTACTTCGGTGAATCTGGCTTATTCCTATGCGCAGGCGGGGCAACAGGTGCTGTTGTGCGATCTCGACCCCCAGGGCGCTTCAGGGTTCTACTTTCGGGTGAAGCCATCAAAAAAGCTGAAGGATGCGCGGTTTTTCGAGGATGTGGAGCGGTTTATCAAGGCGATCCGGGCCAGCGATTTCGAAGGGCTGGACGTTCTGCCGGCGAACCTGACCTTCCGCGACTTCGACGTGTTCCTGTCGCGGATGCGAAACAAACGCTCGCGGCTGAAAAAAGCTTTGATGGCCGCGGGCAGCGACTATGACGTGATCGTTCTGGATTGCCCGCCCAACTTTTCGACTTTGTCTGAAAATGTCTTCAAAGCTGCCGATGAAATCGTTGTGCCGGTCATGCCGACAACCCTGTCCGAGCGGAGTTTCGATCAGTTGGTAAGCTTTTTTGAACAACACAAGCTGCGCAAGAAAAAGCTGCGCGCCTTTTTTTCGATGGTGCAACACCGGAAGGTTTTGCATCAGGAAACCATGAAGGCGATGCGCAAGCTGTATCCGAAACGCTTTTTGCGGACGGTGGTTCCTTTCGCTGCGGATATTGAAAAGATGGGTCAGAATCGTGCCCCGGTCTGTATTTATGCCGGGCGCAGTGCGGCCTGTGCGTCTTACAGGGCGCTGTTTGAAGAGCTGGAAAACGGAGTGATTTCGAACCAATGAGCAAGGAAATCGAGCGCAAGTTTCTGGTTTCAAGCCTGCCGGACCTGAGCAAAGCGAAAAGGGCCGTCGTAAGACAGGGTTATCTGACGGCCCCCGACGATTCCACCGAGCTGCGGCTGAGGCAAAAGAACGATGCGTATTTCCTGACCTTGAAAGGGGTTGGTGGCCTGGTCCGGTTAGAGCGAGAGGCTGAGATAACTGCGGATCAGTTCGAAACCTTCTGGCCGGAAACAGAAGGGCGCAGGGTGGAAAAAGAGCGCTACACCGGCCATTTGCCGGATGGTTTGCTGTTTGAGCTGGACGTCTTTTCAGGCGATCTGGCGCCGCTACGCTTGGTCGAGGTAGAATTCACTTCGGAGGAGCAGGCCAAAGCATACGTGCCACCGGATTGGTTCGGTGCGGATGTCACCGCCGACACGCGATACAAGAACAAGACCATGGCGATATACGGTGTTCCGGATTAACGCAGTTGTGCCAGATTGATCGTGGTTTCCAGCCCGGGGTCGCAGTTCCGGGCGGCAAATTTTCCGCCGTGCATATGTGAGATTGCGGCCACCAGAGCCAGGCCCAAACCCGCATTCCGTTCCGTCCGCGCGGGGTCAAGTGTCACGAAGGGAAGCTGAAGGCGATCCAGTTCTTTAGGCGGTACGCCGGGGCCACGATCCCTGACGCTCAGTTGGGTGAAACCGTCGCGAGTACCGATCGAAATCGTGATTGCAGTATGTTCCGGCGCGTAACGCATTGCGTTTTCCAACAGATTGGAAAGAGCTTGCGACAGAAGGGGCCGGTGCCCCTGAATGGCAGGGGCGGAACCTTTGACTTCAAGCTGCACGCCTTGATCGGCGGCCACCGGGTCATAAAGCTCGACAACATCACCAACAAGTTGCTGCAAATCGATGGTTTCGAATTGCTCGCGCCCCAGGCCGGCCTCGGCCCGAGAGATTTCAGTGAGCTGCCCCAGAACCCGCAGGACGTGATCGATTTCACCGGTCGCCCGCGCAATGTCGATCTCGCGATCCAAGTCGCTTTTGTCGGGTTCAGAGAGGGCCTCGACCCTTTGCCGCAGACGAGACAAAGGTGAGCGGAGATCATGAGCAATTGAATTGGATGTGGTCCGAAGGTTGCTTATCAACTCCTCGATCCGGTCAAGCATGTTGTTCAATGTGCCTGAAACCTGATCGAATTCGTCCCCGGTTCCGCGCAGCGGCATCCGTTTTGACAGGTCGCCTGAAACGATATTCTCGGCCGTGCTGGCGATATCCGAAAGGCGTGAAAACACCAAGCGTGTGAACAACCAGCCGGTGATGACACTCAAAACCAAAGCTATCCCAAGCGCCAGCGCAACCGAGCGAAACAGTACCCTGTCGAATTGCTGGCGCGACGCTGCATCCCGCCCGACCAGCAGGCGCTCGCCGCCCGGCAGGCGGATGGATGCGGCTGAAACGGGCACAAGCTGATCGTTGTCGGCCCGGCGCAATTCCAAGTCCACCCAACCGCTTCCGGCAGCAATGTTCACCGGCCAGGTCTTGAGATTGCCGACAAGTTTGACCCCCAACCTGTCTGTCAAAAGGTAAAGCGCATCCCGCTCGGCGGCACTTGGCAAACGGCGCTCAATTGCAGTGATCAAACCTATCAGCCCACGCCTTTCGTATTCATCCGCAAGCCCCGTCAACTCGGCTGACACGACCGAGCGGGTTTCGGCCTCGATGCTTCGGTTGGCGGTCACATAGACGATGGCGAGCACTGACGCCGTCAGAATCGTGCTCAGAAACATGCTGGTCGCGACCAACCTTGTGCGGGAATTGTTTAGGGAAAGCCGAAGGTTATCCATCGGACATCATGTAACCCGCTCCGCGGACGGTTTCAATCAACGGCGCGTCACCGCCTTCGTCCAACTGGCGTCGCAACTTCGAAATATGCACGTCCACGACGTTGGTGTTCGGGTCAAAATGATAATCCCAAACCCCTTCAAGCAACATGGTGCGCGACACCACACGGTTTTTGCGGCGCAGGAAAAATTCGAGAATCTGAAACTCACGCGGTGTCAGAGTGATCTCGTGCCCGTCGCGTGTGACTTTGCGAGTCAACAAGTCCATCTGAAGGTCTTTGCAAGTCAATGTCGGCGTCTCTTCGGATTCCTGAGGGCGACGCAAAAGGGCTTCGATTCTGGCGTGCAACTCCTGAAACGAAAAAGGCTTGACCAGGTAGTCGTCAGCGCCCGAGCGCAGTCCTTTGACCCTTTCGTCCACAGCGCTCATCGCCGTCAGCATCAAAACCGGAGTTTTCAAACCGGCGGCCCGCATCGACTTGATCAGCGACAGCCCGTCCAGACCGGGCAGCATCCTGTCAAGAACAATGGCGTCAAACCCACCGTCCGTGGCATGGTACAACCCCTCACGACCGTCAGCGGCGGTTTCGACCACATACCCTTCTTCGCCAAAACCTTTGGCGATGAAGTCCCTGGTGTCAGCATCATCTTCGACGATCAACAGACGGCGGCTCATGGTCGGGATCCTTTCTTTTGATATTTAAACACAAATTTTAACTAAAGCATATGGTTAGAAGAAGTTCTTGCCGGGTGCTGGGCCGGCACCCGGCAAGCCCGGCGGATAGTGGACAACTCTGATCCGCCGGGTGAGGCGTGCGCCGAAAATCCCCATCAAGCGGCGCACGCATGTTCAAGGTCAGGCCAGTTCGACCGCGACAAAAATCTGGCTGCCGCCACGGTTGATCAGCACCAGGGCAGGATCGGTTTTCTCACTGTCCAGCGCAGATTTCAGCGCGTCCGGAGAGACAGTGTCCTGATTGCCGAGCTTGACGATCACATCGCCGCGTTGCAGGCCGGCCTTTGCCGCTGGGCTGTCGGGCTTCAGGTCGGTGACGACGACGCCCTGGACGGTTTCAGCAACACCGGTTTCTGCCCGAACCGCTTCGGTCAGGGGGGCCACGGTCACACCCAGTGTTGTTCCCGCAATTTCCGCCTCGACCGGCTTGTCGGCCTCGGCCGATGCGGCCTGATGCTGGCCAACCGTCAAGGTCACCGTTTCCATCTTGCCGTCACGCAAAACGGTCAGAGTGCTGTCGGTGCCGACCTTGGTCGTACCCACAAGGATGGGAAGGTCACCGCTGGACTCCACGGCATCGTCGTTGAAGGTCAGGATAACGTCTCCCTGCTTCAGGGCGCCGTCTGCCGGGCTGCCCGCAACCACGTCAGACACCAGCGCGCCCGAGGAAGCGTCGATTCCCAACGCTGCCGCAAGTTGTGGGCTTACGTTCTGGATCGACACGCCCAGCCAACCGCGGCTCACCTGTCCGTCATCCCGCAGATCGGCCGCGATGTGTTCAACGATGTTGGACGTGACGGCAAATCCAAGCCCCACCGAACCACCGCTGGGCGAATAGATGGCCGAGTTCACACCGACCACTTCGCCATCCATGTTGAACAGGGGACCGCCCGAGTTGCCCTTGTTGATCGCTGCATCCGTCTGGATGAACTCGGCATAAGGGCCTTCCGAGATGTTGCGGCCTTTTGCCGAAACGATGCCCGTGGTCACGGTCGAGCTGAGGCCGAAGGGGTTGCCGATGGCGACCACGTCTTCACCTACGCGGATTTCATCACTGTCGCCAAGCTCTACGGCTTGCAGGTCAGTTCCCGCGTCGATTTTCAGAACCGCGATATCCGTCAGCGGGTCCGTTCCGACCACTTCGGCGTCGAAGGTACGGTCATCGCTGAGCCTTACGGTCACGGTCGAGGCATTGTCGACGACATGGTGATTGGTGACAATGTATCCGGCTTCGTCCAGAACAAATCCCGAACCCAGGCCCTGAGACGGGCCGCGTTGCGGCATGTTGAACCCTTCGGGGCCGCCGAAGCGTTTGAAGAATTCACCAAATGGGTGTCCTTCGAAGTCAAAGTTCTGCCCCTGGGCTGGGGTCGGCACTGCGTCTTGTTCAGCGATGATGGTTACGACCGATGGTGATACGGTCTCAACCAGGTCAGCCAATGCCTCGTCCGCCATGGAAGGGATAGCCGTCGTTGCCAGTAGGGCCGCGCCGAGCGCACTGACACCGACCCAGTTGGAAGTGCGGGGAAGTAAAAGCGAGGATTTGCGGATGCTCATTTGTGTCTCCTGATTATCGTCGCGCAGTTGCGGCTGCGCGTTGAGACAACAGATGCATGCTCAGAATTGGCGTTTCCTGACTGATCAATTAATAAATCTTAATTTTGCCACAAAGTCGGTGTTGGCTTGCGGTCGACGTCAATCGGGATTCGCGGAATTTCACCGACCAAGACCGCAGCGAATCGGAGGATTGTTGCTAAAAATGGCGTCAAACTTTCAAAAACATTGAATTTGTTTTGTTTTGTTGACAATCATCCTTCCAAATGATGGGGAAAAGAACTGCTCTTCCAATGGTTGTGGGTGGGTTTGGCTGAGACATGGCTTGACACAAAAAAATTGTTGATGATTACGGATATTGGCTAATAAGTTTGCGCTTAATCACGAATCGCTACCTCTTGTGAAAACAGTCTATCGCCTTTAAGTTGATTTCTGGTTGTCGCGATGTTGCGTAAAAGCCATTTGAACAAGACCCAAATTAACCCTTCCTTCCAATTTTACGTTGTTTCGAACGATCGGATAAGTGAGGATGAAGGTGCCCAAGTGAGGGGAGCCAAAAGCGCTAGGGGGCGCTGGCGGCTAACTCGATCACCAAAAGTGATAACGGCGTGTTAACGAGGGGGTCTTGTTTAGGTTTGGCTGTTTGAGAGCCGGGGTGTTTCTGAAAGCACACTGGCCGCGCTTTGGAGATTGAGCAAAGTGGTAGTCCTGTTTTGGGCACCGGCCCGGTCGAAAAGACCGGGCCGTGTTTGTTCAGGGGGCATGTTTTTTGCTCCAGGCCTTCCAGTCACCCGGGGTATCCAGATCCAACAGTGCGTTTCGGCCGGGCAGGGGATGCAGATGAACACTGTTTTGATGCTTTCGCACGATCTTCTGGGCACCGTCGTCCCCCTGCAATTGTGACAGTTGATCAAAAAGGTATCTGTCAAACACCACCGGATGACCGGGCTTTCCTTCCTCGGTCGTCCCACGCCAGATCAGGTTGTCGGGATGGGTTTCTCGCGCTTTCAGGATTGCTGCCAGGTCAGCTTCTGTCAGATCGGGCAGATCAGCCAGAAAAACCATCGCGGCGGGTGCATCAGGTGGCAGGTTTTGGATCGCGGCGCGCAAACTGGCGTTCATGCCTTCTGCCGCATCCCGGACCGGAACGATCTGAACATCCATGCCATCAAGCGCGCCATATCTTGGATTTGGTTCAGGGGGCAGGGCGACGATCACAGGTCCCACGGCGCAGGCCACGCTTGCAGAGCGGGCGATCAACGGGATGCCGTTGATCGGCTGCATCAATTTGTCGATGCCGCCCATGCGGCTGGATTGGCCAGCCGCCAGAAGGATAATGGGTATTTCAGTCATTTCAGCACAATGCCGTCAGCCCGAGCCCGAGTCATCCCCTCATTCGGGCGCCATCTGCGTCAAACAAGGGTGTCGAGATGACCTTTGCCTTGCGCATCTGGCCCAGTATTTCGATCTTCGTTGCAAGCCCATCTGCTGCGCGTTCGGTTGGCAGAAAACCGATGGCGACGGACTTGCGGGCATAATGCGAATAACCGCCCGAGGTGCAAAAGCCCACAACCTTGCCGTCCAGCCAGATCGGTTCATAGGCGTTCACGTCAGCATCGACTGCATCGACTTCGAAGGCCACGAGCCTGCGCGCGGGGCCGTTGGCACGTTCCGCCTCGGCGGCGGCGCGGCCGATGAAATCGGCGTCCTTGCCAAAGGCGATGAAGCGATCCAGCCCGGTTTCGGCGGGGGTATAGTCGGGTGAGAATTCGCGCATCCACGAGCCGAAGAACTTGTCCAGCCGCAGGCTCATCATCGCGCGCATGCCGAAGGGGGTGATGCCGTGCGGTTGGCCGGCCTGCCAAAGCGTCCACCACAGCTGCCGCTGCGCCATCGGATCGCAGTAGATCTCGAACCCCAGGTCGCCGGAATAGCTGACCCGTTGCACGATGCAGTCGGTCATGCCGACGACCATGCGGCGCACGTCCATGAAGCGCATGTCGCTGATATCGGCGCGGGTGCAGGCAGCCAGAACCTCGCGGGCATTGGGGCCTGCAATCTGGAACCCGTTGCGTTTGTCGCTGATATTCTCGATGGTTATGCCGTCTTCCTGATGCTGCCGGAACCAGCGCATGTGGAAATTCTGCGCACCATATGAGGCGGTGAGCTGGAACTCCTCCTCGCCCAGGCACGACACGGTGAAGTCCCCGATCAGCTTGCCCTTGGGCGACAGCATCGGCGTCAGCGACAGGCGGCCCGGCTTGGGGATGCGCCCGGCCATGATCCGATCCAGCCAGTCGCGGGCGCGGGGGCCTGTCACAAGGTATTTGCCGAAATTGTGCACCTCGTTGATGCCGACGCCCTCGCGCACGGCGCGCACCTCGCGGCCCGTTGCCGCAAAGGCGTCCGAGCGGCGGAAGGAGGGGGGTTCATAGGTCGGCTCGTCCTCCTGCGCGAAATAGTTCGGCACCTCGAGCCCGTATTGCTGGCCCCAGACCGCGCCCAGATCGCTGAAGATGTCATACATCGGCGTGGTGCGGTTGAGCCGCGCGGCGGGCAGTTCCTCGTTCGGGTAGGCGACAGAGAAGCGTTTCTGATAGTTCTCGATCACCTTGGGGCGGGTGTAGCCGGGGGTGATCCAGTCGCCGAAGCGGGCGACGTCCATGGCAAAGACGTCGCGCTCGGGCTCGCCCTCGATCATCCATTGCGCCAGCGTCAGGCCGACGCCGCCGCCCTGGCTGAAGCCGGCCATCACGCCGCAGGCCGACCAGTAGTTGCGCACGCCGGGCACTGGTCCGACCAGCGGATTGCCGTCGGGGGCAAAGGTGAAGGGGCCGTGGATTACCGATTTCACCCCGGCCTCGGCCAGAACCGGGAAGCGGCGATAGGCGAACTCGATGCTGTCGGTGATCTTGTCGAAATCATCAGGCAGCAGCTCGTGCCCGAACTCCCACGGTGTGCCGTCCACGGCCCAGGGCTTGCAGGGCTGTTCGTAGAACCCGATGCACAGGCCGCGCCCTTCTTGCCGCAAATAACTTTCACCGGCCGGGTCCATGACGTGCGGATGTTCGCCGCCCGCGTCGATGATCGCCTCGATCTGAGGGATGTTGTCGGTGACGAGGTATTGATGCTCCATCGGGTGCAGCGGGAAGTAGATGCCCGCCATCGCGCCCACCTCGCGCGCCCAGAGGCCGCCGGCGTTGACGATATGCTCGGCATGGATGGTGCCCTTGTCGGTGACCACGTCCCATGTACCGTCGGGGCGCTGGTTGGTCTCGCGCACCATGCAGTGGGTCTCGATCGTGGCGCCGCCCATGCGCGCGGCCTTGGCATAGGCATGGGTCGTGCCCGAGGGGTCGAGGTGCCCGTCCAGAGGGTCATAAAGCGCACCGATGATGCCGTCGGTGTTGGTGATTGGGGCGATCTTCTTGATCTCGTCGGGGCCGACGATCTCGGTTTCCAGCCCCATGAAGCGGTGCTTGGCGCGTTCGGCCAGCAGCATGTCGAACCGGTCCTGATTGTCGGCCAGCGTGATGCCGCCCACATGGTGCAGCCCGCAGGACATGCCGGTGATCTCTTCCAGCTCTTTATACAGCCGGATGGTATAGCCCTGCAGCGCGGCCATGTTGGTGTCGCCGTTGAGCGTATGAAACCCGCCCGCCGCGTGCCATGTCGATCCGCTGGTCAGTTCCGACCTCTCCAGCAGCATCACGTCGGACCAGCCCAGCTTGGTCAGGTGATAGAGCACCGAGCATCCGACGACGCCGCCCCCGATGACGGCAACCTGACAGGTGGTTTTCACAGTGTTCCTCCCCATGACTTTGGAAAAAACTGTCGAGCCGATGGGGATATTACTCGTCTGTTAGCGACAACAAGTGTCGCATGTCACCTATTGCACCAGCTTTGGATTTGCACAGCCTTCTCGCGCAGCCAATGTCGTCAAAACCTGTAGCCGAGGGCAAACAAACAGGCGGTCTGGGCCTCGTTCAGCACGACATCGCCCGGTGGTTTTTCGGCCTTGAAGGCTGCTTTTCCACTTTACTGCACAGCTGAAACAAAGTCGGCGTGATCAAACTGGCCCATCTCGCCCAGCTCCGTGCTTGGGTCGAACTGTGCGATGATCGGAATATCCGGGCCCGGTTCAGTGCAATTGGGTCGTTCAGTTGACGACAGGCACTTGGGCAGCGCGCAGAACATTTCAGAAAAATCGCAGGCGCTACAGGGGGCGCACTTTCAGTCCCGTGATACGGTTGCCTTCACGCGCCGTGACCTCGAACCGGAAACCGTGGAACGAAAACACCTGACCGACGTCAGGGATCATCTGGGCCTCGTGAATCACCAGACCGGCCAGCGTGTTCGCCTCGTCATCCGGCAGAGACCAGTCCAGCGCCCTGTTGGCATCCCGGATCGTCATGGATCCTTCAACCAGATACTGGCCATCTTCGGTGCGCATTACCGGCACCTCTTCGTCTATGTCGAACTCATCGGCGATCTCGCCCACGATTTCTTCAAGAATGTCTTCAAGCGTGATCAGGCCTCGCAGTGACCCATATTCATCCACAACCAATGCAAAATGGCTGTGCATCCGCAGGAATTCCCGCATCTGGTCGTCCAGCGTCGTGGTTTCGGGCACAAAGTAAGGGTCGTTTGCCACCTTTCCGATGTCAAAGCTTGCCAAACGGTCGGTCCCGCCGTCGCTGCTGCCTGCCTGCGCATACATGGCGCGAAAGAGGTCCTTGGCGTGGACAACACCCACGATGTTTTCCGGCTCGTCCCGGAACACAGGCAGACGGGTGTGGGGGCTTTGCAGACATTGTTTCAGGATTTCCTCTGGGGCGGCATTGGCGTCGATCATCTCGATATTCGATCGGTGCAGCATGATCTCTTCCACCGTCCGGTCGCCCAGATCCAGCGCACCCAAGATGCGGTCGCGGTCTTCCTTTTCGACCACGCCTTCGGAATGACCAAGTTGCAAGGCGCCGGCAATCTCTTCGCGTACAGCCAGAATGTTGCTGTCGGGATCGATCTGCACGCCGAACAGGCGCAACACACCGCGCACCAGCAGCCGCACCGCCGCCACAATGGGTGAAAACACTGTCACGACGACGCTGATGATCGGGGCAACAGCCGCCGCGGCCTTTTCGGAATTGGTGATGGCGTAGGTCTTTGGTAGCACTTCGGCAAAGATCAGCACCAGCAAAGTCATGACCAGGGTCGCCAACGCCACACCGCTTTCGCCGAATAAACGGGTGAACAAGGCCGTCGCCAGCGAGGCGGCCAGGATGTTGACAAGGTTGTTGCCCAGAAGAACCGAGCCGATCAGGCGTTCATTGTCATCGGTGATTTCCAGCGCCTTTTTTGCGCCCCGTGATCCCTTGTCGGCCTGCGCCCGCAGTTTTCCGCGAGACGAAGCTGTAAGCGCCGTTTCCGAACCCGAGAAAAAGCCGGACAAAACGAGCAACAAGAGGATCGCGCCTGACGTAATCCAGAATGTGCTGTCGATCAGAGAAGATGAGGGTTCCATTGGTCCTTGGTGGGTTAGGGTGACGCATCCGTTATGGGGATGCCGCGCTGCTGGATCAAGGGCTTAGCCCCGGTCTTCGTCAGGGTCTTTGCTCAGCGGGTGGTGTTGCAACACCAGTTCCGACAGCCGTTCATCCAGAACATGAGTATAAATCTCGGTCGTTGCAACGTCGGCATGACCCAACAAGGTCTGGATCGAACGCAGATCCGCGCCGTTGGCCAGCAGATGCGTGGCAAAGGCGTGGCGCAGGGTATGCGGGGTGACTTTCTCGGGTGAAACGCCACCCTGAACGGCCAGTTCCTTGACCAGCAGAAAGAATCTGTGCCGCGTCAGGTGGCCGGATTTGCCGCGCGACGGAAACAGAAAACGGGATATTTGACCGCCTTTCTCGACGGTCTGGTCTTCGGCTTGGTCCCGCGCGATCAACCAGGCAGCCAAAGCATCCCGCGCCGGTGGGGACAGGGGTACCATGCGTTCCTTGCCGCCTTTGCCCATCACCAGCAACATACGGGGATCGCCACGGGCCGAGGAAACGGGCAGGGACACAAGTTCGGTCACACGCATCCCGGTGGCGTACAGAACTTCCATCAAACAGGTATTGCGTATGCGATCGCCCTTGCTGCGCCCGGTTTGTCGGGCGGCTGCCAGAAGACGGTCGACTTCGGGCACGTCCAGCGTTTTGGGCAGTCGCTTCTGCCGCCCCGGACCTTTGATCTGAATGGCGGGGTTCGTCTCGCTCCAGCCTTCCTCGAATGCAAAGCGGTACAGCTGTTTTATCGCCGACAATCGCCGCGCGCGGGTGGAACGTGACAAGCCCTGTGCCTGGCAGTCGATCAGATAGGCCTCGATCTGATCACGATCTGCCTGATCGAATCCGGATCCCCTGTGCTGCAACCAGGATGCAAAGTCTTTCAGATCGCGGCCATAGGCCAGCAAGGTATTTGTCGCCGCGCCAAGTTCCGCTGCCTGGGCCTGTAGAAAAGTCGAAATCCATAGCTCATTTGTCGCCGGAATAGCCATCTTCAGCGCTCTTGCAGGATCAACAGGCTCAGCGCGGCACGCCGCGCGGTGTCTTCCAGGCCCACGCGTCGGAAGGTTGCGATTGCTGCGGTCAGATCCACCAGATTGCCCCGTGCACCATGCGCAAACAACTGCATGGCTTCCAGTATGGCTTCACCAAGTTGACCATTGTCCAGCAAGGCGTCGATGTCGTTGGGTACGGGTGCCGCCCATGCAAACCCCTGAGAAACCGCGTCGGCCAACGGAGAAGGAGAAACCGCCCGCCCCGGATCACCCTGCGCCAGCGCCGCAAGAAACAGGGTATCGATCGAGTTGTTCGGCGCTGATTGTGCAGCCTGTTCGTACAGGCCAGACAGCATCAGAATGCGCCAGCGCAGGTTTTCAGTCGCCGGCACCGACAGCGAAACCTTTGACAGACGCTCGGCGAACAATTCGGCGAAGGGCACTTCAAGCCCGACGCTGCGCATCTGCTGCCAGACCGTCGGCAGCGTTTTTCCGATGGCTTCAGCGTTTCGCGTATCCAGCGCGCTTTCAAATCGTTGGATGGCTGCGACCCTGTCCCAAACTGCGCCGGACGCTGCCGGGGACCTTTCGGTATAAAGTCCAAGCAGTTGATTGGGCGTCAAAGCGCCAATGCGTGTAAGCCGTTCGGCGGCTTCGATCTGCGCTTTCCATCCGGCCACATCCCGAAGATCCGCGTTGGCGAAAGCGCGTGGCAACGAGGCGGAAGGAAGCCGTTCTCCGATCGCTTCGAACAGTCGGAAACTCAATGGATCCGGGTTTTCAGGTTGGGGCAGATAAGCCGCGCCTTCATAGAGTTCAGGGCTTAGAAAACGATCCAGAACCGCCAGCTCTGCCGGCGGCAGGATGTTCAGGGCATGCGCTGCCTCAAGCGTCAACGCTGCCGATGCCCAATCTCCGCGTCGGGCTTTGCAGAACACTTGCGCGGCGTAGTTCTTTGACAGGTGCGGATCGGCGATAAGGGCGGTGCAACTGCGATCCTCATCACCGGTCAGCAGCGTTGCGTCAAACCAACGCTGAAACCGATCCTGTGTATCGGTCGGCCCGGCCAGTTGAACCAGCGATTGCACGGGGTCAGCCGCGCCCAGTTGCATCAGACGGTCCAGCCGCGCCAGCAGCATAATCTCTTGCGCATCAGGGCCCGCCGGTGCGCGGGTTTCCGACAGAAGCAATGTAAACAACAGGCGTTGCATGGTCGGGTTGTCGCGAACGGGCGTCTTCGCGATCAGCTCCGCCAGCCGGTTCGCATCGCTGCCTTGCCACAAATCCACGGGCAACCCGGTGACGGATGATGCGACCAAGCCCAAAGGTTGCGACAACGCTTCAAGCGGCGTGACCTCAATTTCGGGCAATCCGCCGTTCTGTGCCACCGGCGGTTCCAGCAATACGGTTCCGGGCAGGTTTTCTGGCGGATCCGCAAGCCATTCGATCGCTGATAACGGGGTTTGCGCATGTGCCGATCCCGCCAGAAAGACCGCCAACAACGCCTGTTTAGTTGACATCCAATACGACCGGTTCGCGGATTTCACTTTGAGGCGCAGAAAAATCCGCGCCAAAGAATGGGCCAACATAGGCGTAGGCGACCAGCCCAATGAATACCAGGCAAAGAACATATATCAGGAATTTGATCAGTCGGCCCATGGCCCCACGCTGCCTCAATTTTTGATTTTGGCCAAGTTATAACTGGCATTTTTTCCAAGATCACGTCATTCACGTTTAAATGAGCGAAATTAAGCATAACACACATTCGACAGACACACAGGGTGGTTTTGATCTGCACAAAACCGTGGTTCTGGTGGGTATGATGGGGGCTGGCAAGACTGCGGTGGGGCGCGCGTTGGCCGCACGTCTGGGTGTTCCGTTTCTGGACAGCGATGCCGAGATCGAATCAGCCGCCAACATGACCATTCCTGAAATCTTTGAGCGTGACGGCGAACCTTTCTTTCGCACCAAGGAAGCGCAGGTCATCGGGCGCTTGCTGGATGAACAAAAAGGTATTCTTTCAACGGGTGGGGGGGCGTTTCTCCAGCCGGAAAATCGTCGCATCATCGCCGAAAAGGGTGCTGCCGTCTGGCTGCGCGCGGATCTGAATGTTCTGTGGAACCGTGTGCGCCACAAAGACACCCGTCCTTTGCTCCGCACGGCAGATCCTTATGCGACGCTGAAATCCCTCTATGAGGCTCGCGTGCCGGTTTATGCTCAGGCCGATCTGACAGTGGATTCGGATGGCGAGACCTCGATCGAAAATATGGTTGGCCGCGTTGTCGACGCTCTGTTGGCGCGCCCTGATGTTTTGGAACTCAAATAAATGCACCAAACAGTACATATGGACCTGGGTGACCGATCCTATGATGTTGAAATCGGTCCGGATCTTCTGACGCGGGCAGGGGGCTGGATATCACCACTTCTGGCCCGGCCAAAAGTCGCGGTTCTGACGGATGAAAACGTGGCCGGTCTGCATCTTGAGGCGCTGCGCGCCGGGCTGAATGCCGCGGGGATCGAGATGACCGCACTGGCGCTGCCCGCCGGAGAGGCAACCAAAAGCTGGCCGTATTTCGAGCGCGCCGTCGAGTGGCTGCTTGCAGAAAAAGTCGAACGCCGGGATGTCGTCGTAGCCTTGGGGGGCGGCGTCATCGGAGATCTGGCAGGCTTTGCAGCAGCGGTTTTGCGGCGCGGTGTTCGCTTTGTGCAGATTCCAACGTCATTGCTGGCGCAAGTGGACAGTTCGGTCGGTGGAAAGACCGGGATCAACGCACCACAGGGCAAAAACCTGATCGGCGCGTTTCATCAACCCTCGCTGGTTCTGGCGGATACCTCTGTTCTGGGGACCATGACCCAAAGAGACTTCTTGTCGGGCTATGGCGAGGTCGTGAAATACGGATTGCTTGGTGATGCAAAGTTCTTTGATTGGCTTGAGGCGCACGGGCCAAGCGTTTCCTCGGGTGACATGGCGGCCCGTGTGCATGCGGTGACGCGCTCGGTGCAAATGAAGGCCGACATCGTCGCGCGGGATGAAACCGAACAAGGTGACAGGGCTCTTCTCAATCTGGGTCACACGTTCTGCCACGCCCTGGAAGCTGCAACAGGGTATTCTGACCGCCTTCTGCATGGCGAAGGTGTGGCAATTGGCTGCGCGCTGGCGTTTGAGTTGTCGTCTCGGCTGGGTTTGTGTTCGCAAGAGGACCCAAGCCGGGTGCGCGCGCATTTGCGTGCGATGGGGATGAAGACGGATCTGGCCGATATTCCGGGCGAATTGCCAAGCGCCGAGGCGCTGGTGGATCTTATGGGACAGGACAAGAAAGTCGTGGATGGCCAGCTTCGGTTTATTCTGGCGCGTGGGATCGGAGAGGCGTTCGTGACCTCAGATGTGCCGAAAGATGCGGTTCTTTCGGTCCTGTCGGATGCGCTTGCCACGGCTTGACCTAAAAGCCTAGCGCCCCTGAATGACCATCAATTCACCGATGTTCTCGCGCGTGATGTAACCCATCATGCGACCACCCCGAGTGACCACAGCGATGGCCGGAGCGCCGTTGTGCAAGTGCTCCAGAACGGTCTCGAGCCCGGTGATAAGCGAAACTGCGGGGACCGCCGCGTCCATGATCGACGTGGCGGGCGCAGATCTGGGTTGGTCACTTGCCAGCGCAGCGAACAGCCGTTCACGCGTGACGAATCCCAGCAGGGCCTGGCTTGAGTCCAATACAGGGAATTCGTGTTGAGTGGTGTGGATCACGGCTTGCGCCGCGGTACTCAGCGTATCTTCGGGGGAAAGCGCGTGAAATTCCGTGATCATCGCGTCCCGCGCCAGAACCCGGCGCGCTGCGGATCGCAGGGCGACTTCCTGGCTTTCGGCGTTGGCGGCGATGAACACGAACACGGCGATGAGCACCAGAAACGGGTTGCCTGAACTCAGCCCCAAAAACCCCAGACCCACCGCAACGATCTGACCTCCGACAGCAGCCACGCGTGTTGCTTTGACGCGATCCATGCGCAGGCACAGAAGGGCGCGGAAAACGCGCCCTCCGTCCATGGGGAAGGCCGGGATCATGTTGAATACGGCCAGCAGCAGGTTGATGTAGGCCAGCCTGTTCAGAAACCCGATACCCGGTGAATCGATCTGGGAAAGCGTCTCGATCGGCACTCCTGCTCCGAAGGCGACCAGTATGACCCAGATCACGATGTTCACCGCCGGTCCTGCAAGTGCCACAAGCACTTCTTGCATCGGTTTTTCCGGCATCCTTTCAAGACGGGCCAACCCGCCGATCGGCAACAATGTTATGTCTGGGGTCTTGATTCCAAAGCGCCGCGCCATGAGGGCATGACCGAATTCATGCGCGACCACACAGGCAAACAAGGCCAGAACAAACAACAGGTTGTCTATGGCGGCCGGCAGGCCACCGGCAGAATAGGCCGCAAAGCCCACCCAGGTCAGAAGCAGGAAAAACGTGACATGGACCCTCAGTTCGGAACCGAGCAATCGGCCGAGAGAAAAGGACCATGTCATGTCGTGTCTCCGAATTTCCTAGAACGGAATCTCGTCGTCGTCGATGCCACCCGATGCCGGTGCCGGGGAACTGGACGGACCGCCGTAAGGGTCTCCGTACCCGCTGCCACCGGCCTGGCCGCCGCCGTAACCACCGCCGCCGCCGCCGCCTTCGCCGCGGCTGTCGAGCAAGGTCAATTCACCGCGGTAGGGGCGCAGAACAACCTCGGTTGTATAACGGTCTTGCCCCGACTGATCCTGCCATTTTCGGGTTTCCAGCTGGCCTTCGATATAAACCTTGCTGCCTTTGCGCAGATATTGCTCAGCAATACGGGCCAGCGGTTCCGAGAAGATGGCGACCGAGTGCCATTCCGTGCGTTCGCGGCGTTCGCCCGTGTTGCGGTCTTTCCAGGTCTCTGACGTGGCAATGCGTAGATTGCAAACCTTTCCGCCGTTCTGGAACGACCGGACCTCGGGGTCGCGGCCAAGATTTCCGACCAGAATGACCTTGTTGACTGAACCCGCCATGTAATTCCTCGTTCTGTTTTCGCGTATGTGCGCCGAATCTGGCGCGACTTGTTTCGTGAGACCCTATACGGCCTGCATCATGGATGAAAACAGTAGATACAACAGTGTTGGGCAAGAGTCTTACTTTGGTCTTTACCAAGCTTTCATTTTTTGTGGGAATACCTATAATCCGACTGGTTTCTTATCGAGCAGGATAGGCATTGATGCGTTCTTGGGTTGCTGGGTTTTCTGTTGTCTGCCTTGTGCTGGCCGTTTTGCCTGTGCAGGCGCAAACTCTGTCTACCAAAAGCCGCAAGGATATCTTCCTCAAGCAGTCGAAGATTCTGGATTCCCGTGCGGCGACGCAGTATCGCGACTCCGCGCGGTTGAAACCCAAGACATCCCGTACGCATACCGGCAAGCGATATACTGGCAAGTATCGCGGCCAGTATCTGGATCTGGCGAAACAGGCTGCCCGCCTTCACAACATTCCCGAAGACTTGTTCCTGCGCCTTGTTCAGCAGGAAAGCGGATGGAACCCGCACGCGAAGTCTCACAAGGGTGCTCTGGGATTGGCGCAATTGATGCCTCAGACCGCCGAGCTTTTGGGGGTCAACCCGCATGACCCCAAGCAGAATCTCGAAGGTGGGGCCAGATACCTGTCCTGGCAGTATCGCAAGTTCAAATCCTGGCCACTGGCTTTGGCCGCCTACAATGCTGGCCCAAAAGCGGTGGAAAAGCATGGCGGCATACCGCCATACAAGGAAACCCAGAACTACGTGAAGGTTATCTGGGGCGGTTAAACCCGATGCCGCGGCGCAGAACGTCCGGTTCTTGATCCGACGCAACCAGTCCAACTAACCTGAAAGGGTATCGTCCAGCAACTGGTGAGGTCGCCTGATGCCTGTTGACCACCCTGAGATCCCGCAAGAAACGCTGGTTAACTGGCAGCAACTGGTTGATCTGGTCGCGGAATTGGCGGATGTGCCCGCAAGCCTGATCATGAAAACCGACGCACCGGATCACGCGGTGCTGATCACCTCGGATCATCCCGAAAACCCGTATCCGGTTGGTTTGAGTTTCCAGTTGAATCCCAAACTTTATTGTCAGGGCGTATTGCAACGGGACGGAGAACTGGTGGTTGAGGATGCAGCCTGCGATCCGGATTGGGCCGACAATGACGATCTGGAACATGGAATGACATTTTACATCGGCCTGCCGCTGAAATGGCCCGATGGATCGGTGTTCGGAACGATTTGTGTTCTGGATCGAAAGCAGAACCGGCGTGCCTTGTTGTTCCGCGAAGGGTTGGCGCAGTTCGCACGCATGGTCGAGTCGGATTTGGCTTTGTTGCAAGAGGTTTACCTGCGCCGCGCGCTGGAAGAGAAACTCAACGAAACACTGGCGCAGCTTGAAACCCGTGTCGCGGATCGTACCCGTGAATTGCAGGAAACCAACACGGCGCTGCGCGTCCTGCTGTCCAGTCTGGATGACGAACGCAAAAACCGCGATCACGAAATTGTCGAACAGGTGCGCGGCCGAGTTCTGCCCTATCTGGAAAAGGTTCGAACGCAGCTTTCCGGGGACGAAGCGCAGTATGTCTATCTTGAGTTGGCCGAGAAGAACCTGAACGAGATCACGTCTTCATTGTCGGACAAACTGACGGATGCGTTTGCAGCAATGACCCCGACGGAGATCGAGATTGCGCAGATGGTCATGTTTGGAAAAACAACCAAGGACATCGCCAAGGCCCTGTCCCGAGAAACATCGACAATCGATTTTCACCGCAACAACATCCGCCGCAAGCTGGGCCTTGAAGGGCGCAGCAAGAACCTGCGCAGTCATTTGCTCTCGATTTCGTGAACACGGAATATGGGGTTTTCCCCCATATTCCGCCCCCATTTTTTCGGTCTGAGCCAAGATGCCTTGGCTTGTTACCTTTGATTGGGACGTGTGGAAAACCTGCATATGTCCAACAGAGAGGTACGCAAAAATGGATCGCAAAGATCTGAAACCAACCATCCTGAACGGGGACAAGGATCATTTGGCGCCGGGGCTGTCTCGCCGGTCGTTCTTTATGGCGGCGGGGGCTGCCGGTGTCGGTGCGACTACTTCCGTACTGGGCGCGAGACCGGCTCAGGCGCAGTCTCAGGCGTGGCTACAGCCGGGCAACAACAACCACGTGATAGATCTGCAAGGCGCAACGGGTCAGGCCAGCACCGGGACGGTTGGCATCGACTATTATGGTCATTGTGCGATCAAGATCACCTCGCCCAATGGCGCAACAGTGCTGTTTGATCCCTGGCGCGATGATCCGTCGGGCGCTTGGGGGCTTTGGTTCCGCAACGAATTCCCGCAAATCTTGGTGGATATCACCCTGTCGACCCATGCCCATTTTGATCACGATGCGATTGAACGCCCAAGTTCGACCATGGTGCTGGATCGCATGGTGGGCAAGTTCGAGTTTGCAGACATCAAGATCACCGGTTTTGCCGACAAGCACGCCTGTGTCGCGCCCGGATGGTATGACTGGACCAATGCGCTGGCCGAGTTCGGTGTGGAAGCCTGCCCGCCGAACAACGTGGGCCACATGGATATGGTCGTCTATCTGGTCGAGACCGGCGGCATTCGAACGCTGATCTGGGGCGACAACCGCCACAACCCGCCACAGGAGTTCTGGGACGCGATCGGTCGGGTGGATGTTCTGACGCTGCCGGTTGATGGCTCGGAACATATCCTCAGCTTCGATCAGGGCAACGACATCGTATCCAAGCTCCAGCCCAAGGTGATCATCCCCACTCATTACCTGAATGAGGTCACATCCTACACGCTGACCACTCTGCAATCTGCCGACGACTGGGTGAAAGCTCAGCAGAGCTACAAGATGCTCGACAGTGCCAGCCTTCTGCTTGAAGCCGGTGGCATTGCAGGAATGAACCAGGAATTCATGCATTTCGGCAACAACGTCATGACCGGCTGACGAATTACCGGGGTCGCCACTCACGCCACTCCCAAGCGCCGCCTGTCTCCCCACGAACCGCGGCGCCAATAGAAAGGGCCGGTTCCTGACCGGCCCTTTCTCAAGGTTCAGAAACGGGTTTACTCCGCCGCGACTTTGATCACCGGCTCCATCCGGGCCAGAATATCTTCGGCCAGGTGGCATTTGATCTGGTGGCCATCCGCCAGCGTCTGCACCGGCGGCACGTGGGATTCGCACCGACCGTCAGGCACCTCGGATTTCCATCGGCAACGCGTCTGGAACGGACAGCCTGGTGGCGGGTTCATGGCCGAGGGAATATCGCCTTCCAGAACGATATGCTGCTTTTCGATCGAGGTATCCGCAATCGGAACCGCGCTCAGCAGCGCCTCGGTATAGGGGTGATAGGGCGGGGCAAAGACCTGATCCGTGGTGCCCAATTCCACAACATGGCCCAGATACATCACCATGACCCGGTCACTGAGGTAACGCACGATGGACAGATCGTGGCTGATGAACAGCAGCGTGGTCTTGTGCTTTCGCTGTATCTCCATCAACAGATCCGTCACGGCAGCCTGAACCGACACATCCAGCGCCGAGACGGGTTCGTCCGCCACAACGATACGTGCATCGCCGGCAAAGGCGCGCGCGATACCCACGCGCTGTTTCTGACCACCGGACAGCTGTCGCGGCATCCTGTCTGCAAAGGCGCGCGGCAGCTTCACCAGATCAAGCAACTCCAGCATCCGCTTCTTGCGCTCGGCTTCAGAGTTTCCGACACCAAAGATTTCAAGCGCCCGGATGATCTGACGGCCAACGGTCATCGACGGATTCAGCGTGTCGAACGGGTTCTGGAAAACCATCTGAACTTCGCCGATCGTCTTGGCATCGCGTTCTTCGATGGGCACCTGTTCGATGTTGCGGTTGTCCAGCAGGATCTGCCCGTCTGTGGCCGTCTCCAATCCCATAAGCACCTTGGCGAAGGTGGACTTGCCGCAGCCGGATTCCCCCACGATGGCCAGTGTCTCGGATTCGTGCGCCTCGAAGCTGAGCGTTTCGTTGGCCTTCACAACCTTCTTCTCACCGCCGCCAAACAAGGCATTTGCCGCAACCTCGTAATATTTCTTGAGGTTGTCCATTTTCAGAACCGTTCGGCCAATCTCACCCTTTTCTTTCTGATCGGCCAGCGCAAGTGGGGCGTTCCAGTCGATTTCCTGGAATTTAAGGCAGCGGGTGTGGTGCCGGTCATTTCCAGGAACGGCCTCCATCAGGATTTCCTTCGCGTCACAGCGCCCCTCTTCGAAATAGTCGCAGCGCGGTCCGAAGTTGCAACCCGGAGGCCGCTCGTGGGGCAATGGGAAGTTCCCCGGAATAGCCACCAGCGGACGCGTGTTCTTGTCAGCCCCCGGCAGCGGGATCGAACGGAACAGCGCCTGTGTATAAGGGTGCTGCATCTCGTCGAACACATCCTTGATCGAGCCACGCTCGACCGCTTCACCCGAATACATCACGCACAGACGGTCGCAGGTTTCCAGAACCAGCCCGAGATTGTGCGAGATGAACAACATCGAGGTGCCGTATTTCTTGCCCAGATCCTTGACCAGTTCAACCACGGCGGCCTCGACGGTCACGTCCAGAGCCGTTGTCGGCTCGTCCAGGATCAACAGCGCCGGTTTCGACATCAGCGCCATCGCAATCACGATCCGCTGCTGCTGACCACCCGACAGTTGGTGCGGAAACGAATTCAACATCCGCTCGGGGTCTGGCAGGCGAACGTCCGTCACCACTTCCAGCGCACGGGAATAAGCCTCTTCCTGACTTACCCCCTCGTGGATCATCGGCACTTCCATCAATTGTTTGCCGATCTTCATCGCCGGATTCAGCGATGCCATCGGCTCCTGATAGATCATCGCGATTTCATTGCCGCGAATGTCGCGCAGTTCTTCGGCCGACATCTCTGCCAGATCGCGGCCCTTGAACTTTATCGTGCCTCCGACGATGCGACCGTTCTTGCCAAGATCCTGCATAACGCCCAGTGCCACGGTTGATTTGCCACAACCGGATTCACCAACCAGCCCCACGGCTTCACCGGGCTCTACGCTGACCGAGAAATCCATAACGGCGGGGATTTCCCGCAGGCGGGTAAAGAATGAGATGGACAGCTTGTCGATCTCCAGGATCGGGCCGTCATAATCCGCCATTTTGCTCATTTTGCTTACTCCTCACCAAATGCGGGGATCCCCTTCATCTGGCCAAAAATATCCCGGGGGGTCCGGGGGGCTGGCCCCCCGGCCTCGATCACATCAGTCCTTCAGGCTTTCCTCGCGAAGACCGTCAGCCAGCAGGTTCAGACCAAGAACCAGCGACAGCAGTGCAAAGGCAGGAGGAAGGGCAGGGTGCAGGTAGATCGACAGCAGCTTGCGCCCCTCGTTGATCGTGGATCCCCAGTCCGGGCTTTCCGGCGGAAGGCCCAGTCCGAAGAAGCCCAAAGTCCCCAGAAGAATGGTGGTGTAACCGATGCGCAGACAGAAATCGACGATCAGGGGGCCGCGTGCGTTGGGCAGGATTTCCCAAAGCATGATGTACCACGGCCCCTCGCCGCGTGTCTGGGCTGCAGCCACGTAATCTCGGGTTTTGATATCCAGCGCCAGGCCGCGCACGATACGGAAGACCGTGGGCGAGTTGACGAAGACCACCGAGACGAACACCACCAGAATACCGCCGGGGATATCGAACAGGTCCAGATAGGTCGGCAGGCCCCAGATCCGGTAGGCGTCGGTGTTGATGATGTAGCCACCGGTCGAAATCAGCGACAGATACAGCCAGATCGCAACACCCAGAACACCGATCAGCAACGGCGTACGGAAATTCGGGCGCGTGTAATAGCGTGAATTCAGCAATACGCCGATGAACAGGATCGGGAACACGAACAGTACGGCCGCCATGTAGTTCGGCACCCCGGTCGCCACGATCTCCGGTGTCACCAGCAGGTAGAACAGCAGGATCACCGGGAAGGCGAGGATCAGGTTGGCGAGGAAGGACAGGAATGTATCAAAACGGCCCCCATAGTAACCGGCGGGAAGCCCCAGCGTAATGCCGACCATGAAGGCGAACATCGTTGCCAGCGGTGCAATTTGCACCACAACCCAGGCCCCCTTGACCATCCGGCTGAATACGTCACGCGCCAGATTGTCACCGCCCAGAAGATACCAGGCATACTCGCCGTCCTCCAGATTTGGCAGAGGCGTTCCCGGCACTTTGTTCTTCATGCCAGAGATCTGTGTCAGAGGGTCATGGGTCACGATCAGATCAAGCGCGCCGAAGATGCCGGTAAAGACCCAGAACATCACAAGGCCAAAGCCGATCATTCCGATGGGACTGTCATACAGTTTGCCGTACAACCCCAACCGTCGTTTGAAGGCGATGGACATGGCGAACATGATGATCAGCGCGACCCATACAGGCAGGAATTGCTGGGAAATGGCGCCGATGATCCCTGCGCCAGTGCCCATCAGGATGCCCAGCACCAGATAAGCCACGGCCAATCCCACGCTGGCAAGGAAACTGTAGTGCAGCGCAAGCTGGATCAATCCACGGACACCGCCGCCAGAACTGACGGATCCATCCGGGTTCACGACAATCTGCTGTTCAGGCAAAAAGATACTGGCGATGATCCAGACCAGGATCGACAGGAAAAGTGCTGCCAGTGCGATCATCAGCAGTGGGTTCAGGAAGGCGATAGAGCCGGTCCAGGTTAGTGGTTCCATAATCTCACCCTCCTTATGAAATGCGAATGCGCGGGTTGAGGTAAACGTAGCCGATATCCGAGATCAGCTGCGTTATCAGAACCACGAAGACCGACACGACCGAGATCGCCAGCAGAAGCTGGATGTCGTTGTTGCCAGCGGCCTGAACCAGCGCCCAGCCGAAACCCTTGTAGTTGAACAGGGTTTCAACAATCACCACGCCGTTCAGCAGCCATGGGAACTGCAGCATGATAACCGTGAACGGCGCGATCAACGCGTTGCGCAAGGCGTGTTTCATGACGATGTTCGGGAACGAGACACCCTTCAGCCGTGCGGTCCGGATGTATTGCGCCGTCATCACTTCGGTCATCGAAGCGCGGGTCATCCGGGCGATATAGCCCATACCGTACAGCGCAATGGTAAGAACCGGCAGGAAGAAGTTTTCGAATGTCGGGTTCTCCATCGCTTGCGTCGCGGTTCCCTTGAACCATTTCAGCCCCACGGTGGACGAGGTGAAGATCGCGATGAAGATAACGCCCGATACGTATTCCGGTGTCGCTGTCGTGATGATTGAGAAGGTCGACAATGATCGATCCAGGGCTGATCCCTCTCGCATCCCGGCCAGTACACCAACGATCAGTGCAGATGGCACCATCAGGACCAAAACCCAGAACATCAGGTAACCTGTGTTGCCCAAGCGCTTGCCAACGATGGTTCCGACTTCTTCCTTGAAAACGGTTGAGTATCCCCAATCGCCCTGAAGAACACCACAATATCTTGCCGTGTCCTCTGCAGTCGAACCGGGTCTTGTGCAGGTTCCCACGAACTGGCCATCTTCCAGTGTATTCTGGAACCCGGGCATCACGCCCAACCATTGGCCGTATTTAACGAGTGTCGGCTGCAAGTAGCCGCGGTTTTCCAACCAGGCTTCGACCTGCTCATCCGACATACGCTGGTTGCCCTGCGTTTTCGCCAGCTTTTCAAGGTTCGGGTATAGGTTGGTCAGGAAAAAGACGACGAATGTCAGACATAATGCCGTAAGCAGCATCACTCCGAACCGTCGTAGGATGAATAGTCCCATGGTGGCCCCTGTTGTTCAGGTATTCCGCAGATCATTGGACCATTTTCTGGCCTCGGACGTCCGACCCCGCGTCGGCAAGTCTGCGGCTGGAAAGGGGCGCCCGTGTCAGGCGCCCCTCGTGTGTGGATTGCAGTGCTTAGGCAGCCCAGCCCCACTTGTAGTGATGGTGTTCGAAGGTCACATGCATGTCGGTTCCAACAAGACCCTCTTTCATGTGGCGATAGAGCGAGCGCCAATAGGGCTGAATAGTAACCCCATCTTCCTGAAGCAGTGCTTCGCCACGCGCCATGACTTCGCGACGCTTGTCCGCGTCGGCAATGGCCAGCGCCTCTTCCAGAATGGCGTCAAACTCGGGGCTCGCATAGCCGAACTCGTTCCAGGCTTCGCCCGTACGATAAGCAAGCGCCCAAATCTGAACACCCAACGGACGCGGGTTCCAGTTGGTCGAGCTGAACGGGTACTTGGCCCAGTCGTTCCAGAAGGTATTGCCCGGCAGAACGGTCCGCTTGACCTTGATTCCGGCATCGCGCAGCTGCGCGGCAACGGCATCTGTGGTGTTGCGGCGCCAGTCATCGTCGATCGAGATGATCTCGTGCTCGAAATCTCCAAAACCGGCTTCGTCCATCAGCGCCTTGGCTGCCGCGGGATCAACCTTTTGCGGTGGAAGCTCGGCATATTCCGGATGCAACGGTGCTACGTGATGGTTTTCCGCCGGCGCTCCGCGACCGCCATAGCCCAGTTCCAGACAAACAGAATTGTCTACGGCCATCTGAAGGGCCTGCCGGACACGTTTGTCCGCATAAGGCTTTTGCCCGTCGATCTCGGCCAGCTGGTTGGGACGAATAACGATGGTCGCGGCAGTTACCACTTCTGACTTCACATAGCCAAGCCCGTCCATCACGTCGATGAATTCACCCACCGATTCATACAGCATGTCGACTTCGTCGGATTCCAGCGCCGCCAACCAGGCAGAAGGGTCGGTTCCGTAGTCGATGTACTCGATACGGTCCAGAGCAGGGCGGCCGTACACTTCTTCACCCCACCAAGTGTGATCCGGGTTGCGAACCAGAACGGCTTTTACGCCAACCTCAAGTTCGTCCATCAGATAGGGGCCGGTTCCAACATTGTTCAGCAGGTCAGTCTCGCTGAACGAGCTATGAACAATCGCGCCGGGATAGTCGGCCATGCCCGGAATAAGGGTGATATCCGGCTTTGGCAGGTTCAGTTTGACCGTAGTTGCGTCGACGACTTCGATGACACCCTCACCGGCCTGACCGGTATCCGCGTCGATCAGGGTTGCAAAGCGGCCCGCCATCGAGTTCGTTTCCGAGCTCTTGTCGCACCAGCGCGCAATGTTGCGGGCAACGTCGTCAGCCGTGAAATCGTCGCCGTTGTTCCACTTGACGCCCGGACGGACATTCAGAGTGTATTCGGTTGCGTCATCGTTGACTTCCCAGCTTTCCAGCAGCATGCCACGGAACGATCCGTCCGAGTTGTACTCGACCAGATATTCCAGCGTGCCGCGCGTCACGTTTGCGATCTGCGACCAGTCATAGGTTCTGGGATCTTTGAGGGCGCGGACTTCCTGCTGCACACGCAGCGTGCCGCCTTCCTGCTTTGCTGTTTCGGCCAAAGCAGGTGTCGGCAATCCGATCATGCCATAGGCCGCTGCGGCAGTAACCCCAAGACTGGTTGCGCGCGTCATGAATTCCCTTCGGCTTAGCTTGCCGTCGCGGTATTCCTGAGCGTGCATCGCTGCCGCCCAGTGCACCTTGTCTTCGGTGGATACGGTATTCGTCATGGATGTCTCCCTGTGACACTGATTTTGTTGATTGATTATGGCTCTACGCGACCCGGTTTCTTACGGTCGCCAGAGTGAAGGATTTTGTTTCTTGGACTCTGTTCATCCCCATGTCGTTATTCGGCACCAGATTTCTGATAAGGTCAATGTTCGAAATCGTCATAAGTAGTACAAAAACGACATTCGCGATCCGTTGAAGTCGTGAAGACGCATTTCTTCCAGCAGCCCAAAACGATGCCGACTTACCCATTGTTTTCCTGGTTTGTTAAGGGAAACCGCAGTAAATCATTAAGTTCTCGTAAGCTTCGAGAGCTGGCGGGGCATCTTGCTTGTGCAATGTCAGACGTGCCGGGTATCACCTAGTGGGATCGATGTGATTCCAGGCCTTCATTCGGGCGCGAAACCAGGTGCGTTGACGCTTTGCGAATTGACGCGTCGCAATGGTTGCGCGCTCGCGCGCCTGATCCAAAGTCATCGCGCCGTCCAGATATGCCCTGAGTTCCGGCACGCCTATGGCCTTGCAGGACGGAAGGGTGGGATCGAACCGGTCCTGCATGGCACGCACTTCCTCGATCGCGCCCTGTTCCAGCATCTGGTCAAAGCGGCGTTCTATCCTGTTCAGCAGCCATGCTTTATCAACGTCAAAAACGATCGGCAGGGTCTCGTTCAGCCGAAGTACCGGTGGGGGTGTCTCGGCTTGCCACGACAACAGGCTGCGACCTGTGGCGCGCTGCACCTCCCATGCGCGTTGCACGCGGGCACGGTTGTGAATGTCCAGCTTTGCAAGCGTGTCTGCATCGACCCCCTCCAGAAGGTCTACCATGTACATCTGATCGGCCTCGGCCCGAACTTCGGGTGGCGTCGCAGGAATTTGGGCCATGCCTTCGGTCAGGGCCGAGAAATACAATCCGGTCCCACCGACAATGATCGGGCGCTGGTGCCCCGTTAACAGAGGCAGGACCTCTCGCAGCCAATGGCCGGTAGAATAATCCTGATCATAGGCGACGTGCCCGTACAACAGATGCGGCGCGCGGGCTTCTTCCTGGGCGGACGGCCGGGCCGAGATGACGCGCCAGCAGTCATAAACCTGACTCGCATCCGCATTGACGATAACCCCGCCATGCCGTTCGGCGATCTCCAGAGCCAGTGCTGATTTCCCGGACGCCGTGGGCCCCGCGATCAGAACCGGCTTGTCGTCCGGAACAGGCGGCAGTTGCCGAAAAAGCAGGTCTGTCGATCGCCGGGTCATGCGCGGTTGCCTCTATCCTCACCAACCGCATTGAACCTGCGGAGCTTTTGCTTCATTTTGCGCCGGAAATTAACCCCGTGCCAGCCCGGAGCGCAACATGAGCCTTTCCCCTTCTTCTGAAACAGCCGAGACCCCGAAAACAAAGTACAATCGGGTCATGTTGAAAATCTCAGGCGAAGCATTGATGGGGGATCAAGGATTCGGCTTGCACCCACCAACAGTTCAACGCATCGCGCAAGAAGTGAAATCGGTTCACGATCTGGGCGTTGAGATTTGCATGGTCATCGGCGGTGGAAACATTTTTCGCGGCCTGAGCGGTTCAGCCCAGGGCATGGAACGGACAACGGCGGATTATATGGGCATGTTGGCCACGGTGATGAACGCGCTGGGGATGCAATCCGCACTGGAAGAGATCGGAGTGTTCACCCGCGTGATATCGGCCATTCGCATGGACGAGGTGTGCGAACCCTATATCCGCCGCCGGGCTGTTCGACACCTCGAGAAGAAGAGGGTCTGTATCTTCGCCGCCGGTACTGGCAACCCGTATTTCACGACAGACACCGCAGCCACCCTGCGCGCCAACGAAATGGCGTGCGAGGCGATCTTCATGGGCAAGAACGGAGTGGATGGCGTATATGACAAAGACCCAGCGGAACACGCTGACGCCGTACGCTATGATACCGTGACCTATGATGACGTGCTGGCCAAACGGTTGCGGGTCATGGATGCTTCGGCCATCGCGCTGGCACGCGACAACAATCTGCCCCTGATCGTCTTTGGGCTTGATGAGCCCGGCGGCTTCCGCGGAATTCTCGCGGGCGAGGGGACCTATACCAAGGTTCAGGGTTGAAGCCAAAGGAGTCGCCTGACAATTCCGCAAGCTTTCAAAGCCCCGGCATCGAGCCGGGGCTTTTTTGTTTTGCTTTGGCTTGACGGTTGTGAACGGCCCTGTCTAAGTATCGCTGTCCTTCCAAGACGAAGGGCTGCCCCGTGTTTCGTCGGCCAAAGGCCCAAGCACAGGCTGGGCTGGAAGACCTGCCATGATTTCTGAGATGTCCGGAAACATGCGCGGGCATCTCATTGATCTGACTGCACAACTAAGGAGCAATGAGGCATGAAATCTCTGGATATCGATTTCGTTCGGGCGCAGTTCCCGGCCTTTTCAGAACGCAGCCTGCAAGGGCAGGCGTTCTTCGAAAATGCAGGTGGGTCTTACACCTGCAAACCAGTAATCGACCGGCTGACGCGGTTCTACACGCAGCGCAAGGTTCAGCCTTACGCCCCATATGAGGCCAGCCGCCTTGCGGGTGCCGAAATGGACGAGGCGCGTGCGCGTATGGCTGCAATTCTGGGAGTCGACACGGATGAGTTGAGTTTTGGCCCTTCAACCACCCAGAACACCTATGTCCTGGCGCAGGCGTTCCGGCAATGGATGAAGCCCGGCGAGGCGATCGTCGTGACCAATCAGGATCACGAAGCCAACTCTGGCCCATGGCGTCGTCTGGTCGAGGCCGGGATAGAGGTGAGGGAATGGCAGATCGACCCCGAAACCGGGTCGCTGAACCCTCAGGATCTGGAAAACATGCTGGACGAAAAAGTGCGTCTGGTCTGTTTCCCGCATTGCTCAAATGTCGTTGGCGAGATCAATCCGGTCACCGAGATCACTGCTATTGCGCATGCGGCGGGTGCGTTTGTCTGCGTTGACGGCGTATCCTACGCCCCGCACGGATTTCCGAATGTTGGTGATCTGGGGCCGGATATCTATTTGTTTTCTGCCTACAAGACCTATGGCCCGCATCAGGGGTGCATGGTCATCCGCCGCACATTGGGTGAGCTGTTGCCCAACCAGGCGCATTATTTCAACGGTGACGTCCTTTACAAGCGGTTCACCCCGGCTGGCCCCGATCACGCGCAGATTGCGGCCTGTGCAGGCATGGTGGATTATGTTAAGCTGCTTTGCGCCCACCATGGCGGGCCCGAGACGGGCGCGGCGGAACAGGGCGTATTTGTCCACGATCTGATGCGATCACACGAAGTGTCGTTGCTGCAACCGGTTCTGGATGCGGTAAAGGATCGAAACGCTGTGCGCCTGATCGGTCCTTCCGATGCCAGCCGGCGCGCGCCCACCGTCGCGCTTTCGTTGAACCGTCCGGCTGAACCGGTTGCGGCGGAACTGGCGCAATACGGTGTCATGGCGGGTGGCGGAGACTTCTATGCGGTGTGCCCCTTGCAGGCGATGGGCGTCGACCCGGCGCAGGGTGTTTTGAGGGTCAGCTTCACCCATTACACCACGAAGCAGGAAGTTGATCAGCTTTTGGAGGCTCTTGAGCGCGTTTTGTGATCCACTACTCTTGAGGGTGCGTAGAAATCAAAAAACCTCAAGGGCGTATTGTGAAGCAACAGCAGGCTCCGATCATTTTGTGGTTTCGACGGGACTTGCGTCTGTCGGACCACCCCGCGTTGACTGCGGCGGCCGAAAGTGGCCGTCCGGTCATACCTTTGTTTATTCATGACCATCTGGTCGAACAGATGGGGGCCGCGCCGAAGTGGCGGTTGGGCTTGGGGTTGGAGGCTTTCAAAGCGTCACTGGCAGATATGGGCAGCCGACTTATTTTCCGACGCGGCGCCGCGCTTGAACAGGTGCAGCGGGTTGTGGCCGAGACCGGCGCAACCTCCGTCTTCTGGTCCCGCGCTTACGATCCGGCCTCAATCGAACGTGACAGGAAGATCAAGTCTGTGCTTACAAAAGAAGGAGTGACGGCAAAGTCATTTGCCGGGCATCTTCTTTTCGAACCCTGGACCGTCGCCACCAAGTCGGGGCATCCATTCAGGGTCTACACACCCATGTGGCGTGCGGTTCAGGGGCGGGATGTACAATTTCCCAATGCGCGGGTTGCCGATTTGCAGGCCCCGGTGTCGTGGCCCGCTTCTGACAAATTGAGCGATTGGCAGATGGGGAATGCCATGAACAGGGGCGCGGCCGTCGTTCGCCCTCATGTAAAACCCGGCGAACAGGCCGCTCTGGATCATCTAGAGGCGTTTCTTGAGCGAATTTCTCACTATTCCAACAACCGGGACAGGTTGGATCAGGACGGAACGTCCAATCTGTCGGAATACCTGTCTTTGGGTGAAATTGGGCCGCGTACAGTCTGGCATATGGTCCAAAGGGCCGCATTGACCGGTACACCCGGTGCCGATGCCTATCTACGTCAACTCGTCTGGCGCGAGTTTGCCTATCACCTGATGTATCACACGCCCCAACTGGTGGCTTCCAACTGGAAGCCTGAATGGGACAGTTTTCCCTGGAATACTGATCCGGACCATCCCGAAGTCACTGCGTGGCGGCAGGCCAGAACTGGAATACCTGTTGTCGATGCCGGGCTGCGGCAAATGTATGTGACGGGTCGAATGCACAACCGGGCGAGGATGATTGTCGCAAGCTATCTGACCAAGCACTTGATGACTCATTGGAAAATAGGGATGACATGGTTCGAGGATTGCCTGATCGACTGGGATCCGGCCTGCAATGCCATGGGCTGGCAGTGGGTTGCTGGATCTGGGCCCGATGCATCCCCGTTTTTTCGGATTTTCAATCCCCAGACGCAAGCCGAAAAATTCGATCCTGACGGGAATTTTACGCGTCGCTGGATCGCTGAAGGTTACACCGAACCCAGTCAATCCGCTTTGTCGTATTTTGATGCCGTCCCGCGTTCATGGGGGCTGCGTCCGGATGCGGATTACCCCAAACCCATAGTCGAATTGCCCGAAGGGCGGACCCGCGCGTTACGCGCATATGAAAGCCGAAAACCCCACTAAGGAACTGAAAACTTGCCAGAAACAATTTCGCCGCCTAGCTTTGTGGGCGTACCGCAGAGGGGAGAGCGGATGATCCTGACGACGACCGAAGGGCAAAAAGACCTGCCCAGATATTTCACCCAGGTCTTTAAAATGTTGAACCGGATGGAAACCGGGCGTCTTGATATCAGACTACCCGACGGTCGCACGTTTCGCGCAGAAGGCGCAAAGGCCGGGCCGGTGGCACAGGTCGATATTCACGACGACGATGTCTTTGCGCGCCTGATCCGCGAAGGAGAACTGGGTTTCTCCGATGCGTATCTGGACGGACATTGGAGTACACCCGATCTGCGATCTTTCATGGATCTTGTGCATCTTGGAACCGAGACCGTTTATGACGGGTTTACGGGCCAGTTTCTTGTTCAGGCCTATGAACGGCTGCGGTTCTGGCTGCACAGAAACAACAGGGCCCAAGCCAAGAAGAATATCTCGTATCACTACGATCTGGGTAACGAATTTTACAGTTCTTGGCTGGATGACACGATGACCTATTCCAGCGCGATTTTTGTGTCTGGGCAGGAAAGCCTCGAGAAGGCCCAGATCGCCAAATACGCAAGTCTTGTGGACGAGATGGGTGCCAAACCAGGTGACCATGTACTGGAGATCGGATGTGGCTGGGGCGGCTTCGCGGAATATGCCGCAAAGGAACGAGGTTTGCGTGTCACCGGCCTGACCATCAGTGAGGAGCAATTCAAGTACGCCAAGAAACGTATTGAAAAAGCTGGTCTATCAGATCGGGTTGAATTCAAGCTGCAAGACTATCGGGATGAACGCGGGGTCTATGACGGAATAGCTTCCATCGAAATGTTCGAGGCCGTGGGTCAGAAGTACTGGCCGGTCTATTTCGAAACCGTTCGTGAGAGGTTGAAGCCCGGTGCCCAGGCAACCTTGCAAATCATCACGGTGGGTGATCACCGCTGGGATTTTTACAAGAACGGCGTTGATTTCATTCAGAAATATATCTTTCCCGGCGGGATGCTACCGTCGCCGACCATCCTGCGTCAGCAGATCGATCAGGCCGGGTTGAAAGTCGTGCATTCGAAGGAATTCGGGAAAAGCTATGATCTGACTCTGCGCCGTTGGTATGAAACGTTCAACGACAAATGGGATCAGATCTCGGACATGGGGTTTGATGAGCGTTTCCGCCGCATGTGGAATTATTATTTGACTGCGTGCGGTGCGGCCTTTGACACGGGCAATTGCGATGTGACACAGATCACAATAGCAAAACCAAGTTAACTCACGGACCGTCACATGCCCACTGCCTCGCGTCTCGTCGCCGCTGTTTGTCTCGTCGTGCTGGCCTTTCTTGTTTCAGGCATGGTTATCGAAAACGGCGAAGAGGGTAAGGACTATGGCTACTTCACTTATGTGAACATGGCTCTTGGTGCGATCTGTGGTTGGAAAATCATGGGCAAGCGCGCTGGGCGTGGTTGGACCGCGGGCATAAACAACGGCCTGACCGGCGTTGCTTCGCTGATTTTCTGGGCACTGTTCGTGCAGGGGTGCTACCGCATGTTCGACCTTGCAATGCGCAATCGATATGGCGGTCCGTTCGAAGCTGTGATGGCCATTTTTTCGATTGGAATCGATTATGGCAAGCAGCTGATCTATCCCGAAATTCTGGTTACGCTTGCAATAGGCGCCGTTGTCGCCGGTCTGGCCACGGAACAGGCCAGTCGCAAATGGCGCTGAATCGTTTCGTCACAAGAGAGATTGAATTTGTCTGATTTGTTTTTCTATGGAACGTTGCGGTATCTGCCGCTGTTGCAGCGTGTCCTGGGCCGTCCGCTGAGCGAAATAACGTTTCACGCTGCCAAGCTGTGCGATCACGCGGTTCACGCGGTTCAGGGGCAGGATTTCCCGATGATCCTGCCCGCCAAGGGCGCCGCTGCCGAAGGTCTGCTGGTGCAGGGCCTGTCCTCCGATGATCTGGCCAGACTGGCTTATTACGAAGGATCCTTCGACTATGACCTGAAATCGTTGACGGTCATTCTGGAGGACGGGGGCGAAGCACAGGCGCAGGTCTTTTTTCCGACCCCGGGCGCGTGGCAACCCGGTGAGTTGTGGTCGTTGCAGGGCTGGGCGGACAAATTGGGCGAGGTTACGGCGCTCGCCGCCGAAGAAGAAATGGCCTATTTCGGCAAAGTCGATCCCAAAACCATGGCGCGCAGTGTCCGTGCCATTCAAACCCGTGCCTGGGCAAAGATCATGGCCAGGCAACGGCGAACCGGCGATCTGCGGAACATAGCCGAAGACGTAATCGTGCACCGGCACGAACGCGTTTACGTCGACTATTTCGGGATGGAGGAAATAGACCTTCAGCACCGGCAGCATGACGGCAGCATGGGTCCGGTGCTGCACCGGGGCGGTTTGATGCAGGGCAGCGCCGTGTCCGTTCTGCCCTATGACCCGATCCGCGACACCGTGCTTTTGGTCGAGCAGTTCAGACCGCCGGTGTTTTTGATCGATGATCCAGAGCCCTGGCTTTGGGAAGCGGTTGCCGGGATGATCGACCCCGGCGAAACGCCGGAACAGACGGCACATCGCGAAGCCATGGAGGAAGCCGGAGTTCGATTTGACAGGCTGGAATATGCGGGCGGGGCGTATTCCTCCAGCGGGTCGTCGACGGGTTTCATGTATCTCTACGTCGGGCTTGGCAACTTGACCCAGACAACCATCACCGGCGGTCTTGATATAGAAGGCGAAGATATTCGCAGTCGGATACTGCCGTTCGACGCGTTCATCGATATGACAGACCGTCATCTTTTCAAGGATTTGCAGCTGGTGTCTCTGGCTTACTGGCTGGCCCGCCATCGGGATCGTTTGCGCGCGTGACTATCGCGCTTGTGGTCCCGGCAGTGCGCCTGTAAATCTTCGAAGATACCAAATGACAAGGGGCCACCATGCGCATTGCACGAGATCTTGCTGACGCAGTAGGAAAAACACCGTTGATCCGGCTGCGCCGCATCAGCGAAGAGACTGGATGCGAGATTCTTGGCAAAGCCGAGTTCATGAACCCTGGGCAGTCGGTAAAGGATCGTGCTGCTCTGTTTATCATCAAAGATGCCATCGCGCGTGGGGATCTGAAACCGGGCGGCACCATCGTGGAAGGCACCGCTGGCAACACCGGTATTGGCCTGGCCCTGGTCGGTGCGTCGATGGGGTTCAAAACGGTTATCGTTATCCCCGAGACCCAATCGGAAGAGAAGAAGGATATGCTGCGTCTGGCGGGCGCACAGTTGGTTCAGGTACCCGCGGCCCCGTATCGCAACCCCAATAATTTCGTGCACTATTCCCGCCGTCTGGCCGAGGAACTGGCGCAGACAGAACCCAATGGCGCAATCTGGGCCAACCAGTTCGACAATGTGGCGAATCGCCAGGCACATGTGGAAACCACGGGGCCCGAGATCTGGGAGCAGACAGACGGCAAGGTTGACGGGTTCGTCAGCGCAGTCGGTTCGGGTGGGACATTGGCAGGCGTTGCCCAGGTTTTGCAACCCAAGGGCGTCAAGATCGGTCTTGCCGATCCCATGGGGGCTGGCCTGTATTCGTATTACACGACAGGCGAGATCGCGATGGAAGGTGGGTCGATCGCCGAAGGTATCGGGCAGGTGCGTATCACCAAAAACCTGGAAGGGTTCACGCCGGATTTTTCTTATCAGATCACCGATAACGAAGCGCTGCCCTACATCTTTGATCTTCTGCGCGAAGAAGGCCTGGTCATGGGCGGGTCGACCGCAATCAACATGGCAGGGGCGGTGCGTCTGGCCAAGGAAATGGGACCGGGTCATACCATTGTGACTATCCTGTGCGATTATGGCACAAGGTATCAATCCAAGCTGTTCAACCCCGAGTTCCTGCGTGAAAAAGAGCTTCCGGTTCCGGATTGGATGACTGAGGCACCGCGTAGCATTCCCGGCGTTTTCGAGGACGTGTGATGCTTGGACGGGTCCGCCTGTTTCTGACCCTGCTATTCCTGTGCTTAGTCGGCTTTTCGAATAGCGCTGTCGCGCAGCTGACGGATCGGCAAAGTGAATATTACCAAGGTTGGGTGAAAACCGCGAACCGCGCCGAAGCCGTTATCGAGGCGAACCGCGCCTCTGACGCCGCGCTAGAGAATTTGCGCTCGGAAATAAGTGGTTACAGGGAAGACTTCAATCGGGCTCGTGGGGCAAATACCGACCGCATAACGACGCTGGAAAGCCAGTTAAAAGCGTTGGGCCCCAAACCCGAAGGGGACACGACCGAGCCTGAAGACATAGCCAAGCTTCGCACGCATCTTGAGGATCAGCTCAACAGTCTGCGTGTGCCGCGCATCATATCCGAAGAGGCGTATAGCCGTGCGAACGGGCTGATCAGCGAAATTGATCGGATCATTCGCGCGCGGCAGAAAAAAGAGTTCTTCGAACAGGGCCCGTCACCGATCAACCCGGCGCATTGGGGACCGGCATGGGTGGATGTCAAAGAGGCCGTTCAAAGCCTGGCAAATGAAACGATCACGAACTTGCGTTCAGATGTCGTGCGCGAGCAAATTCGCGCTCGTGGTCTCGCAATCTTCATACTTCTGATCATTTCAGCCGTGCTGCTGATCTTTGGAAAACGGTGGTCCGAACTTGGAGGCGACTACCTGAGGTTGCTCGGCGGGGCCGGGACGGGGGTCTGGTCGTTCGTAATCTCACTGCTGCGAATTCTGTTGCCATGGATCGGTGTGGTGGCCGTGGTTACGGCGATCAGTCTCACCGGGGTTCCGGGTCTGCGGGGCAGCCTTTTGCTTCAGAATATTCCGTATTGGGCAGCGATCGTATTTTTCTATGACTGGATTGGTCGCCAAGTATACGTGATCGGCGCGTCGCAAGGGTTCAAACGTCTGTCCGCTGCGCGCATCACCGAACTGCGCGTGTATATCGATCTGCTCGCCCTGATGCTGGTTCTGCACGAATTGGCGTTGCTGTTCGAACGGATCGAAAACATCTCCGACGCGACTCGCGCCGTGGTCAGTTTCCCGGTCATTGTCGCAACGGCTTTGTTGTTGTTGCGGATACGCCAGATTCGAACAACGGACGGGCCACCGGATCAGGTTGCCTCGACCCGTTCCGCAGGGTTCAGCCAATTGGTCGAATTCCTGCGCCGGGCTTTGTTCCTTTTGGGCATCGTGTCTCCCTTGCTGGCGATTTTCGGATACACCAATGCGGCCGAAGCCATCGTGTTTCCTGCCGTCAAGACATTGGTACTGATCGGGGCCTTGGTCATCCTGCAACGGTTCATCAGTCAGATTTACGGCTGGGTCACCGGGCAGGGCGAAGCCGCGGGGGATTCGCTTTTTTCCGTACTGGTCGGGTTTGCATTGGCCATCTTGGCGCTTCCCATTCTGGCGATCTATTGGGGTGCGCGGGAAACCGATCTGCTGGAAGCATGGTCGCGCCTGCTGCTTGGTTTTGATATCGGTGGCGTCACAATTTCGCCCAGCAACTTTCTGACCTTTGTTGCCGTGTTTGCAATCGGTTATACGCTGACGCGTCTGTTGCAAAGCGGGCTGCGCAATTCGCTTCTGCCGAAAACCAACATCGATCCGGGTGGCCAAAACGCGATTGTCGCGGGTTCGGGATACGTTGGCATATTTCTTGCCGCGTTGGTCGCAATCATGGTGGCCGGATTTGATCTGTCATCGCTGGCGATCGTCGCTGGCGCGCTGTCTGTTGGCATCGGCTTTGGTTTGCAGACAATCGTGTCGAACTTCGTTTCTGGCATCATCCTTTTGGTCGAGCGTCCGATTTCCAAGGGGGATTGGATCGATGTGAATGGCATGATGGGATATGTTAAGGACATTTCCGTTCGTTCGACCCGGGTCGAGACGTTCGACAGGACGGATGTTATCGTTCCGAACTCTGACCTGATCAGCGGTGTTGTAACAAACTATACCCGCGGCAACACGATCGGGCGGGTGATCGTTCCGGTGGGTGTTGCATACGGAACTGACACGCGCCAGGTCGAAACCATTCTGGGCGAAATCGCCAACAACCATCCGATGGTTTTGGCCAACCCGGCGCCAAGCGTTGTGTTCCAGGGGTTCGGCGCAGATTCCTTGGACTTCGAAATACGGGCGATCCTGCGGGATGTGAATTGGGCTCTGTCGGTAAAATCTGACATGAACCATGAAATCAACCGCAGATTCTCGGAAGCAGGGATCGAGATCCCGTTCGCACAACGTGATGTCTGGTTGCGAAATCCCGAAACCCTGCGGGCATCTAACCCGAGCAAGCAGGAGCCTTCCGTTTCTGTGCAGGATGAGCCACGCAAAGTCGCAGAGACTCCGGCGGATTTGACCGAGGCGGATATGGACCTGGGTGCCAGTGATGAGACATGAGTGGCCCAAACGCGGCACGTGTTGACCGTTGATCACCCCTCGGTGGGCGCATTGATTAAATTGCGCTATTCCCCTGAATTCGTCGAATTGAGGCCTTGCAAATCCGACAGCATTCGTCCAAATATCGCCGGCACGGAGAGGTGGCCGAGTGGTCGAAGGCGCACGCCTGGAAAGTGTGTAGGCGGGAAACCGTCTCCAGGGTTCGAATCCCTGTCTCTCCGCCACTTACCAATCGCGAACCCGATATCAGGTCCCTAGCGGGGCCTTTTTCTTTCTGTCTCAAAAGGGTTTAACGATGGCACTCGACTTTCAGAGAATGGCCCTCGGGCCTACAGGCGCACGCCGCGACGTGGATGGCGGAAACGGTCCTGCGCTATGTTTCCGACGCGAAGGAAGAAGTGCTGCGCCAATGGGATGAGCGTCTGGCTGCCGTTCGCGCTCAGTATCACACCTATCCGAAGCGCCTGCTCCGGATACCGACCAGCACGGAAGAGTGCCTGATCAGACAGCAAGACCTCGGCGTCGAGCGATATATCTGGCGCACTGGGGATGATGCCAGGGCCCGCGCCAGCCATGCGATGAAACGATGCTCCGGCAGTTCCTCGGGTGTCGAAAGCGCCCCGTGCTGGCTACCGCATGACGAACGGGTTCGACATTGGCTGTTCCGACGTATTCAGCCAGACGGTTTTGGTCCTTGTGTAATCGTGAATGGCCTCGATCCCGGCTTCTCTGCCATAGCCGGATTGATTGTAGCCTCCAAACGGAGCGATCGGGGACACTGCGCGATACGTGTTGATCCAACAAATTCCCGATTTCAGGCGGGATGAAACCCGATGGGCGCGGGCGACATTTTCAGTGAAAACGCCGGATCCAAGCCCGAACTGCGAGTCGTTGGCCAATGCGATCGCTTCTTCTTCCGTATCGAATGGCAGCAGAGACATCACGGGGCCGAACATTTCGACCTTCAGCGTCTCGGTCTCTGAACTCGAACATTCCACCAGCGTAGGGGCCATGAAGTTGCCCGGCCGGTCCAGAGGGTTTCCCCCGAAGCGGATGCGTGCGCCTTGTTCTTTGGCTTTCGCCAAAGTCGCCTGAATTCTGTCCACCTGAGCTGTGGTGCAAAGCGGGCCAATATGGGTGGCCGTTTCCAATGGGTCGCCGATTGCGACGCCTTTCATCTTCTGTTCGATCTTGTCAACAAGCGCTTCCAGTACCGGGCGATGTATCAACCCCCGCGAGCCGGCCACGCAGCTTTGACCCGAGGCGCCGAAGTTTCCCGCAATCAAACCATTGGCCGCGCCATCCAGATTGGCATCATCAAAAACGATGATCGGGGATTTCCCGCCCAGTTCCAAAGTAGTCACCGCAAAGTTCTCAGCCGAATTGCGCACGACATGGCGCGCTGTTTCCGGGCCGCCGGTGAATGCGATCCGGTCCACGTCCGGGTGACGCGTAAGCGGGATGGCGCAGTTTTCGGCATCCCCCGTAATGACAGAGACGACACCGGGCGGAAAGCCGGCTTCATCGATCAGCCGTGCGAACTCCAGCATCGGAGCGGGTGCAATTTCAGAGGCCTTCAGCACGACCGAACAGCCTGCCGCTATCGCGGGGCCAAGCTTGGTCGCGGTCAGGAACATCTGAGCGTTCCAGGGGACGATTGCGACCACCACGCCAATCGGTTCGCGTTTGGTGAAGACGTGCATGTCCGGTTTGTCGATCGGAAGTACCGCCCCTTCGATCTTGTCCGCAAGCCCCGCATAATATCGATAATAGTCACCGACATAGGCTGTTTGGCTTGCGGTTTCGGCAAGCAGTTTGCCGCTGTCTGTGGTCTCAAGCTGGCCCAGGTGTCCGGCGTTTTCCTCGATCAGCTGGGCAAGTTTGAACAACAGTTTGCCGCGTGCGGTTTGCGTCATGTCGCGCCACGCGGGATCATCAAGTGACCGTCGCGCGGCGGACACGGCGCGGTCAACGTCTTCGGATGCGGCACAGGCGAAACTGGACCAGTCTTGGCCCGTCGCCGGGTTTTGCGAATGCATCACTTGCCCGCGCGCCCCTTCGGTCCACGCGCCGTCGATGTAAAGCTGGAAATGTGGTTTCTGATGCATCATCGATCCTCACTGAAACTTTGGCATGACGTCGTCGATGAAACGGGCCAGCGATGCGCGTTTGCGTTCGAAACTCATACCGCTGTCTATCCAGAACGAATACTCATCATAGCCCAGATCTTCATAACGTTTCAGACGTTCCGTGACCCCATCCGGGGTTCCGACAGTCAGATCGCGCGCCAGGTTTTCCGGTGCCATCATCGTGTTGGCCGCCATCTCTTTGTCCGTCAAAGTCTGGATCAAGCCCTGCCGGACCGGCCGCTTGTTTTGAAACCAGGCCCCGAAGTAGTTGTAGAAGCGCGACAATTCCCGAGCGGCCTGACCCAGATCACCATCGTCGCTGCCAACGTAAGTGTGATGTAGCAGCATGATCTTGGGGCGCGGCCCCTCATGGTTTGCGCATGCATCTTCAAAGCGCCCCATCAGCGTTTCAATCTCATGCATGCCCTGCCAGAGCGGTGTGACCTGAATGTTAAAGCCGTTTTGCACACCGAATTCATGACTGTTCGGATCCCGCGCCGCGATCCAGATGGGCGGCCCGCCGGGTTGCACGGGTTTGGGGGCCGAGGTGGTGGCGGGGAATTTGAAATATTCTCCATCATGGACACAGTCACCCTCCCACAGCCGGGGCAAAAGTGGCGCGATTTCTCGCATGCGCTGGCCAGCATCCCATGCATCCATTCCCGGCATCATCCGTTCATATTCATACGAATAGGCGCCGCGGGCGATGCCCAGCTCGATACGGCCGCCTGTCATCAGGTCTGCCGCAGCCGTTTCGCCCGCCAGTTTGATCGGATGCCAGAACGGTGCAACAACTGTACCCGTGCCAAGCCGTACGTTCTTGGTGTGATGTGCGATATCCACCAAAGACATCAAAGGGTTGGGCGCGATCGTAAAGTCCATCCCGTGGTGCTCGCCGGTCCAGACGGCACGCATTCCCGCCTCATCGGCCATTTTACACAGCGCGATGAACTCTTCATACAGCTTCTCATGGGGTTGATCGGGGCTCAGCCGTTCCATGTGTGCAAAAAGGGAAAACTCCATCCATCAGGTCCTTTCAGAAAAGCTGTGCACGTCGCCTAGCTGCGCACTGCCCAGATACAGTGAGAAGTCGCGGGTCCGGCTTTCCAGCGCGAAACGGGAAATCATGGTGGTGATTGGCGTCGTCGTGTAGGAAAGGGTTGCCAGGTCTTCAATCGCGACGGCCTCAAGCTTGCCGTGTTTGGGAAGTTCCGGCGCATTGCCCAATATGTAGACATGATGCGCTGTGGCATCGTCATAGACCGAGTAGACGACGCCAAGACGTGCGTCGATGCCACGATCATGCAGATCCTGCCACAGGCTGTCGCGCAACTGTCGCCGGTCGGACAATGTGACCTGCGGCGGCCTGAAACCGGCATCCGTTTTCTCAAGCAGCACGCGGCCTTCGTGTTCGATGATTGCGCCACAGACGATCCTGCGCCCCGTCGGTTCAAGTGCGCCGCGTTCCAGGCCAAGGCTGAAGTACTGCCCGTTCGCGTAGCCCAGCGCCGGGTGGTCGTTGTGGGAATAGGCTTCGACTTGTCCGATCAGAACGCAATGGTCTCCTGCCTCGATCACTTGGTGGGTCCGGCAGGAAAATGTTGCGACCGCGCCGTTGATCAAAGGGATCTCTCGCGCGTCGAGATCATGGTCGGTTTTGGCGAACCGGTCACCTTTGAAGCCGGCGAAGGTATTGGACACATCCTCTTGCCCCTCGGCCAGAACACTCACCGTGAAATGGGTGCAGGTCGAGAATTCGCCGTATGAAGACAAGTTCTTGCCGGGGCAGACGATCAACAGCGGCGGGTCGAGCGAAACCGAAGTGAAGGAGTTTGCCGTGAAGCCCAGGGCCATGCCAGAGGCGCTGCGCGTGGTAACGACGGTCACGCCGGTCATGAATTTGCCGAATGCCCGCCGAAGGTCGCGGGGATCAAGTTCGGTCATGATTGCACCTCGCTTTGAAAGCTGGAAATGGCGGCGTTGACCTGATTTGCATGGGTCATCGGCATCATATGGGCCGCCCCATCGATGATCAGCGCGCGGCCGTTCGGGGTGACTTCGGCCATTTTATGCGACATGTCTGGGGTGGAGTTCGGCTCCTGACTGCCGGTTATGAACAGCGCGGGGCAGGCGAGTTTCTCCAGCGCGTCGCGCCGCGGAGTTCGGCTTTGGGCAAAAACCGAATAGGCCAGCTTGTAAGCAGCCGGATCCATTGCCGTCAGCCATTCGCGGCAGGCATCACGTTCAGGCGAACCGATGTCACCAAACCACCGGCGCAGCGTGCTGGTTGGATCAACCGGTGTTTCCCCATCCAGCCCCGCCGCTCGTTCCTGAACCGCCAGCGCGGCCTTTGCGCCGCGTTCAAAAACGGCATTCATTGCCACGACGCCGCAAATCCGGTCGGGCGCCTTGGTGGCAAGGTCTAATGCGATCATTGCGCCCATCGAGTGGCCGACAACAAGGACGGGCCCGTTCAGATCGCGAAGCACGTTGTGTGCAGCATCACTGTATTCCGACAGTTCCGTGCCGAAAAAACTCAGTGGGCTTTCTCCGTGACCGGGCATGTCCGGCGCTGTCAGTCGAGCTACAGACGCCAAACCGTCCAACTGCGCACCCCAGGCTTCGGCCCGCAGGCCAACCCCGTGCAGCAACAGGATGTCCGGACCTGTGCCTGCCTGGATGGCGGCCAGCCCGCCGATTTCAGACCGCGGCCGGGTTGTCCACGTCATGACCCAAATCCTTGAGATCCTGATACCGGTCGCCGATACGGTGATGTGGTCTGCCCGATGTTGCCGCCCCCAGTACCACCACAATTTCGTCGTCGCGCGGTGCGTCCGGGATCGAGAATTGAACGGTCAGGTAGTGAGACCGCCGCCCGGCATCGTTTTTGTCCATCAATGGCACCATGATCGGCGCATTTGCGGGGCCGCGCGTGTTTGTGAAAGCCAGATAGGATTTCGCGCTGACCGCCTGCCGGTAGTGATTGCCGAACCGAAGGGTATGAATAATGCCCGAGGCGTGCTCGACCTCGCCATTCAATCCGACGACGGCTGCCTTTCCATAGGCTTCGATTGCGTCGCCACTGCTGGCCAACGCGATCATGCGGTCCGTCATCATCTTTCCCAGTATGGGGCCATATGTGTGGATTTCCGGTTTGAGGTCTTCGACATATCGACCCGCCCAGGGATTGGTAATCACTGCGGCCACGGCGAACATGCGCCATGGGATTTCCGCAGGGCGAAATCCCTCGACAAGAACTTCCTCGTCGTAGGTTACAATCTTGCGTATTTCCGGCTTCATCACACCTCTCCTGTCGCGCTGGGAAAAGGTAGAAACGGGTGTGGTTTTTGACAAATGATTGAATTATGTGCTTTCGCATTAAAAAGATTAATGGCTAACTTGATCAATGGCAAAATCACTTCCCCCCCTGACCTGGTTCCGATCCTTCGAGGCGGCGGCCCGGACCCTGAGTTTTACCGCAGCGGCCGAGGAAATCGGCCTGACCCAATCGGCAGTCAGTCAGCAGGTGAAATCCCTTGAGATGCGTCTGGGGACAGCGCTTTTCATAAGGCATCCGCGCAGTCTGGCCCTGACGGATGCAGGGCGGAAACTGCTGCCCGAAGTCGGCAGTGCGCTTGAGGCGCTTGCCGCCGCCGCCGGAAGGGCCGACGCTAGCGCACCAGGAGATGTCCTGACAGTGGCCACATCTGTCAGCGTCGCGCAATGGGTCATCGCCCCAAACCTCGCGGACTTCACCACCCGCAATCCAGAGATCAGCGTGCGGCTGCTCAGCGCAATCTGGCCTGACGATTTTAACGCGTCGCAAGCTGACGTTCAGGTCAGGTTCGGATCGGAAAAACAAGTGGGCAGGGGGGGCGAACGTTTGCGGCCTGACAGGCTTGTCGCTCTCAAGGCGCCGACGCTTGCAGGGGATCCGTTTGACCTTCCCCTGATAGAGGCAGTCGGCACGTCAAGCGGATGGAAGACGTGGTTCGACAAGCAGGGCGTGCAGCGGCAGCCTGCCGTTTTCGTCGATACGTTCGGCATGGCGCTTCAATTGGCGGTTCATGGCAGCGGGGTTGCCCTGATCAGCGAGTTTCTGGCGAAACATGCGATGATAACCGGTCTTGTCGAAAGCGCACATGACAGCACTGTCGACTGCAACGAAGGGTATTATCTTTCAGCTGACGCCAGCAATCCGGCGGCCGCATTGTTTCGTGACTGGTTGCTTGAACAGATACGTGTTTGATCAGGCGCGGGCCTAGGATCGTTCGTGCACCACTCAGGGCTTGACGAATACTTTGCGTGGTCGTTTGCACAGACACTCTGCGGGGCCGTTTTCAGTGATCAGGATGGATTCGGTGATCGCAAGCCCCCAATCATCCATCCAGAGCCCGGGCATGAAGTGAAATGTCATGCCAGATTCGAGGATCGTATTGTCTTCTTCCCGCAGCGAGATCGTGCGTTCGCCCCAGTCCGGAGGATAGCTGAGGCCGACAGGATAACCACAGCGGGCGCCGCGTTCGATCCCCGCACGTTCGAGAGGCGCCGCCAGCGCTTTGGCAATATCTTTTGCGCGATTGCCGGGGCGCGCAGCCTCCAGACCCGCTTCCAACCCTTCAACCAAGGCCGCCTCAGCCCTTTTGAGATAATCAGGCGGTTGACCCAGAAATACCGACCGGCAGAACGGAGCATGATATCGGCGGTAGCAGCCGGAGAGCTCGAAGAAGGTGCATTCGCCCGATTTGAACACATCTCCATTCCATGTCAGATGCGGCGCGGCGGCGTCTGACCCTGACGGTAAAAGTGGGACGATGGCTGCGTAATCCCCCCAGTCATCACCGACGCCCGTTATCGCGTCATGGTAAATCTGTGCGACCAGCTCGTTCTTGCGCAGGCCGGGTTCAACGCGCTCAAGCACGCCGTCAGTCACAAACTCTGAAATCCGGGCCGCCTTGCGCATCAGGGCGATTTCTTCGTCAGATTTCACGACCCGTTGCCAGTTGACCAAGGCCGTTGCATCGATCAGGGTTGCCCCGGGCAGTTCCGTCGTCAGAGTAATATGGGCTTTGGCCGAATAGTAATAATTGTCAAGTTCCACCCCAATGCGGCTTTGGCCGTGTCCGCAGTCCGCAATAAGTTTGGCCAGATCCTGCATTGGATGTCGTGTGGTCGACTGCACGAAGTGATCCGCGTATCCAAAAACCCGATCGTCCCCCATCCACACCGTGCGCAGCGCACCGTTTGCATCCTGCCGGCGCCCCCACCAGATCGGGTCCGCGTCAAGAAAGATCAAGGCACCTTGGTGAACGTAAAAAGACCAGCCCTCATACCCGGTGAGCCATCCAATGTTCGAAGGGTCTTCGACAAAAAGGCAATCAATTCCTTTTGCGGCCATCGCCTTTCGGGTCTTGGCAAGACGGCGATCATATTCCGCCCGGCTGAAGGCTGGATCAGAGTGGGTCATTGGCGCCTCCGGTCAACAAAAGACTTTGGTTGACAGAACCCTACCGATCCGCTCACGTCAACGAACGAAAATTCAGGGGGGCTGCATGAAAACCGATATCAATCCGCACCGAACGGGCCAAAGCATCGGGCCATTCAAGCGGTGTCATTTCCACGTTTCAGGCTGCATGCGGCGCCCCACCTCTGAGGTCGCCGGATGAGAGGGTTCGAGCCAGCAGAATTCTCAGCGCGCACCGAACGCGCACAGGTGATGATGAATGCCGCTGGCCTGTCGGCGCTGCTGCTGACCACGGAAACCGACGTGCGTTATTTTACCGGATACCTGACCAGATTCTGGGAAAGCCCGACCCGTCCTTGGTTCCTGATCCTGCCTGCGGTTGGTAAACCGGTTGCAGTCATCCCCTCGATCGGCGCCTCGTTGATGGGGCAAACCTGGATCGATGACATTCGAACGTGGAGCTCACCCGATCTTCAGGATGACGGCGTCTCGCTTTTGACGGACACCCTGACGGAATTGACACCCCCCAAAGGCCGTATCGGAATGCCCGATGGTCACGAGACGCACGCGCGTATGCCCATGTCGGATATTGAACGCCTGCGAAACAGGCTCGGTTCGCGCCACATCACCGGAGATCACGGTATTTTGCGCCAACTTCGCATGGTCAAATCCGAGGCGGAAATAGCTAAAATCGAAACCGCATGCGCCATAGCCGGTCGGGCCTTCGCCCGGGTTCCCGAGGTTGCTCGGGTTGGCGTGCCTTTGGATGAAGTATTTCGCGGTTTCCAGATACTCTGTCTGGAAGAGGGCGCGGACTGGGTGCCGTATCTCGCAGGTGGGGCAGAGCAGGGCGGTTACTCTGACGTGATTTCTCCGGCGTCGTCGTCCCCCTTGAAGGCTGGCGATGTACTGATGCTTGACACCGGCTTGGTCTGGGATGGCTATTTCAGTGACTTCGACCGCAACTGGTCTGTCGGCCCGGCAAGTCCGGACGTGAAATCTGCTTACGCCAGGCTGATTGAGGCGTCGGATGCTGCATTCGAAATCGCGCGCCCCGGCGCCACCGCAGCAGAGTTGTTTCATGCCATGAACACGGTGCTGACCAAGGCGTCCGAAGGCACAGATGCCGGTCGGTTGGGGCATGGGTTGGGAATGTCGCTGACCGAATGGCCGTCGCTCATCCCGACGGACCAGACCGTTCTTGAGCCGGGCATGGTGCTGACCTTGGAGCCGGGCATTGCCGTTGGTGGCAAGATCTTGGTTCACGAAGAAAACATCGTCGTAACAGACGATGTTCCGCGCTTTATCAGCCCGCGTATCGGGCCGGAGATGATCCAGCTATGACCTACGTGCCATACACGCTTGACGAGGACGACCCGCAAGCCCCGCCGCTTGGATTGATTGTTCTTCAGGTCGACGAGACGATTGAGCCGGAGTTCGGCAAGATTTTCTCGGACCGGAAAAACCCGTTGTATGTAACACGGATACCCAGCGGCATTGAAGTGACACCAGAAAGTCTGGCCGAGATGGAAGAGGCCCTGCCGGCGGCGGCAGGGTTGCTGCCCAGCGCGCGTCCTTTCGAGGTGGTGGGTTATGGCTGCACGTCCGCAAGTTCCGTCATTGGTTCAAAACGTGTGGAGGAACTTGTCAAACAGTCGTGCAATACAAAAGAGGTTACGAACCCTTTGCGCGCGGCCACGGCCTGCGCCGCGGATCTTGGGGTGTCCAGGTTTGCGTTGCTGTCGCCTTATGTCGAAGAGGTCAACGCACCGCTGCGTGCCGCGTTTTCGGAAAACGGGATAACCATGGATGTTTTCGGGACATTCGGGCAGGCCGAAGAGGCAAAGGTTGCTCGGATTTCTGTGCAGTCGGTGATCGAGGCCGCGACGAAACTGGGATCTGATCCATCGGTCGAGGCCGTTTTCCTCAGCTGTACCAACCTGCGCACGATTGAAGCGATTCCTGAGATTCGCAAGCGGATCGGTAAGCCAGTTCTTTCAAGTAATCAAAGCCTTGCATGGCATATGCGCCGCCTCAATCTTGCTGATTGAAACAGCAGAAATGACATGAAAATTCGCAAAAGCGTCATCTATTGTTGCCAAGTGCCCACTGCATGGTCTTAACTGCTGACTACAGATCAATGAAATCCGCAACACTCGGATAATCATTTGACGCAACAGGGGGTCTTGTGACCGACACAAATACCGATGCCGCGTTTGTTGAATTTCAACGCGTACAAAAATCTTATGATGGCGAGAATCTCGTCGTCAAAGATCTCAACCTTGCAATGCCAAAAGGCGAATTCCTGACCATGCTCGGGCCGTCCGGGTCTGGAAAGACAACCTGCCTGATGATGCTTGCCGGATTCGAAACCGCCACTCATGGCGAAATCCTTCTTGATGGGAAGCCCATCAACAATATCCCTCCACACAAGCGTGGGATTGGCATGGTCTTCCAGAACTATGCCCTGTTTCCCCACATGACAGTGGCCGAAAACCTCTCGTTCCCCTTGGAAGTCCGCAAGTTGGGCAAGTCTGAACGGGATGAAAAGGTACAACGTGCCCTGGACATGGTTCAGATGGGGGCGTTTGGAGGCCGGCGCCCGGCTCAGTTGTCTGGCGGTCAGCAACAACGAATAGCCTTGGCGCGCGCCTTGGTTTTCGAACCCGAACTGGTGTTGATGGATGAACCACTGGGCGCACTGGACAAACAGCTGCGCGAGCATATGCAGTTCGAAATCACACGTCTTGCGCACGAATTGGGAATCACCACGGTTTATGTGACCCACGACCAGACCGAAGCATTGACGATGTCGGATCGTGTGGCCGTGTTCGACGATGGCCGCATCCAGCAGCTTGCACCGCCTGATCAGCTTTATGAAGAACCCGAAAACAGCTTTGTTGCCCAATTCATCGGGGAAAACAACACTTTGGAAGGTGTCGTTAAATCGATTGATGGCGACACATGCCTTGTCCAGCTGGACGATGGGTCCGAGATCGACGCGGTTCCGATCAACGTTCACAATCCGGGCGAAAGGACAAAGGTGTCAATCCGGCCTGAGCGGGTGGAATTCAACAAGGATCGCTTGCACGCCGATGCTCATACGCTGAAAGCGACTGTCAAAGAATTCATCTACATGGGTGACGTATTCCGTTTCCGCATGTCCGTTGCAGGAAATGATGAGTTCATCGTCAAGACCCGGAACGCGCCAGATGCCGTCCGCCTGACCCCCGGTCAGGAGATCGAGATCGGCTGGCTGGCCCAGGATTGTCGTGCGCTCGACGCATAGACCAAGCTGCGCGAAACAAGCACAGCTCTATCAGAGGGACCGGCTGATGAAGGCCCGTGCATCAGCTGACCACACATATAAACGGGACTAACTGGGAGTTATTTACACATGAAAGCAACCAAAACCCTTCTGACAACGGCCGCCGTCGCCATTGCGGCGGGTGGTGTTTCGGCCGAGGAAATGACCATCGTTTCCTGGGGCGGGGCCTATTCCAAATCGCAGTTGAAGGCGTATCACGAGCCCTATTCGGAAAAGACCGGCGTCACCATTCTTAACGATGACAGCTCGAACGAGGCGGTGGCCAAGCTGCGCGCGATGAACGAAGCGGGGAACATCACCTGGGATGTGGTCGATGTCGTGGCGTCTGACGCGATCCGCTTGTGCGACGAAGGTCTGGCGATGGAAATCGACCATGACGCGATGCTGGCCCCGGCGCCCGATGGCACGCCGGCATCTGAAGACTTCGGTGATCTGATCGTCAGCGATTGCTACATCCCGAGCATCGTGTATTCGACCACGTTCGGATACCGCACCGATTTGGTTGGTGACACGCCGCCGACGGACGTCTGCGCCGTCTTCGATCTGGAAACCTATCCGGGCAAACGTTCGCTGGAGAAACGCCCCATCAACAACATGGAATGGGCACTGATCTGCGACGGCGTTCCCAAGGACGAAGTTTATGACGTTCTGGCCACTCCGGAAGGTCAGGATCAGGCTCTGGCCAAGTTGGACACCATCAAAGACAGTGTTGTTTGGTGGTCCGCCGGTGCGGACACACCCCAGCTGCTGGCCGACGGCGAGGTCATCATGGGCTCGACCTATAACGGTCGTCTGTTCAGCGTGATCGAGGAGCAGAACCAGCCCGTCGCCATGCTGTGGGATGCGCAGGTGTTCGATATTGACGGCTGGATCATCCCCGCCGGTCTGAGCGAAGAGCGTAAGCAACGCGCGCTGGATTACCTCCGCTTTGCGACCGACACCCAGCGTCTGGCGGATCAGGCCAAGTACATCTCGTACGGCCCGGCCCGTGCATCGTCGGCTCCGCTGGTGGGTGAGCATGCCGAACTGGGTATCGATATGGCGCCCCATATGCCAACCGATCCGGAAAACGCCAAGAACACGTTCCTGTACAATTACGAGTTCTGGGCGGATTACCGTGACGACATCGACGCCAAATTCCAGGCGTGGCTGGCGCAATAAGCCGGTTTTGAATTGGTGACACTGTCAGGGGCGGGAAACTGCCCCTGACCCAGGAAAAGCCAAGGGACAACAATGACTGACGCCACCCAAAACGCGGGCCCCATGCTGGCCGCTGATGGAACACCGCTCAAGCAGTCGCTGGCGCGCTCTCTACGCAGGCAGAAGCTCCGGGCGTTGATGTTGATTGCGCCGCTTCTTCTTTTTGTCCTGTTTTCATTCATCGTTCCCATTGCATCGATGTTGTTTCGGTCCGTTGAAAACAGCATCGTGTCCGACACACTTCCCTTGACCGTCGAAGCCCTGAACAACTGGGACGAACAGTCGGGTGAGTTGCCGGGCGAGGATGTTTACGAGGCCTTTGTCCGCGACATGATCGTCGCGATTGACAACAAAGAACACACAAGGCTCGGTTCGCGTTTGAACTACGAAGAGACTGGCATGTCTTCGATGTTCCGCAGGTCTGGGCGCCAGATCAAAAAACTGGATCCTGAAACGGATGGGCCGTTCAAGGAAGCATTGATCGAGATTCATGACGGATGGGGAGATCCGCAAACCTGGCGCGTGATCAAGACCCACTCACCTGTGATTACCAATGGTTACTTCCTGAATGCCGTCGACATGCGCAGAACCCCGGAAGGCGCGCAGGCTCAACCCGAAGACAAGCAAATCCTGATAAAGCTCTTTGGACGTACTCTGTTCATGTCGCTCGTGATTACGGGTGCTTGTATCCTGCTTGCTTACCCTGTCAGTTATCTGTTGGCGACGCTGCCTATGCGGGTATCTAACCTGTTGATGATACTGGTCCTTTTGCCCTTCTGGACGTCCCTTCTGGTGCGAACCTCCGCTTGGAAGGTCATGTTGCAGCAACAGGGGGTTATTAACGATACCCTCGTTTGGCTGGGGCTGGTCGCTGATGATGCTCGCCTTATCATAATCAACAACCAGATCGGCACTATCGTCGCGATGACACATATCCTGCTGCCCTTCATGATCCTGCCCATGTATTCGGTGATGCAGACCATTCCGCCGTCTTATACACGCGCGGCCAAATCCATGGGTGCAACGAATTGGACGACGTTCTGGCGCATCTACTTCCCGCAATCCGTGCCCGGAATCGGTGCCGGTTCGATCCTCGTGTTCATTCTGGCGATTGGGTACTACATCACGCCCGAGATCGTGGGCGGCACAAAGGGTGTCTTCATCTCGAACCGGATTGCCTATCACATCTCGTCCTCACTGAACTGGGGGCTGGCCGCGGCCTTGGGTACGATCCTTCTGGCGGTCGTGCTGTTGCTCTACTGGGTCTACGACAAGATCGTGGGCATCGATAACGTGAAGTTGGGATAATCAAGATGGCAGCACTGACACCGATATCCCGCAAACCCATGTCCATGGTTTTGCCCAGTGTCGCACTTGCCGGGGCATTTGCCGGCATTTTCGTCGGGGCCGGAAATGGTTCGGTCCTTCTGGGCATACTGGGCGGGGCCGTCCTGATTGCGGGGCTGGCCTGGGTCTACATAAATATCGTGAAGAACGAAAACCTCGCACGCTGGATCAATATCATCGGGTTCGGCGTCATAGGTTTCATAATGGCCGGTCTGATGGGCGGTGTATTGGGCCTGCTCGGCGGCTGGTTTTTCGCCTGGTTTATCTATTGGTTGTACGAGGGGCGGTATCGGCGCAAGCTGCTGCCGTATCTCACGGCACAGCAGGTTTTCTATCACTACCTGTTTCGCGTGATCTGTGGTGCGATCTTCGTGTTCCTGATCACGCCGATTCTGGTGGTGTTGCCGTTGTCTTTCAACGCGCAGGATTTCTTTACCTTCACGCCCGAGATGCTGCGGCTTGATCCCGAAGGCTATTCGCTGAAGCACTACCGTGATTTCTTCACCAACAACGAATGGCAGCGCAGCTTCAAGAACTCGCTGATCATCGCGCCGATTGCGACGGTTATCTCGGTAACGTTGGGAACGCTGGCCGCGATCGGGCTCAGCCAGTCTCACGTTCCCGGACGCCGTGCGATCATGGGAATTCTGATTTCGCCGATGATTGTTCCGCTGATCATCTCGGCGACGGGTATGTTCTTTTTCTACAGTGATATCGGGCGTTTCCTCGAAGGAACACTGGGCATGAACAAGAACTTCGTAGGCTATCTGAAAGTTATCCTGGCCCACGCAGTGCTGGGTATTCCCTTTGTGATCATTACCGTGACGGCAACACTGGTGGGCTTTGATCGATCTCTGACGCGGGCGGCAGCCAATATGGGCGCAGGGCCGGTGCGGACCTTCTTCAAGATACAGATGCCGTTGATATTGCCGGGCGTAATCTCGGGCGGCCTGTTTGCCTTCATCACATCGTTCGACGAAGTGGTCGTGGTCTTGTTTGTGGGATCCTCATCGCAAAAGACGTTGCCGTGGCAGATGTTCACCGGCCTGCGGGAACAGATCAGTCCAACCATTCTGGCGGTTGCGACAATCCTCGTGGTCCTGTCCATTGCCCTGCTGACGACGGTCGAACTGTTGCGGCGCCGGTCGGAGCGTCTGCGAGGTCTTTCGCCCGCTTGACGCAGCAAACCGTCTGATCTAACGGTTCACCTGTTCATCTCTGCCGCGATGGCGTCGCGGCGACTACGGAGGTGATCGGCTCTCGGACCCCGAGACCGCCTGTCCTGAACGCCGGGACATGTGGCCGGGAGATGCACGCCCGGCATAGATGAGAGACCAAGGATGACTGACATTTCTAACCGCCCTCAGTTCTTCACCTGCCACAATGGCGACAAAGCCCCGTTGCCTTTCAGCAAATCTGAGTATGACCGCCGTCTTGGCAAGCTGCGCGCGATTATGGCCAAGCGGGATATCCCGGTGGTGCTGCTGACATCGATGCAGAATATCGCCTATTATTCGGGCTTTCTATACTGTGCGTTCGGGCGCCCTTATGGCTGTGTTGTAACCCAAGACAACTGCACCACCGTTTCGGCCAATATTGATGCCGGGCAACCCTGGCGCCGGTCGGTTGAAGACAACGTGATTTATACTGACTGGAAACGCGACAACTACTGGCGGGCAGTTGCGAGCCTGATCGGGAATGCAAAGCGGATCGGCATCGAAGGCGACCACATGACGCTTGCAGCGCGGGACACGGCGCTGAACATGCTGGGCGAGCCAGAATTGGTTGACATCGCGGCCGACACCATGGCCGCGCGGATGATCAAATCCGCTGAAGAAATCGAATTGATCAAGGGAGGAGCGCGCACGGCCGATGTGGGTGGTGCTGCGATCCATGCCGCAATCCGCGAAGGAGCAACCGAAATCGAAATCGCGATGGCTGGTCGAGACGCGATGGAAGTGGAAATCGCGCGGGCCTATCCGGATGCCGAATACCGCGACACATGGGTTTGGTTTCAATCGGGTTTGAACACCGACGGCGCGCATAACCCGGTCACCAAACGCGCGTTGCAAAAAGGCGATATACTTTCGCTGAACACCTTTCCGATGATCTCGGGCTATTACACCGCCTTGGAGCGGACCCTGTTCCTGGGCGAGCCGGATGCCGACAGTCTGCGCCTGTGGAAGGCCAATGTGGCCGCGCATGAACTTGGCCTGAGCTTGATCAAACCCGGTGCCACCTGTTCCGGTATCACCGCCGAGATCAACCGGTTTTTTGCCGACGAAGGCCTGCTTCAATATCGTTCCTTCGGCTATGGGCACTCGTTCGGTGTTCTGAGCCACTACTATGGTCGCGAAGCCGGTTTGGAACTCCGTGAAGACATCGACACAGTGCTGGAACCCGGCATGGTGGTCTCGATCGAGCCGATGCTGTGGATCCCCGAAGGCCAGCCCGGTGCAGGCGGTTACAGGGAACACGATATTCTGGTTGTGAGCGAAGACGGAGCCGAAAACATCACAGGCTTCCCCTACGGGCCGGGACACAACATTATCGACGCCTGAGGTTTGGGGTGGAGCTTCTGCTCCACCCGCTTTTACGCGCGTCGGGCACGTTCGTGAAAAATGAAACCCAGAAAATTCAACAGCAGCTGTGCCGCCAGAATCTGAGTGCTTTCAGTGGGGTCGTAGGCGGGGGCCACCTCGACCAGATCGATGCCCACCACGTCGCCCCTTTTCGCCAGTCCCTGAAGGATTTCCAGAACGTCATAGTACAAGAACCCTCCGTGGCTCGGAGTGCCGGTTCCAGGCGCGATCGAGGGACAGAACGCATCGATATCGATCGTTACATAGTACCGTTTGCCTTCGGGAATGCGGTCAAGAACAGCCCCTGTTCCCAATCTGCGAACCTGCCGCACGGACAGGATGTCCGATCCGCGCGCACTCGCGTCGTCATACCCTTCCTTGGCGGTGGACGATACGTTTCGAATGCCCAGCTGGGTCATCCCTGAAACATAGTCTTTCTCGATCGCGCGGCGCATGGGATTTCCGTGCCCGTTGGTGACGCCGTGACGTTCATCCACAAAGTCCAAATGCGCATCGATTTGAACAACATGGATCGGGCCGTTTTCAGCGCAGTGGCTTTCAAATGCGGAAATGCAGGGGATGTTGACCGAGTGATCACCGCCAATCACCAGCGGAAGTGCCCCGGCCTCGAGAATTTTTTGCACGCCAAAGGCTATGTTCTTGTGGCTCGTCTCGGTCTTGGTGTGGACAATATCCGCATCGCCCAGGTCGACGATCCGAACCGAACTGTCCAGATAGGTCGCGTCATCCTCATGATCATAGGCGCCGGCATGGCCAAAACTGAAAAGGGTCGATGCCTCTCGCACGGCCCGAGGACCAAAACGCGCGCCGGGGCGCCATTGGGTTCCAAAGTCGAACGGCGCGCCGAGCACGCAAACGTCGGCCTCGATTCTGTCCCAGTTCTCGACATATGGAGATTTTGCGAAGGTCGATATTCCGACAAAAGGAAGATTCAGTCGCCCGGACGCATATCCATGTTCCTGCACTTTGGGTCCTTTCGATTGTTGTGCCGTTTTCCTGCATGTGAACATGAGGACACGCCGTTTTGAAACCAAATTCTCTTTGAACGGCGGATTTTGGGGAACCAGAGGAAATTTTCTTCCAGAAGGGCGGGCTGGCTTGCGTTCAAAGCTGATCCGGCCCAGCCCATCAGAGTGCTTCAAGATCAGTCAAAAGATAATCCCGCTGATAGTGTTGCCTTTCCTTCATTTCCCATACCCAAAGAACGTATGAAAGATCCCCTTCGGCCTCAGCGGTGCTCTGGCAGATTTTCCTTTTCAGCAAGACGGTTTTTGATCCGTCTGGGCCAGAAAATCATAAGCGTTAACAAAAATATCGATTTGATATAAAGTTGTGGGGTTATTGATTGGTAACGCGCGGGTATTCGTGTGGCACAGACACTTTATGAGAAATATGGCGGTTTCAAAACGATCAGCCGGGTCGTGATGACCTTCTATGAAATGGCGCTGGATTCGGATGAGATCGGCCATCATTTCGAAGACATTGATATGCCGCGCCTGATCGACCATCAAACCAAGTTCGTCTCGTCCTTGATTGGTGGGCCCGCATCTTTCAGTGATGACAGGATCGAAGCAGTTCATCGGCATCTGAACATTTCGCACAATGAGTTTGACGTCATGGCCGAGCTGTTTGGCGACGCGCTAAGTCAGCATGGCATGTCCGACGGAGACATCAAAACTGCGCTGACCGCAATCGAAGGCAAACGTTCGATCATAGTCACCCGGAACGCGGCATGAGCATTCTGGCGATAAACGAGCAATTGCTGCGTGCGATCGGAGTCGGCGTCGCCGTGGTGCGCGCATCCGACCTGCAATTCGTGTTTCACAACGGGCCTTTCACGGAATGGTTCGGCACTCCTGAAAAGGGCAGCACCTTAAGCGACGTTCTGCCGGATCTCGACCCCAAGGAACTGGAGGATGTAAAGCAGTCCGGCCTTCGGTACTCGGTCGAATTGCAGATAAAGCCGAAACGCAGGACCTTGATCTTTGCAGTCGCTGTCTCACTGGCCAATGGCTTGTCCGAGCAGGTGCTGATTGTGGAATGTCAGAACATCACTCGCATTCGCGAATTGGAAAGCATGATCGACAGCTATTCCACCATGGTCGAGCGCAACACCCGAGAGCTTGAGCGCGAAAAGGAAAGAGTGGAACGCCTGTTGCTGAACCTGATGCCCCGAGCCGTGTATGAAGAATTCAAGACGTTCGGCGTTGTCACACCGCAGCTGTATCAGCAGGTTTCGGTGGTGATGCTGGATTTTGTCGGGTTCACGGATTTTGCGGCCAAGACCGACCCGACGGTCACCTTGAGTGAACTGAACGACATCTTCACGGCTTTCGACCGGATCGTGGAACAATTCGGGTGTGAGCGGATCAAAACGATCGGTGATGCTTATCTGGCCGTGTCAGGCATGCCCGATCCAACACCGGATCATGCGACCGCCGTGGCGCATTGTGCGGTAAGGTTCCTGCGCTATCTCGAACGCCGCAACGAAAGCCATCCGCATAAGTGGCAGGCGCGGATCGGATTGGGGATGGGCGCGGCGGTTGGATCGGTCGTTGGCATTCAGAAATATGTCTATGACGTGTTTGGCCCTGCCGTAAACATCGCGTCCCGGTTGCAGGTCTTTGCCAACCCCATGAACATCGTGGCCCCGGAAGAGATGAAATATGCCTTGATTGACGAGTTTCAGGTCTCGGATCTGGGGTGCGTTGATATCAAGGGGATGGGTGAGATGGATCTTATCAACGTGACATCGGGCTTGAGTATGCCTCAGGGCAGCCGTTCGTTCTGACCGCGTCACTCGTCCTGAGGGATCAGACCCAGACCGCGCAGGTAGATGCCGATACCGCTTTCCAGTAAATCTTCGGGAGGAAAAGGCGAAGTTGCGCCGGTATTTCGGGCGTACAGCTCGACGACGCCGTGGCTCATCGCCCAGATATGGGCGCTGAACATCGATGCGGGCGGGCGCTTGTCAGGCGGAATATGCTGGGACAGGTCCGCGGCCGCTTTTTCAAGAACGGCCTTCGCCCGATTGGCGGCCAAGGACAATTCGGGTGTCCGGTTCAGGGAAATCCCGCTTTCGAACATGGCGATGTAATGCCCGGGATTTTTGCGCGCAAAAGCCAGATACGCACGCCCCGTTGCTTCAAAAGCGGCAAGGGCTGAAGGCTGTCCCTCGTCATAGGCGTATTGCATCAGGTCTGCGAACATCTCAAACCCCTGCCGTGCGGCTTCGGCAATCAGGTCCTCGCGCCCTTGAAAATGACGGTAGACGGCGGCAGGCGTGACACCGGCCGTTTTGGCCGCCTCGGACAGCGTGAAACCGGTCGGGCCCTTGTCTTCGATCAGGGACAAGGCAGCCTCGATCAGGGCTTGCTTCAGGTTTCCGTGGTGATAACCGCGTTTCGTCATCCCGGCCTCAGTTGCATTGATTGCGTGTTGGAAGACAAGGACATAGACCACCGACGCATTGTCGTCCAATACATGATCGTGAAGGCATCGACGGGGCAGGGCGGGGAGACAATTTACGCCTCCCACATATCCGGGCCACCGCAGATACGGGCATCAATCTCGCCGATACTCTTCTCGTCCTTCTCATCATAGTCCAAGGCATGCAGAACCGTTCGGATGGCCGCAAGCCGCGCGCGTTTCTTGTCGTCAGAACGCACAATCGTCCACGGGCAGGCATCAGAATGCGACCGGGTCAGGGTTTCCGAGATCGACTGCGTGTATTCGTCCCATTTGCTCAGCCCTGCGATGTCGATCGCGCTGAGCTTCCAATGCTTCAAAGGATCGTTTTCGCGCGCCAGAAAACGGTTCAGTTGTTCTGCGCGCCCGACATTGAGCCAGAACTTGAATAAATGGATGCCGTCATTCACCAGGCCCGTTTCAAGTGGCAGGACCTGACGGAAAAACCTCTCACGCTGTTCCTGAGTGCAGAAGCCAAAGACATTCTCGACGACACCTCGATTGTACCAGCTGCGATCAAAGAACACGATCTCTCCTGCGGCGGGCAGATGCGGGATGTAGCGCTGAAAATACCATTGGCTGCGTTCGGCGTCTGATGGTTTGGCCAGCGCAACGTTGCGCGCGCCGCGCGGGTTCAGGTTTTCGCGAAACCGTTTGATGGTGCCACCTTTGCCGGCGGCATCGCGGCCTTCGAAAATGATGGCAACCCGCTGGTCGGTTTCCTTGACCCAGGATTGCATTTTGACCAATTCGATCTGAAGCAGGTCCATCTGCTCTTCATAATCCTTGGTCTTCATTTTTTCGGAATACGGGTAGGTCGGGTTCAGAATATCGCCTTTTTTCGCGTTTTGAATCTCTTCCCGTACAGATCTGGGCGCGTCTTTCAGAAAATACTTTTCGATAGAGCCTTTTCCTGACCGGGCCATATGTCACCTCGCGATAAAATCCATATCTAACTATGGATTAGAGCGTGGGTTAACGCAAACCCGCGCGCTGCGCCGCGCGATCTATCGCGGCGGCCACCTCGGGCGCCGCGACCACCTGTGGCATATGGCCGACACCCGGTAGCTCGATCAACTCGGCGCCGGGGATCTGTTCGATCAGGCGTTCAGAATGCCATTCAAGACCAACGGTGTCGTCGGCCGTTCCGTGGATGATTTCCGTCGGAACGGAGATCTCGCCATATCTGGGTTGCAGACGGGTAATTTCGTCCAGCAGGTTGGCGCGTTGCTTGGCGTTTGCATGTATCGAGCCACGCCGGATCGTCAGCCCGGGCCCGAAATGATCCGCATAACCTTCGGGCGCCGTTTGCGGTGCAAAAACTTTGTCCAACACCTGTGTGACGTACCACTCGGGCACGAAAGAGCTGATCAAGGGCAAGGCCAGCAGATTGCCCGCCGTGGTTGACGCAAGCCGGTTGAACCCATCCAAAGGCGTTTCCCATGGGATAGCGGCCGGGGCGATCAGAACCAGAGCCGAGATATTCTGGGGTCGGGTCACGGCCCAGGCCAACGAGACCGATCCGCCATAGCTCTGCCCGGCCACGATGGGTTTTTCCGCACCAAGCTGAGCCGCCGCCCGTTGCAGGATATCCGCCTGTTCAATGATGGTTTCGCCATCCGGATTGAAGCTTTCGGAATAGCCCAGGCCCGGTCGGTCAAAAACGATCACGCGGTATGACCTGGCCAGAATGGGGGCCAGCGCAAAGGTCATGTCGCGCGTGTTCCCGCTGGAACCATGGATCAGAACGACATCAGGGCCGTCCCCCATGACCACGGCGTGCACGGCGATGCCGCCTACATCCAGAATCCGACCCTCGGGGGGGAAAGCCGCCTCGGCCAGCGCTTCGTTCCGGGCGCTGCGCCAGGTTGTCAGTATGACAAGGCCCAGAACGGCCAGGCCAAGGGATATCAGGACTTTAGTGGCCAATTTTTGTCATGTCGAAAGGCGTGGTCTGATAGATTTCGTTGATCCAGTTGCCGTACAGCAGATGTGCGTGACTGCGCCACCGGTTCTGCGGCGTTTTGGATGGATCATCATCGGGGTAATAGTTTATCGGCACGTTGATAGGCGTGCCGTTGCTGACGTCCCGATCATATTCCTGTTTCAGCGTATCACTGTCGTATTCGAAGTGATTGAAGATATACAGCGCGCGATGGCCGGGATCTTCGACCAGACAGGGGCCGACATCGTCGCTGCCCAACAGGGTCCTCAGCCCGGGTGCGCGATCGATTTCATCCTGTTTCATTTCCGTCCATCGGCTGACCGGAATGACACAGTCATCTGAGAAACCGCGCAGGAACGGAGACGCCGGGTCCAGGTTGCGATGCCGGAAACACCCAAAGGCTTTTGCGTCCAGCATGTACTTTTTGACACCGTGAAAATGGTTGATCATCGCCATCCCGCCCCAGCACACACCAAAGGTGGAATGCACGTTGGTTTGGGTCCAGTCGAAGATCTCGCTGATTTCGTCCCAATAGGTGACATCATGAAATTCCAGATGTTCGATCGGGGCACCGGTGATGATCAGGCCGTCGAATTTCTGATCCTTGATCTCCTGAAACGGGCGATAGAATTCGGACATATGCTCGGCGGCGGTGTTCTTGGTCCGGTGTTCGGTCATGCGGATCAAAGACAGATCGATTTGCAACGGGGTTGCCCCGATCAGACGCGCGAACTGGTTTTCGGTCTGGATCTTCTTGGGCATCAGGTTCAGTAATCCGATGCGCAGCGGGCGGATGTCCTGACGCATTGCCTGATCTTCGTCCATGACCATGACGCCCTCTTTGGTCAGGACGTCAAAAGCAGGCAGTTCCGATGGGATTTTGATGGGCATATGTCAGGCTTCTAAGAGATCAGTGAAAACTGGTAGTTAGGCGTTATTGCGCGTGGTCTCAAGTGTGTGCTCGATCAACTCATCGAAATCAGCGGCATCGCGGATTTTTCCGATGTCGTTGGCGGCAATCGTCACGCCCCAGTTGTTCGCCATGGCTTCGTAACGCGGCTGGCGGTGCGCCAAGGCCTGTGCATAGGTCCAACGGACGAAATCATCGGGATCAACATCCGCTTCCGAACAGCCTTGCAGATCCAGATAATCTGTCCACGCCTTGGTCAGGAATTCGGCCTGATAGGACATCGGCTTTGGGGCTTTGTCAAAACGGCGTACAAGCTCTGCCGTGTGTTCCTCATCTCCCTTCAGCCAGATCATCAGGGTGTGTTGCGAAAGCTCGGACAGTACCCGATCGTTCGGATCTTCGGGGTCTACCCATTCGCAGATCGATCCACCGGTGTCGCAGATGAAATGGGGGTATTTGTACAATCGCTCGGCCCGGTCGATGAAATACTCGGTATCCAGCAGGGCGTGTATTTCGGCCAGCCGAAACTGTTCCTGCCTGCGGCGGTATTCCGGCATTTCCAATCCGCCAAGGGCAGGGTTGCCCGGTTTGCCCAGATAGGCTGCGACCGGAGTCAGATTCGCGAACGAGATATTCGAACCGATGTAAATGGAATCCGACAGGAGCAGGTCACGCAAGAACGGGACTTTCATCGCCTCGGCCTTTGCATTGTCGGTTATGTATTCGCCCATGTACCGGGTGCCGATGCGATAGTCGATCGAGTAGTGAAACCAGTTCCCTGAGTCCCGAAGAATGTTCGAGACATATGTCTTGCCCAGACCGGACATACCAAAGAACAGCACCTTCTTGCGGCTTGCCGTGCGCCAGTCTTCGGCTGAGTTGTAGATCATCTTGTGCTGTCCCTTTTTTGCCTTTGCTAAATCGGGCAGCGCACGGCGTCAATCACGGCGGCCGGCTCGGTTCAATACCAGAAGACCCATGGCAAGGACAACAAAGCCGAAATAGGCATTCGGAGGCAGCGCTTCGTTCCGCAGAATTGCGCCAAGCACGATGGCGACAGGAGGGATTACAAGCGTCACCAGCATCAGGTTGCCGCTGCCCGCCATCGCCAGGACTCGATAGTACAAAAGATATGCCCCTGCTGTTGCCACAATGGCGTAATAGCCAATCGCAGCCCAAGTGATCGCGGGCAGCGCAAGCGTTGGCACCCCGTCCGTCATCAGCGCCAGGGGCAGGATCAGCAGGGTCGAGCCGGTTAACATGCCAGCGGCCGCGACGACGGGGTGAAGGTCAGACAGATGATACCGTGCCCAAGCCGCAGCAAAAGCATACGAGAGCGTTCCGGCCAACACGGCTAGCTGCGCTGTGTTTTGCAGGCTGAAAGACGTGAAGGTCTTTAGTCCGATGGTGATCGAGACACCGAGAAAGCCCAAGACGACACCGATCACGCGCGCTTGTGTCAAACGTTCATCCTTGAAAAACACAGCCGCAACCAGAACACCAAAAATGGCCGTGGTCGCGTTCAGAATGGCCGTAAGCCCAGAGTCGATGTAAAGCTGACCCCATGCCATCAAGCTGAACGGTATGACATTGTTCAGCAATCCCATGATCAGAAAAGCACCCCAGATGCGCAGAGAACGGGGCAGCGTAAACCCCTTGCCCCATGCCACCAGCCACAGCACCAGCATCGCCCAGAACGTGCGGTGCAAAACCGATGTCATAACGGGAATGGAATCCAGAGCGACCCGGATGGCCACAAAGGATGCGCCCCAGATCACGGCCAGAAGAAGAAGTTCGACCCAGGCGCGCCGAGAAAGGTGTTTTTGCGTGTTCATGGCCGCACAATTTCATTCATTCGATAGATATACGACCCGAAACCTGCGCATAAAAAAGACCCCGCTGAAACAGCGGAGCCTAAGATGAAAACACCTTGGATTTAGTTCAGAGCGTAAGTGATCTGAAACCCAACACTCCAGGCGCTGTTGCCGCTGAAAGTGGCTGTTTGCCCAAAGGCGCCATCTGCCGTTGCATCACCGATGTCAGTGTAGCGTACGCCACCGGAAATTTTGGCATTCTCCAACGAATATGTTCCGCCCAGACCAATGCTCCAGAACCCATCAGTCGGGCCGAGGTTGGATACAGGAGTGCCCTGAGAAGACTCATAGCCTAGTGTTACAGCACCGCTGAACTCTTCCGAGAATTGATACCCCAAGCCCAACGAATAGGTGAAGGTCGCATCGTCGTAGTCAACAAGGTTGCTGGTCGGCGGGTAGTTTGGCGGGTTGTACACCAGCTGTGGCCAGTCGACCCAACGAACAGAACCAAACAACAGCGTTTTAGGCGCGACGCCCGTTTGAAAGTCCAGGTTGATCGACTGGGGCGTCTCAATTTCGCTGTTTGTGTTGAAGGTGGCCACGGTCCCGGGTGGAATCGGAGGGAACGGTGGTGGGTTCAGAGATTCTGTTTGTGATAGATCGTGGCTGATCTTGGAGTTGTATGTCAGTGACACACGTGCTGCGATTTCCGGTTTCTCCCATGCAACCCCGATAACGTAGCCGAATGCAGTGTCGGCATCGGTGTCAACCTGGTACCCTGCTGCAAGCGGGACGGTGACAGAAGCCTTCACACGCTGTGCTCGAATACCGCCGATTGCGCTGAACCCGCCATCGAATTTGTAACGCAGCAATGCCGTAATGGCGTCCGTGTCTGCTGTAGCCCTCAAAACATCAGTACGACCACCCGGAATAGGGTTGATCGAAAGAGGGTAGGTGTTTGCGTATTCAATGTCTGCGCCAAAGGGCTGGTCATACATGATCGCGAAATCGAGCTTTTCGGTCAGTGACGTTTTGTAGCCCAGATGCGGTGTGAAAAAGTCGTTCGCAACCTCTCCGGAATCGACCGGTTGCCCGATGTTTGGTCCGGCCAAAGCAGGCATGGTGCCCGTTACGCTGGGATTGGTGTATCCCAACCGGAACTGAACAGCTGATCCTTCTTCGAAGATCAGGTTGATGCCCTGACCGCTTCGATCTAGGCCGCCTGCATATCCTGCCGTCGCTCCAACGCACAAAGCGCAGGTCGCGAGAAGTGTTTTTTTCATTCTGTCCTCCCTAACAATCCATGGCGGGCTTCACTGGCGTTTGGTTGAGTGTAATGAACGCCTGTCCCGTGTATGATGATGAGCGATACTCTCTTTTTGGTTACTTTAAGGTCAACTGGTGACGGTGCGTTACGTATTGCGACGAGTGTTTTCAACTGTTGCTAAACTGTTACGGCTTTCAGACCAAATATTCAGGAAAATACCGGAAAAGATGACCGCCGCCCCGATCAGGACCCAGTGGTCTATGGGTTCGTGGTACAGGATCATTCCGACCACTGCGATCGTGGGAAGCCTCGCAAAATCAAATGGGATCACAACTGTTGCCGGGGCAATGGCCAATGCGTTGGTTATGCAGAAATGGGCCAGCAGCCCCGCCAACCCGACCAGAACCAAAAACGGAACGGTTTGCGCCGTGGGCAAGGCAATCTGCCCATCAAAACCGGCTGCGATGGCCCCAAGCACCGCCTGCATGGAAGTAAGCCAGAAAACGATGCACCCGATGCTGGCAAAACGAGTGAGGTTTTTTGTCGTAATCGTTGTTAATGCGAAGAAAATCGCAGACGCGGCTGCGGTCGCAAGGCCAGGGCTCAAAGGCGCACTGCCTGGGCGCGTGACAATCAGAACGCCCGCAAAACCGATAAGCGCTGCCGTTATCTTAAGGGGCGTCAGACGTTCGTTCAGCAGCAGCGGCGACAGCAGGATCACCCAAAGCGGCTGTGTGAATTCCAGCGCGAATACCTGCGCCAGAGGCGCAACAGCGACCGCATAGAACCAAAGATTCTGCCCTGTGAAATGCAGGGTGTTTCGCAGGGCGTGCAACCCCAGGCGTTGCGTGGAAACCTGAACCCAACCGCCTGTGGCCGTAAGTACGAGGGCGACAACAAGAAACCCCACGAGGCTTCGGTACATCATGATCTCGAACGTGTCGTGCACGAGGCTCAGTTCGCGACCGGCAACCGCCATCGAGGAGAAGGACGCGATGGCTCCGGTCATCCACAAGGCGGCTTTGAATGTGTTTTTTTGTGTCTGATTCACGTGCGCACCCCGACCTGGCCGCGCGGTCACGGCCCCGGTACCGGGGCTTTCGCTACGCGATCAAAAAGATTGAATTCGTTGAATCATTGAAACGCTTATGAAGCGTCAGGTTCAAGGTCGTGCCCGACATTTTCAGGCACGGCTTGGCAAGATTTCCCGGGATCGGGTCGTTTTGGCGTCGAACGCCGTTGCGGTTTGCCGGATCATTCCCACTCGATGGTTCCGGGCGGTTTCGAGGTGATGTCATATGTGCATCGGTTGATGCCCTTGACCTCGTTGATGATCCGGGTTGCCGTTTCGCCAAGGAACTCATGGCTGAACGGGTAATAATCCGCGGTCATCCCATCGACCGAGGTGACGGCCCGCAGCGCACAGGCATAGTCATAGGTGCGCCCGTCGCCCATCACGCCGACGGTGCGGACGGGAAGGATGGCAACGAAAGCCTGCCAGATGTCATCATAAAGCCCGTGTTTGCGGATCTGATCGATGTAGATCGCGTCGGCCTCGCGCAGAATCTCCAGCTTTTCGCGGGTGATCTCGCCGGGGCAGCGAATGGCCAGACCCGGCCCGGGGAAGGGGTGACGCCCGATGAAGCTCTGCGGCAGACCAAGCTCGCGACCCAAGGCACGGACTTCGTCCTTGAACAATTCGCGCAGCGGTTCGACCAGTTTCAAGCCCATCTTTTCCGGCAGGCCGCCCACGTTGTGATGGGATTTGATCGTTACGGAAGGCCCGCCCGAGAACGACACCGATTCGATCACATCGGGATAGAGAGTGCCCTGCGCCAGGAATTCGGCGCCGTCGATGGTATCGGCGTGTTTCTGGAACACGTCGATGAACAGCTTTCCGATGATTTTGCGTTTGGTCTCGGGGTCGCTCTGACCTTCCAGTTCGCCAAGGAACAGCTCGGATTCATCGGCGTGGATCAACTGAATGTTGTAGTTGTCCCGGAACATGCCAACAACTTCCGCGGCCTCGTTCTTGCGCAGCAGCCCATGATCGACGAAGACGCAAGTCAGCTGATCCCCGATTGCTTCGTGAATAAGGATCGCGGCAACCGAGCTGTCAACGCCACCGGACAATCCGCAAATGACCTTTTTGTCTCCGACTTGTTCGCGGATCTTGCGGATCATCTCTTCGCGATAGGCACCCATGGTCCAGTCGCCCTTGAACCCGGCCAGCTTTACGAAGTTTTCATACAGTTTCGCGCCCTTTGGCGTATGGTGTACCTCGGGGTGAAACTGCACGGCATAGAAGTGCCGCGATGGATCGGCCGTGATCGCATAAGGTGCGTTGGGCGAGGTTCCGAATACCTCGAACCCAGGTGCGATTTCACTGACATGGTCGCCATGGCTCATCCAGACTTGTTCAGCGCCGTCCGCGAACCAGCCATCCAGGATATCCAGTTTGCTTTTCGGTGTAACAAATGCCCGACCAAACTCGGCTGTGCCATGGCCGCTTTCGACCTTGCCGCCAAGCTGATGCATCATCACCTGCTGGCCATAGCAGATGCCCAGAATCGGAACGCCATAGTCAAAAATCTCTTGCGGGGCGCGGGGCGAGCCCTCGCGCGTCACGCTGTCCGGACCGCCCGAGAAAATCACGGCGCGCGGCGCCATTTCCCGCACGAAATCCATCGTGACATTCTGGTAAGGGTGAATTTCACAATAGACATTCAGCTCGCGCAGGCGGCGGGCGATAAGCTGCGTAACCTGGCTGCCGAAGTCGATGATCAGAAGGCGGTCGTGGGATGTCTGGGTCATAACCGGCTCATAAGTTGCAAGCCTTGCATGTGCAAGCGGTATGGCGTCATTTGGTACAAAAGCTGAGTCAAACCGGCGGAAAGATCAGGTGCCATGTCGAAGATAGAGTTCAGAACGGCTGCTGTGGTGGATGCGGATAAGGTAACGCGGTGTCTGGAAAATGCTTATGAAGATGCAATAAGCCGGATCGAGGATCTGCCTGACGTTACTGCCGGAATCGCGGATGACATCAAGACCCATCGCGTCTTGCTTGCGGTATCTGGCGGTATAGTTGGGGTCATCGTTTTTGACCAAGTTGACGACGCAATCATGGTGTTCAACCTTGCGGTTGCGCCCGAAGCCCAAGGGCAGGGGGTTGCGCGGCAATTGATGCAGTTTGCCGAAGAAGAAGCACAGGCGCGGAATCTATCCAAGTTGAAGTTGCGAACTCATAAAATGATGAAAGACACGATTGCGATGTACCGGCACATGGGCTGGAAAGTGACGGATCAGGTGGGTAGCGGCCTTACCATGGAGAAAGCGTTGGCGGCCGATCCTGACTGACCGCCTGGTTCGCGGTGGGGCGGCAATGTCGCTTTTTCCCCCAGAGCGCCGCAATCCCTATGCTTGAGTTCTGGCAAACCTGTATCAAAACGCTCAATCTAACCAACCAGACGGGATTTTCTCATGGCAGAGGCAAACACCCGGCGCAGGGCGAGAGGTGGCGGTGGCGCCGCCCGCCGTGCCGAGCGTACCGCAGTTCGTATCGAGACTGCGAAATACATCGAACGCAACATTCCGAATTTCGAGATCCTCAACGAAGAGGCGCTTGAGATTATCGAAAACAACGCTGAAACCGTGTTGGAAGAAATCGGCGTCAACTTTGTCGACAATCCAGCAGCTTTGGAACGGTGGCGTGACGCGGGCGCAGATATCGACGGTGAGCGTGTGCGCATTCCGCGTGGTCTGGCGCGTGAGCTGATCAAGACAGCCCCCAGCCAGTTTACCCAGCACGCCCGCAACCCCGAAAAATCGGTTGTAATCGGTGGCCGCAACATGGTTCTGGCCCCGGTATACGGTCCTCCGTTCGTGCGTGATGCACAGGGTGGGCGCCGCTATGCAACCATGGACGATTTCAACAAGTTCGTGAAACTTGCCTACATGTCCAAGTGGTTGCACCACTCGGGCGGTACGGTGTGCGAACCGACCGACATTCCGGTGAACAAGCGCCATCTGGACATGCTGAAGGCGCATATGACCCTGTCGGACAAGCCTTTCATGGGCTCGGTAACCGATCCCAGCCGGGCGCAGGATTCGGTTGAAATGTGCGAAATCCTGTTCGGCAAGGAGTTCGTGCAGGAAAACACCGTGATGACCTCGCTGACCAACATCAACTCGCCGATGACATTCGACGATGTGATGATGGGCTCGTTGGAGGTTTATGCGCGCAACAATCAAGCCTGCATCATTTCGCCCTTCATCGTGGGTGGAGCGATGGCGCCGGTCTCGGTGGCTGGTACTTTGACACAGGTTCTGGCCGAGGTGATGGCCGGCGTTGCCTACAGCCAGATCATCCGTCCGGGTGCCCCCGCGATTTTCGGCGCGTTCGTGACGTCGATCGATATGAACTCGGGCGCACCCACCTTCGGCACACCAGAAGCCGCGCATATCACATATGGTGCAGGCCAGCTGGCGCGTCGTCTAAACCTGCCATACCGCTCGGCCGGGTCGTTCTGCGGCTCGAAACTGCCGGATGCGCAGGCGGCCTACGAAACAGCGAATTCGCTGAACATGGGGCTGCTTTCGGGCGTGAACTTTATGCTGCATTCCTGCGGCTGGCTGGAAGGCGGTCTGGTTGCCGATTTCGAAAAGTTCGTCATGGATGCGGATCAGTTGGGAGTGCTGCATTCACTGGCCAAGGGCGTTGCTTATGACGAAAACGCGCAGGCCATGGACGCAATCCGCGAAGTAGGGCCGGGTGGTCACTATCTCGGCTGTGCCCACACGCAGGCCAACTTCAAGGAATCCTTCTGGAAATCCGAAGTGCTGGACTACAAACCATATGAAACCTGGCAGGAAGAGGGCGCGCGTGACACGCGAGCTCTGGCCACGGCGCGGGTTGAACATTTGCTGGCCAATTATCAGCAACCGCAGATGGACCCGGATACCGCGGCGGCGCTGGAAGCCTATATCGCCGAGAAAAAGGCCTCCATGCCGGACGCATTCTCCTGATTATTGAAGAACCGAGGCGCGGCTGGCCTGATACAGCTGCGCCTCACCCAGCAGCGCTATAAGCAGATCCAGATGCCGCACCAATGAGTAGGCGGCATCATCTTCTTTTCGCTGTTCATTTACCTCTCTTTCCATCTCGAGCAAACGCAGCAGCGCCTGACCTGAACCGGGCAGCGATCCGTATCCCAGAATGCGTTGCAGATGCCTGTCCCGATTGTAATCCCGCGCCCCGAATCTGGCAGCACGCGCCAACATGCGTGGGCGGCGGAGGGTTGCGATCATTGTCATCAGGTCCTGCATGTTATGTGTCCCTTTATCGGAAATTGATGGATCCTGTTTTTGCACAACTTAAGCGGGTGTTGCCTTGGTCAGAGTCTCCCCGAACGATGGTTTCACGACTGTTTATCTTTTTGAATCAAATCTGGTTCTTGCCTTGTGTGGTTAACGAACGAGTAACGAATGGACCTCTAGTTAGATTTGGTTAACCCACATTCCGAGGGCGAAAAGTGGCAGTTTGTTTTGTCGACGAGGGCAAATTATTATGGAAAACAACATGGCTTTCACCATTCCGGCATGGGTTCCAGAAGGGGCGCAAAGATACCTTGCTCATACCGAGACCGGTCGCTCGATCCGCGATATCGCGCGATCAGCCGGGTGCCATGCGTCAACTATCCTCAGACAAATTCGACGCATCGAAATGCGCCGCGACGATCCATTGGTGGATGCAGCTTTGCAATCGCTCGCAGAGACGCATTTTTCAGTTTCGGAGTGCGCCGACGGCCCGACAAGCGGGTCAGAAAACGCGGCTGAAGAAGAATTTGAAAATGAGGCACTGCGTGTGTTGCGCCGCCTGAGCGAGACGGGTTCGGTCCTTGCCGTGGCCGAGGAAATGGACAAGGCGGTCGTCGTACGCGACACCGGCAATGCCGGGGCTACAAGAACCGCAGTCGTAGAATGCAGGATCGCGCAGGCCCTGGCTTTGAAAGACTGGATCACCTGCGACAGTCCCGGACGCATTTCGCGATATCGGATTTCCGCAGCGGGACGAACGGCGCTAAGCCATCTGATCGCCAAGGCAGAAAACAAGGCGCGTGCCGGGACTGACTTTGGTTTTGCCGAAGCTCAGAGTAGCTTTCAGGGCAAGCCTTCGGGCGGGTCCGCCGAGCGGGTCAAACGCATTCGGTACAGTGCTGCGGAAAGCCCGCTGATTGCTTTGTCGCGCAGACGGGATCGTGACGGAAAACCGTTTCTGGATGACTCCCTCGTCAGCGCCGGCGAGCGCTTGCGCGAAGATTTTGAGCTGGCACAGATCGGCCCTCAGGTTTCGCAGAACTGGGATCGTTTTCTGACGACAGGTGGTCGAAGCAGTTTTGCCAGTGAAAGCCATGGTGGAAAGGGGGCTTCCGATGCGAAGGACCGCGTTGCACGTGCCTTATCCGACTTGGGGCCGGGTCTGAGTGATGTTGCGTTGCGATGCTGCTGCTATCTGGAAGGGTTGGAGCTGGCGGAAAAGCGAATGGGTTGGTCTGCGCGGTCCGGCAAGATTGTCCTGCGGATCGCCCTGCAACGGCTGAAACGGCATTATCAGGAGCAGGCGGAACGAGATCGGATGATCGGCTGAACAGAAAAAAGGCCCGGTGTATACGGGCCTTTTCTTTGGATTTGAGGCTTAGGCCATTTCAGGTTCTGCTGACGCCTTCAGGTGTTTCATCAGGTTTTCCGGCGAGGACACGCCATAGGGGTCCTCCGGGCAATTATCCATCAGGCCGGGCTCTTCGAACCACGCCTCGACAACGCCATCATTGACGATGGCCGCATAGCGCCACGAGCGCATTCCGAAACCCAGATTGTCCTTGTCGACCAACATGCCCATTTTCCGGGTGAACTCCCCCGATCCGTCGGGGATGACTTTCACGTTCTTCAGGTCCTGATCCTGGGCCCATTTGTTCATCACGAAACTGTCGTTGACGGACATGCAGTAAATTTCGTCGATCCCCATGGCCTTGAAATCGGCATAGCCGTTCTCAAACCCAGGCAGCTGATAAGTCGAACAGGTTGGGGTGAACGCACCCGGCAATGAGAACAGGATTACGCGCTTTCCGGCGAAATAGTCAGCTGTCGTCTTGTCTTCCCAACGGAACGGGTTTGGTCCTTCGATGGAATCGTCACGGACACGGGTGTGAAAGGTCACGTCGGGCAGTTTTGCGCCGGTTTTCATAGTCAAACTCCTGTGATTCACATATGATTTTGGTATGAATTAAAACAGTTCTAAACCGCATTCAATCGCGTAAACGCTGCGATTGCGAATAAGGCCAACGTCTTGCTAGATATTGAAATTAAATCGCAAATACGAATACGCGCATGATACCTTTCTGCGCTTGCGAGGGTACAACGCATAGCGGCTATGCGCCGCTGGTCTAACACCGCGCTTCTGTCTATGTTATGAGTAACAAGAGTTGACCCAAAGTCAGGAAAACGACCGTGCGAGATCTGAAGATCCCCGAAGAGCGCCATCCGGAAAAAGCCCATCGTCCGGACAATGCACAGCCCAAAAAGCCAAATTGGATCAGGGTCAAGGCGCCCGGTGGCAAGGGCTATGCGGATACACGGCGGATCATGCGCGACAACAATCTGGTGACGGTCTGCGAAGAAGCAGGGTGCCCCAACGTAGGAGAATGCTGGAGCCAGGGTCATGCCACCATGATGATCATGGGCGAGATTTGTACGCGCGGCTGCACCTTCTGCAACATTGCAACCGGTCGCCCCGACGATCTTGACGCATTTGAACCCGGTCGCGTGGCCCATGCGGTCGAAAAACTTGGCCTGAACCACGTGGTGATCACCTCGGTGGACCGTGACGATTTGCAAGACGGCGGGGCCGAGCACTTTGCGCAGACAATCCGCGCGGTACGTCATCGTTCTCCGAAAACCACGATCGAGATCCTGACACCGGATTTCCTGAAATGCGACAACACTGTCCTTGAGACCGTGGTCGAAGCGAAACCGGATGTGTTCAACCACAATCTGGAAACTGTGCCGGGTCTCTACCCCGAAGTGCGCCCGGGGGCGCGGTACTTTCATTCCCTGCGCCTGCTACAGCGCGTGAAAGAACTTGATCCGTCGATCTTCACCAAATCAGGCATCATGGTCGGGTTGGGCGAAAACGAACAGCAAGTGCGCCAGGTCATGGACGACATGCGCGCGGCGGATATCGATTTCCTGACCATCGGCCAGTACCTGCAACCGACTCCGAAACATCACGGAGTAGATCGGTTCGTAACCCCGGAAGAGTTCGCATCTTACGAAAAGGCGGCCTATGGCAAGGGGTTCCTGATGGTATCCGCGACACCTCTGACCCGGTCTTCGTACCACGCGGGCGACGATTTCGCCCGGCTTCGCGCGGCCCGGCAAGCAAAGCTACAGCAAGCGTGACACCCGAGCGGATCGCGCAGCTTATCCGCCTGCGCCACGAGTTTCACCAACAGCCAGAGCTTTCGGGGCAAGAGAAGCATACCGCGGCGCGGGTTGCGGATCTTTTGCGCCAAGCGGGTGCGGACAGAGTTCTGTGCGGCATAGGCGGGCACGGTGTCGCGGCCCTTTACGAAAGCGGTACTGCCGGACCCACGGTTGGAATTCGATGCGAACTGGATGGGCTGCCAATTCAGGAACGCTCGGATCTGGAATACGCGTCTCAGATTGCAGGCAAAGGGCATCTGTGCGGCCATGATGGCCACATGGTGATGGTCCTTGGGGTGGCGGAGGCGTTGAAAGAACAGCGCCCGAAATCTGGCCGCGTGGTTCTGATTTTCCAACCCGCCGAGGAAACCGGACATGGCGCTATTGCTTATCGGGCCGATCCTCAGTTCGCTGAGGTTTCCCCTGACATCGTGCTGTCTCTGCATACTTTGCCGGGGCTGGAGCTGGGCGCGGTGGAACTGTGTGAAGGTCCCGCGAACTGTGCCTCGCGCGGGATGCAAATCGTTCTGACAGGCAAAACCTCACACGCAGCGGCCCCTCAGGACGGCGTGTCACCGGCAGGTGCTTTGTCGACGTTGATGCCGGCATTGGCCAGATTGGGGGCGGGTGGCGACTTGGATGACACCTACGCTTTGACCACGGTTACCCATGCCACTCTGGGCGAGCGCACAGTTGGTGTCGCACCGGGGTGGGCCGAATTGTGGGTAACCCTGCGCACGGTTTCGGACGCGCGTATGGCAAGCCTGATGACCGAGGCGGAAACTCTGGTAAAAAACACGGCGAAGGCCGAGGGGCTGGCGTTCGAAATCAGCTATGACGAGGTATTCGAAGCCTGCGTCAATGACCGTGAAGCCGTTTCGGTTTTGGCCAAAGCCTGTGCCGATCGGGGCGTCGCGTGCCGGCTGGTCGATCGGCCACAGCGTTTTTCCGAAGACTTTGGCCAATTTGGCAAAGGCGCGCAGGCGGCCATGTTCTGGTTGGGGGCGGGGCAGGACCATCCACAACTGCACAACCCGGATTACGATTTCCCGGATGCGCTTATTCCGATTGGAACCGGGATTTTCCTGAGCGCGATTGATGTCGTGCTTGGCAAAACCTGCTAGTCACGATCCACTTATTTGACCAGATCGCCAACGATTCCAACGGCTTCTATAACCGTCTTCGTATCATCAGATATCGAGAGTATTTCATCATCCACCCGGATATAGCGCTGGCCGGGCCCCAAAGGCTTGAGCTTCCATTTGTCGAGATCGTCGATATAGTCAAAACTCAGATCACCCGGCAGCTTCTGCCCTCGCGTGTATCTTTTGATTTGACCGGGCGGTACGGCTTTGCCGTTTGACTTGATGGATTTCTCTACCTTGCTTTTATTGGCACCTTGCCCTTTGCCCTTGTTGTCTTTTGCAGCACCCGAACTTGCAAGTGCCACGATCGCCATAACGACAGCAGCTGTCGCAACTACACGCTTCATACATAATCCTCCCGTTCTGATAGGAAGAGTAAGGGCGCGCAAATAAGTTTGTCTACTATTATTCGGGTTTTTGAATTTGGGGCGCTGGGTAGCCACTCAAATTGCCTGGGTAAAGTGCAGCTAGTCCTTGGTGAACCGGACTTTGCCGATAAACGGCAGGTTGCGGTTGCGCTGAGCGTAATCGATCCCGTAACCCACGACGAATTCATCCGGAATTTCAAAGCCTATCCAGTCTGACCGGAATTCAACTTCGCGACGGCTGGGTTTGTCGAGCAGGGCAATCGACTTGAGCCGTTTCGGCTTGCGGCTGCGCAGCAGGTTGGTGACGTGGTTCAGCGTGTGCCCGGTGTCGACGATATCTTCGACCACCAGCACGTCGCGGCCTTCGATCGCGCCGCGCAAGTCTTTGAGAATGCGCACTTCCCGGCTGCTCTCCATCGAATCGCCATACGAGGATGCCTCAAGGAAATCCACTTCGATCGGCAGGTCCAGTTCCCGTACCAGATCGGCGATGAAGACGAAACTGCCGCGCAGCAATCCCACGACGACAAGCTTGTCGGTATCGCCGAACTCATCCGTGATTTCGCGGCATAACTCTTCGATCCGCGCCGCGATGGCCTTGGCCGAGATCATCTCATCTATCACATATGCGCGGTTAGTCATCGCAGCCCCCTTGATCTTTGGCGCGCAACATACGACATGACGCGCCATTGTCACCTGCAAATACCGGACATCATGCCAATCCATTCGGAAACCCGCCACCTGCCATACACAGCCCAGCAGATGTATGATCTTGTTGCGGATGTGGGCAACTACCCAAAGTTTCTGCCCTGGTGCGCCGCGTCCCGGATCCGCAAGACCTATGCGGTTGGTGAGGCCGAGGTGATGGAGGCCGATCTGGTCATCTCGTTCAAGGTATTCCGCGAACGGTTCGGCAGCCGGGTGACCCTGTTTGCAGATCAGAAGAAGATCGATACCGAGTATCTGGACGGGCCTTTCAAATACATGAAATCCGACTGGCAGTTCGAGGACGCGCCCGATGGGGGCTGCAACATCTCGTTCCATGTGGATTTCGAATTCAAGAACGCCATCCTTCAGGGGATCATCGGCGTTGTGTTCAACGAAGCCATGCAGCGGATCGTCCGCGCCTTCGAGGCGCGTGCGAACGAACTCTACGGCTAGGCCTTTACGCGGCAAGGGCGCACGCTAGACTGCGCTCATGACGGATTTCACAGCAGCATTGGCCACCTTCGCGGCGGGCCAGGTTTCAACGACGGCTCAGGCACGGATTGTCACGTCGCTATCCGTTCTGGATTGGATGGCAGTTGGTCGTGCAGGGGCGTCCGAGCCGGTGTCCTGCATAGTTCGCGATATGGTTCTGGCCGAGGGCGGGAACGCTCAGGCCCATCTGTTCGGAGGGGGCGCGGCCCCATTGCGCGGCGCAGCTTTGGTGAATGGAACCATATCCCACGCGCTGGATTACGATGACACGCATTTCGCGCATATCGGGCATCCGTCAGTCGCCATCCTGCCTGCGGCCCTTGCCGTGGCCGAGTGGGATGACCGCATTCTGGTTGATCTGCTCGAAGCCGCGCTGGTCGGTATGGAAACGTCAATCCGTGTCGGCCTGTGGCTGGGCAGGGGGCATTATCAGGCCGGGTTTCACCAGACAGCGACATCCGGTGCATTCGGGGCCGCTGTCGCCGTGGGGCGGTTGCTTGGATTCGACAAGGTTCAGATGCGATCCGTATTGGGTTTGACGGCAACGCGCGCGGCCGGGCTGAAGGCCCAGTTCGGAACAATGGGCAAGCCTTACAATGCCGGGCTTGCCGCTTCGGCAGGGGTCGAGGCGGCTGTGCTTGTTCAGCGTGGATTTCAACCCAACGCCGACGCGCTGGAAGGCACGTATGGATTTGGCGCGACCCATCAGGGTGCAGCGGATCAAAGCGCGCTGGATGGTTTGGGCGATGAATGGTTGTTCGAAACGGTAAGCCACAAGTTCCACGCCTGTTGTCACGGCCTGCACGCGGCGTTGGAAGCGGCGCGCGCGCTGGACATCGCGGAACCCGAAGTGGCCGAGATTAAAATCAAAACCCATCCCCGTTGGATGAGTGTGTGCAATCAGCTTTCGCCCACAACCGGGCTGGGGGCCAAGTTCTCTTACCGGACGGTCATCGCGATGCAGGCGCTGGGGTATGATACGGCTTTGCCGGGCAGCTACACCGACAAGATCTGTGCGGACCCGCGCATTACGTCTCTGCAAGATCGCATCACGGTCGAAGCGGATGAAAACCTATCGGAAACGCAGGCGCATCTGGCCTTGTTGCGTCGCGACGGTGTCCGCCGCGAGGCGACGCATGACCTGATGACCCCAATGTCGCTGTCTGACCGCGAGGATCGCGTGCGCGTCAAAGCGTCGAAGCTGATCGGATCGGATGAGGCGGACGCGATCTGGTCGATGCTGCGCACCGGTGGTCGCGCCCGTGATCTGGCCGAACGTATGGCGGGTTAAGCCACGCTCCAGTGCAGCGGAAAACCGGGGTCGAACACCGTGACAGGCCCTTCGCCGGTGTCGATCTTTGACGGGTATGCAACCGGCTCGCCTTTGGTCAGGGTAATCGTCTCTTCGTTCACAGGCAGGCGGTAAAAGCCCGGCCCGTTGAGCGAGACGAACGCCTCGAGCTTGTCCAGCGCACCTTTGCGGTCGAACATCTCAGCCACCAGAGACATGGTATTCGTCGCGGTGAAACACCCCGCGCAGCCGCAGGCCATTTCCTTGTTTGCATCCGTGTGCGGAGCGCTGTCTGTGCCCAGGAAGAATCTCGTGTCGCCCGAGGTGGCGGCAACCAGCAGGGCCAGGCGATGTTCCTCGCGCTTGGCGACCGGAAGGCAATAGTAATGCGGTTTGATCCCGCCCACCAGAATATGGTTGCGGTTGATGATCAGGTGGTGCGCGGTGATCGTCGCGCCCAGATCCTTTTCGTTGGCTTTAACATAGTCCACGCCATTGGACGTGGTGATATGTTCCATCACCACGCGCAGACCCGGCGTCGATTTTCGGATCGGGTCCAGAACGCGGTCGATGAACACGGCCTCGCGGTCAAAGATGTCGATCTCGGGGTCGGTCACTTCGCCATGGACACACATGGGCAGGCCGATCTCGGCCATTTTCTCCAGAACCGGGCGCACTTTGTCAAAGTCACGCACGCCCGAGGCCGAATTGGTCGTGGCCCCTGCCGGGTACAGCTTGACCGCTTTTATCAGCCCGCTGGCATGGGCGGCGGCGACGTCCTGCGCATCTGTATCCTCGGTCAGGTACAGGGTCATCAGTGGTTCGAACACCATGCCGTCGGGCAGGGCGGCCAGGATTCTGTCGCGGTAAGCGGCGGCCTGATCCCCGCGCACGACCGGCGGCACGAGGTTCGGCATTATGATTGCACGGGCGAAATGACGTGCAGTTTCGGGCAGAACGGCCTGCAACATGGCGCCATCGCGCAGATGCAGATGCCAATCGTCGGGGCGGCGGATCGTGAGGGTATCAGTCATGGCCTTCCGCTAGCATAGCTGCCCCGAAAGACCAACCAGCCCGGAACGAGTTGCCGAAAAAACTTGTCAACCAACCGGAACGTCGTAGCTCTGACAGGGGCTAGGGCCTTGACGCAATGGCGCTTGCGTGACCTGTTTGTCCGCGAAGTAGAGAGGAATTCCATGACGCAGCCAAATTCCATCGATACCGTGCAGCAGATGCTGGGACGTCAGGGCTATGTCTGCGGACGGGCCCTTGCCACGGTTGTGTTCCTGTCGCTGAAGCTTGGACGCCCGTTGTTTCTGGAAGGCGAGGCCGGAGTTGGCAAAACGGAAATCGCCAAGGCGCTGGCATCCGGTCTGAACCGCCGTTTGATCCGGTTGCAGTGCTACGAAGGTCTGGACGCATCCTCGGCCGTTTACGAATGGAACTTTCCGGCACAGATGGTTGCGATCCGAACGGCCGAGGCTTCGGGCGGGGCCGACCGGGGCGCGTTGCAGGCGGAACTGTTTTCGGATGAATACCTGATCGAACGCCCCTTGCTGCAAGCAATGCGCCCGGACGAAAACGGAGCACCGGTTCTTCTGATCGACGAACTGGACCGGACCGATGAACCGTTCGAAGCCTTTCTGCTGGAAGCTCTGAGTGATTTTCAGGTCACGATCCCTGAACTGGGCACCGTTGCAGCACCCCAACCACCCATTGTGATTGTCACGTCGAACCGGACTCGCGAAGTGCACGATGCCCTCAAGCGTCGCTGCCTGTATCACTGGGTCGATTATCCCGATTTTGAACGCGAGATCGAAATTCTGCACGCGCGCGCGCCCGAGGCCGCCGATGCGCTCAGCCGCGAAGTCGTGGCTTTCGTTCAGCGTCTGCGCACCGAGGATCTGTTCAAGAAACCCGGCGTGGCCGAAACCATTGACTGGGCCAAATGTCTGCTGGCGCTGGACGTGATGAACCTTAGCCCCGAGGTGATCGGTGACACGCTGGGGGCGATCCTGAAATATCAGGACGACATCCAGAAGCTGCAAGGGTCCGAGGCCAAGCGCATTCTGGATGAGGCCAAAGCGACCCTTGAGCCGGCCTGACGCGCTATGGCCGAGCAGATCCCGCTGGAGATTCCCGACAACCCGAAGCTGGCGCAGAACATCACCCATTTTGCCCGCGCGTTGCGGAAGGCGGGGCTGCCGATTGGTCCGGGGCGGGTGATCGATGCAATTCGCGCGGTACAAGCCGCGGGTTTCACTCAGAAACGGGATTTCTACTGGACGCTGCACGCCTGTTTCGTGAACCGCCCCGAACATCGCACGGTGTTTGCGCAGGTCTTCCGAATGTACTGGCGCGACCCGCGATACATGGAACACATGATGGCCATGATGCTTCCTGCCATTCGGGGCGTGCAAGAGGAACGCAAGGCGGATGCCGGTGAAAAGCGTGCAGCCGAGGCCCTGCTGGAGGGTGTCGAACGTGACGCGCCCCAGCAGGTTGCGCAAGACGAGGGCGAAACCGAAATCGAGGTTGACGCCACGCAAACGGCATCGTCAGAAGAGCGTCTTCGCAATCTGGACTTCGAACAGATGAGCACCGCTGAAATCGCGCAAGCCAAACGCGTATTGGCGCGGATGACCCTGCCGGTCAAACCCATTGAGTCGCGCCGCGGACAGGCCAGTCATCTGGGGCACCGTATCGACCGTGCCCGCACCTTGCGCGCAGCCATGCGGCAAGGGGGCGAATTGCGTGATATCGCCCGGCTGCAACCCAAACCGCGATGGCCAAATCTTGTTGCGCTTTGCGATATCTCGGGTTCGATGAGCCAATACAGCCGTGTCATCCTGCATTTCCTGCACACGGTCTCGAACGCCAAGGGGGCAGGTTGGGCCAAGGTTCATGCCTTCACGTTCGGCACGCGCCTGACCAACATAACCCGCCACTTACGTCAGCGGGACGTTGACGCAGCTCTTGCAGCTGCCGGGGCCGAGGCGCAGGACTGGGAAGGGGGCACGCGCATCGGCGACTGTCTGCATCAGTTCAACAGAGACTGGTCAAGACGTGTCATGGGGCAAGGTGCGGTTGTTCTTTTGATCACCGACGGTTTGGAACGGGGTGACCCGGAGAGCCTCGAGAAAGAGATCGAGCGGCTGCACCTGTCCTCCAAACGCCTGATCTGGCTGAACCCTCTGCTGCGCTGGGACGGGTTTGCCCCCAAGGCACAGGGTGTGGCGGCCATGCTGCCCCATGTCGACAGTTTCAGGGCAGGGCACTCGATTGCCTCGCTCGAGGACCTGGCCGCCGTGATTTCACAACCCGACGACCAGGGGCAGAAAGCACGGCTGATGGCCGCTCTTTCCGATTAGACCGTTACGACAACTGTTCTTCGTTGCACTTCCGGGCCATTTCCATGGCCTTGTAGGTGCCGGTCAGATCGACGGTAAATGCATAGGATGTCTCGGGGAACACGATCATGACCTTCTTCTTGGCCAGATCATCCGCGAATTGCGGGTTGTCAGACAGAATGTAACCACCGGAATAGCCCTTGGTGATGTTGCCTTTCATACCTGTGGCTTCACCCAGATAGATGTTGTCCCCAATCAGGATAGCCACTTCTTGGGTTTCGCCACGTTTGATGTCGGTATCGGCTTTGGTGAACACCCCCACATACCCCACGCCGCGATCTTCGGTCAGGCCCATCTGAACGACGTTTTCCGCATCGTCCACGGCCTCGATCAGGCAGGATTTCTTTTCGTTGTCGATGAAGACTTTCCAGCCCTCGACCTCTCCATAACGTTCGAATGTGTCAGCCCACGCTGCGGTCGAAGCCAAAAGGCCAACCACTGCGCCCAGTGCAAGATAATGTTTCAACTGCTTGTCTCCGAAAAAATGTGTTTGGTATGCAGCTTGGGCAACTGGCCCGCTGCCCGCACAAGCTAAAACCCGGGCCCGTAACAATCAATACTATGATTTATTGAATATTGTTCAGGCTTTAGCATCGGCTTGCAGGGTTCAACATAGACGTTTTGACAGGGGCGTTGCGCTTTTCATCCCGCCAATCCTGCCTATGTTGGAGACAGACGACGTCTGGAGGTCCTGATGGAACGATTCGACAACAGCCCGGAAACGGCATTGAAGTGGCACCGCAATGGCAGCGGCGCCGCGCTTGCCACGGTTGTCGAAACCTGGGGCAGCGCGCCACGCCGGGTGGGTTCCCAGCTGGTGATCGGCGGCGATGGCCGGATCGAGGGTTCTGTGTCGGGCGGCTGTGTCGAAGGCGCGGTGATCGTCGAGGCGCTAGAGGTCATTGACGAAGGCGAAGCCCGCTTGCTGGAATTCGGAGTGAGCGACGAAGATGCCTTTGCGGTCGGGCTGGCCTGTGGCGGGACCATTCGCGTTCTTGTCGAACCCGTTGGAAAGGTTCTGCCCGAACCGATGCTTGCGGAACTGGTTGCAGCCCGCGCAGCGCGTGAACCCATCGCTTACGAAGTCAATATCGATACCGGGCACAGAGCCTTGCGTCGTAACGCCTATGCGGAACGGCTGCGCATGGATCGGTCTGGTTTTGAAGAAGATGGTCAGACCTTTGTGGCCGTTCACAACCCGCCGCTGCGATTGATCGTTGTTGGTGCGGTGCATATCGCGCAGGCACTGGTGCCGATGGCGCGAATTGCCGGGTATGATCCGGCCATAATAGACCCGCGCGACGCGTTTGCATCCAGCGCCCGTTTTCCGGCCGAAACGATCCTTACGGATTGGCCGGATGAGGCCGTTGCAATACTCGGGTTGGACGCGCGCACCGCAATTGTCCTGCTGACGCATGATCCAAAGCTGGATGATCCGGCATTGCAAGCTGCACTGGATGCGGGCGTGTTTTACATTGGTGCTTTGGGATCAACACGTACCCACGCCAAACGCGTCGAGCGTATGAAAGCGGCCGGTTTCAGTGATGAGCAAATCTCGAGGATTCATGGGCCAATCGGGTTGGATATCGGGGCTGCCGGTCCATCCGAGATTGCCATTGCAATTCTGGCGCAGATGACGGCCGTTCTGCGAGGCAAGGCATGAGGTTTGGTCCGGTACCCGTCTCTGAAGCAAAAGGCGCCATTCTGGCCCATTCGGTGACGGCTGACGGTCAAAAGCTGCGCAAGGGGCTGTCACTGCGCGCAGAGCATGTGGCACAGTTGACGCAGGCGGACATCCGCGAAGTGATCGTTGCGCGCCTCGAACCCGGCGATTGTCACGAAGACGAGGCCGCACGTCGTTTGGCCGCAGCTCTTGCGCCAGATGCGGCGTCGGCCAATCTGCGCGTGACAGACGCGTTCACCGGCCGGGTCAACCTGTTGGCGGACGGGCCGGGCGTGGCGGTTCTGGATGTGGATGCGCTGGAAATGTTCAATCAGGTCAACCCGATGATCACGGTTGCGACGGTTCCGCAATACCAGCAGATGGGCCCGAAGGGCATGGTCGCCACCATCAAGGTTATCTCATATGCCGTGCCAGAGGCTGATGTTCGGCGGGCCGCCAATTTGGCGCAAGGGGCCGTGCGTCTGGCAAGACCCGTTCACAAGACGGCAGGTTTGATCGTCACGGATATCCCCGGCGGCCCGCCCAACGACAAGGGGATCGCCGCCATTCGCGGACGGACCGAAGCCCTGGGTCTGGATTTGTGTGATGTTCAGATCGTGCCGCATCGCGTGGATGCGCTGGCCAAGGCGGTTTCCAGAACGACCGGTGATCTGCTCTTGATCCTGACCGGATCCGCGACTTCGGATCCGGACGATGTTGCCCCGTCTGCTGTTCGGCTTGCCGGCGGGCGGGTGGATCGGTTCGGAATGCCGGTTGATCCGGGAAACCTACTTTTTCTGGGTGCGATGCAGGATCGACCGGTGATCGGGTTGCCCGGATGTGCACGATCTCCAGCGTTGAACGGGGCGGATTGGGTTCTGTCACGGGTTGCCTGCGGGGTCGAAACGACCGGATCGGATATTGCCGGAATGGGTGTCGGAGGATTGCTGAAAGAAATCCCGACCAGGCCGCAGCCGCGCGCCAAACGAAAAGAATGATCCGCCACTGATCCTGAGCGGGGCTGAATTCTGAGGTTGACCCCAGAGGCTTTGACCGAACCGGCTTATGGTTTTCTGAGCTTTGGCAATACGCCGGGTCGCCAATACGCACCGGTATCTTCCCGCGCTTTCTGATAGGCATCCACTCTTTCTCTGGCGGTCTCTCCGCCGGCGGCAAACAAATGGCCCAGCAGGCATTCAAGTACAGCCATTGCCCCCGAAAAACTCGAAAACGGGTGCAAGGTTCGCGTGCTGACAGGCAGGACGACATCCGGTTCAACCCCCGGGGCGATGACCTCGCTATCCGACAACAGGACGATGCGCATCGACCGGTCCCGAGCACACCGCATCGCCTGAATCGTGTCGGCTGAATAGGGGTGAACCGTGATTGCAAACAGACAATCCTCGGCGGTGGCTTCGACCAGATCGTCGATGGCCGAACCCATGTGGCGGGGCACCAGCTGAAGCCCGGGATGGGCCATGCGTGCGGCGTAGTGAAAATAATAGGCCAGCGCATGGCTGGATCGTGTGGCCGTCACATAGCAGCGGCGCGCCGACCTGATGTGTGCGACGGCCTGTTCCGTCAAATGGGGGGCCATGAGGCGCAGCGATCTGGCCACGACATTTATTTCGTTCTGCGCAAATCGTGCCTGCGCCGCACCAAACTGCCCTTGTTCCTTTAGGTGTTCCAGCCAATCCTGCCCAAACCTGTCCTCACCATCGGTTGTCAGAGCGTTTCGAAATGGGCGCCGAAAAGCGTCAAAGCTGTCATACCCCATGCGTTGCGCCAGCCGGATCAGAACGTTCGAGCTGATGCCGATGCGATCGGTGGTGGTGCGGATCGAATTCAACGCGAATTCGCCGGGATGATCGATGATATACTTTACAGCGACCTGCATTTGCGCAGGCATTTCATCGATCTCGCGGCGCAATTGCGTAACGATGGCAGTTAGAGTGCGGGTCATGCGGAAAACAAAACATATGTTTTCTAGTTGGTAAATTGAAAACGAAGCTTGGGCTCATTAGCTGAGGACAGACGATCACGAGGGCGCAATGACCAAGAGCACAGTGAAAACCACCGGGAAACCATATATACTGGTTGCTCCGAACGGGGCCCGGCGGGGCCGCGCGGATCACCCTGCTTTGCCAGTCACGACGGATCAGATCGTCGCAACGGCGCGGGGCTGCCACGAGGCTGGTGCAAATGGCATACACCTGCATGTACGGGATGCCGACGGACATCACACGCTGGATGCCGGATTGTATCGCGAAACAATCGCGGAACTGAAAAGGGAAGTGACGGGCATGGATGTTCAGATCACCACCGAGGCAGCGGGCGTGTTCGATGTCCAGTCGCAGTTTGAATGCCTGCAACTGGTTCAGCCTGAATGGGCCTCTATCTCAGTCCGGGAAATCGCGCGGGCCCTTGATCTTGCGCCTCGGGTCTATGCGCTATGTGCGGCTCAGGGCACGCGGGTTCAGCATATTCTCTACGACTTGGAAGATGTGAAGCTGCTGGAAGACTGGCAGTCAAAAGGTATCGTCCAGCCGGACCAAACAGACCGATTGCTTGTGTTGGGACGCTACAGTCAGAATCAGCAATCCGTGCCAGCGGATCTGGATGCGTTTCCATCCAGCCCGGCCAAATGGATGGTGTGCGCCTTTGGGACGCAGGAACATGATTGTCTTGTCGAAACCGCGCGGCGCGGCGGTGACTTGCGTGTTGGATTCGAAAACAGCCTGACGGCACCGGATGGCACGCTCTGGACGGACAACGCGGCCTCGGTCGCGGCTTTGGTAGAAACACTTGGAAGGACCGGAACATGAGTCATGTTTTCCCACGCCACACCAAATCTGAACTTCCCGTCGCGGCGGGTGGCGACGGCGCATACCTAATTGATGCCGACGGCAAGCGATATCTGGATTGCGGCGATGCGGCCGTGTCCTGTCTGGGGCATTCCAACGCGGCAGTGATCCGGGCCGTGCAACAGCAGGTGGAACAGATCGCATTCGCCCATACCGGGTTCATGACTTCGGAACCGGCCGAGGCATTGGCCGATCTTCTGATCCAGCACGCGCCGGGGGATCTGGACCGGGTGTATTTCGTATCGGGTGGGTCCGAGGCGACCGAAGCGGCCATCAAATTGGCGCGCCAGTATTTTCTGGAAATAGGGCAGCCCGAGCGCCGCCACGTGATCGCGCGCAAGCAAAGCTATCATGGCAACACTCTGGGGGCCTTGTCTGCCGGGGGAAATGCCTGGAGACGGGCCCAATTCGCGCCGATGCTGATCGAAATGACCCATATCTCGACCTGCTATGAATATGCCGAAAAGCCCGAGGGTGAGAGCAGCTTTGACTATGGTCAGCGCGTCGCCAATGAGCTGGAGGCGGAAATTCTGCGCCTTGGTCCCGAAACGGTTATGGCCTTCATGGCCGAGCCGGTTGTTGGTGCTACACTTGGCGCGGTTCCGGCGGTTGAGGGGTATTTCAAACGCATCCGGGAAATCTGCGACCAATATGGCGTGTTGCTGATTCTGGATGAGGTGATGTGCGGCATGGGGCGCACCGGTCATCTGTTCGCCTGCGATCACGACGGTGTTGCACCGGATATTCTGTGCATCGCCAAAGGGTTGGGCGCAGGATATCAACCAATCGGGGCGATGCTGTGCACCGGTAAAATCTATGGCGCAATTCGCGATGGGTCAGGGTTTTTCCAACATGGGCATACCTATATCGGCCATCCCGTCGCCACGGCTGCGGCTCTTGCGGTGGTCCGTGAACTGATAGAGGGTGATTTACCGGCGCGCGCCGGACGCATGGGCAGCAAAGTGCATTCCGCACTGGAAGCCGCGTTTGGACAGCACCCGAACGTGGGCGATTTGCGTGGCCGGGGCCTGTTCCGGGGTGTGGAATTGGTAGCGGATCGCGAGACGAAGACCCCCTTTGATCCATCGTTGGGCATTGCCGGAAAGATAAAGAAGGCGGCGCTGGCCGAAGGCCTGATCTGTTATCCCATGGCGGGCACCCGGGATGGCCGGAACGGAGACCATATACTTCTCGCGCCGCCTTTCATCATAGATGACGAGCAGATAGGCGAACTTGTCAGCAAACTGGAACGCTCTTTTTCAGCCGTTCTCTGACAATACCGTGAGCACCCTGTTTGCCTGCGACACGTTTGCTATGTGTCGTGGGCAATGGATCTGGAAAAGGCGACGTCCATGGTGCTGGATATCTGGCGCAGTTTCCGAACGCTCCCTGTGTGGGTTCAGGTCTGGGTAGCGTTCATTTTGGTACCGGTAAACCTGCTTCCGCTGGCATTTCTGGATCAGCCAAAGGGGCACCTGATTGCATTGCTTGCAATTTCGGGCATGGCGCTGAACGTGCCGATCATGTTGGGTGCACGCGGGATGAGCGGCGCGATGGCGTTGCCACACATTCTGTGCTGGGTGCCGTTGGTCATCATCGTGACGCTTCTGCTGTTTTCCGAAGACCCCCTGAGCCCAGCCTTTGTTTGCTTTCTCCGGGTGCTTCTGATCGTCGATATCACCTCGCTGGTGTTCGATTTCCGGGACGCGGCCCGTTGGCTGCGCAGCAGGCGATCGCCCTGAACGAAAAAGCCCCTTCAAAAGAGAAGGGGCTTGGACCGTTTCGATCTTTGGACCGGATTATTTCTGCGGCAGCGGGCCGATCATCATGATCATCTGACGGCCTTCCATCTTGGGCATGTTTTCGATCTTGCCCAAGTCCTTGACGTCCTCGGCGACACGCTGCAGCAATTCGCGGCCAAGGTTCTGGTGTGCCATTTCGCGACCGCGAAAACGCAGGGTAACTTTGACCTTGTCGCCTTTTTCCAGAAACTTGAAGACGTTCTTCATTTTGACGTCATAGTCATGCGTGTCGGTGTTGGGTCGGAATTTGACCTCTTTTACCTCGATGATCTTTTGCTTCTTGCGGGCTTCGGCTTCGCGTTTTTGCGTTTCATATTTGAATTTGCCGAAATCCATGATCTTGCAGACCGGTGGGTTCGCATTGGGCGAAATTTCGACCAGATCAAGACCGGCCTCAGCGGCCATCTGCATGGCTTTGGCGGGATGAACCACCCCGACATTTTCACCTTCGGCGCCAATCAGGCGAATTTCGGGGGCACGGATCTTATCATTGACGCGCGGGCCGGTGTCTCGTTGTGGCGGCGCGTTGTGAGGTCTGCGAGCTATGGGTTCATTCCTTTGATAATTGCAGAATTTCGAGCCCGGAATTTAAACCGGGCCGGGCCACACTTCAAGCGGCATAAACACCGGCAGTTGCGAAAAAACAGTGTTTTGTCCGCTGAATTTTGCGTTCGGGGCTGCAAAGCTCCGAACGCAAGGTGCCTTTAGCCGACAAAGGCTTTTTCGATCACAAACTCTTTGGGTTCGGAATTCGCGCCTTCGCGCAGACCAAAACCTTCAAGGATTTCCTTGATGTCCAGGTTGAAAGCCAGCGACCCGCAGACCATGGCGCGATCGGTTTCGGGTTTGATCCCGCCTTCAATGCCCAGATCGCTGAACACGGTGCCATCCTTCAGCAGGTCGGTGATCCGACCCATCTTGGGGCTCTCTTCGCGCGTGGTTGTCGGGTAATAGCGGATCTTGTCTGCAAAGCCTTCGCCTATAAGTTCGGCCAGCATTTCATCCTGACGGATGCTGTCGATCAATTGGCGGCCGTATTCCAACTCGGCCACTTCGCGGCAGGTATGGGTGATGATCACCTCGTCATAATCTTCATATGTTTGCGGTTCACGCAACAACGAAGCAAACGGGGCAAAACCGGTGCCGGTGGCAAAAAACCACAAACGCTTGCCGGGCAGAAGGGCGTCATGCACCAACGTGCCAACCGGCTTGGGGCGCAGGATGATCTGGTCGCCGGGCTTGATGTGCTGAAGCTTCGACGTCAACGGGCCGTTCTGAACCTTGATCGAATAGAACTCCAGCTCATCGTCCCACGACGGCGAAGCGATTGAATAGGCGCGCAGCAATGGCTTGCCATTGTCGCCCAGCAGACCGATCATCACGAACTCGCCCGAGCGGAAACGCAGCGTGGCGGGGCGCGTCACCTTGAAAGAGAACAGGCTGTCGGTCCAATGCTTGACCTCGGTTACAGTTTGCGCGTCCGGCAGGACCGGCGCCTTCACGGCAGTTGCTTCGCTCACGGGCTTCATCTCTGTCATCGTTTACCTGCCGGTCTGCTAAACCGACATCTCCGTTTAATCTTTGATCCAAGTCAGGAAAAGGGGACAGATTGCCCCCTTTGTGTTTCAAGCCGGCGATGGGCGGCTTTTAACCGCGCAAACGCGCCTGATAATTGTTCTCTTTCCAGTTGGCCCGGGAAAGCCACTGATCTTCGGGCTGGCGATCTGCCAGGTCTCCGTCAATCTCAACTTCGTCAAAGCCGCAGCGACGCGCCATGGCGTACTGGTCTGCCAGAACATGACCCTTGGCGCGCAAACGTCCTGTATAGCCCTTAAGGCGCAGGGTGCGGGCGATGGTAAAGCCGCGACCGTCGGCAAAGGATGGAAAATCCACCCGGACCAGCTTGGCACTGCCTAAACGGTCAAAAAGCTCATCCGGGTCCGTGTCCGAGCTGACGTCCAGCGCAACCACGTCATTCGCGGCATCATCCAGAGTGACAAAGCCGTCGGTCCAGTCATCGGGCGAAAAGCCCTCATCTGTTACGATTACGTTCATGTTTTTTCTCCGATGCGCACCATCTTGCCATCGACAAAATGAATGCCGCATTCTTCCTTGTTCTGATTGCGCCAGCGGCCGGCGCGGGGGTCTTCGCCTTCCTTCACCGGCGAAGTGCAGGGCGCACAGCCGATCGAAGGGTATCCCTTGGCCACCAGCGGATGCCGGGGCAGGTTGTTTTCTTCCATATAGGCGCGCACATCGTCCGGCGCCCAATGGGCCAGCGGATTGACCTTGATCCGGCCCGTGCCGTCTTCGACCTCGAAAAACTCGAGCGCGGCGCGCGTGCCGGACTGAAACCGTTTCCTGCCGGTAATCCAACCGCAATACCCGGTCAGGGCTTGCTGCAAGGGAAAGGTCTTGCGCAGGTTGCAGCACGCATCCGTATCCTGCAGGCGCAGCGCGCCATAGGGGTCTTCGCGTTGCAGTTCTTCGTCATCCGCCCGGATGATCCGGATGTTCCTGAGCCCCAGGCGCTCGCTGACTTCCTGCTGGTACTCCAGCGTTTCGGTGAACAGCAATTGGGTATCCACGAACAACACCGGCGTCATCTTATCGATCACCGCAGCCATGTGCAGCAGCACCACCGATTCCGCGCCAAAGCTTGAGACCAGAGCAAGCGCATCGATCTCTTCAAGGGCGCCATGCATCACGTCATGGGCGCTGTGGTGACGGAACCGGGCATTCAATGCGCTGACCTTCTCGGTCAGGTCGCTGCGGTCTTTGCCCAGTTCCGTTTGAATCAGATCAAGCGGCATTCGCCCGAGCCTCGGGGTAGAGGGCGGCCTTGAACGGCTCCATGCCGACGCGGCGATAAGTCATCAGAAAGGTTTCTTCAGCATTCTCGCGCAGATCCAGGTAGGTGTCGACGATGCGTTCCACGGCCGGCACTATCTCATCATAGGCAAAACCAGGACCGGTGCGGTCGCCGATCGCGGCCGTCTCGGTGGCGTCGCCACCCAGTGTGATCTGGTAGTTTTCGACGCCTGCACGATCCAGGCCCAGGATGCCGATATGGCCCACATGGTGGTGGCCGCAGGCGTTGATGCAGCCCGAGATCTTGATCTTTAGGTGCCCGATGTCATGCTCCAGCTTCAAATCTTCAAAGCGGGTCGCAATTTCCTGAGCAACCGGGATCGAGCGCGCCGTCGCCAGCGCGCAGTAATCCATGCCGGGGCAGGCGATGATATCGCTGATCAGCCCGATATTGGCGGTGGCCAGTTCGTGTTCCTTCAGCTTTGCGTGGATCGCGGGCAGGTCCGATTTGTGAACATGCGGCAGGATCACGTTCTGCTCGTGGCTGATACGCAGCTCATCATAGGCGAATTCTTCGGCCAGATCGGCCATCACGCGCATCTGCTCGGCGGTCGCATCACCCGGCGTCTGACCGTGTTTCTTGATCGAGATCGTAACGATCGCGTGGTCCGCGTTCTTGTGGGGCGCGATGTTGGTATCGACCCACGACCGGAAAACCGGATCGTTGGAATAGGCGCTTTCAAACGACGCAACCGAACCTTCGCGGAAGCCCGGAGGCGCAAAATGGCCTTTGATCTCATCCAGCAGCGCCATGTCGGCGCCCTTGAACTGTGGGCGAACCTGCAAGAAACGTTCATTCACCTTGGCGCGGATGGCGTCGATGCCGTGTTCATGCACGGTGATCTTGATGCGCGCCTTGTACTTGTTGTCGCGGCGACCGATCTGGTTCCAGACCGACACGGTGGCTTCCAGATAGGCCAGCAGATCATCGAATGCGACGAATTCGGACAGTTCCTTGCCGATCATGGGCGTACGGCCCAGGCCGCCACCGACGATGACGCGCGCACCCAGAACGCCGTCACGTTCGACCAGTTGCAGGCCGATGTCATGCGCTTTGATCACGGCGCGGTCGTTTTCCGAACCGGTGATGGCGATCTTGAACTTGCGCGGCATGAACTGGAATTCCGGGTGGTCGGTCGACCACTGGCGCAGCAGTTCGGCATAGGGGCGCGGGTCGGCGACCTCATCCGCGGCGGCACCGGCGAAATGGTCGGCCGTCACGTTGCGGATGGTGTTGCCCGAGGTCTGGATGGCGTGCATGCCCACCTCGGCCAGCGCGTCCAGCATGTCTGGCACATCTTTCAGTTTCGGCCAGTTGTACTGGATGTTCTGACGGGTGGTGAAATGGCCATACCCCTTGTCCCACTTTTCAGCCAGCAGGGCCAATTGGCGCATTTGTGCGCTGTTCAGCGTGCCGTAGGGAATGGCGACCCGCAGCATGTAGGCATGCAGTTGCAGATACAGGCCGTTCATCAGGCGCAGCGGCTTGAATTCATCTTCTGTCAGCGAACCGTCGATGCGGCGCTCGACCTGAGCGCGGAACTGCGCGTTACGCTCTGCCAGAAAATCTTTGTCAAACTCGGAGTAGCGATACATGTCTAGCTGTCCTTGGTTGCAGCCCCGAACCTGGGGCCTTGAAGGGGAGAGAGAAGGGCCAGAGGTCAGGCCCGGGGCTGCGGGGAAGCTTCCTGTTTGCCGTGGGCATAGTTGGACGGACCAGTGCGGCGGAAGTCTTCCCGGAAATGGGTGGGCTCGGGGCCGTTTTCGCCAGCAACGGCATCGGCCAGATAGGCGCCCACAATTTTGTCTGCCTGACGCGCGGCATCCAGCAGGCGAACCTGCGCATGCGCCTCGTCGGTGATCAGTTCTGCCTCGCTCAGGTCACGGGACCAGCGGTCATCTTCGGTCAGATAAATTACGTCACCTTCGAGCAAGTCATTTGCAGTGACGACTTTGGGGGTAAAAGCGCGGGCCATCAGGCAAGCTCCTTGTTGAATTCGGTTACAGCCTGCGCCGCTTCGCGCGGGGCAAGGCCATAGAAGGTCAGGGCCGGTCCATCCATTTCGGCGGCGGCCAGATCGGTGGGCAACTGGTCCAAAGTGGTGGCCAAAATCCGTTGGTCGGGACGCGAGGCATTTTCGACCAGGGTAATGGGCGTGGCGCGATCGGCGCCGTGCATGATCAGGCGACCCTGAATGAACCGAGCGGACTTCTTGCCCATGTAGATTGCCGCCACGGAACCCGGCTTGGCCAAAGCGTTCCAATCGTGATCCGCAAAACCCTGCATGTCGTGCCCGGTCAAAAAACGCACCGATGAGTTGCGTCCGCGGCGGGTCAGGCTTTGACCGATGCTTGCCACTGCGGCAGAGGCCGCCGTGATGCCGGGAATGATCTGCCAGGAAATACCGGCCGCATCGACGGCCTCGATTTCTTCGTCCAGACGACCAAAAACCGTGGGATCCCCCGATTTCAGGCGCACCACACGGTTGCCATTCAGGGCGTGTTCAACCAGAAGCGCGTCGATATCGCTTTGCTTCCACGAGGGGCCGAACCCGGCCTTGCCGACATCGACCAAAGCGGCGTTCTGGGCGGCAATGTCCAGCACAGGCTTGCTGATCAGGCGATCATGCAGCACCACATCCGCGCGCTCGAATGCGGCCAACGCCTTGAGCGTCAGCAATTCGGGGTCACCGGGTCCGGCGCCGACAAAGTCGACATGACCTTTGGGACTGGTTGTGTGAAAATCCTGCATCGGATCGTCTCGGACATTGTTTGACTTGACCCTCAATATAGGAAATATTCCCACCAAAGCGCCATATCACCGCTAAAATAAGGACAAATGTTCCGATTTTCGGAAAAACCGGAACATAGGTGTCGAAACAGAAGGAAAATTGGAATGTCGGTGCGGATAGATGACACGGATCGAAAAATTCTGGCCGAGCTGCAACGGGACGCAGGCCAATCATTGGACGAAATTGCGGCTCGGGTCGGCAGTTCAAAGACGCCTGTCTGGAATCGCATTCGGAAGCTCAAGGGGGCGGGAATCATCGGCCAGCAAACGGTGCTGCTGGATGCCGAGGCACTTGGGTTCGAAGCCACCTTTTTTGTTTTGATCCGCACCTCGGAACATGAGGCGGACTGGCAACGTAAATTCCTGAAAGCATTGAAGGATCACCCCGAAGTGCAAGAGGCGCACCGGTTGGCGGGTGATATCGACTATATCCTGAAAGTCCGGGTTAAAAACGCGCGTGCCTATGATCAATTCTATCAGTCGCTCATCTCGGAGGTGCGCGTGCACAACGTCACGGCGTTGTTGTCCATGGAAGAGATCAAGTCCACAACGATGCTGCCGCTGAATGCGTTGGCAGAGGGGGCTTAGAACACTCGACCGCGGCTCCTCCGCCCGTGTCTTTCAATGGGCTTAGAGCCAGATGAGCTGATGGGTGTTTTCATCCGGCCGGAAGCAAAATCGCCAGAGGGATCGTGTAGGTATGCGGAAGGTGATTGCTAAGGTCTGACCAGCAGCTGATTCAGCCCGTGAAAGTGATAGCTGTCCGAATAAAGCGGCGGCGCAGTCAGTTGCAGGTTTGGACAGCTTTCGAACAGGATCGGCAAAGCAATGCGCATTTCCAGACGCGCCAGAGGTGCCCCGACACAAAAATGAATTCCGCCCCCAAAGCTTGTGTTGACTTCAATCGGACGGTTCGGCTGAAACGTGTTCGGTTCAGCCCAGACAGCGGGGTCGCGGTTGGCCGCGCCAAGCAACAGTGCCACTTGATCGCCACGTTTGAATGAATGGCCGAACAGATCCACGTCCTCATACGCGTAACGTGTGAACATGTGCAGAGGCGGGTCATAGCGCAGGATTTCTTCGATGGTTCCGTCGAGTCCATCCGGTGCCAGGGCGTCAGGGGCGGTGTGGGTCTGCAACAGGGTTTTCACCCCGTTCCCCAGTGAGTGCACGGTAGCCTCATGGCCTGCGTTGAGCAGCAAGATGCAGGTAGCAACCAGCTCGTCCAGTGACAGTTTCTGGCCTTCTTCCTCGGCGCTTATCAACCGGGTTATCAGATCGTCGCCGGGATCATTGCGCCGCAGCTCTATGTATTCCTTCAGGAATTCGGTGAATTCCTTAGATGATTTGGCGGCCGTGTCTTCGGTGTCCTGCGTGCAATTGGCCTGATACATGGCAACCATATCGTGAGACCATTGTAACAGATCGGGCGCCATGGCTTCGGGGACGCCCAGAAGCCGGCAGATCGTGACCACCGGAACCTGAGTGCAATAGGTTTCCAACAGGTCGAACGTGTTCCCGGGGAAGTCTTTGATCAGGCTGTGGCACAGATCTTCGATGGAAGGTTGCAGCGCAGAAATCGCCCGTGACGTGAAGGCGCGCATCACCAATGACCGAAGGCGTGTGTGCCTTGGTGGTTCTGCCTCAAGCAGTGAATGGGCCTCGATGGCCAGCCAGGGCGCCAGATGGGCGGGACCTTGCTCTGCCAATTCGGGCGGTACCTCGCGGCCAAATCGGCGGTCCCGAAACAGGGCGCGAACCGCGCGGTATGAAACCGCGGCGACCATACCATAGTCCTGCCAATAGAACAGATCGCCCGAGCCTCGCGCCTTGTCGTAGAACGGGTAGGGGTTTTGGACGAAACCCGGGTCTGTCGGTGATTGCGAAAAAGACTTCATGCGCCGCACACTTGCCATGCGGCGCGTTGAATGCAAGACCCTGTCTATGCACAGGGTTTGGTTCATTTCCGGTTTCTTGCTCGCCGTTGGGTTATTGTCGGGGTTTGTCTGGTCTTATGGATATCGACAGGCCCTGTCTCAGCTGAGCGAGAAGGCAGAGGCAGATCTTGAGCTGGCGGCTGACCGGCTGAGCACGCAGATGCAAGTGTATCAGGAACTTGCCGTGCTGATGGCAACTCATCCCGTTTTGCATGAACTGGATACGCAGGCCGGTATTCGCCAAGCCCGGGCAACGCTGCTGGACGTCGCTGACAAAACGGCCGCTGTAAACATGATGTATCTGGATACGAAGGGGCAGGTGCTGGTATCGGCGCAGCCTGTGTCCCAGCGCAACATGGCCCATCATCCGGCTTTCCGCCGTGCGATGCAGGGCGCCTTGGGCAGTGCGCATGAGGTTGTAACTTCGGGCGAAGACCGGATCTATTCCTATGCCGCCCCCACTTTTGGCCCGTCTGGCCAGATTGAAGGCGCGTTGATGGTCGTTGCTGATGTTCAGGACGTTGAACAAACGTGGCGCGGCAGTACCGAGGCGGTTTTCTTTGTCGATTCCGATGGTGTCGTTTTCATTTCCAACAGATCCGACCTGCTGTTCTGGCGCCGGGCGGACGGTGAGGCGGGATTGACGCCGCCAGATGGTGCGACCGTTGATTTTTCTTCGAAACAGGTCGGCAGGCACGAGTTGTGGCACTTGAACTGGGGGCGTTACCTGCCGCGCGATGCGCTGCATCTTACCCTTGATTTGCCGGTGATCGACATGACTGCCGAGGTGCTGGTGGACGTGGCGCCGGCCCTTCAGCTTGCCAGGCTTCAGGCGGCGGCCGTCGCAGCGATCTGTCTGGCCTTTGGGGCCATGCTCTTTCTAGCCATGGAGCGGCGGCGGGCGTTGGCCGAAGCGAATGCCGTTCTGGAAAGCCGTGTGGCCAAACGCACCCATGACCTGACAGTGGCAAATGCCAGTTTGCGCAAGGAAGTGGCGGAACGGGAAGAAGCCGAGGCGGCGCTGCGGCGGGCCCAGGCAGACCTGGTGCAGGCCGGAAAGCTCAGCGCTTTGGGGCAAATGTCGGCGGGCATCAGCCATGAACTGAACCAGCCGCTTATGGCCATACGGCAATTTGCGGATAACGGTTCAGCGTTCATGACGCGGGGAAAACCTGAAATGGCTGCCGAGAATCTGGGCCGGATCTCGGAAATGGCGGCGCGGATGGCGCGGATCATCAAGAACCTTCGCGCCTTTGCCCGCAACGAAAGCGAACCGATGGGACGGGTTGACCTGATTCAGGTTCTCAACACTGCTGTTGAACTGACCGAGGCCCGCCTGCGAGACGACAATGTAACCCTGAACTGGACCCCCCCGAATGGGGCTGTGTATGTTTGGGGGGGTGAAGTACGTTTGGTGCAGGTGTTCGTGAATCTGATCAACAATGCGGCGGATGCAATGCTGGGACGACCAAAACGGATTATAACGATAACGCTGCGAAAAGGTGCACGATTGAACGTTTCCTTGCAGGATACTGGCCCGGGCATTGAAGACCCCGACCGGATGTTCGAGCCCTTCTATTCCACGAAAAGCGTTGGATCGTCAGAAGGTTTGGGGCTGGGGCTTTCCATTTCCTACGGGCTGGTTCAAAGCTTTGGTGGGGACATAAGGGGCGCGAACACGGCGGATGGGGCCATGTTTACCGTCGAACTGGAACCCTGCGACAAGGAAGAGGCCGCGTGATGCGCAGGGTTTTGTTGGTCGATGATGATGCCGCCGTACGCGAGGCCTTGTCTCAAACTCTGGAATTGGCGGACTATCAGCCAACGACCGCCGGATCCTTTGTGGCGGCCAAGGATCACATCAGCCGCGAGTTTCCCGGTGTCATCATCTCGGATATCCGCATGCCGGGGCGGGACGGGTTCCATCTTTTGTCTTATGCCCGAGAGGTCGATCCGGATCTTCCCGTGGTTCTTCTGACGGGTGAGGGCGATATTCCCATGGCCGTCGATGCCATGGGAAAGGGCGCGTTCGATTTTCTGGAAAAGCCGTGCGCCGCGTCCGACCTTCTCGAGGTGCTTGAACGCGCGTTTGCAGCCCGTTCGCAGATATTGGAGCAAAGAGCGGCAAAATCCGAGCTGGAACGAGGAGACCCCGCCGCGCGTTTGCTGTTCGGACTGTCGCCGCAGGCCGAGGCCCTGCGCGAACGGGTTCGGACCGTTGCGCCAACAGGCGCCGAGGTTCTTGTGACGGGACCGCCGGGCAGCGGCATCTCGAAGGTCGCCGAGGTCGTGCATCTGATGTCGCCAGCAGGGCAGGGACCATTTGTCAAACGCACGGCCTCCAGCCTCAGCCCCGACGACTTGGCCAAGAGCTGTGAAGATGCGGCAGGTGGGTCATTGTTTCTGGACGAAGTCTCGGCCATGCCCCATGCCACGCAATTTGCGGCGTTGGAGATCATCGAGCATGGACCGGGCGGGCGTATCATTGCGGGAACGACCGCTGATCTGTCGGCGCTGAGTTCTGAAGGCCGGTTCAATGCAGACCTGTTTTACAGGCTGGATGTCATGCGGGTTCGTATTCCATCGCTGGCAGAACGCCCCGACGACATTCCGGTGATCTTCCGCCATTACGTTGCACAGGCCGCGGAACAGGCGGGGATCGTGGCGCCGGAAATCTCGTCCGAGCATCTGGCGTCGCTTATGGCCAGCGACTGGCCGGGGAATGCGCGATCCCTGATGTCTGCCGCGATGCGCTTCGTGCTGGGAATGCCGGAAGAAGTCGCGCAGGCAACAGACCTGGGCCTTAGCGAACAGATGGCGCGGGTGGAGCGGTCGCTGCTCATCGCGGCGCTGGGTCGTCACAACGGCAAGGCATCAGATGCGGCGAAGGCATTGAAACTGCCGCGCAAGACATTTTACGACAAGCTGGCACGGTACCAGATTCGGGCCGAGGATTACCGACGGTAACGGCCGGGCTCCCGCCACCTTTTTCCGCATTAACATGCGTCTAAAGCTGTTGGGCCGGGCAGCCCGCTGTCGCGGGCTGCGGTTTCGCGTCAGTTGATTCGGGGGTTTTGATTCGCGGCGTGTGCGGATTTTCGCACAAACTGGAAGATTGCTGTGCGGAATCTCGCACTCGGGGTTTCGAATGGGTCCAATATCCATTGCAAAGCGCTTTATAACCTTCTGAAAGAAAATCACTAAATAGAAAATCGAGGGACAGAAAACAAATCGTTGAGTGGATCGTGCCGATTCGTTTCACTTCGCTGCATCTGATACCGAATTGGTGTCGAAGGACAATTTCAAGGAAGTCTGGGAGGAAAAGACAGATGAAATTCCTGACAACGGCAGCGACCGCTCTGGCGCTGACAGTCACAGCCACCGCAGGGATGGCAGCCTGTGACGATGGTGAAATCGTCGTCAAGTTCGCGCATGTGACCAACACTGACAAACACCCCAAGGGCATCGCCGCATCGCTGCTGGAACAGCGCGTCAATGATGAGATGAACGGCGTGATGTGCGTGGAGGTCTATCCGAACTCGACACTGTACAACGACGACAAGGTGCTGGAGGCGATGTTGCAGGGCGACGTTCAGCTTGCCGCGCCGTCACTGTCGAAGTTCGAGAAGTTCACCAAGCAGTTCCGCCTGTTTGACCTGCCGTTCATGTTCAAGAACATCGACGCTGTGGATGCATTCCAGGCTTCGGCTGATGGTCAGGCGATGAAGGACAGCATGCAGCGCCGTGGCCTTCAGGGGCTGGCCTTCTGGCACAACGGCATGAAGCAGATGTCGGCCAACAAGCCGCTGGTCGATCCGTCGGATGCAAACGGTCTGAAGTTCCGCGTGCAGTCTTCGGACGTTCTGGTGGCACAGATGGAGGCTATTGGTGGCAGCCCGCAGAAAATGGCGTTCTCGGAAGTTTACGGCGCGCTGCAACAGGGGGTTGTGGATGGTCAGGAAAACACCTGGTCGAACATCTATGGCAAGAAGTTCTTCGAAGTGCAGGACGGCATCACCGAGACGAACCATGGCATCATCGACTATCTGGTCGTGACCTCTGTGGACTGGCTGGACAGCCTGGATCCGGACGTGCGTGATCAGTTCCTGACCATTCTGGCTGAAGTCACGGAAACAAGGAACAAAGAAGCCTTTGCCGTGAACGAAGCAGCCAAAGCTTCGATCGTTGAAGCAGGCGGAGTCATCCGCGAGTTGACCCCGGAACAGCGTCAGGCCTGGGTTGATGCGATGAAACCCGTTTGGGACCAGTTCGCAGGTGACGTGGGTCAGGACAAGATCGACGCGGCTCAGGCCATCAACGCCGGCTTCTGAATCTGGCCAAAGGCCGCGCGTCCGGGGACTGGGGAGTATTCGACGCGCTGGCCGGGCGGGCTGAACAAGCCCGCCCAACACTCTCTCATCACAAAAAATGCGGGGACAGAAAGATGTCTGGTGCGAATTCCGGCCAAGGCGGGCTGGTCGACCATATCGAAGAAACCCTGATCGCGTGTCTGTTGGGCCTGATGACGGTCGTGACATTTGCCAACGTGATCGCGCGGTTTGTTTTCAATTCCAATATCCTGTGGGCGCTTGAACTGACGGTGTTCACTTTTGGCTGGCTGGTGCTGCTTGGCGCCTCTTATGCGGTCAAGAAACACTCTCATCTGGGTGTTGATGCGATCCTGAACATGCTGGCCCCGGCGCCGCGTCGCATTCTGGCGCTCATCGCCGTGGGGTGCTGTCTGGTGTTTTCACTGCTGTTGCTGAAGGGCGCCTATGACTATTGGGCGGTTTTCGCGGATCTGCCGCCGACATCCGGACGCTGGTTCCCGACCGGGTTCAACTTCGACGCCCGCAGCCAGAGTTTCTATGAGGTGGACGATATCCCGATGGTCGCTCCGCTGCGGTTTCTGGAAGACCTGATCAACTATGGCGAAGGGTACGAGAAGCTTCCCAAAGTGGTGCCTTATCTGGTGCTGCCGGTATCGATGCTGCTGCTGGTGATCCGGTTCGCCCAGGTTGCCGTTCAGATATGGCGTGGCGAAACGGATCGCCTTGTCGCCAGCCACGAAGTCGAGGACGAGATCGAAGAAGTCCGCGCTCAGCAAGGAGAGCATAACTGATGGACGTCGTACTTCTTTTCTCGATGGTCGTCGGCCTGCTGCTGATCGGTGTGCCGATTGCAGTTGCGCTTGGCCTCAGCTCGACCCTGTTTCTGCTGATCTACTCAGACAGTTCACTCGCGTCTGTCGCGGGTACGCTGTTCGAGGCTTTTGAAGGGCATTTTACCCTGCTGGCGATCCCGTTCTTCATCCTGGCGTCGTCCTTCATGACTACAGGTGGTGTCGCACGACGGATCATCCGGTTCTCGATCGCCTGTGTCGGGCATTTGCCCGGCGGTCTGGCGATTGCGGGCGTCTTTGCCTGTATGCTGTTCGCAGCCCTGTCCGGGTCGTCCCCGGCGACCGTGGTCGCCATCGGCTCGATCGTCATCGCGGGGATGCGTCAGGTGGGTTATTCCAAGGAATTTGCCGCCGGTGTGATCTGCAACGCGGGGACACTGGGTATTCTGATCCCTCCATCCATCGTCATGGTCGTATATGCCGCCGCTGTTGAAGTCTCGGTTGGGCGCATGTTCCTTGCGGGGGTTATTCCCGGTCTGATGGCCGGTTTGATGCTGATGATCACCATCTATGTCATGGCCAAGGTCAAGAACCTGCCCAAGGGGGAATGGAAAGGCTGGGGAGAGGTCTTTACCTCGGCCCGCGAGGCCGGTTGGGGTCTTTTCCTGATCGTCATCATTCTGGGTGGTATCTATGGTGGCATCTTCACCCCGACCGAAGCCGCCGCAGTTGCCGCAGTCTACGCGTTCTTCATTGCCAGCTTTGTGTACAAGGACATGGGCCCGCTGAGCACGGAAGAAGGCACACAGAACCTGCCGCTGCTGAAAAAACCCTATGCGCTGATCACGGCGTTCTTTCACCCGGACACCAAGCATACGCTGTTCGAGGCAGGCAAGCTGACGGTCACGCTGCTGTTCGTGATCGCCAACGCGCTGATACTCAAGCATGTTCTGACCGACGAGCAGGTGCCGCAGCATATCGCCGAAGCGATGTTGTCGGCCGGCCTTGGCCCTGTCGCTTTCCTGATCGTGGTGAACGTGATCCTGCTGATCGGCGGTCAGTTCATGGAACCGTCAGGCCTGTTGGTTATCGTGGCGCCCCTTGTGTTCCCGATCGCTATCGAGCTGGGCATTGACCCGATCCATCTGGGTATCATCATGGTGGTCAACATGGAGATCGGGATGATCACGCCTCCGGTCGGTCTGAACCTGTTCGTGACTTCGGGTGTTGCGGGTATGCCGATGATGAGCGTTGTGAAGGCGGCGCTGCCCTTCCTTGCGGTGCTGTTCGTCTTCCTGATCATGGTGACGTATATTCCGTGGATATCGACCTTCCTGCCCAACACGTTCATGGGGCCGGAAATAATAACCAACTAGACTGTCTGAAAACTGAACAAAGCCGGGTGGTGTCAACTGCCCGGCTTTTTCGTGTCTTGAAACCACGCGATGGGTTCTTATCTGAGGCACAGAGGACGACCTCTGCTTTCTGGGACATCATTCGGGACGACCCGTACGGATATGAGGTTGTCTTATGCCCTGGATCTTTCTTCTGTTTGCTGGCCTTTTGGAAATTGTCTGGGCGGTTGCCATGAAGCAGTCGGCCGGTTTTACCCGATTGTGGCCGACGGCCGTGATGGGCGTTTCGATGTTGGGCTCATTTGGTCTGCTGGCGCTTGCAATGCGCGACTTACCGTTGGGCACCGCATACACGATCTGGACTGGGATCGGTGCGGTGGGGGCGTTCAGTGTCGGTATTCTGTTTCTTGGCGAAGCCCTGGCACCTGCGCGGATCGCAGCTGCGGTTCTGATCGTGACAGGCCTTGTGGTGATGAAGCTGGCCTGATGTGCTTGACTTGCCAAGCCAAAGTACTTCGGCAGTTTACAGCACACACTCGAAGCGGAGCTCGGAATTTTGACCGGCTCTGACAGACGCATTTTGCGTGGCTCCTGAAAAGGCGAAGGCCGGACTTGACGACGGCGGATGTCGCATCGGATCGGTTCTGGCGCGGGATGGCGGAGTTGTCTCACAAGGTCGCAATCAGCCTGTACAGGGCGGCAACCCGACCGTGCTGGAACAGATGGAAGCCCTGCGCAAGGCGGGGCGTCAGAAAACCTGTTCCCGCATACCTCGCCATTGCCCAGTGCAATTTGTTCGCTTCCCATCGCTCAGTTCGGAACCCCGCGTCTCTTCGTCAACTCACGGAATTTCGCGCGCAAGGCAGGATTTTTGCGATCAAAGGGGAGGGGCCTGTTGTAGTGAACAACCCCGACCGCATCGCGTTGAAGCGACGATCTATTGAAAAAACCGATCCTTGAGCCGAAGAAACTGCGGGACGAAGTCTGGAATTAGGCGCCTTCCAGCGCTTGAATGATTCCCGAGAATTCAGACGCTTTCAGGCTGGCCCCGCCCACAAGTGCGCCATCGACGTTGGAAACTGAAAATATATCTGCCGCGTTGCCGGGTTTCACCGAGCCGCCATAAAGCAGGCGGACGGAACGGCCCACGCCTTCGCCAAAGCGGCGCTCCAGCCGGGCGCGCATGAAGTCGTGAACGTCCCCGATTTCTTCCAGGGTGGGAACTTTGCCGGTGCCAATTGCCCAGATCGGTTCATATGCGACGATCAGGTTCTCGCCGGTCGACTGATCCGGGATCGACCCGGACATCTGGCCGCCGATGATGTCCAGCGTATTGGCCGCTTCGCGCTGCTCAAGGCTTTCACCGACGCAAATGATCGCCTTCAAACCTGCATCCATCGCTGCGCGCGCCTTGGCCCGCACATCTTCGTCATGTTCACCGTGGTCCACGCGGCGCTCGGAATGGCCCAGGATGACCGAAGTTGCACCGGCATCCACCAGCATATCCGCACTGATATCTCCGGTATGCGCGCCTGATTTTGCCGCATGACAGTCCTGACCACCGACAGAGATGGCGGTGCCCTGAACGGCAATTGATGCGCGGCTGAGCAATGTTGCCGGCGGGCAAATCAGGATATCCACCGAGGCCGCCGAGTGGATCTGAGACAGCGCCTTCAACTCGGTCAACTCAGCGCCGGTCCCATTCATTTTCCAGTTTCCAGCCGCCAGCTTCTGCCGCATTTCGGTATCTCCCTGATCATCCGATGATTTTAGCATGCGGATAGCATTGTAAGGACCATCTTACAATTCTGCTCGCATGCTGATCCCGGGCGCAAACATCGAAGATCGGCCCGCATGCGACGTTCAAATGAAAAGGGATGAGGCGGGCTTAGCCTTGTTGGCCGATGCTTTCGTCGAATTTGATCGATTCTCCACAGCCGCAGGCGTCGACGACGTTCGGGTTCTTGAACTTAAAGCCGGATTCCAACAACGACACTTCGTAATCGATTTCGGTTCCGAACAGGAACATCTGGGCCATGGGCGCAATCATGATGCGCGCGCCATCCTGTTCGACCACTTCGTCATGAGGATCTGCGTGATCAACATACTCCATGGTATATTCCATGCCTGCACAGCCGCCTTTTTTGACGCCGATGCGCAAACCAGCGTGACCGCCTGATTTCATCAGGCGGGTAATCTGTTCTGCGGCTTTGGGCGTCATTGTCACAGCCTGTTTGCCGGGGATGCCGAACATGTAAATCTCCGTTGTCGCGCGTTACACCCAATCTAGGGGCCAAGGCTCTTTTGCTCAAGGCAATGTCGTGTAAAGAAATTGAATTCGCTGGAAAGCTTAGTGTTTCTGCGTCGCCGCTCTGCAAACTTGCTTTGATACGGGAGGCGGGGTTAGCATCGGTCTTATGACGTTTTGGAACCCCGTCCGAATAGATGGCATGACATGAAGTGGTAGAAATATGAATTATTTAGGGTCGAAAGTTAAAGTAGCTTTACTTGCGGCCGCACTTTTTTCCGTAAGCGTGTGCGCGATGTCCGACGAAGCTTGGGCGGCCACGGGATCCGAACGGCACCCGGTGAATTGTGCAACGGCGGAAGGGGATCTGCGCGCGATTGCATCGGAAAAGAAACATGCGGAAGACAAACAACTGGAAAGCATTGCCGCCATAACACCTGCCGGGGCTCTGTTGGGGCTGGTCACGGGAACCGAGCAAAAAAGGCTGCAAATGCTGTCAGGTGACTACGTCAAGCAACTGGATGCCAGAACGGCAGAGATCAAGGAAACCTGCAATCTGAATTGATCGTCGTTGTCGGAACAAAAAAGGACCGTTCTCGGGCAAGAACGGCCCATATTCTTGAGCTGGGAAGCGGGGGGCGGTCATGGCGTGCCCAGCCCACGGCACCGCATACGCGACGGCCACCTTAAGATGATATCCGTCTGGAGTGTGACGGGGACTGCACGATAAGGTGACGAAAATGCCAAGTTTTCGTGACGGTTGGAAGGGCAAGTGCCTGATGGCTACATAAAGCCCAATTCCAGGCGCGCCTCATCCGACATCATTTCCATGCCCCAGGGCGGTTCCCAGGTCAGTTCGACATCGACTTCCTTGACGCCCGCAACAGGTTCAATCGCCTCGACAATCCAGCCAGGCATGTCGCCCGCGACCGGACACCCGGGTGCCGTCAGGGTCATGATGACCTTCACGGCGTTGTCCGGAGAAATGTCGATCGTATAGATCAGGCCCAGGTCATAGATGTTGACCGGAATTTCCGGATCGTAAACCGTGCGGCACGCTTCGACGACTGCCTCGTACAGCGGGTGTTCAATCGTTGACGGCGCAATCAGCGGGGTGCCTTCAAACTGTTCGCTCGGGTGGGTCATCTTTGCCTCGGGTCAGTTGCCTGAGTGATTATATAGGGAATACCTGCAACAGCGTCCAGTAGGGGCGTGACGCTCGGGTGAGCGTCACTGTGTCTTAGTCATTGATGTCATGCGTGAAGGTTTTGACCTGACCATGCGGCAAGGCAAAAAGCCGGCGCAGGACTAGCCATGCGATCAACGAAAGAACTGCGAAGATCAGCGCGATCACATGCAATGACAGTGTCAGACCGGGGATGACAAGGATGAGACCGGTGATCGCGGCCCCGATCGCAAAGCCCAGAAAGATGAATCCGGGCAAAACGATTTCCAGGATCCCCAGAGCCAGCGCGGCGGCCAGCCAGATCCACCAAGTCAGCCAAAAGGGATCAGCCATCATCTACCTCCTTTGAGCATTTTGAACGCGTCACCAAAGGCTTCGAGAGCATTGGCGGGCACAACTATGGTCTGCTTGCCGGAACCGTTGCCCAGTGCATTAAGGGCTTCAACCTGTTTCAACGCAACCTGATACTGCGCAGCCTCGATGCCATTGTCCTGAATGGCCTTGGCGACGACGCCTGTCGCGTATGCCTCGGCCTCGGCCTGAATGCGCCGCGCTTTGGCGGTTTGTTCCGCTGCGTACAGCTCGGCATCGGCGTGCAATTCGACGGCGCGTTTTTTGCCTTCGGCTTCGGTCACCTGCGCACGGCGGGCGCGTTCTGCGTTTAGCTGTTGCAGCATGGCATCGCGGGTGGCCTGATCCAGATTCACATCCAGAATCTCGGCCCGGGTCACTTCGATTCCCCAATCATCCACTGCTGTTTCGACGCTTTCCTGAATGCGTGTGATCAACTGTGCACGGTTCGACTGCACTTCGTCCAGATCCATCTTGCCGATCTCGGCACGAACGATACCGGCAACCGTGGTTGCAATCGCTCCATCAACGTCGCGGATACGATAGACCGTCTTTTCCGGTTCGAGAATTCGGTAGAAGACAGAGGTGTCGATTTGCACCAGCACGTTGTCCTTGGTGATCGCGTCTTGGGTCGCGTTCGGCAACTGGCGTTCAAGGATCGAGATCTTGTGGCGTGCAACGTCCAGTAACGGAACAATGAAATTGATGCCGGGGCCAAGCACCGAATGCAGGCGTCCAAACCGTTCAACCACGTATTTTTCGGATTGCGGAACGATCTTGATGCCCTTGAAAATAACGATGACCACCAGCACGGCGGCGAGCAGGTAAATAATGTTTGACGAAAGCAGTCCGATGATCTGATCTTCGGTCATTCTGTCCTCTTTTTATTGTGTACTATGGTATACATATATGGTTGAGTCGCTCGATTTCAACTCTGGTATGGAGGGAAAGCTGGCGGATGCAAACGCCTCACTACGGGAATTCAGCATTGAACCGAACTGTTGTGACTGCTTTGCATCCCGGCTTGTTTGCGGTATCGGGCGGGAATGAAACTGATAATCGATACAGACCCCGGCATCGATGATGCCATGGCGATTGCCTATGCCGCTGCTGCGCCTGAATTTGACCTGATCGGCCTGACCACGGTGTTCGGCAATACGCATGTTCATCAGTCCAGCCGCAATGCCCGTTTCCTGCTGGACAAGCTGGGCCTGGACCTTCCAGTGGCGGAAGGCGCGCCTTTCCCGTTGGGGGCTGACATGCACGTCCCATCGGACCATGTCCATGGTCCCGAAGGGTTTGGCGATCTGACCGAGATACCCGAGATCGGACGGAATCATGATCTTCCTGCCGCAGAGTTTCTGGCCGAGATGGCCCGGAAGCACAAAAACGAATTGGTCGTGTGTGCGGTCGGACCGCTGACCAACATTGCCAACGCCATGCGATTGGACCCGGAATTTGCCGGAAATCTCGGCCGGTTGGTGATCATGGGCGGTGCCGTCTACTGCAAGGGCAACGTTACCGACCATGCAGAAGCCAACATTTATCACGATGCGGTTGCCGCGGATGCGGTCTTTTCCGCACCGCCCGAGACCGTGCTGGTTGGTTTGGACGTTACCCTGAAAACACTTTACGAGACCGCGGATTTCGAGGCGCTGGCTCGGAAATCGCCCGGCATGGGATCTTTTCTGCGTGATATCTCTCGGTTTTATCTGAAATTCTATAAAGAAATCGGAGGATTGGAAGGGTGCGGTCTGCATGATTCAACCGCTGTGATCGCCTGTTCGCACGGGGCCATGTTCGACGTGGTCGAAACCGGGCTGCGTGTAGTGACGGAAGGCGACCGGATAGGTGCGACGCAACCTGACCGGGATCGTCCCGCAGTTGGTGTTTGTCGTGATGTGGATGGAGCGGGGGTCGTGCGTCTGTTTACTGACCGCGTTGCATCCTTGCCCTGACGGGTTGCAAAGACCGATCGGATCGGGCAAATCCTGCCCGGTTCGGCGATCCGAGGCGATAACATGACCCAGCAATTCTCTTTCAAGCTCAAGGCCACAGACGGCAAGGCGCGCACTGGTGTGATCAACACTCCGCGTGGCGAGGTGCGGACACCTGCCTTCATGCCAGTTGGTACCGCCGCGACGGTCAAGGCGATGATGCCGGAAAGCGTCCGGGCCACCGGGGCCGACATCCTGCTGGGCAACACCTATCACCTGATGCTGCGCCCCACGGCCGAGCGGATTGATCGTTTGGGCGGGTTGCACAAGTTCATGAACTGGGACCGGCCGATCCTGACGGACTCGGGGGGGTTTCAGGTCATGTCGCTGGCCGGTTTGCGCAAGCTGACCGAAAAGGGTGTGACCTTCAAATCCCATATTGATGGATCGAAGCACGAGCTGACGCCAGAAAGATCAATGGAAATTCAGCGCCTTCTGGGGTCCGACATCGTGATGTGCTTCGACGAGTGCCCTGCATTGCCTGCAAATCGCGACCGGATCGCCGAATCCATGCGTTTGTCGATGCGTTGGGCCGACAGGTCCCGTGACGCCTTTGGGGATCGTCCGGGGCATGCTCTGTTCGGAATCATGCAGGGTGGTCTCGAGCGGGACCTGCGGGAAGAAAGCGCCGAAGCGTTGAAGAAGATTGGTTTCGAAGGCTACGCCGTTGGCGGTCTGGCAGTGGGCGAGGGGCAAGAGGCCATGTTCGACTGTCTGGATTATGCGCCTGATTTCCTGCCCAAGGACAAGCCACGTTACCTGATGGGCGTTGGCAAACCGGATGACATAGTCGGAGCAGTGGCGCGTGGGATCGACATGATGGATTGCGTTCTGCCCTCGCGTTCGGGCCGTACCGGTCAGGTGTTCACGCGCCATGGCGTCGTGAACATCAAGAACTCGCGTCATGCGGACGATCCACGCCCGCTGGATGAAAACTGTTCTTGCCCGGCCTGTTCGAACTATTCACGTGCTTACCTGCACCATGTGTTTCGCGCCAACGAGATGATCTCGGGCATGTTACTGACTTGGCACAACCTTCATTACTTTCAGGAAATCATGCAGGGCATGCGGGACGCGATCGCTGAAGGCTCATTTGAGGCGTGGCAGGCCGCGTTCCACGCGCAACGCGCGCAGGGCGATATCGAGCCCCTGTAACCTGTCCGTTCAGGTGACAATTGCGGGGTCTTCCGGTATTCTGAAACAACTTTATTCAAAGTTGTTTTTGTATGTGACCCGGAGAACTGTTGATGTTCCGCCTTTTCCTCGGCGCAGTCATTTTTTTGTACAAGCCCTGCAATTGCAGATGTCTGGACCTTTGAAACCCCATCCGAAAACACTCAGTGCTCGGTGGGCGAAGGCGCCGAGTCCTCGGACACTCGGTGCACGATCATAAAAAGATACGGCCCTCCGGCGTTGCCGCGCCCCGCGAACTGTCAATCTGACTGGGGGGCATGATTTTCAGATGTTCGACACCGGTCCCGTGGAAATGCTGTGCCAGCCGCTGAAACGGAACCGGGACGGATTTGACCGTGCGGAATACGGTGTCACCGGTCGGTTCGGAGGATTTACCTGCGCCTCTTCCACGAAAGGTCTGGAATGCCGCAACCTCGGTGGCCGCGGTTTTTTTCTGTCCCGGGCGGTGCAGCAGGTGTTCTGATAGTGAATATGCGCATTGCATATGCATGTCGCACTAATTTTGGTGGATATGTTCCCGGGACATCTTGCAGTCCCGAAAACCTCGGTTCATGCTGCGACACGATACATGGCGGTAAGGTTGAAAAAGGGCGATGAGGCCCCACCTTTATCGTCCAAGACAGGAGATGGCCGGATGTTGCCTCGATGAGGGACAAGCGCCGTCTTGCCAACGATAAGGATAGAGCATGCAAGAGCCTCTGAATTCCTCATACCCCGTCCTGCCGCTGCGCGATATCGTGGTGTTCCCGCATATGATCGTGCCGCTTTTCGTGGGCCGAGACAAATCGGTACGCGCGCTGGAAGAGGTGATGCAGGATGACAAACAAATTCTGCTGTCCAGCCAGATCGATCCCGGCGTAGACGACCCGGATGAGGACGGTATCTACCGATCCGGTGTTCTGGCCAATGTGTTGCAGCTGCTGAAACTGCCCGACGGCACCGTCAAAGTGCTTGTCGAAGGGCAGGCGCGCGTGCAGATCACCGAGTTTCTTGAAAACGAATTGTTTTTCGAAGCACGGGCGGAATATCTGACCGAAATCCCGGGTGACGTCACCACGACCGAAGCCCTGTTGCGCACCGTTGCGGACGAGTTCGAGCGCTATGCCAAGGTGCGCAAGAACATCCCCGAAGAAGCGCTGACGGCCGTGGGTGAAACCACCGAGCCGGCAAAGCTGGCCGACCTTGTGTCGGGCCATCTGGGCATCGAGGTCGAACAAAAGCAGGACCTGCTGGAAACACTCAGCGTCAGCGAGCGGCTTGAAAAAGTTTATGGCCTGATGCAGGGCGAAATGTCGGTTCTGCAGGTCGAGAAAAAGATCAAGACCCGCGTCAAATCCCAGATGGAGAAGACCCAGCGCGAGTATTATCTGAATGAGCAGATGAAGGCCATTCAGAAAGAGCTTGGCGATGGCGAGGACGGCGCGAACGAGATCGCCGAACTGGAAGCCAAGATCGCCGAGACCAAGCTGTCGAAGGAAGCGCGCGAGAAGGCGGAAGGCGAGCTGAAGAAGCTCAAGAACATGTCGCCCATGTCAGCCGAAGCAACCGTGGTGCGCAATTATCTAGACTGGATTCTGTCTTTGCCGTGGGGTACCAAATCCCGCGTCAAAAAGGATCTGGGTCGTGCGCAGGATATTCTGGACGCCGATCACTATGGCCTTGAAAAGGTCAAAGAGCGGATCGTCGAATATCTGGCGGTTCAGCAGCGTTCGAAAAAGCTGAAAGGCCCGATCCTGTGCCTTGTCGGCCCTCCGGGTGTGGGCAAGACCAGTTTAGGTAAATCGGTCGCCAAAGCCACGGGGCGCGAGTTCATTCGCATTAGCTTGGGTGGGGTGCGCGACGAATCCGAGATCCGCGGCCACCGCCGGACCTATATCGGTTCGATGCCCGGCAAGATCATTCAGGCGCTGAAAAAGGCGAAAACCACCAACCCGCTCATCCTTCTCGATGAAATTGACAAGATGGGGCAGGACTTCCGTGGTGACCCGGCCTCGGCGATGTTGGAAGTGTTGGACCCGGAACAGAACAACACGTTCATGGACCACTACTTGGAGGTCGAATATGACCTGTCGAACGTGATGTTCCTGACCACGTCCAACAGCTACAACATGCCCGGGCCTTTGCTGGACCGGATGGAGATCATCCCACTAGCCGGCTATACCGAGGATGAAAAGCGCGAGATCGCCAAACAGCACCTGATCGCCAAGCAGGTCAAAAACCATGGTCTTAAAGCCAAGGAATTCGAACTGACCGATGAGGCGCTTCAAAAGATAATCCGCACCTATACCCGCGAGGCCGGTGTGCGGAACCTTGAACGTGAAATCGCCAAGGTTGCGCGGAAGTCGCTGACCAAGATCATCAAGAAAGAGGCGGACACTGTGACGGTGACGCCGGATAATCTGGATGAGTTCCTGGGTGTGCCCAAGTTCCGCTATGGTCTGGCCGAGCAGGACGACCAGATTGGTGTCGTGACCGGTCTGGCCTGGACCTCGGTCGGGGGCGATCTGTTGCATATCGAGGCGTTGAAACTGCCCGGCAAAGGTCGGATGAAGACGACAGGCAAGTTGGGCGATGTGATGAAAGAATCCATCGATGCGGCATCGTCATATGTGCGGTCGATTTCTCCCAAGATCGGAGTGAAGCCGCCTCAGTTCGACAAGATCGACATCCATGTGCACGTGCCCGATGGTGCAACGCCCAAGGATGGCCCGTCAGCGGGTCTGGCGATGGTGACATCGATCGTATCGGTTCTGACGGGCATTCCCGTACGCAAGGATATCGCCATGACGGGCGAGGTTTCGTTGCGCGGGAACGCAATGCCGATCGGTGGCTTGAAAGAGAAACTGCTGGCTGCGTTGCGCGGTGGTATCAAGACGGTCCTGATCCCAGAGGAAAACGAAAAGGACCTGGCGGATATCCCGGACAATGTGAAGGAAGGGCTGGAAATCATCCCGGTCAAGCACGTCTCGGAGGTTCTTGAGCACTCTCTGGTTCGTACACCGGAACCGATTGAGTGGGACGAAGCCGCCGAGGAGGCCGCCGCGGCCGCCGCAGCCTCGTCTGAAACGACCGGGCCATCGGCCACTGCGCACTAAGCAGATTGAGAGAATGAAAAAGGCGGGGCGAACGCCCTGCCTTTTTTACAATCCAATGACGGGTTGCTTTGCATCAAGTATTTCTTCTTCGGCTATGTATTCATTGAATTTTTTCGATGGCAGCGCCGAGCGGACGGCAAGAACAAAAATGATCGACGAAAACAGGATACAAAGCAGAAGGTCCCACCCAAACGGGATCTGTTTCAACGATCCGGCTCCGAATTGCCCAAGGAATGAGATCAGCCCAAGGCCTGAGAAATAAGGCACAAGCCACAGGGCCTCGGTAACGTCCATTTCATCCAAACGTCCCCGGAACCGGATCAGCAACAGAATTTTCCCGACAATCAGCGCAATACCAAGCCGCCAGACCGTGTCCCATCCGCTCCAATAGACGATCAACGTGGCGATGGCGAAAGCGGACAGCGCGACAAGACGCACGGCCGGTATTCGGATCGATCTGGGATGATCTGGCATAAGGTTTCTCAGGCAAACCACGGCGATGGGCCCGACGGCAAATGACAAGACGATGGCCGCACCGTTCAAGGCAATGACGGTGGTAAAGGGTACTGTCAGCAGGAAAACCGTTCCGATCACAAAGTTCAGCCCCAGCGCCCACAGTGGAACCCCGAAAGACGATAAAACCTGCAACCGTCTGGGCAGGAACCCGTTTTTTGAAAGGGCGAGGGCGATACGGGCGTTCGACCCGGTTGCGACCAGCCCGTTTCCAAAAGGGCCTATCACGGATCCGACATTCAGCAGGCTCAGAAACCAGACCAGCCCAACGGACATGATGATGGCGTCCAGTGGTCCTTCACCCCCAAAGCTCAACTGTGCCCATCCTTTGGACAGCATGGATGGGTCCAGCGCACCGATGAAGGCCACTTGCAAGCCAAGGTAGATGACGGCGCACAGAACTATCGACAACACCAATGCGGCCGGAATTGCAAATTTTGGATTTCGAACTTCGCCAGCCATATCAACTACATGGCGAAAGCCGATGAATGAAAAAATAACGCCCCCGGTGGAAACGGCGGCCATGATACCCTGCGCGCCGTAGGGCGCAAAACCATCGGGCTGTGTGAAGTTCTCGGTGTTGAACCGGCTTGCGACAAGCAGAACGGACAGGACAACTGGTATGGCGATCTTGGCCCAGGTCAGCGCAGCATTGACGCGCGTGAAGAACTTGACCCCAAGCGCATTCACCGCGACGAACAGCAGCATGAAAACCAGCGCGACGAAAATACCCGCCCCGGTTAAATCACCTGTCTCGGCCGTATGCAGCCAAGGCGCATACGGCGCCAGGTACTTCAACATGGCCTCGACTTCGATGGGCGCTGTGGTGTTGTAGCCGATCCAGGCAGTCCATCCCATGGCCATCGAAACGATGTTGCCATGCGAAAACTGAGGCACGCGCGCGATCCCTCCGGGAATGGGCAGCATGGCGGAAATCTCTGCGAAGGTGATGGCCAAAATGAACATGGCAACCGCGCCGATAATCCACGAGATCGTAGCTGCGGGCCCTGCATGCTGAACGGCCAGAAGGGGGCCGAATAACCAGCCCGAACCGATGATTCCTCCGACTGAAATGAAGGTCAGTCCCGGAAGGCCAATGTCGCGCTTCAACCCCGTCATGGTGACCTCAGCGTTTGCGTGTGGCCTGTTGTCAGGCCAAATAGGACACGATAGCCGTGGAACGCGCGACGTGGCAAGCCCACTGGCTCCAAGCGAAAATCCGGAAAGGGAGTGGTGGGTGATAAGAGATTTGAACTCCTGACATCTTCGATGTGAACGAAGCGCTCTACCACTGAGCTAATCACCCATGACATGCGGTCATATCTTCCGCGGGAGTGCACTGCAAGGGAAATTGAACAATTCGCGCGGGCAAAAAACAGCGGGCAAACAAAAAATTGGATTCTGACAAAAAACTGCAAAACGCCGCTTGACGCTGCCCGACCGTGGCCATAATACACCCAAACGTTCAGCAATGAACATGCAGCGGGCGGTTGTAGCTCAGTTGGTTAGAGTACCGGCCTGTCACGCCGGGGGTCGCGGGTTCGAGCCCCGTCAACCGCGCCATCGCTGCCTACCTTGGTCCAGGACAAAGGCCATGAAATAGATGCGCGGTTGTAGCTCAGTTGGTTAGAGTACCGGCCTGTCACGCCGGGGGTCGCGGGTTCGAGCCCCGTCAACCGCGCCATTTTCCCCTTGAAATCATAAGTTCGCCAGATAGCCAGGCATTGAGCTGTTCGATTCCATGCCCATCGTTTGATTTGGTCGGCGAAAACCTGTACGTTCACTAAATGTTCTAACTTTTCTGTTGGAGACTCGGGCAAGCTCGCCTATCTCTAAACCACTTGTTTGTTGGGGGCCGGAAATGGCTGAGCTGAAGAATGTAGAGGTGCGCGGCGCGCGCGAGCATAACCTCAAAGGCATCGATGTCGATATCCCTCGGGATCAGTTGGTGGTGATCACCGGGCTGTCCGGTTCGGGGAAGTCGTCGCTGGCGTTCGACACGATTTATGCCGAAGGTCAGCGCCGTTATGTCGAAAGCCTGTCCGCCTATGCGCGGCAGTTTCTCGACATGATGGAAAAGCCTGATGTTGACCATATCAGTGGACTGTCTCCGGCGATCTCCATTGAACAGAAAACGACCTCGAAGAACCCGCGTTCGACTGTGGGGACCGTCACCGAGATCTATGACTATCTGCGTCTGCTCTTTGCCCGCGCAGGCACGCCGTACAGCCCGGCCACCGGCCAGCCGATCGAGGCGCAACAGGTGCAGGACATGGTCGACCGCATCATGGCGATGGAGGAGGGCACGCGGGGGTATCTGCTGGCTCCGATCGTGCGCGACCGCAAAGGTGAGTACCGGAAGGAATTTCTGGAACTGCGCAAGCAGGGGTTCCAGCGCGTGAAGGTGGATGGTGAGTTCCACGAGCTGGATCAGCCCCCGACATTGGACAAGAAGTTCCGTCACGATATCGACGTTGTGGTTGACCGCCTGGTTGTTCGTGAAGGCATGGAAACGCGTTTGGCCGATAGCCTGCGCACCGCTCTGGATCTGGCGGACGGAATCGCGATTCTGGAAACCGCCCCACGAGAAGGAGAGCCGGAACGAATTACCTTCAGCGAGAATTTTGCCTGCCCGGTCAGTGGTTTCACTATCCCCGAGATTGAACCGCGCCTGTTTTCGTTCAATGCGCCATTCGGAGCCTGCCCGGATTGTGACGGCTTGGGGGTCGAGCTGTTCTTTGACGAGCGTCTCGTGGTGCCGGATCAGACGCTGAAATTGTATGACGGGGCCCTGGCGCCGTGGAGGAAAGGCAAGTCGCCGTATTTCCTTCAGACCATCGAGGCCATCGCGCGTCATTATGAGTTTGACAAGAACACGCCCTGGAAAGACCTGCCCAGCAAAGTGCAGCAGGTGTTCCTGCGGGGCTCGGGCGATGAGGAGATCCAGTTCCGCTATGACGAGGGCGGACGCGTGTACCAGGTGACACGCAGCTTCGAAGGCGTGATTCCGAATATGGAACGGCGTTATCGCGAAACGGATAGCGCGTGGATACGCGAGGAATTCGAACGGTACCAAAACAACCGCCCGTGCGGCACCTGCGAAGGGTATCGTCTGCGCGCCGAAGCCTTGGCCGTGAAGATCGCGGGACTGCATGTCGGTCAGGTGGTGCAAATGTCCATCCGCGAAGCGCTTGCCTGGATCGAGGATGCTCCGAACCATCTGAGCGCTCAGAAGAATGAGATCGCCCGGGCCATTCTGAAGGAAATCCGCGAGCGGCTGGGATTCCTGAATAATGTTGGTTTGGAATACCTTACGCTGTCTCGTTCAAGTGGAACCCTGTCAGGCGGCGAAAGTCAGCGCATTCGTCTGGCAAGCCAGATCGGATCAGGCCTGACCGGGGTGCTTTACGTATTGGACGAGCCCTCGATCGGCTTGCACCAGCGTGACAATGACCGGTTGCTTGGTACGCTCAAGAATCTGCGTGATCAGGGCAACACCGTGATTGTTGTCGAACATGACGAGGAAGCCATCCGCGAAGCCGATTATGTGTTCGACATTGGCCCCGGTGCGGGTGTGCATGGCGGGCAGGTGGTCAGCCACGGCACGCCCGAGCAGATCGCTGCGGACGCGGCCTCGATCACGGGGCAGTATCTGTCGGGCGTACGCGAGATTCCAGTGCCCGCCGAGCGGCGCAAGGGGAACAAGAAAAAGGTAACGGTCGTAAAGGCTTCGGGTAACAACCTCAAAGACGTGACGGCCGAGTTTCCCTTGGGCAAGTTCGTTTGTGTCACGGGGGTATCTGGTGGCGGTAAGTCGACCCTGACGATTGAGACGTTGTTCAAGACCGCCTCGATGCGCCTGAATGGCGCGCGTCAAACGCCTGCGCCGTGTGAGACCATCAAGGGTTTGGAGCATCTGGACAAGGTCATCGATATCGACCAGCGCCCGATCGGGCGGACTCCGCGATCGAATCCGGCAACCTATACCGGGGCCTTCACCCCGATCCGCGACTGGTTCGCCGGGCTGCCCGAGGCGAAAGCGCGGGGATACAAGCCGGGCCGTTTCAGCTTCAACGTGAAGGGCGGCCGCTGTGAGGCCTGTCAGGGGGACGGCGTCATCAAGATCGAGATGCACTTCCTTCCCGACGTCTATGTCACCTGCGAAACCTGCAAGGGCGCGCGGTACAATCGCGAGACGCTCGAGATCAAGTTCAAGGGCAAGTCCATTGCGGATGTGCTTGATATGACGGTGGAAGATGCGCAGGAGTTCTTCAAGGCCGTGCCCTCGATCCGAGACAAGATGGATGCGCTGGCCCGCGTTGGTCTTGGCTATATCAAGGTGGGTCAACAGGCGACCACGCTGTCGGGTGGTGAGGCGCAGCGCGTGAAACTGTCCAAGGAACTGTCGAAACGATCAACCGGGCGGACGCTCTATATTCTGGACGAGCCGACCACGGGTCTGCATTTCGAAGATGTACGCAAGCTGTTGGAAGTGCTGCATGAATTGGTCGACCAGGGCAATACCGTCGTGGTGATCGAACATAATCTGGATGTGGTCAAAACCGCGGATCATATCATCGACATTGGACCTGAAGGTGGTGATGGCGGTGGCGAAATCGTCGCCACCGGAACACCGGAAGACATAGTCGATGTTGAACGCAGCCACACCGGGCGATACCTGAAGCCGATGCTGAAAGGCGCGCGCGTCGCGGCAGAATAACTGCCCAGACGCGGCCTCAGTTCAGAATATCTGCGATCGCGCCGATCAGGTTCAGGACTTTGCGTGTCTCGGGGTCGACCCGGTACACGTAATCACCTGCACGGACATATGAATAGTTTCGGTTCAACCCATAGCGATAGGGGTCATTGATCCAACGGTAGTCGTTGGTAATGAAGTCTCCATCTCGGTAGATTTTCTTAGCCTGACCAGGCGGCACACAGGGAACGGATTTCTTGGCCAGACCCGGAGGGCAATGCCCGGCCTTGTTCTTTGCCGCCGCGGCAACCGGGGAAAGGGCCAAAGCCGCCAGAGTTGCCGTCGTCACCAAGAATCTCGTCATGTCGCCTTCCTTTGCGATTTGGCCAGCCGGGGCCATTTGTTCATGACTGCCTAGATGGTCACTTGCCCAATATCTGTCAAATCGTTGGGCAAGATGCCGCCAGTTGTCTTATTCACGTCCGCGTTTTTCGAACCGTGGCAACATGGCACTGAAATCGCGTCCCTTGCCGTCTTCGGTCTCGACGAATTGCTCGTAAAGAGCAGTCGCGGCCTGTCCCATCGGTGTATCCGCATCCGCACTGGTTGCGGCCTGTTGGCTGAGGCGCAGGTCCTTCAGCATCAACTCGGCTGCAAATCCAGGAGTATAGTCATTGTCGGCTGGGCTTTGCGGGCCAACGCCCGGGGCAGGGCAATAGGCGTTCATTGTCCAGCTGTATCCGGATGAGGTGCTTACCACATCGAACATCTTTTGGCGGTCCAGACCCAGTTTGTCGGCCAGGGCAAAGGCCTCGCACGTGGCGATCATGGTCACTCCGAGGATCATGTTGTTGCAGATCTTGGCGGCTTGGCCGGCTCCGGCTTCGCCACAGTGAACCGCTTTCTGCCCCATGATGTCGAACAGAGGAGCCGCCTTTGCAAATGCGTCGTCTGACCCGCCGGCCATGAATGTCAGGGTGCCACCTGCCGCGCCGCCGACACCCCCCGAAACCGGTGCGTCCACGAACATCAGACCGACGCCGCTGGCCTGTTCCGCGACTGCGCGTGCACTGTCCACGTCAACTGTCGAGCAATCGATCAGCACGGCACCCTTCGCCATGGCGGGAATGATCTGATCTGCAACGGCCCGCAGGATGGCGCCATTCGGCAGCATGGTTATGACTGCATCGGCAGAGGCGACGGCTTCTATCGCGGTATCGGCTTGAGTCACCCCGTCAACGGCAACACCGGCCGTGTCGAATCCGAGAACCTGATGGCCAGCCTTTACCAGGTTGGCCGCCATGGGCGCCCCCATGTTTCCCAGCCCTATGAACCCGATCTGCATCTCTCAGTCCTCCTCGAATGTCAGGGTGTCCGCACCCAATGGCTGCAACATTTTCGAGACGGCCACCAGGGGGACGTCCGTATCGGAAAACTGCCAGTTCGGGTTGCGGTCTTTGTCTATGATCTGCGCGCGGATACCTTCCAGAAAATCACCATGTTCCATCGCCCGGTGGGTAAAGCGGTATTCCATCTCCAACGCGCGCCGCATGGTCAGAGAGGGGCCACGCAGACGGTGCAGCATCTCGATCGTGCAGGCCACGGAAAGCGGCGCGTTTTTCATTATTTTTTCCAGAGTTTTGTCTGCAAATTCCTGATCGTCATTGCGCAGGCTGATCAGGATGTCGCCCAGAGTTTCACCGGAAAAATGTTTGTCGATTTCCGTCAGCACCCCTGCCAATTCACCATTGGGTGGTGTTTCGGCATGTTCGGCCACCAGTTTCGCATTTCCAGACGCTTCCAGAATTTCGATCAGATCAGACCATTGCGATTGCGGGATGAAATGGTCGGCAAACCCCGCAAAGATCGCGTCCGCAGGCCCCATCCTGAAGCCCGTAGTCCCAAGGAATTCACCCAGCCGCCCCGGTGCGAGGGCCAGCATCAGTGACCCGCCGACATCCGGAATCAAGCCAATCGAGCATTCGGGCATGGCAATCCTGGAGCTTTCTCCGACGACACGGTGGCTGCCATGGCAGCCGATGCCGACACCCCCGCCCATGGTAAACCCCTGAAGAAAACTGATGACTGGTTTGGGATATTCGAAGATCAGGGCATTCAGACGATATTCGTCCCGCCAGAACTTCTGACCATACGCATAATCTTCTTTGGTGCCCGTTTCATAAAGTTCGGCGATGTCGCCCCCTGCACAAAAGGCTTTTTCCCCCTCGGCGTCCAGAACGATCAGGTCAACGGCATCGTCTTCCCGCCAGTTGCGCATCGCCGTGTCGATGGCCATGCACATGTCATAGCTCAACGCGTTCAGCGCTTGGGGACGGGTGAGGGTGATACGACCGGCACGGCCTGTGGTGCGGATTTCAATGTCTGACATCGGGGCCTCAGCGATTGGCGAGCATTTGACGCGCGACGATCACGCGCATAATCTCGTTCGTGCCTTCCAAAATCTGATGCACGCGAAGATCGCGCACAAGCTTTTCGATGCCGTAATCCGCAAGATATCCGTACCCGCCATGCAGTTGCAGGCACTGATCCACCACCTTCGACCCGGTTTCGGTTACGAATTTCTTCGCCATCGCACAGAATTTCGTGGCATCGGGCGCGCCGTTGTCCAGTTTCCACGCCGCCTGACGCAGGAAGGTGCGTGCCGCCTGTAATTCGATCTCCATATCCGCCAGACGGAACTGAAGGGCCTGGAACTGATCGATGGATTGGCCGAACGCCTTGCGCTCGGACATGTATTGCAGGGTCATATCCAGCCCGGCCTGAGCAGCCCCAAGAGAACAGGCCGCGATATTGAGACGTCCGCCATCGAGGCCCATCATCGCGTATTTGAAGCCGTCGCCTTCGGTGCCCACGAGGTTGCCAGCGGGAATTTTGCAGTCGTCGAATTGAACCTGCGCAGTGGGTTGGCTTTTCCAGCCCATTTTCTGTTCCAGCGCCCCAAAGCTGAGCCCCGGCGTGCCGTCCTCGACATAGACGGTCGAGATCCCCTTGGGCCCGTCCTGACCGGTGCGTACCATGCAAACATAGGCATCCGAATAGCCACCGCCCGAGATGAACGCCTTGGTACCGTTCAACGTATATCCTTCGTTGGTGCGTTCGGCGCGGGTTTTCAAGGCCGCCGCGTCAGAGCCGGAACCGGGCTCGGTCAGGCAATAGCTCAGAACCGTATTCAGGCTCAGAACATCCGGCATGATGCGCGCCTTTAGGTCATCATCCGCGAAATTGTCCAACATCTTGGCGCACATGTTGTGGATCGACAGGAAGGCGGCGACTGAGGGGCAGGCCATCGACAGCGCCTCGAAAACCAGCGTGGCATCCAGGCGGGTCAGATTTGACCCTCCGCTTTCCTCGGATACGTAAAGCGCGCCGAAACCAAGCTCGCCTATCTGGGGCCACAAGGTTTTGGGAATGGTTCCGTCCGCCTCCCACTGGCGCGCAAAGGGGGCGATGTTTTCCTGCCCGAACGCGTGCGCCATGTCGAATATGGCTGTTTGCTCCTCGCTGAGTGCGAAATCCATGACGCTCCCTCCCGTCGGCAATGAATTGAACGGTTGTTTATTTCTGAATTCTTACAGAAATTTTGCAGGCGCAACAATGAGTCGGTTGAAACGGGTCGCAAGCCGGAAACGTTCAGAGATCGGCGTGAAATTCCTCGATCAGGTGGCGCACGACGGCTTGGCCGGGATCATCACCGCGCGCTGATGCCTCGGCATGAATACGGCGTTGGCGCGTGGCGGAAGTGCCGTTTTCAGCAATCTGCCTGAGCTGTGCAAGCTCGGTCATCGTGCCAAGTGCTTCGGTGTCTTCTGCCAACAACCCCATGAGGTCGCCGATCAGTTCAGACATGGGTTTGACTGACCGGTCGCCGAAATCGATCAGCCCTTCACCCACTCCGTAGCGCTGTGCGCGCCAGCGGTTTTCACCGATCAGGAAACGATCATATTGCCGCCAGCGCAGGTTGCGGTCTTTCAGACGGCACAGCATCCGGGTCAATGCCTGAACCAGTGCCGCCAACGACAAAGTGTGCTCCAGACGGGGTTGAACATCCATGATCCGCGTTTCCAAAGTTGGGAAACGATGTGAGGGGCGCAGATCCCACCAGATCTTTGTGGTGTCTTCGATGACCCCAAGCTCGACCAGAATGCCTGTGTTCCGTTCATACTCGCTCCAGCTGGCGAACACGGGCGGCAGCCCGGTGCGGGGCAGGTTGTCGAACACCGTCAGCCGGTATGAAGACAGGCCGGTATCCTCGCCGTTCCAATAGGGCGAAGACGTGGACAACGCCAGAAGATGAGGAAGAAAGTATGACAGTTGCGGCATTAGATCGGCACGCAGGGCAGGGTCCTCGACCCCGACATGTACATGCATCCCGCAGATCAGCATCCGCCGGGCAACGCCGCCCAATGCATGTTGCAGCGCGTCATACCGTTCTTTCCGGGTGTGGTGTTGATCCTTCCAGTTGGCGAACGGGTGGCACGAGACGGCGATAGGGGACAGGTTGTATTCGGCGGCCCGTTTCGAAACGCATGACCGCAGCCGCTTCAGGTCTTCGCGCGCCGAAGCGACCGTGGCGTGTGGTCTGGTTCCAACCTCGATTTGACATTGCAGGAACTCGGGGCTGACCTGACCTTCGAAATCGCTTTGGCAGGCCGCCATCAGCGCTTCGGGGGCTTCGGACAATTGCAGGCTGTCACGATCCACCAACAGGTATTCTTCTTCGATCCCGAGTGTAAATTCCTGCTGCATGGGGCCCCTCACAGTTGTCCGTTCCATCAGTGAATACGGAAATTTACGTTTTGCCAAGGGTTTGACAGGCTTGCCCTTGCAGAGAAACGGTTCGCAACGGTAAGGAACATTGCATCACAGATCGCGGAGCCAGCGCCTTGAAACCCAGAAAATTCCCGAAGATCAATGCCGCCCTTGAAGAATTGGGGGTGAAACTGGTCGACATAGTTACGGAACAGGATGAACGGGCGCGGCTGGAAGCCTTCGAAGCGGCGGGTGGGTTGACGCGCCCCGCTTATGCTTTGTCGCCAGGGATGGAGGGGTTCGACATCTCTCAACTTGTGGCGGAATACGAGCGTCACAAAGCTGCCCTGGAGGCGCTGAAAGATCCCGCACGCAACCAGACCGGTTATCGTACCGGCAATGGTTACTATGACAGCCCGGATGCGGATGCATTGTATCTGATGATCCGCCGTTTTCAGCCCAAACGCGTGATAGAGGTCGGATGCGGTAATTCCACCCGTGTGTCCCGTCAGGCAATCATCGATGGCAATCTGGATACCACCATTACCGCGATTGATCCGTACCCTCGCGCCGATATTGCCCATGTGGTCGACCGGTTCGAACAAAAACGTCTTGAAGAAACTGACCCGGCGCTATTCGCAGAGCTGGAGGCTGGAGACATTCTGTTCATCGACTCCAGCCATGTTGTGCGGATGAGCAACGATGTCGCACATCTGTTCTGCCGCATTATACCGTCTCTGAATCCCGGGGTGGTGATCCACGTTCACGATGTTTTTTTGCCCTACGAATATCCCAAGCGCTTCTTCTATGATTGCCCAGGCTGGGGAGAGCAGTACGTATTGCACAGCTTGCTGCAATCTGGCGCGTATTCAATGCTTTGGCCGGGGTATTACCTGCAACAGGATCGGCCTGATGCCGTTGTTGCCTTGCCGTTCCTGGCCGAGGGGCGGGCGCAAAGCATCTGGGTGCAGCTCAAAGAAAACTGAAACCAAAGTGATCCATTGCGGCAAAAGGTCCGTAAACCTTTCCATAACACGCTGGAGAGGAGAAGACAGCTATGTTCCGTCGTACATTCATGGGCGCAGCCGCCGCACTTGCTTTTGCTATGCCGCTCAAAGCTCAGGCCGCTGATATCGTCGACACCGCCGTTGCCGCCGGGTCGTTCAATACTCTGGTGGCCGCCGTTCAGGCTGCAGGCTTGGTTGACACCCTGAAAGGGGATGGTCCGTTCACGGTATTTGCACCCACAGACGAAGCCTTTGCTGCGCTTCCTGAAGGCACTGTCGAGACGCTTTTGAAACCAGAAAACAAGGATCAACTGGTCGCGATTCTGACCTATCACGTGGTACCGGCCAAGGTTATGTCTGGAGATATCGCCGGCAAACGCGCCAAGGTTCTGACTGTTCAGGGCGACCGGCTGAGCGTAAACGCCAAAAACGGCGTGAAAGTGAACGACGCCAAGGTCGTTCAGGCCGACATTGAAGCCAGCAATGGCGTCATCCACGTCGTCGACGCGGTAATCCTGCCGGAATAAATGCCGTCTTCCGAAGACAAGAAAGCCCCGGCGACCGACCGGGGCTTTTGCGTTTCAGAGAGGGTGGATCAGACCAGTCGAACCTGTGTGCCAACTTTTACCAGCGGATACAGCTCTTCGACATGCTGGTTGTACAGGCCAATGCAACCTGACGAGCTCTGACGACCGATCTTGCGCGTGTCGTGCGTGCCATGGACAAGATAGGCAGGCCAACCCAGATACATGGCGCGGGTTCCCAGTGGGTTGCCGGGATCGCCACCTTCCATCCGAAGTGGCAGCGAAGGGTCACGTTCGCGCATTGATGCCGTAGGTGTCCAGCTTGGGAATTCGGTTTTACGCACAACTTTCGTGTACCCGCGTTTGGTAAGCTCTTCGCTCATGGGCACGGAACTTGGGTACAGTTTGTAGGTGCCGTCAGGCCCCCAGTAATGGACGGCGCGGCTGGTGATGTCGGCCAGCAGGCATCCAACGCCCAATTCATCGAAATGGTCCTGCCAACTCTGTTGCGAGAAGGACGATATATTGCGTCGGACCGGCAATTGCGTACTGATCGCGTCTTCCGTTTCAGGGAAAGCATCCGTGCTTTGTGCCCGAACAAGGGCAGGTGTTGCCACCAAAGAGGCCACGCCCAGCAAGGCAGAGCGACGGGTTATACGAGATTGGGACAAGGTTGCCTCCGATAAGTTCACTGCTCAGTACAATGTTCACGCCAAAATATGGGTGTTGGTTGGATTTTTCCAGAGTGAACCATTTGAATTTCCTGTGACCGATTGGACGAAAGCAGGTTTTTCGGCGGAAAGATGCAAAAAGCCCGGCCGTTGAACGGGCCGGGCTTCAAGCGTCATGAAACTGTAGGATCAGTCCATTGCTTTGAAGTTAAACTCGCCACCTTCCTTGATGCCAGACGGCCAGCGTGCGGTCACGGTTTTGGTGCGGGTGTAGAACTTGAAGCTGTCCGGGCCGTGCTGGTTCAGATCGCCGAACATGGATTTCTTCCAACCGCCGAAGGTGTGATAGGCCAGCGGAACCGGGATCGGAACATTGATGCCGACCATTCCGATGTTTACACGGCTGGCAAAGTCACGTGCGGTATCACCATCGCGGGTAAAGATCGCGGTGCCGTTTCCGTATTCGTGATCCATCGCCAGTTTAAGGGCCTCTTCGTAAGAACCCGCGCGCACGGTGGACAGAACCGGGCCAAAGATTTCCTGTTTGTAGATGTCCATCTCGGGCGTCACGTTGTCGAACAGGTGCGGGCCGACAAAGAAACCGTCCTCATAGCCTTGCAGGCTGAAGTCGCGGTTGTCGACAACCAGTTTCGCACCCTGTTCGACGCCTGAATTGATCAGGCCCAGAATGCGCTGTTTCGCGGCCGCTGTTACTACAGGGCCCATGTCGACATCGTCACCAGCGGTGTAGGGGCCCACTTTTAGCTTTTCGACGCGCGGGATCAGCTTTTCGATCAGCTTGTCTGCGGTTTCTTCCCCAACGGGAACCGCGACAGAGATTGCCATGCAGCGTTCGCCGGCCGCACCGAAACCAGCGCCAACCAGCGCGTCCGCGGCCTGATCCAGATCGGCGTCGGGCATGACGATCATATGGTTCTTGGCACCGCCGAAGCACTGTGCTCGTTTCCCATTCGCGGTTGCGCGGCTGTAGATATACTGTGCGATCGGGGTTGAACCCACAAAGCTGACGCCCTGAATAATCTCGCTGTCGAGGATGGTGTCGACAGCTTCCTTGTCGCCGTTTACGACCTGGAAAACGCCTTTGGGCAGGCCGGCTTCGACGAACAGTTCAGCCAGCATCAGGGGCACGGACGGGTCGCGTTCGGACGGTTTCAGAACAACGGCGTTACCGCAGGCCAGCGCAGGGCCAACATGCCAGAGCGGCATCATGGCCGGAAAGTTGAATGGCATGATCGAGCCGACAACGCCCAGAGGCTGGCGCATTGAATACATGTCAATGCCGGGGCCCGCGCTGTCGGTAAACTCACCCTTCAGCATCTGCGGCGCGCCAATGCAGTATTCGATCACTTCCAGACCACGCTGCAAATCACCCTTGGCGTCGGGGATGGTTTTGCCGTGCTCACGACTCAGCGCATCGGCCAGTTTGTCCATGTCGCGGTTCATCAGGCCGACCATGGCCATCATGACGCGCGCGCGCTTTTGCGGGTTGGTTGCGCCCCATGCGGGCTGGGCCGCAGCGGCGGCCTCGATCGCGGCGGTGGTTTCCGCTGCACTGGCCATCGGGCACTTGTATTGAACTTCACCCGTTGCCGGGTTGTAGACGTCGTCGAAACGACCGGACGTTCCGGCGACCATTTCGCCGTTCAGGAAATGGGTCAGGTTTTGCATCAATAGCTCCTCCGATAGATTTGCGCGCAGAATAGGCTTGCAGAAATCCCGCGAACAGAGGCAATGTCTCAAAAGAGTTTTGCAAAAATGCAAAAGGGATCAAAATGACCCCAAACTGGGATGATATGCGGATATTCTTGGCTGTCGCGCGCGAGGAAAGCCTGTCATCCGCTGGTCGTATCCTGAAGATCGACCCGGCCACCGTTGGTCGGCGCATTGCGCGCCTGGAGGCGACGCTGGATTCCACATTGTTCACCAAGTCGCAGCAAGGCTATGTTCTGACCCCGGCGGGACAGCGGCTGTTGGAACACGGGCTGCACGCAGAAGAAGCGATGCGCGCGGCGGCCGGGGCGGTAACAGGACCAACGAAAACCCTGAGCGGGCAAATCCGGATTGGCGCGCCGGACGGCAGTGCCAACTATCTGCTGCCGCAGGTGTGTGCCAAAATCAGCGACGCAAACCCTGATCTGGACATTCAGATCCTGGCGCTTCCGCGTGTGATCAACCTGTCCCGTCGCGAGGCGGATATGGCGGTTACGGTCAGTGCGCCGACCGCCGGTCAGCTGCTGGTGAAGAAAATCAGCGACTACAAGCTGCACATGGTCGCGACCGAAGAGTATCTGAAGCGACATGATCCGATCCGGAGCATAGCTGACCTGAAGGGCCACAGGTTGATCGGCTATATCCCTGATATGATCTTTGACCGGGAACTTGACTACCTGAATGACATTGGCGTTGACCGTGTCGCTCTTGCATCGAATTCGGTATCGGTTCAACTGCGGCAGGTCTGCCTGGGAACAGGGGTTTGCGTGGCGCATGATTTCACGTTGCCATTCCACCCGGGGCTTCGGAAAATCCTGACGGATCAAGTGAGTTTGACGCGCAGCTTCTATCTGGTCAGGCATCAGGGTGACCAGCGCAACGAGCGGTTGAACCGCTTTGCGGATGCCTTGACACGCGGTATTCGCGATGAAGTGCTTCGTTTGGAAGCAGGCCCCGACGCTTGACAGGTCGCGGCAATCGCGCAACGCTTTGGAATAAGTGTTATTATTCCGGAGGTATTCTTCATGCTAGTTCAGGCCATCCTGAAGTCCAAAGCGACAGATGGTGTCGTGACCGTGGCGTCAACGGCGACAGTCTCAGAGGCCTCGAAGATTCTTGCGGACAAGCGCATCGGTACGGTCGTTGTTTCCGACGATGGTGGCAATACCGCGGTCGGCATCCTGTCAGAACGTGACATCGTCCGGGAATTGGCGGCCAGCGGCAGTGGTTGTCTGAACCAACCGGTTAAGTCTTATATGACCCAGAACCTCGTCACGGCGACGCGCCAGACCACCGTGGAAGACATCATGTCCCGTATGACAGAGGGGCGTTTTCGCCACATGCCGGTGGTTGAAGACGGAAAACTCGTAGGCATTGTCACTTTGGGTGATGTGGTGAAGGCTCAGCTTTCCGAACTTGCGATGGAAAAAGATGCCCTTGAAGGCATGATAATGGGGCACTGACGACAGGGGTTGCCCAAGCAATCACTTGCACCTGCAGCAAAGTTATGTTTGCTTGCGCAGAAATTTTGTTGCGCAGGAGGGCGCGATGCGGGTTGGATTGTATCCTGGAACCTTTGATCCCATCACCATGGGGCACATTGATATCATCCGTCGGGCGGCAGCTTTGGTGGACAAACTGGTTATCGGTGTGGCCATCAACCGGGACAAGGGCCCTCTGTTCTCGCTGGAAGAGCGCGTGGCCATGATCGAAGCGGAATGCGCCCGGCTGTCCGAGCAGACCGGAACCGAAATCATCGCGCACCCCTTCGAAAACCTGCTGATTGATTGTGCGCGGGATGTAGGCGCACAAATCATCGTGCGCGGCCTGCGTGCGGTTGCCGATTTCGAATACGAGTTTCAGATGGTCGGCATGAACCGGGCTCTGGACGATTCGATCGAGACCGTGTTCCTGATGGCCGAAGCGCGCCATCAGGCGATCGCGTCCAAGCTGGTGAAGGAAATCGCCCGGTTGAACGGGGACGTGTCGAAATTCGTCACGCCCCGTGTCAATGATGCGCTGAAAAAAAGGTTAGGCTAGGGCACCCATTGCGGCCGCCGTATCAAGCATCCGGTTCGAAAAGCCCCATTCATTGTCATACCACGCCAGCACACGAACCAGCGTGCCATCAGTAACCTTGGTTTCAGCCAGTGACACGGTCGAGCTGTGCGGGTCGTGATTGAAGTCGATGGAAACCAGAGGACGGCTTTCCGCGGCAAGAACGCCGGGGATTTTGGCAGCCGCATCGACGAACAGTTGGTTGACCTCTTCTTCGGTCGTGGAGCGTGAAACCTCGGCCACAAGATCGACGACCGAGACATTCGGGGTTGGAACGCGGATGGCCTGACCGGTCAGTTTTCCTTTGAGTTGCGGCAGCACCAGGCCCACGGCAGCGGCCGCACCGGTTGTCGTAGGGATCATCGACAGCGCTGCCGCTCGGGACAGGTAGGGATCTTTTCCCACTGTATCATGCACAGGCTGGCTGGCAGTGTAAGCGTGAACAGTGGTCATGTTGCCGTGCTTGATACCAAGGCCGGCATCCAGAGCGGCAGCAACAGGAGACAGGCAGTTGGTGGTGCAGGATGCGTTTGACACCACCAGATCATCGGCGGTCAGTTCGCCATCGTTGACGCCAAAGACGATGGTTTTCACACCGCCGTCACCTCGGGCCGGGGCAGAGATCAGAACTTTCCGGGATCCGTTCTTGAAGTGACGTTCCGCCGCCTCGCGCGTACGAAACACACCCGTACATTCCAGAACGACGTCAATATCCGACCAGGGCAGATCCTCGGGGTTGCGCTCGCTACTCAGCCGAATTGGACCACGACCCACGTCCAGACCTGCATCGCTGAGCGAAACCGGGTTGGGATAGCGGCCGTGAACGCTGTCAAATTCAAACAGGTGCGCGTTCATTTCGGGTTTTCCAAGATCGTTGATCGCGACGATCTCAACGTCTGTACGTCCGCTTTCCATCACCGCGCGCAGAACCCCGCGCCCGATCCGTCCAAATCCGTTGATCGCCAGTTTCAAGGTCATGGTCTGCTCCGTCCAAATGTCTCAGTAAGGTGAGTTAGCGCTAACAATGACAGATCAAGCGAAATGTCAAGGAAAACCTCTGTCAGCGCCAGAAAGCGAGCCAGTCCAGAAAGTCGTAAAGATTCTTTCCGAGGAAAAGCAGATGTTCGGTGCCGTACAGCGCTATATCCAACATGATAACGCCGAGAAGAAGAAGGCCGAGCCAGATAGCGATTTGGTTGGTCATGGCTGTCCCGAACGTAAAATGCCCGCTCAGATAACCTGAGCGGGCATCAAGGTACAAGCGAAGTCCGAAGGGTCAGTTAAGGCGGCCCATCGCAACAGCTACGTCGGCCATACGAACCGAGAAGCCCCATTCATTGTCATACCAGGCCAGAACGCGGACCATGCGGTCATCGACGACGCGGGTCTGATCCGGTGCAAAGATCGAGCTTTCCTCGGTGTGGTTGAAGTCGGTCGACACCAGCGGAGCGGGCTCATATCCCAGAACGCGCTGCATCGGGCCTTTGGCGGCCTCTTCGACGATCGCGTTGATTTCCGCCGTGCTTGTGTCGCGTGAGGCACGGAACGTCAGGTCCACCGCCGAAACATTCGGGGTTGGGACGCGAATGGCGGAACCGTCCAGGCGGCCTTTCAGGTTCGGCAGAACTTCACCCAGCGCCTTGGCGGCGCCGGTCGAGGTCGGGATCATCGACATTGCAGCAGCGCGGGCGCGGTAGAGGTCGCTGTGGCGACGGTCCAGTGTCGGCTGGTCGCCTGTGTAGGCGTGGATGGTCGTCATGATACCGTGTTCGATACCGACGCCCTCGTCCAGCACCTTGGCCAGCGGGGCGAGGCAGTTGGTCGTGCACGAACCGTTCGAAACCATGTTGTCATTGGCGGCCAGCGTGTTGTGATTGACGCCGAAAACGATGGTCTTGTCCACGTTCTTGCCCGGAGCCGACAGCAGTACCTTGCCGGCGCCACGTTCCAGATGCGTTTTGGCCTTCAGGCCGTCGTTGAACTTACCGGTGCATTCGAGGACGACGTCACAGCCTTCCCAGTCCAACTCGGTCATGTCGTAGGTCGAGAACATCTGCATCGGGCCGCGACCCAGATCCATGGTATTGCCGTCAATGGTGACGTCGCGCGGAAAACGCCCGTGAACACTGTCATATTTCAGCAGATGCGCCGAGGTTTCCAACGGGCCAGTTGCGTTGACTTTGATCACTTCGATGTCGTTGCGCCCGGACGCGGCGATGTGCGACAGGGTGCAGCGGCCAATACGGCCAAAACCATTGATACCGACCTTGATGGTCATAAGACGTCTCCAGATGCGCTTGCTTTGAGGGCCATATAACGGCGAAAAGGGAATCTCAAAAGGGCAAAAGCGGCATATTTTTAAGGTGTTAGCGCAAACCTGCGCCGGTTGCGCTAACGCTTGCGCTAGCCGTTGGATCAGGTAGGGTCCGGTTGGCGACAGCAGATTGAAGGGAAACGCGATGAGTGGTCTTTTGGCCCTGTTGGATGATGTGGCGGGCATTGCCAAGGTTGCGGCGGCATCAGTGGACGATGTGGTTGCGGCGGCAGGCAAAGCGGGGGCCAAAACCGCCGGTGTGATCATCGATGACGCAGCGGTGACGCCGAAATATGTGCAGGGTTTCGCCCCGGCGCGCGAGTTGCCGATCATCTGGCGCATTGCGCGCGGGTCGATCTTCAACAAGATCATACTCTTGCTGCCCGTCGCCTTGTTGCTGGCCAATTTTGCGCCGTGGCTGATCACGCCCTTGTTGATGCTTGGCGGGTCATATTTATGTTTTGAAGGGGCCGAGAAGATTTTTCATGTTCTGTTTCCTCATGGCAGCCATGTGATTGAGGACGACATGAAAAACCGCGATCCGGGCCACTTGGAGGAGCAAAAGGTCAAGGGCGCCATCAAGACTGATTTCATTCTGTCTGCCGAGATCATGACCATTGCACTGGCGGCGATCGAAGCGCCGAACCTGTGGATGCAGGCCGCGACGCTGGCTGTTGTCGGGATCGGCGTGACGGTGGCCGTCTATGGATCCGTCGCGTTGATCGTGAAAATGGATGATGTGGGGCTTTTTCTGGCGCAGAACGCGCCAACACCTATCGGTCGCGGTCTGGGCCGAGGGTTGGTCAAGGCAATGCCCGGGGTGATGAAAACACTGTCCATTGTCGGAACTGCCGCGATGCTGTGGGTGGGGGGCTCGATCGTCATCCACGGGATGGAGGTTCTGGGTTTTGGCTGGCTGGGCCATCATATCCATGATTGGGCCTATGCCATTGGACATTCCGTGTCTGATCAATGGGTTGGTGCGGTTGAGTGGGTATCCAAGGCCACGATGGATGGCGTATTTGGTTTGGCTTGGGGATTGGTTTTGATCCCGGTGGCAACCAAGATAATCATGCCCCTGTTCAGCAAATCCGAAACGCATTGAAACCAAAATGAAAAGAGCGGCCAAAGCCGCCCTTTGCTCGATCAGAAGGGACTGTCTTACAGTCCCAACAATTCCTTGACCTTGGCCACAGTTGCTTCGGCCGTAATGCCGAAATGCTTGTACAGCTCACCGGCAGGGGCCGAGGCGCCAAAGCTGGACATGCCGATGAAGCCTGCCTTGGCTTCGCGGCCACGCTCGCCCAGCAGCCAGCGATCCCAGCCACCGGCGCGCACGGCGGCCTCGATGCCGACGCGGACCGGACCGGCAGGCAGTACCCGCTTGCGATAGGCTTCGTCCTGCTCGGCGAACAGCTCCATGCAGGGCATCGAGACGACGCGGGTGCCGATGCCTTCGGCTTCGAGCATCGCTTTGGCTTCCATGGCCAGCGAAACCTCGGAACCTGTTGCAATCAGGATCGCCTGACGCTTGCCCTCGGCCTCGGCCAGAACATAGGCGCCTTGTGCGGTCAGGTTCTTGGTCTTGTGATCCTTGCGCACGGTCGGCACGCCCTGGCGGGTCAGCGACAGGACCGAGGGGCTGTCCTTGAAGGTCAGCGCCAGTTCCCAGGCTTCGGCGGTTTCGATCGTATCGGCGGGACGGAACACATAAGTGTTCGGCGTCGCGCGCGAGATGGCCAGATGTTCCACCGGCTGGTGGGTCGGGCCATCCTCGCCCAGACCGATCGAGTCATGGGTCATCACAAAGACCGACGGGATTTTCATCAGCGCCGCCAGACGCATGGACGGGCGGGCATAGTCGGTGAAGGCCATGAAGGTGCCGCCATAGGGGCGGATACCGCCATGCAGCGCCATGCCGTTCATCGCAGCAGCCATGCCGTGTTCACGGATACCGTAATGGATGTAACGACCCTTGCGGTTTTCCGGCAGGAACACGCCCATATCAGCCGATTTTGTGTTGTTCGATCCGGTCAGGTCAGCCGAGCCGCCAACAGTCTCGGTCATGATCGGGTTCACGACGTTCAGAACTTTTTCGGACGAGGCGCGGGTGGCCAGTTTCGGCTGCTCTTCAGACATCTGCTTTTTGAACGCACGAATGGCGCCAGCCAGCCGCTTGGGGGCCTCAAATGCATAGGCGCGTTTGAATTCGGCCTGTTTCCTCTCGGAAAGCTGGGCAAAACGTTCTTCCCAAGCCCCACGTTCGTCTGCGCCGCGTGCACCAATGGCTTCCCATGCGGATTTGACGTTGGCTGGAACTTCGAATGTGTCGTGGGGCCAACCATAGGCCTCTTTCGCGGCTTTCAGCTGATCCTGATCCGTCAGTGCCCCATGACCTTTCGAGGTGTCCTGCGCAGCATGACCCAGAGCGATATGGGTTTCACAGGCGATCATGGTTGGTTTTTTGGACTTTTTCGCCTGAACAATGGCCGCATCGATGGCCTTGGGGTCATGGCCGTCGATTTCAATCACGTGCCAGCCAGAAGCCGCAAACCGGCGGACCTGATCGGTGCGATCAGCGATATCGACAGTGCCGTCGATGGTGATGTTGTTGTTGTCCCAGAAGACGATCAGTTTGCTCAGCTCATGGCGGCCGGCCAAAGTGATCGCTTCCTGACTGACGCCTTCCATCAGACAGCCGTCGCCCGCGATCACGTAAGTATAGTGATCCACGACCTTCTTGCCGTAATGCGCGCGCTGGATTTCCTCGGCCATGGCGAAACCCACGGCATTCGAGATACCCTGACCAAGCGGGCCGGTCGTGGTTTCAACACCATCGATCAGAAAGTTTTCAGGGTGGCCCGCGGTCTTGGCGCCCAACTGGCGGAAATTCTTGATCTCTTCCAGCGTCACGTCGGCATGACCGGTGAGATAGAGAAGTGAATAGACCAGCATCGAACCGTGACCAGCCGACAGGATGAACCGATCGCGGTCCGGCCAGTTCGGGGCCGAGGCGTCGAATTTCAGGTGCTTTTCGAACAGAACGGTCGCAACATCGGCCATGCCCATCGGCATGCCGGAATGGCCGGAATTTGCGGCGGCGACGGCGTCAAGGGTCAGGGTGCGGATGGCCGCAGCTTTGTCCCAGTGTTCGGGGTTGGCTTTGCGCAGCGCAGTCAGGTCCACGGGCGTTGTTCCTTTGGATAAAAAGCAGATTGCGCGCTCAATACCATTCAGCACCCAAAGTGCAAGCGGAACCGGGCTTTGGCAACGCCCGATAGGTGAAGAGCGAGGCCCAAGTGATTGAAACCAAACAGTGGGTATTTTCTGTCGCATTCCGTTAGACTGTCGGCAAGCGGGATTCGGTTTTGATTCGGATCACTTCGCGACAGAATGAACCTTGATAAAGAGGTGACAGGGGCATGAGCCAGTTAGAGGAACTACAGCACCGCATTATTGCTGCGATGGATCGTATCAGTGCGGGCGTCGAAGGGTTGGGCGGTGCGTCCCGGAATGCTGAAGTAAGTGAGAGGCTTCAGGCCGAACTTGAAGACGAAAGAGTTGCCAATGCGCAGCTTCAGGAACGACTGAAGACCCTGAAAGAGCAGCACGAAAAACAAGTGGACGCGCTGCGTGCCGATCTGGAGGAGCTGCGCACGGAACCAGCGGGTGCCGCCGACGCGGATGCGCTGCGAACAGAGCTGGAAGAAGCCCGGGCGAAAATCGCGTCTGTCGAAGCGGCCCGCGCCGAGCTGGCCGAGGCCAAGGCGGCCTTGGACAACAATGCCGAACTGGACGCGTTGAAGGCCGAGAACGAAAGACTGCGCGCCGAACTTGACGGCATCGAAGATCCTTCGGCGGTGAAAGCCGAGCTTGAGCAATTGCGTGAATTGCTTGCTCAGGCAAAAGAAGTCGAGGCGGAAAACAGCCGCCTCAAGGCACAACTTGAAGATACGGTACGGGTCGATGATCTGAGCGCCGAGCTTGAGATGCTGCGGGCCGAACGGGCCAGCCATGGCGCTGCGATGTCCCGGCTGGATGACGATCTGCAACGTATGCGCAAGGCGAACGAGCAGTTGCGGAATTCCGTAGAAGAGTTGCGTTCCGCGGCCGCAGAAGGGCTGACGGATGCTGAATTGCTGAACCGCGCCACCGTTGCCGAGCTTGAGGCGACGCGTGCGGCGCAGGCTTCGGACGCCGCCGAAGCGCAGGCCGTGTTGGCACGGTTGGAACCTCTGCTGTCGCAGGCAAAACTTGTAGAAGGTGAGGTAGAGTAATGCCCGAGGTAACCATTCATATTGGCGGGCGGGGTTTTGACGTGTCCTGCCGGGACGGGGAAGAACCCTTTCTGCAGGCGGCCGCCAAAATGCTGGATGACGAAGCGCAGGTTCTGTCCGATCAGATTGGGCGGATGCCCGAAGCGCGAATGTTGCTGATGGCCGGTCTGCTGCTGGCTGACAAGACGGCGGCGACGGAAGACAAGGTCAAGTTGCTGGAGGCCAGGCTGGCCGAGGCCGAGGCCGAGCTTCAATCGCTGCGAAATGCGCCCGCGCCGGAACCCGAACGTGTTGAAGTCGCGGTGGTGCCGCCATCCGTCACGGATACGCTGGCCGAACTGGCAGCACGTGCGGAAGCGCTGGCTTCCGTCGTCGAGGAGAAGAAGGCACAATGACCTATCTGCGCAATTTCTTCTGCGGTGCTTTGCTTGTTTTCCCAGCAACATCTGCACTCGCCGAAATCGACATTCTGGCTGTCACCTTTACCTGCGAGAACGGCGTGCCGTTGCCGGTGACCTATTTCAACGCACCCGACGGTTCAGGCGCGGCGGCGACGATGGTGGACAACACTCTGGTCGCGATGCGCCAGGTCGAAAGCGGATCGGGCATCCGCTATGAATCTCTCGGAGCCGAAGGAACCTATATCCTGCGCTCAAAAGGTTGGAACGCGTCAATCAGCTATTTGGCGGCAGGCGCCGCCAATGAGCAGGCTATTTATCAGAATTGTTCCAGCCGGTAAGCAGGATTACGCGTTTGCTTCGCGGATTTTGTCGGCTGCTTCCTTGTTGTAGCCGACACCGTTTTCATCAAAAAGCGTGTCCAGCTCACCCGAAAGGGTCATCTCGGTGATGATGTCGCAACCGCCTACGAATTCGCCTTTGACATACAGCTGCGGCACGGTCGGCCAGTCGGAATAATCCTTGATCCCCTGACGCACTTCCTCGTCGGCCAGCACGTTTACGTCGGTGTATTCAACGCCCATGTAGTTCAGCACGCCAGCCACGCGTGAGGAAAACCCGCATTGCGGCATTTCCTTGGTGCCTTTCATGTACAGCACCACGTCATTGGCTTTGACGGTTTCGTCGATCTGGGTTTTTACGTCGGTCATTTTGCGTTTCCTGTTCGTTTCTCCAACGGGAGAGTCATATGTTCGCCTCGAAAGAAGCCGAGAAGCTTATTCCGGCACTTTGGTGGTGAGCGCCAGCGCGTGCAATTCTCCGTCCGGGCCGTCCATCTTGCCCTTCAGAGCTGCGTAAACAGCGCGCTGTTGCTGAACCCGGTTTTTGCCGCGAAAGCTTTCATCCACCACCATGGCAGACATATGAACACCGTCATTTCCGCCGACCTGAATCTCGGCGTCGGGAAAGGCTTCGCGCAGCAGGTGTTCGATTTCGTGGGCGCTCATCGGCATGTAGATAACTCCAGAAGGTCTTTCCCAAGATGTAGAGCGCATGAACCGGGCGTGCAAGAGCACTGGCACATGCAAAAACAACCAAACCCGCACCGGATCACAGCGCGGGTTTCGATTGGCATTCGCGTTGCGTTGTTAGGCGACAGCCTCGGCAAAGCTGTTGCGGTAAATCGCGGCAAGTTCATCAAGCGAGGCTTCCGAGCTGCCGATCTTCACCGTATCGCCGGTGAAACGACCAACCGCATTCAGTGGAACGCCGGCCTGACCGGCCGCAATCATCAATGCCTCGGCCTGATCGAAATTGCAGGCAACAAGATAGCGGGCCTGATCTTCACCGAACAGGAATTCAGTCGGGGCGTCGTCAAGACATACGCCAACGCCTGCGGCTTCTGCCAGTTCGAAGGCAGCCAGAGCGATGCCGCCATCGCTGACGTCGGTGCAGGCCTTGATCATCTCGCGGTTGGCGCGGATGAAATCACCGTTGCGCTTTTCGGCATCCAGATCGACATGCGGGGCGTCGCCGTCTTCGCGGTTGAACACCTCGGCCAGAAGGGCGGATTGACCCAGATGCCCCTTGGTTTCACCGATCACAAGCGCAACGTGGCCTTCGCGCACCTCGTTGCCGATGATCTCGTCCGAGTGCTGCAACAGGCCGACTGCGCCAATGGTGGGGGTCGGCAGAATGGCCTGTCCGTCAGTCTCATTGTACAGCGAGACGTTACCCGACACGATCGGCATATCCAAGGCGCCGACTGCGGCGCCAATGCCCTGTATGGCACCGACAAACTGGCCCATGATCTCGGGCTTTTCGGGGTTGCCGAAGTTCAGGTTGTCGGTTGTGGCCAGCGGCTTGGCTCCGACGGCGGTCAGGTTGCGATAGGCTTCGGCCACGGCTTGTTTGCCGCCCTCAATAGGGTTTGCGCGCACATAGCGCGGGGTCACGTCGGATGTGAAGGCAAGCACCTTGTCGGTCCCGTGGACGCGGACCATGCCCGCACCCAGACCCGGCGTGCGGACGGAATCCGCCATCACCATGGTGTCGTATTGTTCATAGACCCACTGTTTGCCTGCGTAGTTGGGCGAAGCGAGCAGGGCGCGCAGCCCGTCAATCGGGTCGATCTGGGGCACTTCGGCCAGTTCCTCTGCCTGTGGCGTAGGCTCCCATGGGCGGTCGTATTCCGGCGCGGTGGAAGACAGTTTGGACAGAACCAGATCGGCTTTGACTTCACCGTTATGCATGATCAGAAAGCGGTCTTCGGCAATGGTTTCGCCAACGATCGCGAAATCGAGATCCCATTTTTCGAACACGGCGCGGGCCTCGGCCTCAAGCTCGGGCTTGAGGACCATCAGCATACGCTCCTGAGATTCGGACAGCATCATTTCATAGGCTGTCATGTTTTCTTCGCGCTGAGGAACGTTTTCCAGATCAAGACGTACGCCAAGGCCACCCTTGTCACCCATTTCAACGGCCGAGCAGGTCAGGCCCGCTGCGCCCATGTCCTGGATCGAGATCACGGCACCGGTCTGCATCAGTTCCAGCGTCGCCTCCATCAGGCGTTTTTCGGTGAAGGGGTCGCCGACCTGAACGGTGGGGCGTTTTTCTTCGATCGTGTCGTCGAATTCGGCGGATGCCATGGTCGCGCCCCCCACACCATCACGACCGGTTTTTGCGCCCAGATAGACGACGGGCATACCCACGCCCGACGCGGCCGAGTAGAAAATCTTGTCGCTGTCGGCCAGACCAGCGGCAAAGGCGTTCACAAGGCAGTTGCCATTGTATGCGGGGTGGAAGCGCACTTCGCCACCGACGCAAGGCACACCGAAGCAGTTGCCATAGCCACCGATGCCCTCGACCACGCCGTTGACCAGTTGACGGGTCTTGTGATGGCCGGGTTCGCCAAAGGACAATGCGTTCATTGACGCAATGGGACGCGCGCCCATGGTAAAGACGTCGCGCAGGATGCCCCCCACGCCGGTCGCCGCACCCTGATAGGGTTCGATGTAAGACGGGTGGTTGTGGCTTTCCATCTTGAAGACCACGGCCTGACCGTCGCCAATGTCTACCACGCCTGCGTTTTCACCGGGTCCGCAGATCACCTGGGGCCCAGAGGTGGGCAGGGTGCGCAGCCATTTCTTCGAAGATTTGTAGGAACAGTGCTCGTTCCACATGGCCGAGAAAATGCCGAGCTCGGTGAAAGTAGGTTCACGCCCGATGATCTCGAGGATCATGTCATATTCCTCGGGCTTGAGCCCATGTGCGGCAATCAGATCGGGTGTGATGGCGGGCTCTTGCATCTTCTGTCCTGTGTCCAAGTGGGCCGAGATTGCGCGCCTTTTAGGGCAAGCGCGCGCGTGTGGAAAGGGTCAAGACGGCGCAGGTTGCGTCTTTCAAAGAAAAACGGAACCGGCATCACTGCCGGTTCCGGATGAATGCGTCCCAAAATGGGTGCATGCAGCTGGCGTGAACCGCGAAGCTTACGCCGATCCCTGATCCTTGTTGAGCTGCGCTGCGGCTGCGGCACCAACAGCCGTCTTCTGTTCCGGGGTTAGGTTTTCATTGTCGTCCAGCCCCGGAATCGCAACGCGCACTTCGCGACGGGCAAAGTCGATGCCGTTTTCCTTGAAGGCCGCCTTGACCCGGTTGAAGATCTCCTTGCGCAGTGTGAACTGCTTGCCGGGCTTGGCCATGAACTTGCCGCGGATGATCATGCCGACATCGTCAAAATCGAACACACCTTGCGATTTGAACGGTTGCAGGAAGCCATCCTTGTGGGTCTCGTCCTCCATCATCTCAGCACCGATCTTCTTGAAGATCTTCTTGACCTTGTTGGGATCCGTGTCGAACGGCACGGTGAATTTCAGCTTCATGATCACCCAGTCGCGGCTGAAATTTGTCAGCTTCTGAATCTCACCGTAGGGTATCGTGTGTACAGGGCCGCGATGGTGACGCAACTGCATCGAGCGAACCGAGATTTTCTCGACAGTGCCCATCGTGCCGCCGACGTCGACATATTCTCCGACGCGGAAGGCATCGTCGATCAGGAAGAAAACCCCGCCCACGATATCAGCAACCAGCTTCTGCGCACCAAAACCGATCGCCAGACCCAGAACACCGGCACCGGCCAAAAGCGGTGTGATATTGATGCCCAATGCGCCCAGCGCCAGCAGGCCAAAAATCACGGCAATCGTAATCTGGGCCGTGATCCGCATCAGGGGCAGAACCGTCGCCAGACGAGAGCCGCCGGCACCGCCGCCTTCACCGCCTGCTTCTTCGTCCAGCGCCTCGGCCGCAGTCTGTTCCTTGGCCAATCGGCGGTTGATCCAGAGCGAGACGACCTCGTTCAGGATATAGCCAACGGCGATGATTAGCAGGAATTCGATCACGGCACCGCCGACTTCGGCACCGACACCGGCCGAAGCGACATTGCGCAGGTCAAGATGCCATACGCGTGCAATCATGAAAACTACGACCAAGCCGGCGATAACGCGACCAATCCGGATGTAGCTGCGTTTCGCGGAACGGTAGGCGCGTTCAGCAAGAGGGCCTTCGCCCGACATTGGCGGTTGCAAATGCCGCACAAGACCGCGGATCAGCGTATCCAGCGCAGGTGCAATCAACAACCAGAACATCGTCGTGAAATGCGCGCCGCTGGTCAGCAATCTCAATGTTGCCGGATCACGCTGCGCGACCAGGAACTCGACCAGCAGCCAGATTGCCACCGAAACGCCGATGGCAAAATAGGGGTAATAATGTGCAACTTCTTCATCGAATTTCGTGTGATCCGGGTCTGTCCCCAGCATCATCTGCGACAGACCTTCACGCGCGGTCCAGGCGATTGCGGCGATATAGACGTGAATTGCCGCGTTCAGCCAGAAGCCAATGCGGGTATCGTCACCCGTGACGCCATTGAGTGCGTTGAACCGAACGACGAACAGCGTGAACCCGATCAGGATCAACAGACCGATCAGGTTACGGTGCAGGTACTTTGCCCAGTGGTCGTCGATATTGACCAACCGAAATTGCGGCTTCTCCGGCGCCAGAACAAACCGGGACGCTGCTGCACCCAATCGCGGCACCCAGATGAGATAGAATACAAACGGTGCAGCATAGGTGATCTGTTCCGTCGTCAGAAGACCGCGGCCCACCGCGCGGATCACTACATAGAAAATGATCAGCCCGGCGATTTCGCGGCAGAACCGGCGAAACAGGTATCTGACGGCGCCCCAAAGGTCGGCCTCGTCCGCGGCTTCGGTTGCTTCATGCCAGCGTCGGGTCAGGAAAATGAACAGCTTTTCCGCAATGAACCCGACAACAAGCACAGAGAGGACAAGCCCTATAAGTGTAAAGACACCGGTCGATCCGAACGTATCGCTAAAATTGCTGAACGCGGTAATCTGCGCCGTCACTATGTTGGGAAGCGTGGTCAGGACATGTGTCCAGGACGCGACCATTTCAGCCCAGATCTCGCTTATCTCGGTCAACGGGTCTTCTACGTTTGCTTTTTCGGCGGCTTGTTTTTCCGCCACGGCATCAAGGCGTTCCAACAGAATTGCGCGAACCTGATCATCGGACATGCGAGCAACAAGATCGTCGACCTGCTCGGGTGTCAGGTCTTCCGGGATGGTCACTGTAGAAGTTGAACCGGAGTCCTGTGCATATAGTGGCACTGCCATGAATAACGCGGAGACGAGCGCCAAAGCCAGACGGAGTGGGTGGAACATGTATTTTCCCTCAAACACGAAATTGTATCGTTTTTTGAGGATCATATGCCTATGCGTGTATTTTTCCCAGAGCTTTCGCTGACTTAATGCAGGGTCCAGCCAAAAAAAAGGCCGAGCTATAAGCTCGGCCGTAGTCCAACAGGGAGGTATGAAGATGATGAGCGTTTCAGCATCACCGCCTTCGAGTGCTCATTTAGGGGTCAGTTAGTGAACGTTCAAGACAATTAACCCTGTGAACACTTCATGTCCGTTATGCTATTTACGCATAGCTACAGTTTTCCCATCTGTTTCAGTTGTTTACGCTGTGCGATGATTTCGTCCTGCACGAAATCGCGAAACGCTCCAACGCGTTTTGAATGCCGTAATTCTTCCGGGTAAGCCAGATAAACCGGAACATCTGCGGTTTCTATGTCTGACAGGATGGGCACGAGGTGCGGAAAATCCTGTGTGACGTAATCGGGCAGAACACCGATGCCCAGATTGTGCAAAACGCCTTGAAGCACGCCAAAATAGTTGTTCACAGTCAGCAAAGAGCCGGGATTATAGGTCATCAGGTGGCGCACCATGGCGGCACTGGCGCCAACCTGCGGCGCCGCAGGGGTCTGACAAATCAGACGGTGGTCCTTGATCTCTTCCAGGGACTGCAACATGCCGCCGTGGTTTTCGATATAATCCTGGGTTGCATACAACATCATCTGAACGGTCATAAGGCGCTTGCGCACCAGGTCGGCCTGGCTTGGCTCTTTCATGCGGATGGCGACGTCCGCTTCGCGCATCGGAAGATCCAGAACGCGTTCTTCAAGCATCAGGTCGATGTTCAGGTCAGGGTATTGCTCATACAGTTTCGGCAAGCGCGGTGCCAGCCAGAGTGTACCAAAGCCGAAGGTCGTCGTGACCCGCAAAACACCGAAGACTTCTTCCTCGCTGTCCCGAATACGCGCGGCTGCGGCATCCAGCCGTTTCGACATGGCAGATGTGGCGTCAAACAACAACTCGCCCTGTTCGGTGAGAATCAGCCCCCGCGCGTGACGGTGGAACAGAGTGGCATCCAGAGACTCTTCCAATGCGCGGATCTGTCGGCTTACGGCGGATTGAGACAGGTTCAGCTTGTCTCCGGCGTGCGTAAGGCTGCCCGCATCGGCCACCGCATGAAATATTCTAAGCTTGTCCCAATCCATTACCGCAACTTTCGTTATCTTTCAGAAGCCCTATATGAAATAGGTGACAAGTTCTACATTCAATGGACGAAATCGTTACATATCAGTGGATAAATTCTATACAGGTCAGAAATTATGACCTAAAATAAATCCAAGTATAGCACACTGATCTGACGAGGGGAGACGTCTGATGAGCCAGCCACAGATAACGCTGAACGACCGGTTCGATCTTGAGAAAAACCCGGTTCTTCTGAATGGAACGCAGGCGCTTGTGCGCTTGATGCTGATGCAAAAGGCCAGAGACCGGCAAGCGGGCCTTAACACCGCGGGATTGGTCACCGGATACCGCGGGTCGCCTTTGGGGGCAGTGGATCAGCAAATGATGCGGGCCCAAAAGCCACTGGCCGAAAGCGATATCACGTTTCAATTCGGTTTGAACGAAGACCTGGCGGCCACCGCGCTTTGGGGCAGCCAGCAGGCGGGCCTGCGCGGCGACGGCAAATTCGATGGGGTCTTCGGGCTTTGGTATGGCAAGGGGCCCGGCGTTGACCGGTCCGGTGACGTCATGCGCCACGCAAACATGGCAGGGACAGCCAAACATGGCGGCGTGCTCATGGCGATGGGCGATGACCATACCGGCGAAAGCTCGACGGTGCTGCATCAGTCGGAATGGTCGCTGGTCGACATGTACATGCCGATCGTCAGCCCCGCTGGCGTTCAGGAAATCCTTGATTATGGAATTTACGGATTTGCACTCAGCCGTTTTGCGGGGGTCTGGGTGGGCCTGAAGACGATGAAGGACACGATCGAAGTTACCTCGGTCGTGGATGGAAGTCCGGACCGGATGCAAATGGTCATCCCAGAATTCGACATGCCGGAAGGTGGGTTGAACATCCGGTTGGGCGACACGCCGCATCTGCAGGAAACGCGTGTCATCGATTACAAAAGGTTCGCGGCCGAAACGTTTTCACACGCCAACAAGCTGGACAGGCGGATGTGGGGCAAACCCGGCGCCAAGATCGGTTTTGTCGCGGCGGGCAAGAACTGGCTGGACCTGACACATGCGCTTTCGCTTCTGAATATCAACGAAGCCGAGGCCGAGCGTCTGGGGATTACCACATACAAGGTGGGGCAGACTTTCCCGCTGGATATGGTCGGATTCCACGATTGGGCCGAGGGGCTGGACCTGATCGTGATCGTCGAGGAAAAGCGCAAGCTGATCGAGGTTCAGGTCAAAGAGGCCATCTTTGACGACCGGCGCGGACGCCGGGTCTATGGCTGGTACAAAGGCGGTGCCGGGACACTGCACCGCGAAGAACTGTTCCCGACGCGCGGTGCGCTTGACCCGATCATGATCGCTGAAAAGCTGGGCGAGATCCTGATTGAAGAGGGGCGCGAGACCGATGGTATCCGGGCCGGGCTGGCGTCTTTGTCAGAAGCGCGCCGGGCCGACAACGCACAGGAAATAGCCACGCGGCTTCCGTATTTCTGTTCCGGCTGCCCGCATAACAGCTCGACAAGGGTACCGGAAGGCAGCCGCGCCTATGCCGGTATTGGCTGTCACTACATGGTTCAATGGATGGATCGAGAGACGACCGGTTTCACTCAGATGGGAGGGGAAGGCGCCAACTGGATCGGCGAGGCTCCGTTTTCGACGACCAAGCACGTGTTCCAGAACCTTGGCGATGGCACGTACAACCATTCGGGCGTTCAGGCGATCCGGGCTGCATTGTCCGCAGGAACGAACATCACCTTCAAGATATTGTTCAACGACGCGGTTGCCATGACCGGCGGGCAGGACAATGAAGGCGACCTGACCGCCGAACGGATCGTTGCCGAGGTCAAGGCAATGGGTGTCCGAGAGGTAGCCGTGGTTTACGATGAAAAAGAGGACGTCAACTTCAAGGCTCTACCCGCCAGCGTTCAGACATACGAGCGTGCCGATCTCATGCAGGTGCAGGAGAAGTTTCGCGAGATCGAGGGCGTATCGGTCATCGTCTACGTACAAACCTGCGCTGCCGAAAAGCGCCGCCGCCGCAAGCGCGGCACATTCCCCGATCCCGACAAGCGTGTGTTCATCAACACCGATGTCTGCGAAGGCTGCGGCGATTGCGGTGTACAGTCAAACTGCGTGTCGATCGTTCCCAAACAGACCGAGCTGGGCCGCAAGCGGGCCATTGATCAATCGAGCTGCAACAAGGATTACTCGTGCTTGAACGGTTTCTGCCCGTCATTCGTGACGCTTGAGGGCGCGAAAATTCGCAAAGAGGCGACGACCGAAATTGATCTGCCAGATTTGCCAACACCAGATCTGCCGAAGATCACCGGCACGCACAACGTCGTGATTACCGGCGTCGGCGGTACGGGTGTCGTCACCATTGGCGCCATCCTTGCGCAGGCGGCGCAGATCGACGGAAAAGGCGCGGGCATGATGGAAATGGCGGGGCTGGCGCAAAAAGGCGGCGCAGTCCACATCCACTGTAGATTGGCCAACCGCCCCGAGGACATCAGCGCGATTCGCGTCGCCACTGGCGAGGCCCACGCGCTGATCGGTGGCGATCTGGTGGTCTCGGCCGGCGCAAAGACGTTGGGCCTGACGCGCACCGGACGTACGGGGGCCGTCGTGAACAGCCATGAAACGGTGACGGGCGACTTCACGCGTGATACCGAGTTCCGCATTCCGGCGGATCAGCTGGAACTGGCCCTGCAAGCGCGGCTGAAAGAAGATGTCTCGCTGTTTGATGCGACCGAACTGGCGCGCGCGGTGATGGGGGATTCAATCTATTCCAACATGATGATCTTTGGCGCGACCTGGCAGCGCGGGCTGTTGCCGGTCAGCCATCAGGCGATCTTTGAGGCCATCGAATTGAACGGCACGGCGGTCGAACGCAACAAGCGTGCGTTTGATATCGGACGTTGGGCGGTTCTGCACCCGGAAGACGTGCAATCCATCCTTGCGCCGACCGTGGCCGAGATGCCCAAGACACAGGACCAGATCATCGCGTTTCGCGCGCAGCACCTGACGGAATATCAAAGCGCCCGGCTTGCCAGGCGGTACCGCAAGCTGGTGGACAGTGTCGAGGACGCATATGTGCGCGAAGCGGTGGCGAAAGGGTATCACAAGCTGTTGTCATACAAGGACGAATACGAGGTTGCACGTCTTCTGCTGACCAGTCGGGAAAAAGCGGCGGCCGAGTTTGATGGTGACTTCAAGATGACCTTTCACCTTGCCCCGCCGATATTCGGCGGATCGGGTAGCAATGGCAGGCCGAAAAAGCGCACGTTCAGCGAATCCATCCTGACTGCATTGAAGCTGTTGACCAAACTCAAGGCATTGCGCGGCACACCACTGGACATTTTTGGATATTCATCCGAACGCAAGATGGAGCGCGCCCTGATCCGACAGTATGAAAAGGACATGCGCGAGGTACTGCCCTTGGTGTCGCAGGACACCCGTGATGCGATTGCTGCCCTGGCTCGTTTGCCGCTGGATATCCGCGGATTTGGGCCGGTACTGCGGGAAAATGAGGCCAAGGCTGCGAAACGGCGAGAAGAGCTGCTGGCCGTCATCCGCAGCGGTGGGCCTGAATTGCAAGCTGCGGCAGAGTAATTCGTCACAAGGGTGTCACGATAGCTGGTCAAACCTGTTGCTTGTACTTATTTTGCGGGCAGCAAAACGGAGCCCTTCATGTCTTCTCGTCGTCATGTCGTTCGTGAGATCTCGTATGCGCATTCCGCCGAAACCAAGGGGGGGCGGTTGGTCATCAGGCTGATGGAGAACACCACGGGACGGTTGCGTCTGATTAAACGGGCGGACGGATACGAAAAAGAAGTCGCAAAGGGTCGGGATTTTTGGTCGGTCATGGTCGATCGCTATGGATTGACCTTGGATGTCGTTGGTGGCGCGCTGGCGAATATCCCCAAGGAAGGTCCGCTTATCCTGATTGCAAACCATCCATATGGAATTCTGGATGGGCTGATGATGGGGCATATATTGTCTCAGACCCGTGGTGATTTCCGAATTCTCGCAAATCGCGTTTTCCGCAAGGCCGAAGACCTGAACCGTATCGTTTTGCCTGTTTCGTTTGATGAAACGAAAGAAGCGGTGAAACTGAACCTGGATACGCGAAAGACTGCATTGAATTACCTTGGCGATGGCGGCGCGATCGGGATTTTCCCCGGGGGTACGGTCAGCACCGGCGTTAATCCGTTTGCCCATCCTATGGATCCGGGTTGGCGCGGTTTCACGGCCCGAATGGTGGCGAAATCCAACGCCACTGTCGTTCCGGTGTTCTTCGACGGGCACACGTCACGTCTGTTTCAGATTGCTAGCCATATGCACAACACCCTGCGCATGGGGTTGCTGATCAAGGAATTCAAAAAACGTGTCGATACTCCGGTCAAAGTGGTGATTGGCACACCTATCGGGCGCGACATTCTGGATCCGCTGGGCAAGGATACGCGCAAGATGATGGATTTCCTGCGCAAAGCGACGTATGAGCTGTCTCCGACACCGCTGAAGTCTTATGACTATGGCTATGAATTTGAGGAACGGCATCGCGCCTGAAGGGGCTAATGGCAGTAGGTATCTTTGATTCCGGATTGGGCGGTCTTACCGTCCTGAGCGCCGCGCAGACACGACTGTCTGACGTTGATTTCCTGTATTACGCGGACAGCGCGCATGCCCCATACGGTGTGCGCGATGCCGAGGACATCTATCAGCTGACCCGAAAGGCCGTGCAGGACCTTTGGGATCGCGGCTGCAACTTGGTGATTCTGGCCTGCAACACCGCCAGCGCGGCGGCGCTGCGCCGGATGCAGGAAGAGGGCGTGCCTGAAGGCAAACGTGTGCTTGGTGTCTTTGTTCCCTTGATCGAAGCCCTGACCGAACGGCAATGGGGCGACAATTCCCCACCACGCGAAGTGGCGGTCAAGCATGTCGCCTTGTTCGCCACGCCCGCCACTGTATCCAGCCGGGCCTTTCAGCGCGAGCTGGCGTTCCGGGCAATTGGCGTGGATGTCGAGGCGCAGGCATGTGGTGGAGTCGTGGATGCCATTGAAGACGGTGACATGATCCTGGCCGAGGCGCTGGTGCGCAGCCATGTGGAAGCCCTCAAGCGCAAGATGCCTGAACCGCAGGCGGCCATTCTGGGCTGTACGCATTACCCGCTAATGGCTGACGTGTTTCAGGCGGCATTGGGACCTGACGTGCAGGTCTATAGCCAGGGGGAGTTGGTCGCGGAAAGCCTTGCGGATTATCTGCATCGCCACCCCAACATGCTGGGTAGTGGCCCGGGAGGGTTCCTGACGACAGGGAAACCCAATGTGGTGAGCGATCGGGCGACACAGTTCCTCCGACGACAAATCACATTCGAGGCTGCCTGACTTCGGTCAAGGACGCGGCCGCTCTGCTTTCATTATTTCAAGGCCGTCGCATCGGCGGTCGTAACATGTGACACACGTTGAGAAGAGGTCTGACATGACCCATAAAATCGCAATTCTGGGCGCTTCGGGTTATACCGGTGCGGAACTAGTGCGGCTGATCGCCGAACACCCTAACATGGAAATCGCCGCGCTGGCCGCCGAACGCAAGGCGGGGATGACCATGGCGCAGGTTTTCCCGCATCTGCGCCACATGGATCTGCCGGACTTGTGCAAGATTTCCGAGATCGATTTTTCCCAGATCGATCTGTGTTTTTGTGCCCTTCCGCACAAGACCAGCCAGGAAGTGATCAGTGCACTGCCCAAGGATCTGAAGATCATCGATCTGTCTGCTGACTTCCGGCTGACTGACCCGGATGAATATGAAAAGTGGTACGGAAACCCGCATTCCGCGCTCGAGCAGCAGGAAGAGGCCGTTTATGGCCTGACCGAGTTCTATCGCGACGAAATCCGGGGCGCACGGCTGGTGGCGGGTACGGGGTGCAACGCGGCAACCGGTCAATACGTTCTGCGGCCGCTTGTTTCTGCCGGGGTGATTGATCTGGACGATATCGTGCTGGATTTGAAATGTGCTGTCTCCGGGGCAGGGCGGTCGCTGAAGGAAAACCTGCTGCACGCCGAACTGAGCGAGGGCACCAACGCCTATGCCGTCGGCGGCACCCACAGGCATCTGGGCGAGTTCGATCAGGAGTTTTCCAAGCTGGCCGGTCGTGCGGTTCATGTGCAGTTCACTCCGCACCTGATCCCTGCAAACCGGGGCATTCTGGCCACGACCTACGTAAAAGGTGACCCGCTGAGCATCTATGAAACGCTTGCAAAGGCTTATGCGGATGAGCCTTTCATTCAGATGCTGCCGATGGGCGAAACACCATCGACCCACCATGTGCGCGGGTCCAACTTCTGTCATATCGGAGTTGTGGCAGATCGGATCGAACGGCGTGCGATCGTGATCGCGGCGCTGGATAACCTGACAAAAGGTAGCAGTGGCCAAGCCTTGCAGAACGCCAATCTGATGTTAGGTGAGATTGAAACCCGGGGCCTGATGATGGCACCGTTATTCCCGTGAGGACGGTATGAAAACGCTCAAGAAACGTCGCCGAGTACAAGTCATTCTGGTAGCTGTCGTTGCCTTGGTGGCATCGACGGCGTTGATTGGCTATGCCATGCGCGACGGGATCAACTTTTTCCGCTCGCCAAGCCAGGTGATTGCCGAACCACCCAAGCCGACCGAGGTCTTTCGGATTGGCGGCCTGGTCGAAGAAGGTTCGATCATCCGTGGGCAGGGCGAAACCGTACATTTTGTCGTCACCGACGGCGGCGAAAGCGTCAAGGTTTCTTTCACCGGGGTTCTGCCTGATTTGTTTTCGGAAAATCAGGGCATGGTCGGCACCGGACGTTACGTGAACGGCGTGTTCGAAGCCACGGAAATTCTTGCCAAACATGACGAAACCTATATGCCGAAGGAAGTCGTGGACGCGTTGAAAGAGCAGGGCGTGTACAAAGAGGCTGAAGAAAGCTGACCTGACCCACATTTGTGTTGAGGGCGTTGCGCGCGGGATGCGGGCAGCGCCCTCGGTCGTTCAGGCTTGTTAATTCTTTTTCGGGATCGTCAGCGCCATTCAACGAAATGAGGGCGCTATGCAAACGGTTCGGCAGATTGCCAATGAAATTGTGCGTCGGGAAGGCGGGTACGTGAATGACCCGGACGATCCGGGCGGGGCAACCAAATTCGGTGTCACCATCCATACGATGCGCCGGCTTGGACTGGATCTGACCGGGGATGGGCTGGTTGACGTGGCGGATGTCCGGGCGCTTACTCAGCGCGAGGCGGTCGACATCTTTGTTCAGCACTACTTTGAAAAGCCACGCATCGTGCTGTTGCCAGATGTTCTGCATGCCCCTGTTTTTGACATGTACGTCAATGCCGGTGCGCAAGCAGTAATAATCCTGCAACGGCTTTTGCGTGATATGGGGTTTGACGTCGTGGCAGATGGCGTGATCGGCGCGCAAACGGCACAGGCGTGCGAAGACGCGGCCCAACCAGACCCCAACGCGTTGCGCGATGCGTATGGTGTGGCGCGGCGGAACTATTACTTTCGGCTGGCCGACAAACGCCCGGCATCCAGAAAATACGCGCGCACCCGATCCGGTGGCAAAGGAGGCTGGATCAAACGGGCCGAAGAGTTTCTGTCGCCACGCTATCGTCTTACGGAAAGTGAATTCAAGGAAAGGGTTGCGGCATGGGGTTGATCTCGGGGGTATTGGCGCTGCTGTTTGGGGGCGGTCGCAACGCTGTGCGTGAGACGGTTGAAATATACCGGGAAAACGCCGAGTCCCGTGCCGAGCGCGCGACAGAGTTGCAAAGTCAGGCAATGACGCAGTTCGGCCGAGAGTTCGTGGTTCCTCAAAAAGGCCTGTTCGACCGCGTCATGGATGGCGTGAATCGGTTGCCGCGACCGGCGTTGGCACTAGGAACGCTGGGATTGTTTGTTGCCGCAATGGTGGATCCGCTGTGGTTCGCTGAACGCATGCAGGGCATTGCGCTGGTGCCGGAACCTCTTTGGTGGTTGCTGGGCGTGATTGTGTCTTTCTATTTTGGCGCGCGCCATCAGAGCAAAATGCAGGATTTTCAGCGGGATATAGGCGCAGCCATGCAGCGGTTGCCGACGGTCATGGGGAACATAGAAACAGTACGGGCCATGCGCAGCGACAGCCCGGGCGTCGCCGACCCCGGCCCTGATGGCAACCTGATACAGAACGCCTCGCGTCCTGATGCGAATCCAGCATTGACCGATTGGCGCAAGCTTCGGGGGCTTTGACCCGCGACACTATGTGCCCCCGGATCGTGCGAAAGTTAATGGCCCCCGGTTCGGCCTCGCAGTATATTCCGGGGCATGATTACAGAGCTTGGCCACTTCGCCCTCATCCTCGCCTTTTTCGTCGCCATCGTGCAAAGCGTGGTGCCTCTGATCGGTGCGTCAAAAAACTGGACCGGCTGGATGGCTTTTGCCGAGCCTGCTGCCATCGTCCAGTTTCTGCTGACTGCATTTTCCTTCGGTGCGCTGATCTGGGCATTCATCGTGTCGGACTTTTCGCTGCGGATCGTGGTCGAAAACAGTCATTCGGCCAAGCCGATGATCTACAAGATCAGCGGGACGTGGGGAAACCACGAAGGATCGATGTTGCTTTGGGTGCTGATTGTCACGCTGTTCGGAGCGATGGCGGCGTTCTTTGGGGGCGGGTTGCCCCCAAGCCTGAAGGCGCGTGTGCTTGCGGTTCAATCTGCCATTGCCGTGGCATTTTTTGCTTTCATACTGTTTACCTCGAACCCGTTTGACCGGCTGGCAATCGCGCCGTTTGACGGGCGGGATTTGAACCCGTTGTTGCAGGATCCCGGTTTGGCCTTCCATCCGCCGTTTCTGTATCTCGGCTATGTGGGGCTGAGCATGGCGTTCAGTTTTGCCATCGCGGCGCTGATCGAAGGGCGTATCGATGCGGCATGGGGCCGCTGGGTTCGCCCATGGACGCTGGCCGCCTGGGTGTTTTTGACAATCGGCATCGCGCTGGGGTCCTGGTGGGCCTATTACGAGCTGGGCTGGGGCGGCTTCTGGTTCTGGGATCCGGTTGAGAACGCTTCTTTCATGCCGTGGCTCCTGGCGGCAGCGCTGCTGCATTCGGCAATTGTTGTTGAAAAGCGCGAGGCGCTGAAAAGCTGGACCATCCTGCTGGCAATCATTGCCTTTGGGTTTTCGCTGATCGGAACATTCATCGTTCGTTCGGGGCTGCTGACCTCGGTTCACGCCTTTGCCAATGACCCGGAACGCGGGGTGTTCATCCTGTTCATTCTGGTGGTTTTCATCGGCGGGGCGCTGACTTTGTTTGCCGCGCGGGCGCAGGCGATGGAGGCCAAGGGTGTTTTCGGCATGGTCAGCCGCGAAAGCGCGCTAATCGTAAACAACGTCCTGCTGGCGGTCAGTTGTTTCGTGGTCTTTGTCGGTACCATGTGGCCGATGGTGGCCGAGATGATGTTTGATCGCAAACTCTCGGTCGGAGCGCCGTTTTTCAACGCTGCATTCTCCCCATTCATGGTTTTGCTGGGATTGATCCTTCCCATCGGGGCCATGTTGCCGTGGAAACGCGGGCGGATTGGAAAAACGGCCTGGTCGCTGCGCTATGCCTTTGGTCTCGCCTTGGCGATTGCCCTGTTGGTTTGGGCGATGCAGACCGGCCGCAGCGCTTTGGGGCCGGTGGGTCTGTTCCTTGGGGCGTGGATTACATTTGGCGCCATCGTTGATCTGTGGAGCCGTACGGGGCGCAATGGCAGCCTGAAACGCTTGTTCCGTCTGCCTGGGGCGGATTGGGGTAAAGCCGTTGCTCATACCGGGCTGGGTGTTACCATCTTTGCCATTGCAGGCCTGACTGCGTGGGAGGACGAGGATATTCGTGTCGCCCAACCCAACCAACCTTTCGAAGTGGGACAGTTCACGCTGACGCTGCAAGATGTCCGTCGGGTCGAGGGGCCGAACTATTTTTCGACTACGGCGGATGTTCTGGTTGAAAAGAATGGCCGTCCGATCGGGACATTGCACCCGGAAAAACGGGACTACCCCGTTGCGCGGATGCCCACGACCGAAGCGGCGATCGATTATCGTTTCCTCGGGGACCTTTACGTCGTGATCGGCGATCAACAGGCAGATGGTGGCTGGGTGATGCGAACCTATATCAAGCCGCTGGCAAACTGGATCTGGGGCGGCTGTATCCTGATGGCGCTTGGCGGTGTCCTGAGCCTGTGTGACAGGCGCTTCCGCGTGGCCGCAGGCGCAAGAAAAACCCCGGTCGGCGGAGTACCTGCGGAATGAAACGCCTTGTTCTGATTGTGATGATGTTCGCAACCCCTGTCTTTGCGGTGCAGCCTGACGAGGTTCTGGATGATCCGGTTCTGGAACAGCGTGCGCGGGATCTCAGCGCCGGACTGCGTTGCCTTGTGTGCCGCAATGAGAGCATCGACGAAAGCAACGCGGATTTGGCGCGTGATCTGCGCGTGTTGTTGCGGGAACGGTTGGTGGCTGGGGATACGGACGAACAGGCGATCGCGTTTATCGTTGATCGGTATGGCGAATACGTACTTCTGAAACCGACTGCCAGCGGCTCGAACCTGTTTTTGTGGCTGGCCGGGCCAATCATGCTGTTGATCGCTGCAGCGGTTGGGTTGAACTTTCTCCGTACCCGGTCCAAGGCCCGTGCGTCAGTGGACTCTGCCGCGTTGAGTGAGGACGAAAAAGAACGTCTGCGTCAAATTCTTGAAGACTGACGCGTGGTTCTGCTTTTCCCGTCCCGTCCGGGCCAGTAAGTGTGCAAAAACACATGGCGCGACGGGAGGGTTTTCATGAATTACGAAACGGTTGCTCTGGAGATTGCAGATGGTCTGGCAGTTCTGACGCTGAACAGGCCGGACAAGATGAACGCGCTGACCACCCAGATGCGGGCAGAGATTACGCACGCGATGAAAGATGCAGCGGTCAAGGCGCGCTGTGTCGTCATCACCGGTTCGGGCCCTGCGTTTTGTTCCGGGCAGGATCTGGGCGATGCCTCTTCGACCGGCAAGATCGATCTGGAACGGTCGCTGCGCGATGAATATGAACCGATGCTGGAGACGATCCACAATTGCCCGGTGCCCACGATTGCCGCGGTGAACGGACCGGCGGCCGGGGCAGGCGCGAACCTTGCCCTTTGTGCAGATGTGGTGATTGCCAGCGAAAGCGCCTATTTCCTGCAGGCATTTGCCCGTATCGGTCTGCTTCCCGATGCCGGGGGAACATGGTTCATGCCCCGTCAGATGGGGTTGGCCAAAGCAATGGGCGCGGCCTTGTTTGCCGACAAGATCACCGCAAAGCAGGCGGATGAATGGGGCATGATCTGGGAAGCCGTGCCGGATGACGCCTTCGCCGATCATTGGCGCAAGAGGGCAGAGTATCTGGCAAAAGGCCCCACGGCCGCCTATGGCGCAATCAAGCAAGCCATTCGCGGAACGTATGAAAACACCCTGCAACAGCAGCTTGCGACCGAGGCGCACCTGCAAGGCGAATGTGGCCGTTCGCGGGACTTTGCCGAAGGTGTTGTGGCCTTCATGGAAAAACGCCCTCCGAAATTCGAAGGGCGCTGATCAGGCTGGCATCATGCGCGGCGGCGGCGGCGTGTGCGGCGATCCGGTGCCGCATCATCGTCCGTCCCGTCCGAGGCGGATGTGAACGGACCCAGCGTATCAGTGATCTGATCGAGTGTCGGGCGTTCGCCACGAGGTGTGGTATCCAGCGCCTCACGCATCTTGCGCAGGTGGTCGGGCATGGTTCCGCAGCACCCGCCAATGATGGTCGCGCCGGCATCCCGCGCCATGGCGGCATACTGCCCCATCAGTTCGGGCGTGCCGTCATAATGGATGTGACCATCCACATATTTCGGAATGCCTGCATTGCCCTTCGAAATCAGCGGGCGTTCAGTCCCTTGCGCGGCAAATCCCAGTACGGTGCGCAGAATGTCGGATGCGCCGGTGCCGCAATTCGCACCGAAAGCGATGGGAGGATTCGGCAGGGTTTCGACCAGTTGTGCCAGATCGGCCGAGGTGACACCCATCATCGTGCGTCCGGCCGTGTCAAAGCTCATTGTGCCGCACCAGGGCATGTCGGCCAGGGCAAAGGCTTCGGCGGCGGCGCGAAACTCTTCCGGGGCGCTGATGGTTTCCACCCACAGAACATCCACCCCACCTTCTTTCAGCGCTTCCGCCTGTTCGTGGAACATTTCCACGGCTTCCGCGTGCGACAGGCTGCCGACCGGTTCCATGATTTCACCAGTCGGGCCGACCGATCCTGCAACGACGACAGGTCGTCCCGCCTTGTCGGCGATTTCGCGCCCCAGCTCGGCGCCGATGCGGTTAAGCTCGCCCACGCGGTTGTGCGCGTCATGCAGTTTCAGCCGTGCCGCTGTGCCGCCGAACGTGTTGGTCAGGAACAGATCGCTGCCTGCATCAACCGACCCCTGATACAGAGCCCGGATCTTGTCCGGGGCATCCACGTTCCAGAGTTCGGGAGCGTCACCAGATTGCAGGCCCATGTTGAACAGATTCGTTCCCGTGGCACCATCGGCCAGAATGGCGTCATTGGATTCCAGAAGCTTGCTCAGCGCGTTTGTCATAGGGTTGTTCCAGAAAAAGGCGCAAAACGCCGTTAAAAAAAGAGACGCCCCGTGTCTCATGACCAAGGCGTCAAATCAAATTCATAAAACTCATGAAGATCATGAGTCGGACGCCCTGGGCTCAGTTGGTCTCGCTCAGAACCTGTGCCTTGGCTTCCGGCAGAAGCTCGGCCATTTTTGCGCGGATTTCCTCGACCGAGGACAGGTTGCCCAGGTCACCCGAAACCTTGCGAACGACATCTTCGTGCCCGGCTTCCTCGAAGTCGGAAATCACGACCGTCTTTGCATATTCTTCGGCGTCGGCACCGGATTTACCCAGTTTTTCAGCAGCCCACAGACCCAAAAGCTTGTTGCAGCGGGCTTGTGCCTTGAACTGCATCTCTTCATCATGGGCAAACTTGGCTTCAAAGGCGTTTTCGCGTTCGTCGAACGTCGTCATAGGGCAAGGACCTCTTGGGTTATGTCTTCTTTCCTGATGATATGACTATACGACGTCCCATGCGCAAGGGATTTGCGCTGCGTCAAAGCCTCTCGGGTACATGAACTTGCGGGAAATGGGTGCTTGGACTATGAGGACGCCAACGTGAGGGGACTCAATCCCTCTGTGCAGAGTGGAAAGGTCGCTTATGGCGCGTCGCAAGAAAATCTACGAAGGCAAGGCCAAGATTCTGTACGAAGGCCCCGAACCGGGCACGATCGTCCAGTATTTCAAGGATGACGCCACCGCCTTCAACGCGGAAAAGAAGGACGTGATCGACGGCAAGGGTGTGCTCAACAACCGCCTGTCGGAATTCTTCATGACCGGCCTGACCCAGATCGGCATTCCGAACCACTTCATTCGCCGCCTGAACATGCGTGAACAGCTGGTTCGCAACTGCGAAATCGTTCCGCTGGAAGTGATCGTGCGCAACTATGCCGCCGGATCGATGTCCAAGCGCTTGGGCATTGCAGAGGGCACGCAACTGCCGCGCCCGATTGTCGAGTATTGCTACAAGGACGATTCGCTGGGTGATCCGCTGGTCACCGAAGAACATATCGCCGCGTTTGGCTGGGCCAGCCAGCAGGACATGGACGATATCCTCAGCCTTGCCTTGCGCGTGAACGATTTCATGAGCGGTGTGATGCTGGCGGTGGGCATTCGTCTGGTCGACTTCAAGATCGAGATCGGCCGCGTGTTTGAAGGCGATTATCAGCGACTGATCGTAGCTGACGAGATCAGCCCCGACAGCTGCCGCCTGTGGGATATCGAAACCGGCCAGAAACTGGACAAGGACGTGTTCCGCCGTGATTTGGGCAGTTTGACCGACGCCTATTCCGAAGTTGCACGCCGTTTGGGTGTCCTGCCCAACAACAATGTCACCAAGCCGACGCTGATCAACTAGGAACAGCCGGACCACAAGTTTGCCAAAGCGCCGCAACCGTGTTTGCGGCGTTTTTTCGTTCGCGGTTGAAATTGACAGTTTCCCGTTTCCCCAGCATGTTTGCCTCGGGCAGGCACAAAAGGTTCAGGATGGGTGTCAAATGGCGGAACTGTTTGATCAGACAGTATTTCTGAAGTTTCTGGCCGCCGTGCTTGCAATCTTCAATCCGCTTTACAACATCCCGATTTTTCTGAGCATGACGAAAAACTGCACCGCGGAAGAACGGCGGCATGTTGCGGTTGTTGTCATGATCTCGGTTACCGTCATTGCGCTGACCGCTGTTGTGATCGGGGAAGAGGTGCTTGGGGTTTTTGGCATTGATGTGCCGGCTTTCCGGATAGCCGGAGGGATCATCATCTTCGGAATCGGGATGTCGATGTTGAAGGCCGAGGACCGGCCGCCGGGCGATCAGGCCGCGATGGACGACGGGCACGAGCGGAAACTGAATTTTGCCGTCGTACCGCTGGCGATACCTTTGACCATCGGGCCGGGCACGATTGCCATCACGATCGTTTTTTCGCACCAACTGTCGAACGGCGCCGAAATCGTGACGCTGGGTTCGGCGATCCTGATTGCCTGCGCGATCGTGGGGCTGGGATTGTTGTTCGCAGATCAGATCTCGCGTCTGTTGGGTGAGACAATGATCAACGTCCTGACCCGGATCATGGCCATCCTGCTGGTCGCCGTCGCGGTCGAGATGGTTCTGACTGGCACGTTCCATGCGATTGACGCGCATTATCCGGGATTGGTCAAAGAAGGCGAATAGTTGGATTGCTGCGGCAAACTGCTTTGCAAACAGGGTTGTCGAAAGCCATTTGGCGCGCTATCCCCCGCGCAACGAAATGGGTCCCGGATTGCGGCCCGCAGGTGGAGTTGCCAAAATGAAAGCACGGGTTCATGTGATGCTCAAGAACGGGGTGCTGGACCCGCAGGGCGAAGCGGTTCGGCACGCATTGGGCGCAATGGGCTTTGATCAGGTCAAAGGTGTGCGGCAGGGCAAGGTGATCGACCTTGAACTGGCCGACGGGGCGACCGAAGCAGATGTGACCGAGATGTGCGAAAAGCTTTTGGCCAACACTGTTATCGAACGCTACGAGATCGAACTGGTCTGACGGAATGCGGGCCGCGCGTCTGATCACCTACCGTCAGCCGCTTGAGGTAACGACGATCCCGGATCCCGCACCTGCGGAAGACGGCGTGGTCGTGCGGGTGCTGGCCTGCGGCGTGTGCCGGTCTGACTGGCACGCGTGGTCTGGTTCGGACCCGGATGTCATCCTGCCCATGACCCCCGGTCATGAATATTGCGGCGAGGTGGTTTCCGTCGGCGCGCGCGTCACCCGGTGGCGTGTCGGGGATCGGGTGATTGCGCCTTTCATTCTGGCCTGTGGCCGGTGTTCGGATTGTGCGCAGGGTCATCAGACGATCTGCGCGGATCAGGTTGTGCCGGGGTTCACCTGTGACGGCGCTTTTGCAGAATATGTCGCGGTGGCCCATGCCGACGCGAACCTGACATCCTTGCCGGACAGCATCGCGCCGGACATCGCGGCCGCGTTGGGTTGCCGCGTGACGACAGCGTGGCAGGCATTGGTCGGTCGGGCACAGGTTCAGGGCGGTGAATGGATTGCCGTCTTCGGCGGCGGCGGTGTCGGGATTTCCACTTTGCTGCTGGGCAAGGCGCTTGGCGCACGTGTGGTAATTGTCGACATCACGGATGACAAACTGAACTATGCCCAGACTCTGGGCGCTGACGCGGTGGTCAATGCGGCAACCTGCGATGCGCCTAAGGTGGTGAAGGAAATCACCGGTGGCGGTGCCCATGTCGCGATCGAGGCGCTTGGCGTCGAAGCTACGACCGTTTCCGCGATGCGTTCCCTGCGCAAAATGGGGCGCATGGTGCAGATCGGGATGCCTGCCGGAGATCACACCCAGATGGCGTTGCCGATGGATGTGCTTTACTCTGACCAGCTTTCCGTCTTTGGCACACGCGGAATGCCAAGCTGGCGCTATCCGTCTTTGTTGTCGCTGATCGCGGGCGGTGGAATTGACCTGAGCCCGTTGGTTACGCGAAAAATATCTCTCAACCAGGTGAGCGCCGAGCTTGCCGCCTTTGACCACCCAACCCCTCCGGGCGTTGCGGTCGTCACCGATTTTGTCTCGTAGGAGGGCCCGCCATGCGCGCAGCCGTAATCGTTTTCCCCGGATCAAACTGTGACCGAGACCTCGCGGTCGCCTTTGAGCAGGCTGGTTTTCAGGTCGACATGGTCTGGCACAAAGATGCGGCGCTGCCGGACGGTATTGATATCGTGGGCGTTCCGGGCGGGTTTTCTTACGGTGACTATCTGCGGTGCGGTGCAATCGCTGCGCAGTCGCCGATCTGCAAGGCCGTGGTCAACCACACTGAACGCGGCGGTTATGCGGTCGGGATCTGCAACGGATTTCAGGTTCTGACGGAAACAGGTATCCTGCCGGGGGCGCTGCTGCGCAATGCCGGGCTGAAATACATCTGCAAGACTGTGGGCCTGAAAGTCGAAACCAGCGACAGCGTGTTTACCGGTGGCTATAACGCAGGCGATGTGATCGGTATTCCGATCGCGCATCACGACGGCAACTATTTCGCGGATGACGCAACGCTGGCGGCGTTGAGAGATCAGGACAGGATCGCATTCACCTATACCGAGAACCCCAACGGCTCAGTCGGTGATATCGCGGGGATCCTTTCCGAAAACCGTCGTGTTCTGGGTATGATGCCGCATCCCGAGCGTGCGGCCGATCAAGGGCATGGCGGCACCGACGGGGCGGCGCTGTTCCGCGCATTGTCAGGTGTGTTTGAAGCGGCGTGACTTGAGGTCACGCGCGCCCGCGCGTAACGTCTGATCATGAACTCGGACGTGCGATCAGGCTGGTCAAAGCTGCTGAAACCGTTTCGCGGCGCCCCGTTGGGGTGGCGGCTGCGGCTGGCTGTTATTGTATTGATGGTGGCAACAATCGCAACGGTTTGGATCACCAACCGCTTGTTGACCGACAGGTTCACCGAATCCACCCGCAACCGGGCCGAGCTGCGCCTTGCGCTATATTCGGGCAATTTGCTGAGCGAACTGCGCCGCAACTCGATCGTGCCCCAGTTGCTGGCGCGGGACCCGACACTGATTTCGGCGCTGCAATCCAGAGACTATTCGTTATCGACGCAGCGTTTGATTTCGTTCGTTGAGGAAATCGGTGCGGCGTCGTTGATGCTGTTGGATGGTGACGGGCGAACGGTTGCGGCGACGGATCGGAACAGGCTGGGCGAGGCGCACAGGAATATTCCGTATTTTGTGGACGCGATCCGGTCAAATGCGACGATCTTTTCCGTTATTCCCAAGGAATCCGGCGGATACAGCTTTGTCTATTCGCGCCGACTTGAAAACAGTGCGGAAATACTGGGCGTGATCGTTGTCGAAGTTGATCTGCAAAAGTTTGAACAGGCATGGGCCGGTATTTCGGATGCGGTGATGGTCACTGACAGCACCGGAACCATCATTCTGTCCACCGAACCGCGCTGGCGGGGTCTGGATGAGGGGGCGGCCCTGCTGCGTCAACCGCCGCAAGGGGCGATCCAGCGGGCCATTCGCGCGACCACCGATTGGACCGCTTTGCCACCTGACGCCTACCTGCAAGGCGAGGCCGTGATGCGTCTGGAGACGCGCATCCCGTTCCGCGGCTGGCAAATGACATCTTTCACGACCTATGCCTCGATCCGCGAGAAAGTGAACAGCGTTCTGGCGCTCGAGATCATGGGCTTTGCGATTCTTCTGGCGCTGGCGTTCTACGCGCTGAGCCGAAGGGCGACGCTGCGCATGACCCTGTTTCAGCGCGAGTCGGCAGAGCTTCGCGCATTGAACGCCAGGCTACAGCGGGAAATCGCTGAACGCGAACGGGTTGAAAAGACGTTGGATTTGGCCGAACAGACCCTTGCCCAAAGCTCGAAACTTGCAGCTCTGGGTGAAATGTCAGCGGCGGTCAGTCACGAGCTGAATCAACCTCTGGCTGCAATGAAAACCTATTTGGCCGGCGCCCGTCTGCTGTTGCGTCGAAACCGGCCGGAAGAAGCGTTGGCAAGTTTCGGTCGCATCGATGGTCTGATCGAGCGGATGGGGGCGATTACGCGGCAGCTAAAATCTTACGCGCGCAAGGGGGCAGATGCGTTTTCACCTGTAAATCTTGGCGAAGCGCTGGCCTCGGCCTTGTCGATGATGGAACCGCAGTTGCGTCAGCGCTATGTGAAGATCACCCAGATCCTGCCGGAAGAACCGGTGGTGGTGATGGGGGACCGGATGCGGATCGAGCAGGTTATGGTCAACCTCTTGCGCAATGCGCTGGACGCCACCAAATCAGTGGCAGAGCCGGATGTGGAAATCATCCTGGCGGCGGGTGACACGGCTGTCCTGACGGTACGCGACAACGGGCATGGGATCGAGGATATCGAGAACCTGTTCGAGCCGTTTTATACCACCAAACAGCCCGGAGACGGGGTGGGCCTGGGGCTTGCCATCTCGTCGGGGATCGTGAACGACCATGGGGGACGGCTGACTGCGCGCAACGGCCAATACGGCGGCGCGGTGTTTGAAATGCAGTTGCCAGCACTGGGAAGCGACGGCCTTGAGGCCGCGGAATAACGAGGAATGACTATGGCACAGGCCATGAAAATCGCCATTGTGGATGACGAACAGGACATGCGCCAATCGATCAGCCAATGGCTTGCTTTGTCCGGGTATGACACGGAAACCTTTGCCAGCGCCGAGGACGCGCTCAAGGTTCTGGGGCCGGATTATCCGGGGATCGTGATCTCGGACATCAAGATGCCGGGAATGGATGGTATTCAGCTTCTGAAAAAGCTGATGGGGGCCGACAGCACCTTACCGGTGATCATGATCACCGGCCACGGTGATGTGCCGATGGCGGTTGAAGCGATGCGCGTTGGCGCGTTCGACTTCCTTGAAAAACCGTTCAACCCCGATCGGATGTCCGAACTGGCCAAACGCGCCAGCAATGCGCGCCGTCTGACTCTGGACAACCGCGCCTTGCGGCGCGAGCTGTCCGGCGGCACCCAGATCATGAACAAGCTGATCGGCGCCAGCCCGGTCATGGAGCGGCTGCGTGAGGATATTCTGGATCTCGGCCAGGCTGACGGCCATGTGTTGATCGACGGTGAAACCGGTACCGGGAAAACCCTTGTGGCTCACGCGCTTCATGCCGTTGGCAGCCGTGCTGGCAAGAAGTTTGTTCTGGTGTCCTGCGCCGCGCTTGAAGAGGATGCACTGGCCAAGCGCCTGTTTGGCCCGATGATGCCCGAAGATGCGCAACTGCCCGCCATCGAAGAGGCGCGTGGCGGCACGCTGGTTCTGGAAGATGTGGAAGCGTTGAGCGATACGTTGCAGGCCAAACTGCTGAGCGTGATGAACGAGCAGGGCACACCCGCAGAGACCCGGATTGTTGCCATCTCGAACTTGCAGGAGGCGGGGAAGACGTCGGAAGACGTGCTGCGCCCGGACCTGTTTTATCGCTTGGCGGCGCTGCGCATCACCATGCCGCCGTTGCGGCAGCGGGGCGAAGATATCCTGACCCTGTTCACCCGTCTCAGCGAGCAGTTTGCCGAAGAATACGGTTGCGATGCACCCCAGGTGAGCGCGCAGGAGGCTGCGCAATTGTTGCAGGCCCCTTGGCCCGGCAATGTGCGCCAGTTGATCAACATTGCCGAACGGGCGGTGCTGCAATCGCGCCGTGGCTCGGGCACCATCGCGTCTCTGTTGATGTCCGATCACGAAGAGATGCAGCCGGTGATGACCACCGAGGGCAAGCCGCTGAAGGAATATGTCGAAGCGTTCGAACGAATGCTGATTGATAATACGATGCGCAGGCACAAAGGCTCTATCGCGTCAGTCATGGACGAGCTTTGCCTTCCTCGCCGGACGCTGAACGAGAAGATGGCCAAATACGGCCTTCAGCGTTCGGACTATCTGTAAGCGATGCGATTTGGGGGCTCTGCCCCCGTCGCCTGTGGCGCCTCCCCCGGGATATTTTTGGCCAGATGAAGGGGGCGTCACCGCTGGTTTGGGCGCAGAATGCAGTTTGCCCATTGTCTTTTCCACAGGGTTGCTTTTATTGTGTCGGAACGGGCCGGGCGAATTTGACGCCTGCAAGTCCCGAATCTTTGAGTTTCGCTGCTGATCCGTTGGTGAGGGTCAAGACCTCGCGGTTCAGCAGACCGATTATGCCCATCAACGGGCAGTGGAGTACCTGAGCCCGGGATCACTGGGCGAAAGGAATAAATGGGCAGGCTGCGTTCAGACGCGCCTGTCGGAGAAGAACCGCGATGACGCGCGCGCAACGATTGAGAGAACGGGCAGGGGGCCACAGCGCCAGACCCTGCCGCGCGCCGTCTGATATCGCCCTGACAAGACACCTCCCCAAAAGCGCCTGTCCGCCTGGACAGGTCAGGACAACGCGTTTGGCGCGGTGCACCAAGGACAAATGGCTAAGAAAATGCTTATCGATGCCACCCACGCGGAGGAAACCCGCGTCGTGGTGGTTGACGGAAACAAGGTCGAGGAGTTCGATTTTGAATCCGAAAACAAACGCCAGCTTGCCGGCAACATCTATCTTGCAAAAGTAACGCGGGTTGAGCCGTCGCTTCAGGCGGCCTTTGTGGATTATGGCGGGAACCGGCATGGTTTCCTGGCATTCTCTGAAATTCACCCGGATTATTACCAGATCCCTGTCGCTGACCGTGAGGCGCTGATGGAGGAAGAGCGCGCCTATGCCGAGGCTATGAAGGCGCGCGATGAGGCTGAGGAGGCCAAATCCAAGAAGCGGCGGACCCGGTCTCGTGCGAAGGCTGCTGACGTGAAATCGGATGATCCGGTTGAAACGATGGAGGTTTCGACCGAACCAACCGGCATGGAAACCATCGATCTGGACGAGGGTGAAGAAGCAGATGTTGATGTTCCGGAAGGAACGTCGCCGATGGAAGTCGTCGCTGAAACTCCGGTAGAGGAGCCGGTTGACGATGACGCGGCGGCCACTGAAGGAGCAACCGAAACCGCTTCGGGTGAGGCTGCGCTGGACGACGTTGCCGAGGAAGCAACTGAACAGGCTGTCGAGGTCTCGGACGACGACGCGGAGGATCAGGCCGAAGAGGCGGTGGAGGCCGTTGAAGACGTTTTATCGGAAGGCGATGAAGCCCAATCCGAGCCCGAGCAAGCAGAAGAACCTGTCGAAGCTGCGGATGATGAACAAGACCCTGATGAGGACGTTGACGAAACCAAAGGTACAGACGCTGCATCAAAAGACGCATCGATTGAATCGGTTGCTGACGATGATGACAGCGAAGACATTCGTCCGCCGCGCAAACCGCGCCCGCGTCGTTACAAAATACAGGAAGTCATCAAAGTACGTCAGGTTCTGCTGGTGCAGGTTGTCAAGGAAGAGCGCGGAAACAAGGGTGCTGCGCTTACGACCTATCTTTCGCTGGCAGGACGGTATTGCGTTCTGATGCCCAATACCGCACGTGGTGGTGGCATCAGCCGCAAGATTACCAACGCGGCGGACCGGAAAAAGCTGAAAGAGATCGCAACGGATATCGATGTGCCAACCGGGGCGGGTTTGATCATTCGAACCGCCGGAGCCAAGCGAACCAAATCCGAGATCAAGCGCGACTATGAATACCTCCAGCGTTTGTGGGAGCAGATCCGGGCGCTGACACTGGAATCCATCGCGCCGGCAAAGATCTATGAAGAAGGTGATCTGATCAAACGGTCGATCCGAGATCTTTACAACCGTGATATCGACGAAGTCTTGGTCGAAGGTGAGGGCGGGTACCGCATCGCCAAGGACTTCATGAAGATGATCATGCCGTCGCACGCCAAGAACGTGAAACGGTACGAAGATGCGCTGCCTCTGTTCGCGCGCTATCAGGTGGAAAGCTATCTGGCCGGGATGTTCAATCCCACCGTACAGCTGAAATCCGGTGGCTATATCGTGATCGGCGTGACGGAAGCGCTGGTGGCGATCGACGTGAACTCGGGCCGGGCGACCAAGGAAGGCTCGATCGAGGAAACCGCACTCAAGACCAACCTTGAAGCTGCGGAAGAGGTTGCACGTCAGTTGCGCCTGCGCGACCTCGCAGGTCTGATTGTCATCGATTTCATCGATATGGACGAGCGCAAGAACAACGCTGCTGTCGAAAAGCGTCTGAAAGACAAGTTGAAAACCGACCGCGCCCGCATTCAGGTTGGTCGTATTTCGGGTTTTGGTCTGCTGGAGATGAGCCGTCAGCGTCTGCGCCCCGGTATGATCGAGGCGACCACACAGCCATGCCCGGCATGCCACGGCACCGGCCTGATCCGTTCGGACGACAACATGGCGCTGTCGATCCTGCGTCAGATCGAAGAGGAAGGCACCCGCCGCCGCTCGCGCGAGGTTCTGGTGCGCTGCCCGGTCAGTATCGCGAACTTCCTGATGAACCAGAAGCGCGAGCATATTGCCCAGATCGAGGCCCGGTATGGGCTTTCGGTGAGGATCGAAGGGGATATCCATTTGGTCAGCCCGGACTTCTCGATGGAGAAATTCAAGACGGCCAGCCGGATTGTTCCCGAGGCCACGGCGCCTGTTGTTTCTGTCGATGCGTCGCTGATGGATCTTGTCGATTCATCGGACGCGGAAGAGACCGAAGAGGAAATCGCTCAGACCGAAGAAGAGGCAAAGCCCAAGCGCAAGCGCCGTCGTCGTCGTCGCAAGAAAGGCGCGGGCAATGGGGATACGCCGGAGCAGACCGCAGAAGAGGGTGACGCGCCAGCACAAGAAGACGCAGAGAGCGATACGCCTGACGTCGAAAGTGCTGAGCCGGCTGAAGCTGAGGCTTCGGAGGAAGAAAAACCGGCAAAGCCCAAGCGCAAACGCGCTCCGCGCCGTCGCAAGAAAGATGCGGTGGCCGAAGAAGTTGCGGATCAGCCTGAAGAGCCATCCGCCACGACGGCGGACGCCGTGACGGAAGAGCCGGCAGCCGAGGAAACCGGCGAGAGCATCGCGGGCGAAAGCGCAGAGGTCGTAGCGGAACAAGTTGAGGTGGCCGCTGAACCAGCCGAAGCACAGGCTGACGCTCCGCCGTCGGAAGAGCAACCTGCAAACGGTGTGGATGCGGCACAAGCGGTTGAAGAAGCGGATGAGGGTGAAAAGCCTTCTGAGGAAGCTGTAGAAGCCGCTGACGTTTCAGAAACCGACGATCCTGCCGAAGACGGGCCAGCGGAAACAACGCCCGAGCCGGTGCTTGAAAGCGTGGCGGAAGAGCCTGAACCTGTACCCGCCAAACCCAAACGTCGCGGTTGGTGGTCGCTGGGAAGTTAACGAGAAAGGCGGGCTGATCGGCCCGCCTTTTTTGACCTGCAACGAAGGTCAGCCGGATTTTTTGATCAGATAGATCTGATGTGCGCCGTCAGTGTTCTGGGAAAGCAGTGTATGCCCGGCCTCAGCACAAAAATGCGGAACATCCACGATGGCCGCAGGATCATCGGCCAGCACCCGCAGAACGGCACCCTCGGGCATGGATTTCAATCGTTTGCGGGCTTTCAGGACGGGCAAGGGGCACAACAGGCCCAAAGCGTCCAGGGTATCTGTAATCTCTGACATGATTTTCGGGATAGGGCGAAGTTGTAATATTGTCCAGATTCCGAGCACGAGGATGTGACTGTTTGGCCCCGTGACGGATTGCTCTTCATCACATATGTGCAGAAACATGTTCGGAATCGAAATCATAGACGCGGGACTGCTGCCCGCCATGTTGGTCGCGCTTCTGGGTGGCCTGATCAGCTTTCTGTCGCCTTGCGTATTGCCAATCGTACCGCCTTATCTGGCGTATATGAGCGGCGTTACCATACATGAGATGCAGGACGAGGCCCGTGCGCGGCGCAAGGCGACCCTGTCGGCGCTGTTCTTTGTCATGGGCCTGTCGACCGTGTTTCTGCTGCTTGGCTTTACCGCATCGGCCTTTGGCGCGTTTGTGCTGCAAAATCAGGTTCTGTTCGCCAAGCTATCCGGTGCCGTTGTCATCGTCTTTGGCCTTCACTTTCTGAATGTTTTCCGGATTCCTTTTCTGGATCGCGAAGCACGGATTGAAACCGGTGATTCCGGTGGGTCGGTCTTTGGCGCTTACATCCTTGGCCTGGCTTTCGCATTTGGCTGGACCCCCTGCATTGGTCCTCAACTGGGTGCGATCCTGTCACTGGCGGCGAACGAAGCGTCGGTCGCGCGTGGCACGTTTCTGCTGGGGGTCTACGCTGCGGGTTTGGGTATTCCGTTCTTGTTGGCAGCCATGTTCCTGAATCGCTCCATGACCGTGATGAACCGGATCAAACCGTATATGGGCACGATCGAAAAGATCATGGGCGGGCTGTTGCTGTTTGTGGGCATCATGCTGATAACCGGGCTTTTCACCCGTTTCAGCTGGTGGTTGCTGGAGACTTTTCCGGCGCTGGCAAATTTCGGGTGATCAACTGACCCTCTTACCTTGGCTGCAAGCCTGCGTTAACCTGCGCATCAGAAGGTAAGGGCATGAGCAGTCACACAAATCAGCCGCAGGTGCGCAGACGTCGGGTGTTCTATATACCCGGCTATGATCCGATGCCGCCCCGGCGATATCGCGAGCTGTATCGCAGTGAATCGCAGAATCAGGCCCGGATCTCGGGGTACGAGATCGCCATATCCCCAAAGGCCACGGACGGGCGTTTTGGGTGGCGTGTGACCTCGGAACAAGATGGCCTGAATGTTGATACGGAATTCGAGGTTCTGGTCTGGTCCGACATCGTGCGCGACAGCATGTCGGCCTCGATCCCGGCGACCTATTGGCAATTGGCCCGCACGGCGTGGATTTACATGTCAACCGGTACGTTGTGGCGTCTGATGCGATTGCGCAAGGGCCCGGTGATCGCCGCGTTGTATCCTGTGGCGATGTTGGTGTCTCAGCTGCTGATCGCGCTTGCGTTGGCATGGGCGTGCATAGCCATGGCAAGTTGGTGGGGGATATTCCCCGGAGCGGCCATCGCCGTCGCGTTGCTGCTGTGGTTTCGCAAGGTCGATAACCGGTTGTTTGCGTATTACCTTATGCATGATTACGCCTATTCAGCGCAGTTGAGCGGGCAAATGCCGGTCGAGCTGCGGGACAGGTTGTCTTCGTTTAGTGAAGCGATCCAAGAGGCGCTGAATTCCGATGTGGATGAAGTGCTGGTCGTTGGCCACAGCTCGGGCGCGCATCTGGGGGTGTCTGTTCTGGCCGAGCTGATCCGAAAAACGAAAGTGCACGAGCAGGGCGCGGTGCTGTCGTTTCTCAGTCTGGGACAGGTGGTTCCCATGGTCTCGTTTCTGCCCCAGGCACACGATTTGCGGTCCGATCTGCATTTCCTGTCCACACGGTCCGAGCTCAGCTGGATCGATGTCTCGGCCCCCGGTGATGGCTGCGCCTTTGCGCTTTGCGATCCGGTTGCGGTCACAGGGGTGGCCGATGCTGATAAACGCTGGCCGCTGGTCCTGTCAGCGGCTTTTTCGCAAACCTTGTCTCCGGAACGCTGGAAGGCTTTGCGATGGCGGTTTTTTCGCCTTCATTTTCAGTATCTTTGCGCCTTCGACAAGCCGGAAAGTTATGATTATTTCCGGATAACGGCTGGCCCGTTGACGTTGGGGCAAAGGTTTGCGGATCGTGAGGCTTCGCGCAGCCGCATCGAGACGCCTGTCTCCAAGTTCACCTCGGTACACCCATGACCATGACCCCGCCCAAGCCAGACCCGCGCCCCGAGAAAGTTTCGTTGCTGCGCTATGTGAAACTGTTCAGACATGACCTGCTGTCGGCCCAGCCAGCCCGGCTGTATCGAGCATGGATGGCAGAATTCAAAACCCCGTTCTTCCGGTCGTTTCTGATCAATCAACCGGAACTGGTTCAAACGGTCCTCAAGAAACGGGCTGACGATTTCCCCAAGTCCGGCAGGATCGGCGAAGGCCTGCGCCCGTTGCTTGGCAATTCGGTGTTTCTGACCAATGGCGAGGTCTGGAAACGACAGCGGCGGATTATCGATCCGGCGTTCGAAGGCGGGCGTCTGAAGGATACATTCCCGGCCATGCTGGCCGCCGCCGAGGCGTGTGTGAAACGGCTGCGGCCTCATGTCGGAGGGGAGCTCGAATTCGAAGAGCAGACAAGCCATGCGGCAGCGGATGTGATATTTCGCACCCTGTTTTCCGTTCCAATCGGCAACGCTATCGCCAGCCAGGTGTTCGAAAAGTTCCGGACCTATCAACGCGCGCAACCTTTGCTGAATCTGGCGGCTTTTGTTCCCTTGCCAAAGTGGCTGCCCCGGTTTCATTCCGGGGCGACCAAACAAAACGCGCGGGATATCAGGGCGCTGATTGCCGAACTGACCAGAACACGCGCAAAGGCCATCAAGGACGGAACGGCACCTGATGATCTTGCGACCAAGATCATGACGACGGCTGATCCCGAAACCGGGCAATTCTTCGACCCCGAGGAAATGGTTGATCAGGTGGCGATCTTTTTTCTTGCCGGGCATGAAACCAGCGCGTCAGCCTTGGCCTGGACGCTGTACCTGATGGCCCTTTACCCGGAATGGCAGCAGAAGGTTGCAGAGGAGGCCGCCGTTCTGGATGATCCTTCATTTGCCTCTGTTTCAAAACTTCGGATCAGCCGGGATGTGTTCCGTGAAGCGCTGCGCCTTTATCCTCCGGTGCCCATGATGGTCCGCGAGACCACGTGCCCCGAACGGTTCCGTAACCGGGATGTTCCGGTTGGCGCGCAGATCGTGATCAGCCCGTGGCATTTGCACCGTCAGGCGCGTTTGTGGGACGATCCGGACGGTTTTGATCCCAGCCGTTGGGGCACGGAAAACGGCAAGCGGTGCCAGCGCGACGCTTACATCCCGTTCTCAGCAGGCCCCCGAGTGTGCACCGGGGCAGGGTTTGCAATGGTCGAAGGGCCGCTGATCCTGTCAATGCTCTTGCGCCGCTACCGGTTCGAAACAATCCCGGGAAAAACACCCGTTCCGGTCGCTCACCTGACGGTTCGATCCAAAGATGGTATATGGTTACGCCTGTTTGAGCGCTAACAACCTACCATCGGTTCACGCCCTGTTGTATGCGGGGAAGAACATCGGAATCATCATTGAACGGGAAAACAATATGTCCAAAGCAGAACAGCGCGCGCAGATGATCAACGGCACGGGCTTTATCGCGGCACTGGATCAAAGCGGCGGATCAACCCCGAAAGCGCTTGCGCTTTATGGTGTCGAGGCATCCGACTACAGCTCGGAGGAAGAGATGTTCGGTGAAATCCAGAAGATGCGTGCCCGCATCATTCTGGCCGACGATTTCACAAAGGACAAAGTGATTGGCGCAATCCTGTTCGAACGTACCCTGGGCGAAGAGATCGAAGGCTGCAAGGTTGCCGATTATCTGTGGTCGGTCAAAGGTATCGTGCCTTTCCTGAAGATCGACAAAGGCTTGGAAGAACAGGCAAATGGCGTTCAGATGATGAAACCGATCCCCGGTCTGGCCGAGACCCTGGCCAAGGCCGATGGTGTGTTCGGCACCAAGGAACGCTCGGTCATTCACGAAGCGAATGCCGATGGCATCGCGGCGGTGGTTGCCCAACAGTTCGACGTCGCCCGCGAAGTCACCGATGCCGGTATGGTTCCGATCGTGGAACCCGAAGTGAACATCCATTCGGAAACCAAGGCCGAGGCGGAAGACATTCTGAAGGCTGAAATTCTCAAAAACCTCGATCAACTGGCCGAAGGCCAGGAAGTGATGCTGAAGCTGACGATCCCGACACAGGCAAACCTGTATGATGCGCTGGCTGACCACCCGCGGGTCTTGCGCGTTGTGGCCCTGTCCGGCGGTTATTCGACGGAAGAAGCCTGCGACCTGTTGAGCCGAAACGGCAAGATGATCGCATCCTTCTCGCGGGCTTTGACCGAAGGTCTGTCGAAGCAGCAGTCAGATGCCGAATTCAACGCGGCTCTGGGTGGCAACATCGACAAGATTTACAAAGCCTCGGTCTGATCCGTCAGGCAGGTTTGATGAAAGAGCGGCGCATCTGTGCCGCTTTTTTTCTGACGATGCAGCCCTCGGCATGATCATTGACCAGCCCCATGGCCTGCATGAACGCAAACACGGTTGTAGGGCCAACAAACTTCCATCCCCGTTTCTTGAGATCTTTCGACATGGCCACGGATTCGGGTGATGTGGATGCTGTTTGCGGGGGCGGGGGTGTTTCAGCCTCATAACGCCAGACATAAGCCGCCAGAGATCCTTCGGCGGCCACAAGGTCCTGCGCGCAACGCGCATTGTTGATCACCGCTTCAATTTTGCCGCGATGACGGATGATCCCGGCGTCCTGTAGCAGGCGTTCCACATCGGCATCAGAAAACACGGCCATCTTGTTGAAATCAAATCCGCAGAAGGCTTTCCTGAAGTTTTCGCGCTTGTTCAGGATTGTCCGCCAGCTGAGACCTGACTGAAAGCTTTCGAGGCACAGTTTTTCAAACAACCGTTGGTCATCGTCGACAGGGTAACCCCATTCATTGTCGTGATATTCAAAGAATTCGGGCGCGGCCTGACACCATGCGCATCTTTGCTGCCCATCCGGCCCGGTAATGGTGTCGCTCATGGTTGTACCCTTTTTGTTCCAGCTCACGTTACACGTCGAGTAGAGGGCGTGACAAGTCTCAATCAGGGTTGCGGAACCAGTTCAGCACAAAGACGCGTATGGCCGATGCAAGACCCGTTTCCGGGTCGCGGGCCACATCAATTTCAGCCGCCAAGACATTGATTGGCTTACCTTGTTCCTGAGCGATCTCGCGAAAAGCACGCCAGAATTCATCCTCGAGTGATACCGAAGTTCGGTGTCCTTTCAGGGTCAGAGAGCGTTTGACAGGACGGCCGCTCATTCGTCCAGCTCATGATTGTCGAGGTCGCGCTTTTGTTTTTTCTGTTGAAGCTTCACGACTTCTTTTTCAGCTTTTGTACGCCCAAATGCGACGGCGTTCCGGTCAGCGCGGGCCTTTCTTTCGGCCCGCGCTTTTTCCTTTCGATACCGGTTCAGAGTGACCGGCTTGCCCATCAGTCTTTTGGGCCGATCATCTGTTCGGGGCGGACGACAGCGTCAAAGGTCGCTTCGTCCACAAAGCCCAGCGCGATGGCTTCTTCCTTGAGCGTGGTACCGTTCTTGTGGGCGGTTTTCGCAACGGTGGTCGCATTGTCATAACCGATGGTAGGGGCAAGCGCCGTGACCAGCATCAGCGATTCCTTCATCAGCTTGTCGATGCGCGGCTCGTTCGCTTTGATGCCCATTAGCATCCGCTCGGTAAAGCTGTCGGTGGCATCCCCCAACAGCTGGATCGATTGCAGCAGGTTGTAGGACATCATCGGATTGTAGACGTTCAATTCGAAATGCCCTTGCGACCCGGCAAAACTCATCGCCGCGTTGTTGCCCATCACATGCGCGGCGACCTGCGTCAGCGCTTCGGCCTGCGTCGGGTTTACCTTGCCGGGCATGATCGACGAGCCGGGCTCATTTTCCGGCAGAATCAGCTCACCCAGGCCGGAACGAGGCCCGGAGCCCAGGAAACGAATGTCGTTTGCGATCTTGTAGCAGCTGCCGGCAATCGTCGCCAAAGCGCCCGAAAGGAAGACCATGGCATCATGCGCGGCCAGCGCTTCGAACTTGTTCGGCGCCGTCACGAAGGGCAGGTCAGTGATCTGGGCCATATGCCCTGCGACCGCTTTGTCCCAGCCGTGCTGGGTGTTCAGGCCGGTGCCAACGGCCGTGCCGCCCTGGGCCAGTTCATAAATCCCCGGCATCGCCGCATGTACGCGTGCGATTCCCTGACGAATCTGGTGGGCATAGCCACTGAACTCCTGACCCAAGGTCAGCGGTGTCGCATCCTGCGTATGGGTTCGGCCGATCTTGATGATGTCCTTGAACTCCCCGGCCTTCTGCTCGAGCCCGGACGCCAGTTTTTCAAGGCCGGGAAGCAGGACGTCGCGTACGCTCATCGCTGTTGCGATATGCATGGCGGTTGGGAAAGTATCGTTCGACGATTGTCCCATGTTGCAGTGGTCATTCGGGTGTACCGGGTCTTTGGAACCGATCTTGCCGCCCAGAATCTCGATGGCTCGGTTGGCGATGACCTCGTTCGCATTCATGTTCGACTGTGTGCCCGAACCCGTCTGCCACACGACCAACGGAAAGTTGTCGTCGAACTTGCCCTCGATCACCTCGCCTGCGGCCTGAATGATCGCATCTGCTATCTTTGCGTCCAGCTTGCCCGTTGCCTTGTTTTCCATGGCGCAGGCTTTCTTGATCACGCCCAGCGCGCGCACGATGGCGACCGGCTGTTTTTCCCAGCCGATGGGAAAATTCATGATCGAGCGCTGCGTCTGTGCGCCCCAATACTTGTCGGCAGGAACCTCGAGCGGGCCAAAGCTGTCGGATTCTGTGCGGGTTTGAGACATCGGTCACTCCGTCTGGTATGCAGTTGTATGCCGTTTAGCCGCAGCCACGCCGTGACGCAATCGGCCAGTTGCGCGCACCTTAAACTTAAGGGCGTCAAAGGTATAGGCGCGGGGTGCGTCACTTTAATCGTCATAGGCGGGGAATGTGCATTGTTTGCCGATACCGCTGGGCTACAATGGAGCAATAGACGCCATGGAGGACAAAATGCCAGATTTCCATCGCCTTACGCTTGGAAAAGCAGTCGCGATACTTGCAGTTTGCGCTTTGTGGCTGTCGGTTCTGAGCGCAGCGGCCCGCGCGGCAGACATTACACCGTTCACAGGAGATTATATCGGTTCAGCCGAAGTTGTGGACGCGGATGGCACGACAACGCCCCGCGACATGAGCGTTTCCATCTTCGAGACCAAGAACGGTTTCAACGTCAGTTGGCGGACGACGACATACAAGTTGGATGGACGCGTAAAGGAACAGAAGTTCTCGATTGATTTTGTTCCGTCGGATCGACCGGATGTGTTTTCGGCGGCGATGAAACGCAATGTCTTTGGTCACGAAGTCCCGTTGGACCCGATGAAGGGCGAGCCATTTGTATGGGGCCGCATCGTCGGCGAAACACTGACCGTGTTTTCTTTGTTCATTGACGAGGACGGAGGATATGAGTTGCAGCAATTCGACCGCACGCTTGCACAAGGTGGGCTGAACCTCGCGTTTTCACGATTCATAGATGGTCAAAAATCACGATCGGTCGAGACTTTCCTAATGAAACGATAAACCCCGCGCCGGGCGGGGTTTGAAGGTTCACTTCCGAAAGCTGTCCAGCGACACGATATCCGCATCGTGATGTATTTCTTCGTCTTCGACTTCGATGTCGTCTTCGATGATTTGATCTTCTTCGATTTCGTCTTCCGGGCTTTCGAAGCGAAGGCCGAATTCCACGGATGGGTCCACGAAAGTCTTGATTGCGGAATAAGGGACGTACAGCGGTTCTGGGGCATCGCCAAAGTTCAAAGTGATGCCAAAGCCGAGGTCACCGACTTCGAGGTTCTCGAACCAGTGCTGCATGACGATGGTCATTTCTTCGGGATAGCGTTCACGCAGCCAGTCGGCGATTTCCACACCATCTTCACGTGTGTCGAACGTGATGAAAAAGTGATGCGCCCCGGGTAAACCGGTTTCAGAAACGTCCTTCAGCACTGTTTTGATCAAGCCGCGCATGGCGGTGTGCATCAGGTTTCCATAGTCGATGCCTTGCGACATGTGTGATCCTCAAAAGTGGTTATGCTCAGCATAGGGGTTTTGTTCGGAAACGAAAGGGCGGGTACGACCGGATTGATCAGATATTGTGTGCAGCCAGGCCGGCAATCGACATCAGGGCAAGCACGGTTCCCATCCCTAATTTCAGTCGAAAAATCAAGGCCCCAGCAAGGATAGTTAGACCGAATGCGGTAAAATTCAACGCGGAAATCTGCGGCATGGGGATTGCCAGAGGACCCCATGATTTTTCAGACACCGATTCGAAAAGAACATTCAGGGCGAACCACACGGAAAGGTTGAGAATCACTCCGACGACGGCCGCGGTGATTCCATGAAGGGCCGCGGACAGGCGAGGACGCGCAGCCAGACGGTCAAGATATGGGGCCGCAAGAAAAATCCAAAGAAAGCACGGAACGAACGTCGCCCACAATGCAACCGCACCGGCTGCAAGCGCCAGCGTGAACCCGCCGGTCAGTTGCCCGGTCAGCATGGCGACAAACTGTGTGACAAGTATGAGCGGCCCCGGAGTCGTTTCCGCCAGACCCAGCCCATCAATCATCTGATCCGTGCTGATCCAGTGGTACTGGTCGACAACCGTTTGGGTCATATAGGCCAATACGGCATATGCGCCGCCAAACGTCACAACGGCGAGTCGGGCAAAAAACCACCCCAGATCGCTCAGCAGTTGATGGCCTGTGACGCTCAGAGTAACGAGCGGGCCCAACCAAAGGGGCAACCAGACAGCAATCGTTCGCAGAGACCGCGCCAGATGTGGTGTTCCTTCTCGCGTGGGAGTTTCTACGGGTCCTTTGAAGGTCACGTACCCCCAAGCTGCGGCAACGAATATGATCGCCGGAAAAGGAAGGTTCAGCAGAAAAATGGCCAGGAAGGACAGGATTGCGATTGTTCGATGCTCGCGATCATTCAATGCCTTGCGCGAAAGATTGCGGAGCGCCTGCAAAACGATGACGATGACGGTTGCCTTGATGCCCGTGAAGGCCGACTGCACTAAGGGAACATCGCCAAATACTGAATAGAGCGCGACCAGAACCGCAATCACCAACGCGCCGGGCAACACGAACAAGCTGCCGGCAATCAGCCCGCCGGCAACGCCGCGCAGGCGCCACCCCGCATAGGTTGCCAGCTGCATCGCCTCGGGGCCCGGCAGCAACATGCACAGAGACAGGGCGCGCAGGTAAGTCTGTTCATCCAGCCAGGGTCGGCGTTCGACCAATTCCTGATGCATCAAGGAAATCTGAGCCGCAGGACCGCCGAAAGACAGCAGACCGATCCTGCCAAAGACCTTGAAAATCTCGGCCAGTGTCGGTGTCATGACGTTCGCCCGGTGGGCCAGTCATGGCTTTCGTCAAACCCATCGCGCGCCCAGCGATACATCGCGTCGTAAAGCTTCATCCCGGCTTTCAGGTTTTCATGGTCATCGCGGTACTGCCTTGAAAGCCCGACAGACACCGCCAACAATCCCGCCGCTTCGGGTGCAAGCGCGTGCCGGTTCGTGTCCGCTGCCCGGATGACCGTCGCCAACCGGTCCAGCGCAGGGGAGTGAAGCTCGAATTCATCCAACATGGTGTCAAACGTGCAATTGTCGCCTCGGTGGCTCCAGAACGTGTTCTCGATATCAAAAGGTGACGCCCCGAAAACAGTCGCAACGCTTTCGACTTCGCCGGGTGCCACAAACAGGAACTTGGCGTCGGGATCAACAAACCTGCGTATCAGCCAGGGACATGCGATTCTGTCGATCTTGGGTTGGTGACGTGTGACCCACAGCGTATGGCCACCAATTCGATCAGGAATGCGTGTTGCGGGCACACGTGGAGCATCGACCATGTCGCGCCAGGCATGCATTCCACCTTCCAGATATTCGGCTTGATGCCCTTCGCTGCGCAACCAGGAGACAACGCCCTGGCTCAGCTTTTTGCCTTTTTGACAGATAATCACGACCGAACGGCCCGAGATCTTGCACAAAAGCCCCTGAAGATCCGTGGCCGGGTGCCGGATTGATGCGGGGATCAGATAGGGATCTTCTTCAAAATCGTCATTCAGGCAGACGTCGAATAGAACGGGCGCATTCGGAGTACCAATCAGACGCAGGAGTTGTTTGGGAGAAATAGAGTTGGGCGATGCCATGGCATGTTTCCTTGTGACCGCGGATACATGCGAAACTTGGGCTGTCGCCTCACGGGGCGTTCGCAATCTTACCCCATGGCACTTGCTAGCGCGCAAGGGTCATGGGGGTCAAGATTGCTTTGGGTTCACGCCCAGTCCAGGCGTTGCCCGGTCATGCATACGGGCAGGGTGTCCGATGGAAACTGGCCCAGCTCTTCAAAAAACGAGATGAAGTCAAAATGGTTGTAGGCTTCAACCATCTTTTCGGCCTTGAACCGCGCCATGACCTGGCCCGTGACTTCCAGTGGCGCGCCATTGTCAGCCCGAAAAGTACGAACATGCAGAATGGCAGAAACCCAGTCGCCGTTTTCTATGATCTTGGGCAATTCGACCTTGATGTCCCCCAGAATATGGCGGAACGCCATGACCAGATCTCGAAAATCGTCCGCACCGACCTGCATTTCCGGAATCAGCCCCTCGGCCATCGTTTCGGGTGCAAAGAACTGATCAATTGCTTCGGTGTTTCCATTTTCCCAAACTTCGGAGTACCACTTTCTGAGTTTCTCTGAATTCGTCATCCCAGTTCTCCTGTCCAAGTGCTGGCAAGATGGCAAAAAGGAATGAATAAACTCTGAATCTGCCAAGGGACGGGTGAACAAAATCAGACATGTGGGGGATTAATGCAGGTTTCTGTTGCCAGGTACCTGCGAACCCCGCCTTACGCGGCTAGGCGCAAGGGCTTAAGTTTCGGTCTTGCTACTGCTTACGCAGCAACTGCAACCGGAGCACGATTGTCGTTTGCAATTGTACTGTTTTCGCCGGTAACGGTGGCAGACAGCCGAGACAAAGCTAACCCCTTTAGACGTTCGTCGATCCTGTTTCGGCCCCAAAATCCCCAAACGAAGGATGGTTGGTGGAGCCGCCGGGTACCGCCCCCGGGTCCGATCCGCTTATTACGAGCGCGTTTATGTCCATAGTCCCGAAGGACGATTCTTATATAAGTGAGGTGATGGGTGGATGCAAACTCAGAATGAACTCAGCCGTATTTAACATTTCCAATCTGTTAGGTGGCTTTGTTGAAGTTTGCAGCGATGAGCCAGACGGCCAGAACCAGTTCGATTCCCCCAAAGATCAACGCCTTGGCCAAGGGGGGATTGTCCAGCGCGACTGACACAAACCGGCCCAGCGCCGCACCGGAATAGACAATGCCCAGCATGACATAGGCCATTGGGTTGTTCAGCCAGATAACGGCGATCCCCGTCACAACAAACAAACCACCGACCGAGGCGCGCATCTCGGACAACCCCATCGTGCTGTTGGTCGGGGCCAGATCCAGGGCCGACGCGGTGTGGGCCGGCGCCAGAAACCCGAATGCGCCGAACCCGATGGTCAGCAATGCCGCGATGACGTTCAGAGTTGCGACCATTCCGGCCCCCTTATGGTTCAGGCCGCGTAGGCGGCGTCAAAGAAATCACGTTCCAGTTCGACAGCGCGATGGAACAGTCGCGTGACCTCGGCCTGTTCGGCCGCATCCAGCGTCGGCCAGACGTTATCCAACTGACTGCGCAGATACTCCACGACGCTTTCGAACCCTTCGCCCGCATGTAGCGTGATCCATTCTGCAAACCAGAACGGCAAGCCGTCTTTGGGCGGGTTTTCTGGGCTGGCCCAGCTCAGATAAACCCATTCCGCCACGACGAGTACCGCCAGCATGTTCTGATAACGGCCAGAGGCTGCGGCTTCGGCCATCAGATCTTGAAACGCCCGCGTGGCAGGCGCGGGCTCGGTGCTGGGCTCAGTGCCCAAAGCGTCCATCGCGCGCAGGAAATAGGTGTTCTCGGGGCCTGTGATCACCGCCAGAAACTGCGCGGCCGGTACGCTGTCAGCAAGGGTCGGCGCATGCGCGATGGCGCTGGCCAAAAGACGCACGAAACCGTCGACGAACTGATAATCCTGTTGCAGATACCAGCGCATCTTGTTCTCGGGCAGGGTGCCGTCAGACAACTCGCGGGTGAAAGCATGGGTTGTGGCGGCCGTCCAGTCGTCGATTTTGCCCTGACGCAGCACTTCGGTTGGGCGGGTTTGGTCGTGCATTCGGAAGCTCCAGTTTTGTTTCGATGCAGACAAAGCGCGTTTCAAAACAAAGTACAAGGTCAGCCGAGGGCGGACCAAAGACCCAGACCACCGACCAGAATGAGGCTCAGGGCCCAGATGAGCTCCAGGTTGAACCAACTGCGCGACAGGAATTGCAGACCAAGCCAACGATAGACCGCAAAGGCCAAAAACCCGCCACCCAGAACCATGGCGGCCGTATGCAGCGCGGCGACGCCCAGAACCAAAAGGGTGTTCGTGGTCATGATCTGAGAAATCGCTTGATGGCCCGCGTCCAGTTCATCCACGGCACACAGGCCCAGATAGATTGGAACCAGCATCAGGGCAGCCCCGTGGGCAAGCGCCACAAGAAAAGACCACAGCGCGAGCCTGCTTGGCGGGATCCGCGAAAGAAAGCGGGGATGACGGCGGGTTATCGCGATGTACAGGCCCATGCCAATCACGACCAGAGCCGCGCCGATGCGGATTTCATTCTGATTATCGACCAGTACGGCCATCAGGGCAAAAGGAAGAAGTACGCCAAGCATGGCCACGAAATGCCCGCCAGCCAAAGCCGCGAGTGCACCCCAAAGCGCGGATTGGCGTTGTTCCATCAAAGCCGAAGACACCGCCAGCGGCCAGCCCATGCCGGGGTTCAGGCCGTGATAGGCTCCGCTCAGAACAACGGCCAGCCACAGGCCAGCCGTTGATGACATCAATAATTCCAACTCAGACCGACGGATAGCAGAAGCTGTCGGTTGAACAGTCTCCGCCCTCCAACCGTATCTGGTGGCTGCGATAGCCCTTGGGAAACTCTACCCAGAACTTCGGATCCAATGTCAGACCACCATTCTCGCCGACATCAGCCTTGACCATGGCCGCACCACCTTCCTCGGGGTAGAACTGATCGTCCCACGTGGAATAAAGCGAATTGGTCCAATAGACGCGTTTGCCGTCGCGGCTGATTTCGACCATCTGTGGACCATAGCCAAAGGTTTGACCATTTGGATGCTTTGTCTTTTTGACGATTCCGCCGATCTCGACCTTGCCTGCCAGGGTTGGGTTCATCGGGTCGGATACATCGTATTGATGCATCTCGCCGGTTCCCCAGCACGCGACATAGAGGTACTTGTCGTCCAGGCTTAGGTCGATATCAGTGACCAGCGGCGGAACGGCAGAGAAGCCCTTCAGAAGGTCAGGAAGATCATCAGGATCAGCGGGTTGCGGATCGATTGTTATGGTCTTCTTGGCTTCGAACGTGCCGTCATCATTGCGCCACCAGGTGAAGATCGCCCCTTGCAGGTTGGTCGTATCGACGACAACGCCGCAGAACCCGTATTGTTTTACGGGATCATGCGCGGGGCGGATTTCCAGGGCCATCTGATGGTTTTCGCCCAGATCGATGGTCTGAATATTCGTCCGGTTCCGAAGGTTCCAGAAATGGATCCGGTGGCCGTACTTGTTGGACAACAGATCCTCGGCCACCAGCCCGTTTTCGAATTGCGGCGGCAGGCCCCATTCGGAACTGACCATGTAGTCACGCGGCAGGTTCCACCAGAAATCATAATGCTTGTCCTGCACGCCGCGCTCGATCTCATAGCGCCCGATGATATCGAAGGTCTCGCAATCCATGATGAATATGCCCGGAGGGCCATCTGTGCCGTCGGGGCCGCCGCCACCAAGGGTGCTGACATAGATGCCCTCGGGCCCGCAATGGATCGTGTGCGGACGGGAATACCCTGTCTTTGCAAAGACTTCTTCGGGTTCGATGATCTTGTGAATCTTGGCCTCAAGCGGGTTCTTCACGTCAATGACATAAATCCGGCTGGACCGGATGCCCGGGATGATCAGATAGCGCCGCTCCAGAAACGCATGACCGCTCAGCGGCGACAGGGAAGAAGAACAGGCGTTCCAGCCAAAATGGTGAAACTCGTCGCCCTTTTCGGGCATGATCACCTGATGCACGATCTTTCCGAAATCGTCCGAGCTTGGATCGACATTCACAACCGCCAGCCCGTCGGGTTGAGAAAAGTCAGGGCTGAGCATCAGCGTGAATGCAAGCGTCTCGGCGGGGCCCTCCATCGCCAGTTTCGCGGATGGATAAAAACTAGGGTCCGGTCTTTGGTTCATAACGTCCTCCCGTAAGTCATTGAACTTCAATTCATATTGAAAGTTCCGATCTTGGCGCCGGATGAAAATCTGCCCGCTTTTTTGCCCCTTGTTCTGATCTTGTTTCGAATGCGGCCCTCAGGTCGGTTTACGTTTGCTTTCGGCCACGTCATGGGCCAGCCGTCGTGTGTAATGTTCCAGATCAACAAGTGCGGAGTCTACGGTGTCTGCGTCTTTTGCCTCAAGCGCGTCCACTATTCTGCTGTGCAGTCCGATGATCTCTTCGCGGGATCGCGCCGTGAATGTGATCATGTTCATCAGCGGTTGCATCGCTTCCACGGCGCCCGCCAGCTGATAGGACAGGACCGGGTTGCCAGCCCCATCCACCAGAGCGCGATGGAAAGTCACGTCCGAGGCGCAAAATGCCTCGTCCGTCAGGCCCGGTTGGGACTGGCGGAATATTTCTGCCCGCATGGTCGCCAGGTGATCTGCCGTGCGCCGCTGCGCTGACAAAGGCGCACAGGCCCTTTCTAGGGCATATCGCGCCTCGCATGCGGTATCGAAGCTGACCGCATTCATCGACAGCAGCAATGTCGAAGTCGTGACTTGCTGAGAATAGGCATCCTCAAAGCTCAGGCGATTCACGAACGCCCCGCCGGAAGCGCCGCGTTGTGTGCGGATCAAGGATTGCGCGGCCAGCCGTTTCAATGCCTCACGCACGGTCGGGCGAGAGACCTGGAACTGATCCGACAGCTCGGCTTCGGACGGCAGGCGCGCGTCCACGATCAGTTCACCCGATACGATCGCATCCCGAATAGCCTGGGCGATCTGGGCAGACAGGTCTGCGGTTTTCCGGGGCGCGGTTTTCATCTTCAGACGGCCTTGGGCAAATTTTTATTTGTCTGACATTTAAAAGTCTGACATTTGAAAAGCAAGGGAGTTGAGTCGGGAGGCCGAAGTGAGTCGTACGTGGCTGCGCAGCGGAATGTGGCTGGGCTTTTATGTTCTGATCTTGTGGGCGTGGTGGGTCATGTTCTCGATGAGCCGGGACATGGGCCTTGATCTGATCGGCCGTCCGGGGCCGATGGGGCAGGCGATGGCCGCGATGGATCCGCGCATGGACATGTACATGCCCATGGCCGAGTTCGGGCCGCTGTTTTCAATGTGGGCGATCATGATGGCGGCCATGATGCTGCCGACCCTGATCCCGACCCTGCGCAGTTACGATGACCTGATCCGCAGCGCAAATGGCAGCCGCGCCGGCTGGCTGGGGGTTCTGGCCGGGTATTCCATCGTCTGGGTCGGGTTTGCGGCCGTGATCGCAGGAATTCAGTTGGTTCTGCTGTTTGGCGGTGTTGTCGATATGCTGGGAATTGCCAAATCCGGATGGGTCGCGGGCGGCTTGATGATTGCCGTGGGCGCCTTTCAGTTTTCCCGCGCCAAAGAGGTGTGCCACGCTGTCTGCCATGCCCCGATGACCTATTTCCTGGGACATTGGAGAACCGGTTTTGCAGGTGGCGTGCGCATGGGCCTGGGTCTTGGCGCCTTTTGCGTCGGCTGTTGCTGGGGCTTTATGGCACTCGGCTTTGTAGGCGGTGTCATGAGCCTGTTGTGGATGGGGCTCGCGACCCTGTTCATGGTTTTGGAGAAACTTCCTCAGATCGGGCACGCCGTGACCCGTCCAATGGGGTTTGTGTTGATTGCGGGCGGTCTCGTCCTGCTCGTGTGTCCAATTAGCTACGGAGGATAAGCCAATGGCTAAAAACAGAAAACCAGATGCCGATCGGCTGCCCGTCAGTCAGCGTATCGACAGCCGCATGCCCAATCCCAAGCGGCGAGAGATGAGTCCGACGGAATGGGCCATCAAGGGTGAACTGATCCTGAACTGTTCATGTGACGTGTTTTGCCCCTGCGTGGTGTCGCTGGGCGCACATCCCCCTACGGAAGGTCACTGCCATGCTTGGATGGGCATCATCGTTGATGAAGGCCACTATGAAGGCGAGGATCTGTCGGGTCTGAATGTCGGCTTGCTGGTCGATATTCCGGGCCGGATGGGGGAAGGCCAGTGGAAAGTCGCCGCTTATGTCGACGAGCGCGCAAGCGGCAAGGCTTACAACGGATTGTTGCAAATCTTCAGCGGTCAGGCGGGCGGCACGACGGGTCTGTTTACCATGCTGGTCAGCGAGATCATCGGTGCGGAACGGGCGCCGGTCCAGATCGAGCGCGACGGAAACAAACGTCGGATCGCGATTGGTCGCAAGATACAGGGAGAGATCGAGATGCTTGCGGGCAAGGACCCGGAGCATCCGGTGATGGTCTCAAATTCCAAATACTGGATGGGACCTGACATCATCGTGGCGCGTGGCACCAAATCGAAGGTGCGAGACTATGGCCGGGTCTGGGACTTTGGCGGCAAGTCCGCTGAAATCTGCCCGATCGACTGGCACGGGCCCAAATGATGGTCACGGGCGGGTATGCGCAGGAAATGGCGCGTTACAATCGCTGGCAGAACAATCAGTTGGCAGAGTTTTTGCAATCTCTGACACCGAAGGAACTGACCCTTGAACGCGGAGCATTCTTTGGCTCGATTATGGGCACGGTGAACCATCTGCTGTGGGGTGACTGGATGTGGATGTCGCGTTTCGAAAAGCGCGACGGGCCAGATGGCAATATTCACAAGGCGGGCGGGGGTATCCATGAAAGCGTATACCTGTGCCCGGACCTGCAAAGCTGGTTGGCGTTACGCGAAAAGATCGATGCGCGTATCCTGAACTGGGCAGAAGGGCTGGGGGATGATCCGCTGACCGGCTCGTTCACGTGGTATTCCGCCGCAAAAGAGGCTGATGTCACAATGCCTTACGCGCTGTGCGTGATCCATTTCTTCAATCATCAGACCCATCACAGGGGGCAAGTGCACAAAATGCTGACCGAGACGGGCTCGGAAGCGCCTGTCAGTGATATCGTCTTTATGCCGCAGGAGGTATGAATGCCTCAGATTTCCGCCTCACGCCGCTTGCGGCGCACTCCGTTCTCTGAAGGAGTCGAAGCTGCCGGGGTCAAGGGCTATACGGTCTACAACCGTATGTTGTTGCCGACGGTTTTTGAAAGTGTTGAAGCCGATTACCGGCATCTTAAGACCCATGTGCAGGTCTGGGATGTGTCGTGCGAGCGGCAGGTTGAATTGCGTGGCCCTGATGCTGCGCGTCTGATGCAGATGCTGACCCCGCGTGATCTGCGCGGTATGCTGCCGGGGCAATGTTTCTATGTGCCGATCGTTGACGAAACCGGCGGCATGCTGAACGACCCGGTGGCGGTGAAGTTGTCCGAAGACCGATGGTGGATCTCGATTGCCGACAGTGATCTGTTGCTGTGGGTCAAGGGTATCGCCGTTGGGTACCGTCTGGATGTGCTGGTGGATGAACCGGACGTGTCGCCGCTTGCCGTTCAGGGCCCAAGGGCGGACGAGCTGATGGCGCGTGTCTTCGGGGACCGAGTGCGCGACATCCGTTTCTTTAAATTTGACATGTTCGAGTTCGAGGGGCGCGATCTGGCCGTCGCGCGATCCGGTTATTCGAAACAGGGTGGTTTCGAGATATACGTTGAAGGTGGCGATATCGGCATGCCTTTGTGGAACGCCCTGTTTGCCGCCGGCGAAGACCTGCACGTGCGCGCGGGCTGCCCGAACCTGATCGAACGCATTGAGGGCGGGCTGTTGTCCTATGGGAACGACATGACCGACGACAATACCCCGCATGAATGCGGTCTGGGAAAGTTCTGCAACACGCATACCGCGATTGGCTGTATCGGTCGGGATGCTCTGTTGCGTGTCGCCAAGGAAGGGCCGGTGCAGCAAATCCGGCCAATCGCCATAGCCGGTGAGCCTGTACCGGGCTGCGATCGTCCCTGGGACCTGTTTGCAAGCGGCAAGCGCGTGGGGCAGGTGACATCAGCGGCCTGGTCTCCGGATTTTGAAACCAATGTGGCGATCGGTATGGTGCGCCTGAGCCATTGGGATGCCGGGACGGAACTGGAAGTGGAAACACCGGCCGGGATGCGCCGCGCGACCGTGCAATCGCATTTCTGGATCTAGCAGAATCAAGGACGCTGCCGCGTCGACCTCGGGATATTTTGAACCAGCTGACGACATGGGCTGGTCGCTGAACACGAAAGGAATGACAGATGTTCAATGCACTTGTGATGGACAAGGATGAAGAGAGCGGACTTGCCACCGGCTCGATCAAACAATTGTCGGTGGATGATCTACCGCATGGTGATGTCACGGTTGCGGTCGAATATTCTACGGTGAACTACAAGGACGGCCTGTGCCTGTCTCCGAAAGGGGGCGGGCTGGTGCGGGCCTATCCGCATGTCCCCGGCATTGACTACGCCGGCACGGTCGAGGCCTCATCGGATGACCGCTACAAACCCGGAGACAAGGTTGTTCTGACCGGATGGCGCGTTGGTGAGGCACATTGGGGCGGCTATTCGCAAAAAGCCAACGCGCGGGCCGATTGGCTGGTACCGCTGCCCGATGGGCTGACAACGCGTCAGGCAATGGCAGTGGGCACTGCCGGGTTTACTGCGATGCTGGCTGTCATGGCGCTGGAGGATCATGGGCTGACCCCGGATCGTGGACCGGTATTGGTAACCGGGGCCGCGGGCGGCGTCGGGTCGGTGGCCACGGCCATTCTTGGCAATTTGGGCTATGAGGTCGCCGCGGTCACCGGACGGCCCGAAACCGGTGACTATCTGAAATCACTTGGAGCGACGACCATCGTGCCGCGCGACGACCTGAACGAGACCACAAAACGCCCTCTGGAAAGCGAAACATGGGCGGGCTGCGTTGACGCTGTGGGCGGCGCCATGCTGGCACGCGTTCTGGGCCAGATGAAATACGGATGCTCTGTTGCTGCGGTAGGTTTGGCAGGGGGGGCTGCTTTGCCTGCGACGGTGATTCCGTTCCTGCTGCGCGGCGTGAACCTTTTGGGCATCGACAGCGTGATGCAGCCCTATGACAACAGGGTGCGCGCATGGAAACGGATCGCCACGGATCTGCCGATGGACAAGCTTGAGGCGATGGTTCAACCGGCCGGTCTGTCCGATCTGCCGCAACTGGGCGCCGACATTCTGAAAGGTCAGGTCAAGGGCCGCGTCGTGGTGGATGTGAACGCCTGAGGCTGACCCATGAAAGCAACCTGGCCGAAGAAACTCGGCCAGGTTCCGGAAAACGATGTTTGTCCAAATTGGTCGCAACACCTCTGGCCATTGATACAATTCCCGATCATGATTGCTATACATCCCAATTGCGATGGCGTAAGACCCATCCAAAGAGTACCTGAAGACGGGGAGTGAGCAGAATGTCTGACGACTTCGAACTGGACACCAATGATCTGCAGCGCCGCATGGATGGCGCAATGGCCAATCTGAAAACCGAATTTGCATCATTGCGAACAGGGCGTGCTTCGGCCTCGATGCTGGAACCTGTCATGGTTGACGCTTACGGCTCGATGACACCGATCAACCAGGTGGGCACCGTGAACGTGCCCGAACCGCGTATGGTCACTGTTAACGTCTGGGACAAGTCACTGGTGGGTAAGGTGGAAAAGGCCATCCGCGAAAGCGGCCTTGGTATCAATCCGCAATTGAACGGAACCATCATAATGCTGCCGATTCCCGAGTTGAACGAAGAACGCCGCCGCGAGCTGAGCAAGGTCGCCGGTCAGTACGCGGAAAACGCGCGCATTGCGATCCGCAACGTGCGTCGCGATGGCATGGATCAGATCAAGAAGGCCAAGGCGGACGGCATGTCGGAAGATGACCAGAAGCTTTGGGAAAGCGAAGTTCAGGACATGACGGATGAGATGATCAAGGCCGTGGATGCTGCGCTCGAAACCAAGCAAGCCGAAATCATGCAGGTCTGAGCCGAACTGATGCCAAAAGACCCGCAAACCGAGCTGGAGTCCGGCCCGCGCCATGTGGCTATCATCATGGATGGCAATGGTCGTTGGGCGCAGGCACGCGGCCGTCCCCGGCTGTTCGGCCACCATGCCGGCGCGCGGCGCGTGCGCGAGGTTGTCGAGGCCTGCCCTGGTTTGGGGATCAAGTATCTGACGGTGTTCGCTTTTTCGACCGAAAACTGGAAGCGGACCCAGGTCGAGGTGGCCGGCCTGATGAACCTGTTCCGCCGCTATATCATCAAGGAAACCCGGACACTTGCGGATAATGGCATCCGCGTTCGGTTCATCGGAGATCGGGTCCGGCTGGATTCCAAGTTGATCGAGTTGATGGACTCGCTGGAAGAAGAAACCAAGAACAACGATCTGGTTCATTTGACCGTCGCGCTGAATTACGGTGGTCGCGACGAGGTCGCACGCGCCACCAAGCGTCTGGCACGGGATGTGGCTGAAGGGCGGCTGAAACCCGAAGAGGTGGATGAAGAAACTCTTCCTAAGTATCTGGATACGCGTGTTCTTCCTGATCCCGACCTTGTTATCCGAACCAGCGGTGAAGCGCGGATTTCAAACTTTCTTCTTTGGCAATCGGCTTACTCGGAATATGAATTCATCGACACCCTCTGGCCGGACTTCACTGCTGCTGAACTGGCCCGTCTGTGCCAGAATTACGGCACCAGAGATCGGCGGTTCGGAGCGGTTCTGGCATGAGAGACGGCCGATGGTCTGACCTGACAACACGGGTTCTTTCTGCTGCTGTTCTTGTCGTGATCGGATCAATCGAAGTCTGGCTTGGCGGGTGGTGGTTCGAAACCTTCATCGCCGCAGCCTGTGGTCTGATGACGTGGGAATTGGTTCGGATGATCGACCCGCAAGCCCGCGGCGTGGCTGTTCAATTGGGGATTCTGACAAGCATCACCGTGGTTCTCAGCTATCATCTGCCGACGATTTACACTTTGCCGGTCGTGCTTGCGCCTGCGCTTGTGGGAGTGGGGCAGATCAGTCGTTCGAAGGTTCTGTTCGGGATGTTCGTGGTCTGGATCGTCGGGGCCGGGCTGGGTTTCATTTCGATCCGCGAAAATTCCGGTTTTGGCTGGATGGTTTGGCTGATTGCTGTCGTGGTCGCCACTGATGTCGCGGGCTATTTCGTGGGCAAGGCGGTTGGTGGCCCGAAATTCTGGCCCAAGGTCAGCCCGAAGAAGACGTGGTCGGGAACCGCCGGAGGGTGGGCCGCCGCGGCATGTGTCGGCGCGGTTTTTGCAAGCCTGGCCGGCTTTGGATTCGCTTTTGTCGTTGTTTCCGTTTTGGCTTCAATGGCAAGCCAAGCCGGTGATATCGCTGAAAGTGCGGTCAAACGCAAGTTCGGTGTCAAAGACAGTTCGAACCTGATACCGGGCCATGGCGGCTTTCTGGATCGGTTTGATGGCATGATGGGGGCCGCGCTGTTCGTTCTGATCGCGGGGCTGATCTATTCGCCGGGTGAAATGTAATGCGAAAGGTATCTGTTATTGGAGCCACCGGGTCGATCGGGCAGAATACGATTGATCTGATTTCGCGTGCACCGTCCGAGTATGACGTCGTGGCCTTGACCGGTGGCGCCAATATTCAAAGACTTGCGGATGACGCGCGTCGGCTCGGTGCCGATATTGCCGTCACCGCTCATGAAGACCGGCTTGATGACCTGCGTTCCGCTTTGGCCGGCAGTGGCGTCGAGGCGGCTGCGGGCCCGCGTGCCATCGTCGAGGCTGCGGCACGTCCGGCGGATTGGATCATGTCGGCCATTGTCGGCTCGGCCGGGTTGGCGCCGGGCATCGAGGCGTTGAAACAGGGCACGACCCTCGCGCTGGCCAACAAAGAGACATTGGTCTGCGCAGGATCGTTGGTTCTGGAAACGGCCAAACGGCATGGTGCGCGATTGCTGCCGGTCGACAGCGAACATTCGGCGGTGTTTCAGGCTTTGGTCGGTGAAGACATCGAAACAGTCGAGCGTGTGATCATCACCGCCAGTGGCGGGGCGTTTCGTGATTGGCCCCTGAGTGAACTGGTGAACGCGACGGTGGAACAAGCCTCCTGCCATCCGAATTGGGATATGGGGCAGCGTATCACCATCGACAGCGCATCCATGTTCAACAAAGCGTTGGAAGTCATTGAAACAAAAGAATATTTTGGTGTCAAACCGGATCAGATCGAAGTGCTGGTGCATCCGGAATCCATAGTACACGCCCTGGTCGGGTATCGTGATGGTGCGGTGATGGCCCATATGGGGGCACCCGATATGCGCCACGCCATCGGTTACGCGCTGCATTGGCCCGAAAGACGGGAATTGCCGATACAGCGCCTTGACTTGGCCAAGCTGGGGCAGTTGCATTTCAACGCTCCGGATCTGGCACGTTATCCCGCATTGAAACTGGCCCGGGACGTGATGGCGCGTGGCGGCCTGGCGGGTGCTGTTTTAAACGCCGCGAAGGAACGTGCGCTGGATCATTTCATCGCGCGCCGGACCGGATTTCTGGATATGGCTGATGCCGTCGCCGCGGTTCTCGACAGGTTCGACGCGTCAGACAGCCTTATTGATGCCCCGATGACCCTTGATAACGTACAGCAAACAGACCATCTGGCACGTCAGTGGGTCGATGACGCTGTGGTGGAACGAGCAGGATAGAATTTTGGACGTACTTTCCCTAATCCCGCAATTTGGCAATCTTCTCTGGACGATTGTCGCGTTTGTCATCGCATTGTCGGTCATCGTCGCGGTGCACGAATACGGCCACTACATTGTGGGGCGTTGGTCCGGTATCCATGCCGAAGTGTTCTCGATCGGGTTTGGCCCGGTTCTCTGGAGCCGTGTCGACAAACGGGGGACAAGATGGCAGATCGCGTTGCTGCCGTTTGGGGGGTACGTAAAGTTCCTGGGCGATGCCAATGCAGCATCGGGCAAGGATGAAAAGGCGATGGAAGGCATCGCTACCCAAAGCCCGGAAGAGCTGCGCCGCACCATGCATGGTGCCCCTTTGTGGGCACGGGCCGCAACGGTCGCGGCCGGACCTGTCTTCAACTTCGTCATGTCCATTCTGGTGTTTGGCCTGATTTTCTGGTCACAGGGCGTATCGAAGGAGCCGCTGACGGTCGGAACGTTGCAACCCTTGCCAGGCACTGTGCAGGAACTGAGAGAAGGTGATGTGATCACCGCAATCGCCGGCACACCGACACCTGACTATGATGAAGAGGGGGCCTGGCAGGACTTTATCGATGCGCTGCCTGTGGAACCGGTTCTGGATTACACGGTGATCCGGGACGGTGAAACGCTGGATGTACAAGCACCATGGATGTTTCCACCCCTGATCCGCCAAGTGGCCCCACGCAGCGCGGCGATGGATATTCAACTGAAACAAGGCGATGTCATCACGGCGGTGAACGGAGAGCCGATCTTTGCCTTCGAGCAGCTGAAGGATTTTGTCGAAGGGTCCGACGGCCGGGTTCTGCTGTTGGACGTCTGGCGGGATGGGTCCGAGCTGGAATTCGCATTGGCCCCCCGACGCACGGATGAACCTCAGCCGGATGGCGGTTTCGTCACCCATTGGCGGATTGGGATCATCGGGGGCATGATGCTGGAGCCAGCAACTGAACCGGCCGGTATTCTGGATTCACTGACCGGCGGTGTCAGACAGACGGGCCGCATTATCGAAGGGTCGCTGTCTGGTATGTGGCACATGGTGACGGGGGCAATCAGCACCTGTAACATCTCGGGGCCGATCGGGATTGCCGAAACCTCGGGGGCAATGGCCAGCCAGGGGGCGCAGAACTTCATTTTCTTCATCGCGGTTCTGTCGACGGCGGTCGGATTGCTGAACCTGTTTCCGATCCCGGCATTGGATGGCGGGCACCTTGTGTTCTACGCCTATGAAGCCATTGCAGGGAAACCACCCAGTGATGGGGCCTTGCGGGTGCTCATGGGTGTAGGGATCACCTTAATTCTCACCCTCATGCTGTTTTCAGTGAGCAACGATTTGTTCTGCTAATTGTGGCGCGTGGCGCAAGATTGGGCCGCAAAATTGCCTCATTCTGACGTTATGATTTTTGCGTCTGAGGGAAAAACCATGACCAAAACGCTGAAAAAATCGTATCAGAGCTTTAGCTTCCTGTTCGTGCTGAATTGGGATGTTCTGCTGAGCTTTGCAGTTACGGCGTCGGCTATGGCAGGTGCCGCCTATCTGGCGGCCATGTGATTCTTACTGAAATTAACGTCGTCAATTTGAATGGCAGTCTTCGCGGCTGCTTCTATTTCGCCTTTTGACAAGCTCATTCAATCCCGTTACTCAGCATTAAAGTCTTAAATTCTGGGTAGAGCATAAAATGACTGACAGGCGAGGGGCGGGCACATCCTGCGGGCAGCAAATGCCAACAAACAAGATTTTGTGGCAGGCGCTAGCGGTTCTTTTCCTTTTTGTTGCTGCAAGCTTAATGACTTTTCCGCATGCAGCACAGGCGCAAAACTATACGATCAATTTGTTTGATGTTGAGGGCAATCGCCGGATTGAAACCGGTACGATCATCGCCCGAACGGGAATCGAACCTGGCCAGACTGTAACTGCGGGCCAGCTCAATGATGCCTATCAGCGTTTGCTTGACAGTGGTGTATTTGAAACAGTCGAGCTGACGCCGCGGGGGTCTACGCTGGTCATCACGGTTCAGGAATATCCAACGATCAATCAGATCAGCATCGAGGGTAACGCCCGTGTCAAAGACGACGTGTTGCTGGACGTTATCGAATCTCAGCCGCGCCGCGTCTTTACCCCGCAGTTGGCCGAGTCTGACGCCGACATGATTGCTGAAGTGTATTCGGCCCAAGGTCGAGTTGCCGCGACCGTGATCCCTCGGATTATCCGCCGTAGCGACAACCGAGTTGATCTGGTTTTTGAAGTGGCAGAGGGCACGACCATTGAAGTGGAACGTGTCAGTTTTGTTGGCAACCGTGCCTTTTCGGACCGTCGTTTGCGCCGCGTTCTGGAAACCAAGCAGGCAACCTTCCTGCGGACGTTCTTCCGGAACGACACCTTCATCGGCGATCGTATCGAGTTCGACAAGCAGGTCATCCGGGATTTCTACCTGTCACGAGGCTATGTCGACTTCCGCGTGAACAGCGCCAATGTCGAGTTTACCAGTGAACGGGATGCGTTTTTCCTGGTGATGAATGTAACCGAGGGCCAGAAATTCTCATTTGGTAAGATCACGACCGTCAGTGAGATTCCGGGCGTGGATCCGGCCCCTTATCAGGACGCGCTGAAGATCAAGCCCGGCGTGACATATACGCCGACGCTGGTTGAAAATTCGATTACGCGACAGGAACGGCTGGGCCTGAAGCAAGGTGTGGATTTCCTTCGCGTGGAACCACGTGTTACACGCAATGACCGCGATCTGACTTTGGATATCGAATTTGTTCTGACAAAAGGTCCTCGGATCTTTGTCGAGCGGATTGATATTGAAGGTAACACAACCACCTTGGACCGGGTGATCCGCCGTCAGTTCGATACCGTCGAAGGTGACCCGTTCAATCCCCGCGAAATCCGTCAGGCCGCCGAGCGCATCAATGCCCTGGGCTTTTTCGCCGTCGCGGAAGTCGAGCCGCGCGAGGGATCGTCGCCCAGCCAGGTCATTCTGGATGTAGACGTTGAAGAACAACCTACCGGCTCGCTGAGCCTCGGAGGCAGCTATTCGGTTACGGACGGCTTCGGGATTGCCGTTGCCCTGAACGAATCCAACTTCCTGGGTCGTGGCCAGAACCTTGGTGTGTCGATCTCGACCGCGCAGGACTCGGAACAATATACGCTCAGCTTCACAGAGCCTTACCTTCTGGGTCGCAAGCTGCGCTTTGACCTTGGTCTGGGGCTGTCTGCCACCAATTCCGGGTTTGCAAGTTACGACACAAGCAGTCTTTTCTTTGCACCGCAGCTGACCTATGCGATCGGTGAATTGTCGGCTCTGCGGCTCCGCTATGGCTGGGACCGCAGCGAGATGACGCAGCAGGACAACGAAGTTAACGGCGCGGTGATTGCTTCTGAAATTGCGCAGGGCAAACGGACGTCCAGTTCTTTGGGACTGTCCTACATTTATGACAGCCGTATCGGCGGTCTGGACCCCAATACCGGCGTTCTGTTCGAGGTTGGCGTTGATGCCGCTGGACTTGGCGGGGACAACAAGTACTTCAAGACCACGGCGCGTGGTATCGCGCAAACCCGGGTATGGAACGAAGAGGTGGTGCTTCGGGCCACGATGGAGCTGGGCGCGCTGCACTGGCGCGGAAACGATTTCAGCCGTACTGTTGACCGGTTTGTGCTGGGGCCCAATACCTTTCGGGGTTTCGAACCTGCGGGTATCGGACCGCGTGACCTGTCCAACGGTCAGGATGACGCGATCGGGGGCAACTACTACTGGGTTGCCCGTTTCGAAACCGATTTCCCGCTGGGTCTGCCCGAGGAGCTGGGTCTGCGTGGCGGCCTGTTCTATGATGTCGGCAACCTCTACAACATCGACAACGTCAATACGGCAGGTGCAACCATTGTCGGTGCAAACGGATCGATCCGGCACGTGATCGGTATTTCGGTGCTCTGGGAAACTCCGTTCGGGCCGTTGCAGTTCAACTTTTCGCAGCCTCTCAAGAAAGAATCTTTCGACAAGGAGCAGAACTTTGACTTTACGATCCAGGCCCGGTTCTGATCCGCGATGCTGAACAGATTGCTTGGCAGAACACGGGGCCCGCTTTGGGCCCTGTGTGCATTTATGGCGATGGTCCTGGCGTCTTTGGCAAATGCTCAGCAGCTTGGTGTGCCTCAAGCCAGTGTGGTCACCCTGTCCAGTGAAGAGCTGTTTGCCAAGTCCGCTTTCGGACAGCGCGTTTTGCGTGAAATTGAAAAGGAAAGCGCCTTACTGTCCGAAGAAAACCAACGGATTGTCGCGGAACTGAGCCGCGAAGAAAAGGAACTTACCGAGCAGCGCGCCACCATGTCGGCCGACGAGTTCCGCCCCCTGGCCGAGGCGTTTGATCTCAAGGTTCAGTCCCATCGCGAGGGGCAAAGGGCAAAGCTGGACGTACTGGCCCGTCGCAGCGAAGAAGCCCAGCAGACCTTTTCCGAGATTGTGCGCCCGGTGCTTGTCGATCTGTTGCGCGAAATTGGGGCCAGCGTGATGATCGAGCGATCTAATGTCGTCGTCAGCACGTCCGACATCACCGAAGCCGCAATCATCCGAATAAACGCCGCGATTGGTGATGGAAGCGATTTGCAACAGGGTCAGGGCGAATAGGTTCGCTTGCCCTTGCAGTGCTGTATTGCTAACCACGCAAAAAAAGAAACATCCAAAACGGGATATCTGCATCATGAGCACAGAAACCAAAAGCGCAGACATTCAGCTGATCCAGAGGATCCTGCCGCACCGCTATCCGTTTTTGCTGGTCGATAAGGTGGTAGATATCTCGGGCTATCAGTCGGCGCGCGGAATCAAGAATGTCACCATGAACGAACCGCATTTTCAGGGACATTTCCCCGGTACGCCGATCATGCCGGGTGTAACCATTGTCGAGGCAATGGCGCAGACCGCCGGTGTGATGCTGGGTGTGGGAATGGACGTCATCGACACCGAGCTGTTGATTTACTTCATGAGCATCGACAAGTGCAAATTCCGCCGCAAGGTGGTGCCCGGTGATGTGCTGGAAATGCATGTGGAAACAGTGCGTGGGAAAAAAGGCGGAAAGCTGTTCAAATTCAGCGGCCGTGCAACTGTCGAAGGCGAAGTTGCCGCCGAGGCGGAATTCTCGGCTTATGTCGACTGGGATATGGAAAAGACAACATGAACGGAGTCCATCCCAGCGCAATTATTGAAGACGGTGCGCAGATTGGACAGGATTGTATCATCGGTCCCTTCTGCCACGTGGGCCCACAGGTGAAACTGGGCGATCGGGTCGAGTTGAAATCGCATGTGGTCGTGACGGGCGACACCTCGATCGGCGACGATACCGTCGTGTTCAATTTCTCGGTGATTGGTGAGATCCCTCAGGATCTGAAATTCAGTGGCGAAAACACCCGGCTTGAGATTGGCAAACGCAACCGCATTCGCGAGCATGTAACAATCAATACCGGGACCGAAGGTGGCGGAGGGGTCACGCGGATCGGTGACGACTGCCTGTTGATGGCGGGTGTTCACGTGGCCCATGACGTTCAGATCGGCAACCGTGTGATCATGGTGAACCATGCCGGCGCGGCGGGGCATTGCATCGTCGAAGACGACGTGATCGTCGGTGGCATTTCAGGGCTGCATCAATGGGTGCGCGTTGGACGCGGGGCCATTATTGGCGCGCTGACCATGGTGCCGAAAGATGTTATTCCTTACGGCCTGGTACAGGCGTCGCGGGGTGAGCTGGATGGCCTGAACCTCGTCGGTCTCAAGCGCAAGGGTGTATCGCGAGAAGATATCTCGGCGCTGCGCGCGGCATTCAAGGAATTGTCCGACGGCGAAGGCACCTTTATGGATCGCGCCAGCCGGATCGGTGAAGGCAACGAAAGCGACTATGTGCAGCAGATCGTGGATTTCGTCACCGGCCACAGTGACCGATCCTTCCTGACCCCGAGGAAATAGGGTCATGCTTGCGTTGATTGCGGGAACCGGGGCGCTGCCGACCGAAGTTGTTGCGCAGTTGACAGAACGCCCTCTGATCTGCGCGATGGAGGGGTTTCTGCCTGACAGCCTGAGTGCAGATGTCGTGTTTCCTCTGGAACAATTGGGCAGTTTCATCGCTGACCTGAAGGCGCGGGGCGTGACCGATATCTGTCTGGCCGGCGCTGTTCGGCGCCCGCCAATCGACCCATCGCGCATCGACGCCGCGACGCTGCCATTGGTTCCGATCATCCAAAAGGCCATCCTGTCCGGGGATGACGGAGCTTTGCGCGCGGTGATCGGAATTCTTGAGGGTGCCGGTCTCACCCTCAGGGCCGCGCATGAGATCGCGCCCGGTTTGTTGCCGCCTGTGGGATGTCTGACCGAGGCCCAGCCCTCGGATGCCGACATGGCCGACGCTGACCGCGCCGCCGGGATTCTTCGGGCAATGGGGGCGGCGGATACCGGGCAGGCCTGTGCCGTGTCCAAAGGGCAGGCGCTGGCCATCGAGGGGGTGTTCGGCACCGCGTGGATGCTGCAATCCCTGACCCAACGCCCCGACGCTGGCGGGGGCATTCTGTTCAAAGGCCCCAAACCCGATCAGGATCGGCGCGCCGATTTGCCCGCCATCGGGCCGGAAACTGTTACCGACACGGTTGCGGCAGGTTTGTCCGGGATCGTTTTGGAAAAAGGCGGTGTGCTCGTTCTGGAAAAAGAACGCGTCATCGCTGAATGCAACCGTCTGGGTCTGTTTCTCTATATCCGCGAGCGGGCAGTCTGATGCGTGTCTTTCTGGTCGCCGGTGAACCTTCGGGCGACCGGTTGGGCGGCGCGCTGATGGAGGGGTTGAAAACCCTGGTGCCCGAGATTGAATTCGACGGTGTGGGAGGCCAGCTGATGCAAGCGCAGGGCCTGCGCAGCCGGTTCCCGATGTCCGAGCTGTCTGTCATGGGGCTTGTCGAAGTGCTGCCGAAGTTTTTTCACCTGAAACGGCGGATATCCGAGACGGCACAGGCGGTGCTGGACACGAAACCGGATGTTCTAATCACCATAGACAGCCCGGATTTCAGCTTGCGCGTCGCCAAAATCGTAAAAGCCAACAGCAACATCCGAACCGTGCATTATGTTGCCCCTAGCGTCTGGGCCTGGCGCCCCGGGCGTGCAGACAAGATGGCAAAGGTCATCGACCATGTGCTGGCTCTTCTTCCTTTTGAACCTCCGTACATGGAGCGGGCAGGGATGGAATGCGACTTTGTCGGCCATCCTGTGGTTGGCGAACCGACTGCCACACCAGATGAGATCGCCGCCTTTCGCCACCGCTTTGATCTGGGTAATGCGCCGATCCTGCTGGCCTTGCCCGGGTCGCGGCGGGGTGAGATTGAACGTCTGGCAGAGTCTTTCGGCGGCGCGTTGCGGTTGTTTTTCGATGACCACCCGAATTACCGCGTGGTGATCCCGACCGTAGGTGCGACAACAGATCTGATAAATGAACTGGTACCAGAATGGCCTGGCGCGCCCGTGGTGCTGGATCCCCGCCAGGTGGGTGCGGAACAAGCCATGGCCGACAAACGAGCGGCCTTTGGCGCCGCAGATCTTGCCCTTGCTGCTTCGGGAACGGTTTCGCTGGAACTTGCAGCGCAGAATACGCCGATGGTCATTGCGTACAAGCTGAACTGGCTGACGCAGAAAATGGCGGAACGGATGGTCAAGCTGGACACCGTTACACTGGTCAATCTGGTTTCGGAAACACGCGCCGTGCCGGAATGCCTGCTGGATGATTGTCAGCCTCAGAAAATCGCCGAAGCCTTGCGAAAGGTCGCCGACGCACCCGATGCGCAACAGCATGCCATGAACCTGACCATGGACAGGTTGGGGCGTGGGGGCGAAGCACCCGGCTTGCGCGCAGCGCGGGCGGTTTTGAACAGAATGCAGTCACGCAATGCTTGATCACGCGCTGTTTGCAGTCTCTGCGGGGATCGCGATGATCTCTACCAATCTGGACAATCTGGCTGTCTTGTTGGGCTTGATCCTGGTGATGGAACAGCGCCGCGCGATCGTGGGTTTTGCCGTCGCTCAGACGATCGTACTTTCCCTGGCCATGACCGTGGCCGTGGGCCTGAACCAGAGTGGCCTTCCGTTTTGGATCGGCTATCTTGGCCTTGTCCCGCTGGTGTTTGGCTTGCGCGGAATCTGGCATCAGTTTCGCGACGCGGACACCGAAGGTGCGGAGTCAAAAGGGGCGGTGACTTCGGTGGTGACGCTTTTCCTGAGCCTCTCGATAGACAGTTTTGCGGTAATGACCCCTCTGCTTGCGGACTCTGCGCCGTCCTATCGGGTTGTTGCGTTGATCGGTGCCGCCAGCGCGGCCGCCTTGCTGGTTGTTGTTGCGGCATGGGGGGCGCCCCACGCCAAAAGCCTTGGTCCGCGCGTTGCCCGGCTGGATCGGATTGCGCCCTATATCATGGTCTGCGTCGGGCTCTATATTCTCTTCAACTCTCCCACCGATATGGTGTGACCCGGCAAAGAGAGCGCGTTGTCTCGCATATGTGACCTGCAAAGGTCTGTTGCTGGGGCGCAGGTCCAAGGTATCGTGACCCAGAAAAGGAGTTTTCAACATGACCCGCATCCCCCCTTTGTCGGATCAGGAAATGACCGCCGACGCGCGCGCGTCCTACGCTGCATTGGGTGCCTATGGCCCGTTTGACAACTGGGCCCGCGTCGCAGCGTATTGCCCTCCGGTTCTGAACCATGTCACGGGTATGCTGACAACCCTGCGAGAGCAAGAGAACTTGCCGCGCCGTGCGTTGGAGCTGGCGATGGTGACGGTTTCAAAACTGAATGCCTGCGATTATTGCGTCTCGCATCACACACCGCTGCTGACCGTCGCGGGGCTGAGCCCCGAAGGGGCGGCGCGTCTGCCGGACGTCGAGGATCATCCGGAACTGGATGCCTGTGACAAGGCGGTCGTGCGCTATGCCGAAGCCGTGACGATCCGGTCGGGCCGTATGAAGGATGCCGAAGTGGCGGATCTGAGGGAATGGTTCACCGATGCTCAGATCGTCGAGCTGACCTGGCGCATCGCCTTGTGCGGTGCGTTCAATCGGTTCAACGATGCATTGCAGATTCAGATCGAACCCGAGGTCGAGCCGGTTTCAGCCTAATACCCACGCCAGATCCAGCCACCGCCGAACACGCGGCTGCCTTCGTTTGCGTAAAACACGCAGGCCTGCCCTGGCGAGATGCCTTCCTCGGGGGTCAGCAGTTCGACCTCGGCCGTAGTGTCCGACAGCGGCCGAATGATTGCCTCGCGCGGCGGGCGGGTCGAGCGGACTTTGACGGAAAGATGCCATTCATCGCGTGACGAGAAGGGGTCATCGCCCAGCCAATTGATCTCGCGCACCGGAACGACTCGCGTTGCCAGCATCTCTTTCGGGCCGACAACGACCTGCTTTTTGTCGACGTCCAGTTTGACGACATAAAGCGGCTCGCTGAGGCCGCCGATGCCAAGACCGCGACGTTGGCCGATCGTATAGTGAATCACACCGTTGTGTTGCGCCAGTACGCGGCCATCGGCGTGAACGATCTCGCCGGGTTCCGCGGCTCCGGGGCGCAGTTTTTCGATGACGCTGGCATAGTTGCCGTCGGGCACGAAGCAGATATCCTGGCTGTCGGGCTTGTCCGCCACCGACAGCCCATACTGCGCCGCCATCTCACGGGTTGCGTCTTTCGACGGCAAGTGGCCCAGCGGGAAGCGCAGAAAGTTCAATTGCTCTGGCGTGGTCGAGAACAGGAAATAGGACTGATCGCGATTGGCGTCTTCGGCGCTGTGCAGTTCCGGTCCGTTGGCGCCCATCTTGCGCTGAATGTAATGGCCGGTGGCCATGCAGTCTGCCTCGAGATCCTTGGCGGTTTCCAGAAGGTCCTTGAATTTCACCCGCTCGTTGCAGCGGATGCAGGGAACCGGCGTCGCGCCTGCCAGATAGCTGTCGGCAAACTCGTCGATCACGGCATCCTTGAAGATGTTCTCGTAATCCAGAACGTAATGTGGAAATCCCCGCTCTTCCGCCACGCGTCGCGCATCATGAATATCAATTCCAGCGCAACAGGCGCCTTTCTTGGCCAATGCCGCGCCGTGGTCATAAAGCTGCAAAGTCACACCGACCACATCATAGCCCTGATCGGCCAGATAGGCCGCGACAACGGAACTGTCGACGCCCCCCGACATCGCCACAACGACCCGCGTTTCCGAGGGTGGTTTGGCAAAGCCAAGCGAGTTCAGCGGGGTCTCGGTGTCGAGGGCCATTGCAGATTCCAGTCCGGGTTAAGAAAGACCGGCAGAATATAGGAAAATTCTACACACTCTCAAGGGGCGGTTTCACGCGACTTTAAGTAGGCTGAGGGCAGCTTTGGTGCAGCAAGAAGGGTAAAGCGATGTATTTGCACAAAGTTGAAGGGCCAAGGTCTGTTGCTCTGCCGGATGGATCCATTTTGACGCATGCGGATTTGCCGCCCGCGAACACAAGGCGATGGGTGGCGTCACGCAAGATTCTTGTCGTGCGTGGCGTGCTTTACGGGTTGATCAGCCTGTCTGACGCAAAAAAGAAATACGGCCTGAGCGACGAAGAATTCAACGGTTGGGTTTCTTTGATCGCGGAACACGGCGTTGAGGCGTTGAAGGCGACGGCGTTAAAAAAGTATCGACAACCTAAAGGAGAGCGTGAATAAATGATTCAACGGTAACGTCAGATTAACCATTCTTGGTCAGGTTTAATTTTAATTGGAATTATTGGCCCGAATTGGAGCAGTGAAAAATGCGCATACTTCTTGTCGAGGATGATCCGACCACGTCCAAAAGCATCGAACTGATGCTGACGCATGCGAACCTGAACGTCTATGCGACGGATCTTGGCGAAGAAGGAATCGATCTGGCAAAACTCTATGATTACGACCTGATCTTGCTGGATTTGAACCTGCCGGACATGAACGGGCATGAGGTTCTGCGCCAGTTGCGGATCGCCAGGGTGGAAACACCGATTCTGATTTTGTCCGGTGCCGATGATACCGAAAGCAAGATCAAGGGATTCGGCTTTGGCGCCGATGATTATCTGACCAAGCCTTTCCATCGCGAAGAACTGGTGGCACGCATACATGCCATCATCCGCCGTTCCAAAGGGCATTCGCAATCGATCATTCATACAGGGCGAATTGCGGTGAACCTTGATGCAAAAACCGTGGAAGTGGATGGCAAGACGGTTCATTTGACCGGCAAGGAATACCAGATGCTCGAGTTGCTCAGCCTGCGCAAGGGGACGACTCTGACCAAGGAAATGTTTCTGAACCACCTGTATGGCGGCATGGATGAACCTGAGCTGAAAATTATCGATGTGTTCATCTGCAAACTGCGCAAAAAGCTCAGCAATGCGACCGGTGGAGAGAACTATATCGAAACCGTCTGGGGCCGTGGCTATGTGCTGCGAGACCCGCAAAGCAACACGCTGGACGAAACACGGATGGCAGTCGGGCTTTGAATTGAACCACCAGTGCCGCCGGTGGTCCAGGGTGGCACTTTGCACTCACGGCTCAGCACGTCTGGACCTGGCCATGGCCTCGCCCTATCACTGAGGTCCAAGTACGCGTGACAGGGCGAGGCCATGAGCAACTTAATTTCCATATCCGAGCTGACGGAAGATGAGGCGCGTGCCGAGCTTGCACGTCTGGCCGAACTATTGTCGAAGGCAAACACGCTGTATCACACGGCTGATGCGCCTGACATGTCGGATGCCGACTATGACGCTCTCAAACGGCGCAATGCCGAGATAGAAGCGCGTTTCCCTCATCTCAAGCGTACCGACAGCCCGACGGATCAAGTGGGTGCAAAGCCTGCCGATGGTTTTTCGAAAGTCACGCACGCCGTGCGCATGATGTCGCTGGGCAACGCTTTCGATGATGACGACGTGGCCGATTTCGACAGGTCGATCCGGAAATACCTGGGCCTTGGGGCTGGTGAAAGTCTGGCCTACACCGCCGAACCCAAGATAGATGGCCTGTCGCTGTCATTGCGGTATGAAAACGGACAGCTTGTTCAGGCTGCCACGCGCGGAGATGGCGAAATCGGTGAAAGCGTAACGGCCAATGCCCGCACGGTTTCCGATATCCCGCAGCACCTGAAAAACGCGCCAGAGGTTCTGGAAGTCAGGGGTGAGGTTTACATGTCTCACGCGGATTTCGAGGCGTTGAACGCGCGGCAGGCAGAGCGCGGCGGCAAACCCTTTGCCAATCCAAGAAACGCGGCGGCGGGGTCTTTGCGGCAACTGGATCCGGAAATCACGCGCTCGCGCCCGTTGCGTTTCTTTGCTTACGCCTGGGGAGAGGTTTCAGAGCCATTGTCCGACTCGCAGATAGGGGCGGTCGAGCGGTTGAAATCACTTGGATTTTCGACGAACCCCCTGACCCGCCTGTGCAAAACGACGCAAGAGATGCTGGAGCATTACCAGGATATCGAGGCGCAACGTTCCACCTTGGGCTATGACATCGACGGGGTTGTCTACAAGGTGAATGATCTGTCGCTTCAGGCGCGTTTGGGGTTCCGCTCAACCACGCCGCGATGGGCGATCGCACACAAGTTCCCGGCCGAACTGGCCTGGACGAGGCTGGAGGCGATCGACATTCAGGTCGGTCGTACAGGCGCGCTTAGCCCGGTTGCACGGTTGCATCCGGTGACGGTGGGCGGTGTTGTTGTGTCCAACGCCACATTGCACAACGAAGACTATATCGCGGGACGCGATGCCAAGGGCGGCACGATCCGCGATGGCAAGGATATTCGTGTCGGTGACTGGGTTCAGGTATACCGCGCCGGGGATGTGATTCCGAAACTGTCAGATGTTGATCTGTCCAAGCGCCCGGCCGGTTCGCAGCCGTTTATCTTTCCGACACGCTGTCCGGAATGTCAAAGCGAGGCGATCCGTGAAGAAGGTGATGCGGTCCGCCGCTGCACCGGTGGCTTGATTTGCCCCGCGCAGGCCGTTGAAAAACTGAAACATTTCGTCTCACGCAAGGCGTTTGACATAGAAGGCCTTGGTGCAAAACAGATCGAGATGTTCTATGATGATCCGATCCTTCCGATAAAGACTCCGGCGGATATCTTTACACTGGAGCAGCGTGACAGGACCAATCTGGCACGGCTGAAAAACCGGGATGGGTGGGGAGAAACCTCGGCCAGAAATCTGTTTGCCGCGATCGACGAAAAACGGACCATTCCGTTTGCGCGCCTGTTGTTCGCTTTGGGTATTCGACATGTCGGCGAGGTCGGAGCGCGCGATCTGGCGCTGTTTTACCGCGATTGGGAGACCATGACGCAAGCCCTGGACACTGCCCGCCCTGCGGCTTTGGCTCAGCGGCAAGCGGATGAGGCCGAGGATGCCGAACGGGCGGCCGCGCTGGCAGAAGGTCGTCGGGCACGTGTCAAGGAAGTGCGGGATGCGGCCATAACCGCGGCGCGTGTTCCGCCCGATGCCAATGCCGCCTGGGCTGAATTGATCGGAATAGACGGGATCGGCGCAACGCTGGGTCTGTCCCTGTCCGATGCGTTTTCGAACGTGGAAGAGAGGCGCGCGTTCGATACGTTGCGCAAGGAACTGACAATCGTCGCACCTGATGCGCCTGCCTCAGACAGCCCGGTGGCTGGCAAGACGGTTGTGTTCACCGGTACTCTGGAAAAGATGACTCGAGCCGAGGCAAAGGCACGGGCCGAGGCGTTGGGTGCGAAGGTTTCTGGTTCCGTCAGCAAGAAAACCGACATTCTGGTCGCCGGGCCCGGTGCGGGTTCGAAAGCCAGGAAAGCCGCAGAGCTGGGTATCGAAACTCTGGATGAGGATGGCTGGTTGCAGCTGATCGAAGGCGCATGAGCGGGAGGCCGGAACAGCTGTTCCCGCTGTTTGCGGGGCTTGAAACACTCGATGGCGTCGGCCCCAAGACCGCTCAGGTCCTGCAACAGGCCGGCGTTGAGAGCCCACGCGACGTTCTGTTCGGCCTGCCTTACGCGGTCGTCGACCGACGTCGACGAGAGACGATTCAGGGTGTCGATCTGCCTGCGACGTTGACGGTCGAAGTAACGGTCGGCCCGCACAGGCCGCCTCGAAACAAGGGGGGCGCGTATCGGGTGCATGTCGAAGACAGCCAGGCCGATTTTCAGCTGGTTTTCTTTCACGCGCGCGGGGACTATCTGAAGAAAGTGCTGCCTCAGGGCGCACGCCGCGTGATCTCGGGCAAGCTAGAGCTGTTCGATGGTATGGCTCAGATGGTGCATCCGGATCATATGTTGCCGGTCGAGCAATCCAGTGAAATTCCGGAATTCGAACCGGTATACCATCTGAATCAGGGGCTGACTCAAAAGACGGCTTTCAAGGCTACCCGCAGCGCATTGGCGCGGGCGCCAGAGCTGGCGGAATGGATCGACCCGGCGCAGATGGCACAGCAAAACTGGCCGGATTGGATTTCGGCAATTCGTGCCGGCCACAATCCTCAGGGGGCTGATGATGTCTCACCATTTGCGCCCGCGCGTCAGCGTCTGGCCTATGACGAGCTGTTCGCGCATCAGATGACGCTTGCTCTGGCGCGTCAGCGAGAGCGGAAATCCCGTGGTGTCGTCAGCGTAGGGACAGGCGCGTTGCAATCCAGGGTGTTGGCCAGTCTTCCTTATCGTCCGACCAGCGCTCAAAGCCGCGCAATCGAGGAAATCGCGGTCGATATGGCATCTGATTCCCGCATGAACCGATTGTTGCAGGGTGACGTGGGGGCCGGCAAGACATTGGTGGCCTTCATGGCCCTTCTGATTGCAGTCGAGGCCAAAGGGCAGGGTGTGATGATGGCCCCGACCGAGATACTCGCCCGCCAGCACCTGGAAGGGTTGCGCCCGTTGGCGGAAGAGGCCGGAGTGGTGCTGGAGCTGCTCACCGGGCGTGACAAGGGCGCAGAGCGGCGCGCCAAGCTTGAGGCTTTGAAAAATGGCAATATCCAAATTCTGGTCGGCACCCATGCCGTGTTTCAGAGTGATGTGGAATTCAAAGCGCTACGCTTGGCCATAGTTGATGAACAGCACCGGTTTGGCGTGCGCCAGAGGATGGAGTTGTCAGAAAAAGGGCAGGGCTCGGATGTATTGGTGATGACCGCCACCCCGATTCCACGCAGTCTGGCACTGGCGCAATATGGCGATATGGATGTGTCGGTGCTGGACGAAAAACCGCCGGGGCGCAAACCGATCAAGACAGCGATTGTCAGTACGCAGCGCATGGACGAGGTCGTGTCGCATCTGCGTCGGGCGATTGATGAGGGGCGGCAATGTTATTGGGTCTGCCCCTTGGTCGATGAATCAGAAGTTTCAGACCTGACGGCAGCTGAAGAACGGTTCAAACGCTTGCGTGCCATATTGGGCGAAGGTGTGGTCGGGCTGGTTCACGGGCAAATGCCGCCATCGGAAAAAGACGCGGCAATGTCCGCATTCCAGAACGGGGACTCCAAGGTTCTTGTGGCCACGACCGTCATTGAAGTGGGGGTCAATGTGCCCAATGCCACGATCATGGTCATCGAACGGGCCGAAATCTTTGGTCTGGCCCAACTGCATCAATTGCGCGGCCGCGTGGGCCGGGGTGATGCGGAATCGACGTGTTTGCTTCTGTATCAGCCGCCGCTCAGCGAAGGGGGGCGCAAAAGGCTGGAGGTTCTGCGTGAAACCGAAGACGGGTTCCGTATCTCGGAAACCGATCTTGAGATGCGCGGTGCCGGGGATCTGATCGGAACTGCGCAGTCCGGTCTGCCAAAGTTCCGCATTGCGGATCTGGAGCGTCAGGCCGGATTGATGGCCGTGGCCCAATCCGATGCCCGGGCATTGCTGAATGCGGATTCCAAGCTGACCTCGGACCGGGGGCGCGCGGCGCGCGTACTTTTGTGGCTGATGAAGCAGGATCAGGCGATCCGTTTGATTTCAGTGGGTTAGGCAAAAAGTTCCAGAAAGTTCACAAATGTTCTCAAAAAGTTCTTTACCGACTCGGGTAAATATGAGAACAAAAGGTCAACAAAGGATTAAAGCTCTGACCGGAGGTGACCCTATGCTGACCCAGATCAAGACCGTATTCAACCGCTCGCAATCGACGATCCTGCAGGATGCCGTGGGCGTGATGTCTCTGGTCGTGATCCTGATGGTCGCCTTGCACCTGCCGGTTGGCTTCTGAACCTTTCTGCCTGCGATCTCGTGCCGAAAAAACCGCGCTGTCATCCCCATTTCAGTCAAGGGTGACCTGCCTGTCCCAAACCCCTTGAGGGGCCTTGCCTCGGCCCCGTGCGGTAATCCGGACCCCACGCGAGACACGCAATGCCTGCCGCCGCCCTTTCGCCCGGAAGGTGCGGCGGTTTTTTTACAACTGGCCGGTTTTGAAAATCTCAAGCAATGCGGACAGAACCGAATTGACCGCGACCGAGGCCAGGATCATCCCCATGATACGGCTGATGATCGCTGCTCCTGAATGGCCAATCAGGCGGATGATCGGTTCGGCCAGAAGCATGAGAACAAAGGCGACTACCAAAACCGACAGCATGACCAATGCGGTAATCCCCTGATCGGCTGCACTGTATCGATGGTTGTCCGTCAGGATCACCACTGCAAGCATCGCGCCGGGCGAGGCCAGAGATGGAACAGCAAGAGGAAATATCGCGGGATTCTGCTTGTGATACTTATCTTCCTGATCCTCTTCGGCCTGACGCTGTTCTATGTCTTGTTTGCTTTCACCAAAGATCATAGTCAGAGCGAACAGAAACAGGATGATGCCGCCTGCGACCTGAAATGAATTCAGTCCTATATCCAGCGCCTCGATCAGCAATTGCCCAAACACGAGAAAGAACAAAAGGACACCGGCGCTTATCAATGACGCCAACAGCGCTGTTTTGCGACGGGCGGCGGCCTCTAGCCCCGCAGTGACGGCAATAAAAACGGGAATAGTTCCAATCGGGTCAATCACGACCCAAAGAGTGACAAAATGCTCGAGTAGATTTTCCAAAACCCATCCCTCCTTAAATTTAAGCGGAAGGTAAACGGGTTTACATCAAATAGCTATGATCAGGCGCAATCTGCCTGCTCGGCCTGCGCCATGGCTTCGACGGCGGCATCCAGCACCAGCAGGATTGAAGCGTGGCGGTTCTTGTAGTCCCGCGCCGGCATCAAGACCTCAAGACCGTCAAACGGCGCATCCGGGGCGGGGCCATCCTTTTTTAACATGGCCGCAAGCTGATCGCGCGCTGCTTCGACCTGCGCGCGCGTGGCACCAATGATCGCGTCGCCAACCACCGAAGCAGAGGCCTGTCCCAGCGCGCAGGCTTTGACGTCCTGCCCGAAGGCGCTGACACGTCCATCCTGAACCTTCAGATCAACCGTCACGGTAGAGCCGCAAAGAGGCGAGCGTTTCTTGACCGTTGCATCCGGGTTTTCCAGCCGATCCAGATGCGGGATGTCCGCCGCCAACGCCAGAATGCGTCCGGAATACAGCTTGATCAGGTCGTTCTCGCCGCTCATGGCTTTCCCTCGTCGTGTGTTCCTCATACATAGTGGCCAGCCCAACGGATGCAAAAGGTTTTTGTCATGTCTCACCCCGTCGCGTTTGATCCATCGACTCTGAAATATAACCAGGCGGGACTGATTCCGGCAATTGCGCAGGATGAGGTGTCGGGCGAAGTTCTGATGATGGCATGGATGAACGCACAGGCCGTTGAAAAGACACTGGAAACGGGCAGGGTGACCTATTGGTCGCGCTCGCGTCAGTCTTTCTGGATCAAGGGTGAAACCTCGGGCCATGTGCAGGAACTGGTGGATTTCCGCATCGACTGTGACCGCGATTGCCTGTTGGTTCTGGTGCGTCAAACCGGTGCTGCCTGTCACACCAACCGCCGGACGTGCTTTTATACTGCGGTGCGGGACGGGGCCGAGACCGAACTGATGGCCCCGATGGCGTAACCGAGACAGATCAAAGCCCCACTATTTGCCGGATGTCTGCCGGGCTGGCACCATCGGCCCGGAATTTCGCGATGGCACGCGCATCGTCACGTTTCGCCAGTCGTTTGCCGGCATTGTCGCGGATCAGATCGTGGTGGTAATACGCAGGCGTCGGCAAATCCAACAGCACCTGAAGCAGCACATGGATGCGGGTGGCTTCGAACAGATCCTGACCTCGGACCACATGGGTGATCCCCTGGGCCGCGTCGTCAAGAACGACGGACAAATGGTAGGACGTGCCCATGTCGCGGCGAGCCAGAACGATATCGCCGACACTGGTTTCCATCTCATCCGGGGTAAAAGAAATTGTTCCTGTTTCGCCACCTGGGCCGGAGCCCAGTTCCAAGAATTGGAGTCTGGCCGGATCGTGGATTGTTTGACAGGCCTTGGCAATATCCAGTCGCAAAACTTTGTCCCTTGGGTGAGGGTTTTGACTTAAGTCTATGCCCTGGTTAATTTTTCGACACGTTCCGGGATAGATAATTCCGTCAGGACCAAGCAATGGCGCGCCTTCCTGCGGGGCGCTTGCGGCGGCGGAAATATCTTTGCGATTGCACAGGCAGGGATACAGAAGACCCTTCATCCACAACCGCTCCAACGCGCGATCATAGATACTCAGCCGATCTGATTGACGCAGCACCGGTTCCGGCCATGTCAGCCCCAACCAATTGAGATCATCATAGATCTGATCCTCCCAATGCGGACGCGAGCGGGACCGATCGATATCTTCGATGCGAAGCAAGAACCGACCGTGTTCGGATCTGGCCATGTCGCTGGCGATCATCGCAGAATACGCGTGCCCAAGGTGAAGCGGGCCAGTCGGGGATGGCGCGAAACGCGTTACGAAAGTCACGCTTTTTCTAATACATACACGTCAGAGTTAAGGTTGATGCCGGGTAAGTGCGGCCCGTGTTCACGAAATAGCAAACGTGCGGCACCCATGTCGACCCAATCCGTCAGTCGGCAGGTGAATTTGTGATCTGACAGCGCATGGTCGTTCAGGGAATACGCCAGCAACCCACCTTTGGGCAAGGCGTGCATCAACTGGTCGAATGTCTCGGGCGGGGCCGCGCCCTGACCGATGACACCGATGGCGGTGATCACCGAATACGCACCGCGCCTGAGCGGAGCCGGTTTGGTGATGTCAAACCCGGTCAGGGTTCTGTAAACACTCTTGGCCGCTGCCTCTTCCAGCATTTTGGGGGTGGGGTCGATACCATCGATGACCTCAAATCCCGCCGCCCGCATGGCGAGACCGGAAAGCCCCGTTCCGCAGCCGAAGTCCAGAATCGGCGTTTGGGGGTGAGGGTGGAATTGCCACAAAGCCGCGGCCACCCGTCCCGGGGTTGCATATCCTTGTTCCGCGACCTCTTTTTCGTAGGTCGCGGCCCAGTTCTGATAATGCGTTTCAGTGTCTTCAGGCGTGTCGAGTTTGTAGGTGTTGTCCAGGAACTTGTCGCTCATCCCGTCATGCTAGGCCGAGATCACGCCGCGCGTCCAGTCAGCATTGATCCAACCAGGTTTGCCATTCTGTCTTGGCACGATCGGTATAGGCCTTGTACCGGTCTTTCCGGCCGCGCCGCCCGCCTTTCAGGCCGTCCACGGGGCGGAACAGGCCAAAGTTTACGTTCATCGGCTGAAACGTCTTGGCTTCGGCCCCGCCGGTAATGTGATGGATCAACGCACCCATTGCACTGTCTTTGGGCACTTCGGGCAAGTCACGCCCCTGTATTTCCGAGGCGGCCATGCGACCGGCAAGCAATCCCATCGCGGCGCTTTCAACATAGCCTTCGACACCCGTAATCTGCCCGGCAAAGCGGATGTTGGGCTTGGATTTCAAGCGCATCTGTGCATCGAGCAGGGTAGGAGAGTTGATGAACGTGTTGCGGTGGATGCCGCCCAGCCGGGCAAAGCTGGCGTTTTCCAGGCCGGGGATCATGCGGAACACGTCGGTCTGGGCGCTGTATTTCATCTTGGTCTGAAACCCCACGATGTTGAACAATGTGCCCAACGCGTTATCGCGCCGTAACTGAACCACGGCATGGGGTTTGACGTCAGGCGCATGAGGGTTTGTCAGCCCAACAGGCTTCATCGGACCATGGCGCAGTGTCTCACGCCCGCGTTCGGCCATGACTTCAATGGGAAGGCAGCCATCAAAATAGCCTGCGGTCTCACCTTCGTGAAACTCGGTTTTTTCCGCTGCCAGAAGGGCGTCGATGAAAGCCTCGTACTGATCACGGCCCATCGGGCAGTTCAGGTAAGCCGTGCGTTCTTCCTCGGTTTCGCCTTTGTCATATCGGGATTGCATCCACGCTCTGCTCATGTCGATGCTGTCGGCATAGACAATGGGCGCGATTGCATCGAAGAAGGCCAGCGCGTCCGATCCCGTTTCCGCCCGGATGGCTTCCCCCAATGCGGGTGAGGTCAACGGGCCGGTCGCAAATATCCAATGGCCGTCATCAGGCAGCGAGGTGACTTCCTGATCGGTGATGCTCACGCGTGGGTGGGCGCGGAGTTTTGCGGTGACCGTTTCGGCAAACGGGTCGCGATCCACGGCCAGAGCCCCGCCGGCAGGAAGCCTGTGTGCGTCGGCGGTTGTCATGATCAGCCCATTGGCTGCTCGCATTTCCCAGTGCAGCAGACCGACGGCATTCTGTTCATCATCATCCGATCGGAACGAGTTTGAACACACCATTTCCGCCAGGTTTCCTGTCTGATGTGCGAAGGTGCCAACGGTGGGGCGCATTTCATGAATGATCACGTCAACGCCCATTTCAGCGGCTTGCCAGGCCGCTTCGGACCCTGCCATTCCACCGCCGACGATATGCAAAACTTGTGTCATGTGCAGCCACATAGGGCACCGCACACACAGGCGCAACTGCCGTATTGTATCTGACTGATTTGCTGGAGGGGTCTTGGGGTCGCCGCTGCGGGAATGTCAGCGCTGGTGAGAGAGACCAGCTGGAGGGACCTTCCGCCCACGGCGACCCAAAAGTGTCTTGAGGCCTTGGCCTCGACCCAGCTTTGCCACAGAGTTGCCCTTTTGAAAAGTGCAAAAATGAAGACAGTGGCAAAAAATGTTCAAAACAATTGCGTCATTGGGTCCAATTCGGGGGGCGCTTTTCAATAAAGGCGGAAATGCCTTCTTCTGTATCGCGGTACAACATATTCTGCGCCATTGCGTCTCCGGTATAGGCATAAGCCTGATCCAAAGGCATTTGCAGCTGTTGATAGAACGCTTCCTTGCCGATCTTCACGGCCATGCCAAGCTTGGATGCGACCAGTTCCGCAAGCCCGTTGGCTTCTTGTTCCAGCAGCGCTTCAGGAACGACGCGATTTACCAGCCCCAATTCGGCGGCGCGCTCTGCTGAAATGAATTCGCCGGTGGTCAGCATTTCAAATGCCTGCTTTCTGGGGATGTTGCGGCTGAGAGCAACCATCGGCGTGGAACAGAACAGGCCGATATTGACCCCGTTGACGCCAAACCGCGTTCCTTCTGCGGCCACCGCCATATCGCAGGTTGCAACCAGTTGACATCCGGCGGCGGTCGCAATGCCATGGACTTGCGCGATAACGGGTTGCGGCAGGGACTGGATCGACATCATCATCCGGGCGCAACGGGAAAAGAGATCTTGAAAGTAGGCCTTGCCACCATCTTCGGATTGGCGTCCGGCCGTCATCTGCTTCAGGTCGTGCCCGGCGCAAAACGCCTTTCCTGCCCCTTTCAGGACCACGGCCCGGATCGAGCTGTCGTCGCGCAGTGTATCAAGTTCGGCTTGCAGTGCAGCCAGCATCTCATCACTTAATGCGTTCAGCCGGTCCGGGGCGTTCAGTGTCAGCCGTGCCACCGCGCCCGTGTCGTAACGTTCCAGAATTGCCATCTTGCCCTCCATTCCCAAGTTGGGCCAACTCTAGGTCGGCAAGAGCAGGAGGGGAAGTATGGCTTTGGCAATGAACCGGGACGAACTGTCACAATACCTGAAACAGGTGTTCCCGCAGGTGCACAAGGATTTCGTCGTTGAAGATTTGACCGAAGATACGATCACCATGCGCCTAGTGGTTCAGAATCAACATCTGCGCCCCGGGGGCACGGTTTCCGGCCCGTCGATGTTCGGGCTTGCCGATGTCAGTGTCTATGCGATGGTTTTGGCACGGAAAGGGCGCCAGTCACTGGCTGTTACCACCAACAGTTCTTTTGATTTCCTGCGCAAGCCGGAAGGCGGCGCCGATATGATTGCGGCCTGTCGTTTGTTGAAGCTGGGAAAAACACTGGCCGTTGGGGATGTGCTTTTATACTCGGAAGGCAGTGATCTTCCGGTTGCACGGGCAACGATGACCTATTCCCTTCCACCAGCAGGGTCCGCTGCCGCGAATTTCGGATAAAAAAGGCCGGGGACAGGCCCCGGCCCAGGAAGAGGTCCCAATAATTGGGACTGGGGATCAGTCAGGGCTGCCAGAAAAAGCGCTTTGTTTCCCAGCCAGCCTGATGGCGGGTCAGCCCGACGTCCTGAAGCAGACGGTCATCCAGATAGCTCAGATTGACGCGACTGCGGCGACGGCGTTCCCATTGAGTGACCGCCGCCGCAAACCGCACGGCCAGAGCCGCGAGCAGAGGCAGCCGTGGGCTGTCGTTCAGCAGCAGAAGGGCGGGGGTGTGCATTGTGCGTGTCATCTCGGAATTCCTTTCAAATTGTATTGACACAAAACAGTATTGCTTGGTACATAAATTTGATACATTCGAAATTGTGTCAAAGGCAAAGGAAGAATTGTAATGGATACAATTTGGCCGGACGCTCTGCCAAAATCCAAGGGTCCGAAATACACATTGGTTGCTGACGCAATAAGAAAAGCTATTGGTGACAGGAAATTAGATGTTGGCGCCAAGCTTCCGCCGGTTCGTGAGCTGGCGTATCGCCTGCAAATCACACCTGGTACAGTCGCACGTGCCTATACGATCCTGACCGACGAGGGCTTGCTCCACGCCGAGGTTGGGCGTGGTACATTTGTGGCCCCGCCGAAATCACCGATTCTGGATGATGTCTGGGCCAGGCAACTGCATCTGAGGGAAGACAAGTACAACGCCAATGTCAGCCTGTTCAGCCCGCGTTTGCCGGATGCGGGGCAGGTCGCGCTTATCCGGGAATGCCTGCAAAAAGTTTCGCAAGCTGATCCCGGCCTGTTTCTGAATTACCCCACGCGGGACGCGTATATACCCATGAGGCAATCGGTCGTGGATTGGCTGTCGGATTTGCCGCTGGGCCCGCTGACCCATGACGACATAGTCTTGACCCATGGCGGGCAGAACGGATTGTGTCTGGTGTTCCAGACCATCCTGCGCGGACCCAAACCAATCGTGTTGGTTGAAGACCTCTCTTACGCCGGGTTTCGTCGGGCCGGAGAGTTGATGCGCGCCGAAGTCATTGGCGTCAAGATGGACAAATGGGGCATCGATCCGGTGTCGATGGAGCATGTCTTGCGGCAAACCAATGCTCAGGCCGTTTGCGTCTCGCCAGAAGTTCAGAACCCCACCGGCATCCACACGCCGCTGGAACGCAGGAAAGAGATCGTGGACGTCGCCCGGCGCTTCGACCTTCAGATCGTGGAAGACGATTGCTATCGCATGGGAGAGGCGCGTGAACCCAGTTACCGCGCGCTTGCCCCCGAGCGGGGCTGGCACGTGTCGTCCATTTCAAAGATACTCACACCCGCTTTGCGCGTTGGCTTTGCCATTGCCCCAAAGGATCGCAGCGTCGATCTGCGCCGATCCGCCGAATATGGGTATTTTGGCCTGGCTCAACCCTTGGCCGAACTGACCCGGCTGCTGCTGTCGGATCCGCGTACCCGCCAAATTGCACAGGATGTGCGCAAACGGATGGGCGATTATGTTCGGATCACCGTCAACGCGCTGGGTGGGTTCGATCTGAACTGGGCACCGGATGTGCCTTTTGTCTGGCTGAACCTGCCATCGGGGTGGCGGTCTGCCGCGTTCAGCCGCGCGGCAGAGCGGGAAGGCATTCAGCTCAGATCAGCGGATGAGTTTGCCCTGCGCGACGGGCGCGCTCCAAACGCAGTGCGCATCGCAATGAATGGTCACGTTTCGTTGGAACGGTTCGAGGACGCAATGCTGAGGTTGCGCGCTTTGCTGGACAATCCGCCTGAACAGATCAGCGTCTAGCATTCAACTCAGCGGCGGCGGGTCGCCAAAGAATCCGGCCAGATGGGCAATTTTTCCGTCCTCGTCCAATCGAATGAAATCATGCCCGGCCACCATGATTGCGCCGTTCGGGGCCACCATATGCCAAGTGAAGTGGACGACATCATGGTGCGACACAGGGCTGCTGGTGATTTCGACACGCCCATTCGAATTCAAAAGGACTTCGCCGATATGTGTACTCAACCGCTCACGGCCTGAAACATCGGCTGTCGGATCCACGTACCGACCGTTTTCCACAAAGCACTGGGTCAGAAGCGCAAGCCGTTTTTCGGCCGACTTTTCCTGCCAGGCCGCGCCATAGTTTTCAATCGTGCGCATCAATTCCTGCATTCGACCCTCCGTTGTTGGGCATGAACAATTCCAACCGAGTGTATCAGAGTGTCGAAATTGGGGCGATCTCGGTGCTAAAAGCGTGGGGTAAAATAATACCTATTTAACAAGCCATTGTTTTAAAACGTTTTAAATGGCGTTTGGTCGCTTGACGTGGCGGTCATGGGTGTCTAGATACGCATCCATCGAATTCGGGCCGCCTCGCTTGGGGCGGTCTTTCACATCAAACAGGACTATCCTGCCATGAAAACCTTTTCTGCAACACCTGCAGACATCGACAAGAAATGGATCCTGATCGACGCCGAGGGCGTTGTTCTGGGCCGTCTTGCGTCGATCGTCGCCATGCGTCTGCGTGGCAAGCACAAAGCGTCGTTCACCCCGAACATGGACATGGGCGACAACGTCATCGTGATCAACGCTGACAAGATCCAGATGACCGGCAAGAAGCGCGAAGAAAACTTCTACTGGCACACTGGCCACCCGGGCGGCATCAAGTCGCGCACCAAACAGCAGATCCTTGAGGGCGCACACCCCGAGCGCGTCGTGACCCAGGCGGTCAAGCGCATGCTGCCGGGCAACCGCCTGTCGCGCAAGCAGATGACCAACCTGCGCGTTTATGCCGGTGCCGAGCATCCCCACGAGGCGCAAGCGCCCGAAGTTCTGGACGTCAAGTCCATGAACAAGAAAAACACCCGGAGCTAATGACCGATGGCTGATCAGATCAATACTCTCGAAGAGCTGAGCGCCGTCGCAGGCGTTGAAACCGTGGCCGAAGAAGTCATCGTGCGTGAACCCGTACGTGACGAGCTGGGCCGTTCGTACGCCACCGGCAAGCGTAAAGACGCTGTTGCCCGCGTTTGGATCAAGCCGGGTTCCGGCAAGGTCACCGTGAACGGCAAAGACCAAGACGTCTATTTTGCACGCCCCGTTCTGCAACTGATCCTGCGCCAGCCGTTTCAGGTTGCTGGTGTCGAAGGCGAGTTCGACGTTGTCGCCACTGTCAAAGGTGGTGGCCTGACCGGTCAGGCCGGTGCGGTCAAGCATGGCATCTCGAAAGCGCTGCAACTGTACGATCCCAACCTGCGCGGCGCTCTGAAAGCTGCTGGCTTCCTGACCCGCGACAGCCGCGTTGTGGAACGTAAGAAATTCGGTAAGCGCAAAGCCCGCCGTTCGTTCCAGTTCTCCAAGCGTTAATTCGCCAGGAAAACCCAACAAAGAAAGGGCTCGCAATTGCGAGCCCTTTTGCATTGTGTTGCGGGAAATTTTATTCTTCGTAGACGAGCTTCCACGCACCGTTTTCAACGACATTGACGAACACGGTATCCGCGCCCTGATGGTCGTCAGGACCATAGGTGATGTGATTGCCGACCAGATCGTCCTGATAGTCCAGTGACTCCATCGCTTCGATAAAGCTGTCATGGGTCAGGTCAGGGCCCGCGGCTTCAAGCGCTTTGACCATCATTTCGGCAGCGGAATAGCCCAACATGGCAAATCCAACCGGATCTTCGCCGGTCGCGGCCTTGTATTCTTCGATAAATGCCGCCGGGGCAGGTTGATCCGCACGCGCCCAAAGATCCTGCCACGAGGCTGCTGCATAGAACCCGTCAGCCACTCCGCCGGGAACCTGTGCTACGACTGTCAGGAAACTGGCCGAAGTCCCAAGGAACTTCATGTCCGTCAGGCCCATCTTCTTGGCCGTGCCTACTACGGTGATCGCCTGACGCACGCCAAGCGCCATGGTGACGATATCGCAGCCTTCTTCCTTGAGCTTGCTGAGCGACCCGACAAAATCCGTCTCATCCGGTTTGTGGGTTGTTTCAGATCCAAAAGCGATCCCGGCTTCTTCGGCACCGGCCTTGCTGCCTTCAAGAATTTCCTCGCCAAAATCTGTTGGCAGATACATGGTGCAGACCGTCTTTGATCCAAATTCTCCGGCCAGGTATTTCACACCGACACGCGCCTGATCATAGTAGGTCGAGAAAGACGTGAACTTGTTTCGCATCGGCTCTTGCAACATCTGACGCGCAGCGGTCAGAGGTGCCACGTTGGGAATTCCCTTGGGATCCAACAGCTTGAACCCAGCCATGTTCATCGGCGTGCCAAGCGATTGCAGCATGGCGAACACCTTGTCGCGGTTCAGCAGTTTGTTGTAGCCCTGCATCGCACGCGGCATCTGGTATCCGTTGTCCTCGACCACATAGCGGATTTTGCGCCCGTGTATGCCACCGGCTTCGTTCACCCGGTCGAATACCACATTCGCACCTTTGGTCGCCGGGACACCCACCGCGGCAAAGATGCCGCTCAGGTCGTTGACCGATCCGATGACAATCTCATCATCCGTCACGCCCTGCGTCTGAGCCCAACCGATGCTTGCCGAGGCGGTCAACGCCGTGGCGGCGGCCAGCCATTTGAATGACTTCTTCATCTTTCTCCTCCCGAAAACTCTTTGGCTAAGTGTACATGTCTTCAATCAGATGTCCGTGTTTCTTTTCGACCAGGCCGCGTTTCAGCTTCATCGTGGCGGTAAGCTCGTCATCCTCGGCGGTCAGCAGAACGTCGATCAGGCGAAAATCCTTGATCTGCTCGACCCGTGCGAATTCCTTGTTCACTGCGGCCACTTCGGCGCCGATCAACTCCTTGACTTCGGCCGCGGCGCAAAGCGAGGTAAAGTTCGAAAAAGGGATTTTCTGGTCCTGCGCATATTTCTCGACATTTTCCTGATCGATCATGATCAGCGCCGTGAGGTATTTGCGCCGGTCGCCGATGATCACCGCGTCCGAGATGTAATGGCTGAACTTCAGCCGGCTTTCGATTTCGGCCGGGGTGATGTTCTTGCCACCGGCGGTGATGATGATGTCTTTCAACCTGCCGGTGATGGTAACGTACCCGTCCTTGTCGATACGCCCCATATCGCCGGTGCGCAGCCAGCCATCGGCGGTAAAGCTTTCCGCTGTCTTTGCGTTGTTGCGCCAATAGCCCTGAAAGATGTTCATTCCCTTGAGCTGAATTTCACCCTCGTCCGAGATGCGGATATCGCACCCCGGGACGACCTTGCCGATGGTTCCGATCTTGTTGCTTTCCACGGTGTTGAGTGTTGCAAGGCCGGACGTTTCGGTCATGCCGAAGCCCTCGATGATCGGGACGCCGATGGCCCAGTACCATTTCAACAAATCCGCCGAGATAGGCGCAGCACCCGTGCCACCCCGGCGCAGTTTGTCCAAACCGAGCATCCGGCGCAGATTTTTCAGAACCAACTGATCCCAAAACCAGAACCGGGCCGCGATGGCGGCGGGAACGGGTTTTCCCGAACTCACATAATCGGCCCGCCGTGCGCCGGCCTTCAGGGCAAGACCGTATGCCATTCGACCCAACGGCGTTGCATCCTGCGCCAGGATTTGCACATGCGCATAGATCTTTTCCCAGACTCTCGGCACCGCCGTGAAGGTCGAAGGCGAGACCTCTTGCAGATTTGCAAAGACCGTCTCGGGGCTTTCCGCGAAATTCACCGTGCAGCGGGCGGCCAGCGGGAAATAGACAGATACGTCGCGTTCCAGGATATGGCAGAGGGGCAGGAAACACAGTTGTTCGTCACTGGCCTGCGTCGGCAATGACCAGGCACCGGCCTCAATGCCGGCCAGGATGTTTTCATGGCTCAACATCGCACCCTTGGGCTGGCCCGTGGTGCCGGATGTGTAAACCAGCAATGCTGTGTCCTGAGGTTTGGCCAATGCGATTTCGGCTTCGAACCGTCCCGGATCTTCCTGTTCGGCCTGCTGGCCCAAAGCGTAAAGATCGTCGATCATCATGCAGCGCGGATGGGTCAGGTCGTGCAAGCCTTCGTCTTCCAGAATGATCACCTTGATCAGATCCGGAACTTGATTTTCGACTTCCAGAAATTTGTCCAGATGCTCTTCGTCCTCGACGATGAGGAACTTGCTGCCACTGTCGTTGACCAGATATTGCAGTTGATTGGCCGAATCCGTGGTGTAGACGCCAGAAGAAATGCCCCCGACGCACTGAATGCCCATATCGAACCACATCCATTCCTTGCGGTCCTCGGACAGGATCGAAACAACGTCACCGCGTTCCAGGCCCAGCTTGCGCAGGGCAAGCCCGATCCACTTGGCGCGCTGCCAGTAGTCGGCCCAGGAATATGACTTCCAGATGCCCAAATCCTTTTCGCGATGGGCTGTACGATCCCCCAGTTCCGCGCAACGGTGTTGAAACAGCATGCTGATGGTGGTGCACCCATCCACGCGCAACGGGCGTTGTCCGGGGGTTGCATTCAGTTCAACGCCGTTGATCTTGACCTGCGAGGCGAGGGGCGTGGCATCCATCTTGCTTACCTCCACGTCTTCTTGCGTTTCCAACGGCGGCTTTCGCGTGCGCCTTCTTCCTGCACGCCAAGATAGAAGTTCTGGATGTCTTCGGATTTCAGCAACGTATCCGCAGCACCGTCCATGACGATGCGGCCTACCTCCATCACGTATCCATGATGCGCCAGCCGCAACGCCGCATTGGCGTTCTGTTCGACCAGAAGCATCGTCATATGCTGTTCTTCGTTCAGACGTTTCAGAATGGCGAATATTTCCTGCACCAAAAGCGGTGACAGACCCAGTGACGGCTCATCCAGCAGCATGATGCGGGGACGGGCCATCAGCCCCCGTCCGATTGCCAGCATCTGTTGCTGCCCGCCCGAAAGGGTACCGGCCTCTTGCGTGCGACGATCTTTGAGAACGGGAAAGTAACTGAAAACAAGCTCGCGATCCTGGTCGATCTGCACTTTGTCCGTTCGGGTATACGCGCCGAGGCTCAGGTTTTCATCGACGGTGAGCAGAGGAAACACCTCGCGCCCTTCGGGTACATGCACGATCCCGCGCTGGACGACGGTATGCGGCTCGGCCCCCTGAATGTCGTCTCCATCAAAGGTGACCGTGCCTTTTTCCGGGTCCATCACCCCCGAGACGGTTTTCATCAACGTCGTCTTGCCGGCACCGTTTGCGCCAAGGATCGAGACAATCGTACCTTCGTGAACGTCCAGTGAAACACCGCGAATGGCCATGATCGGGCCATAAAAGCTTTCGACATTGCGGATTTTCAGGATTGGCGCGCTCATGAAGCTTTCCCAAGATAGGCTTCGATCACTGCCGGGTGCGATTGAACTTCGGCCGGGGTCCCAAGCGCCAGTTTTGCGCCGTCTGCCATGGCCAGAACCCGGTCTGACACGCCCGAGACCAGGCCCATGTCATGTTCTACCATCAAAACGGTGATGCCCATCTGCCGTCGGATATCATCGATCCACCAACGCATGTCCGTTGTTTCTTCCACGGACAACCCCGAGGCCGGCTCATCCAGCAGCAAGAGTTTTGGGTCAGTTGCCAAAGCCCGTGCAACTTCGACCACTTTGCGCACGCCGTAGGGCAGCCCCGATATCATCTTGTCGCGATAGGCTTGCAGGTCGAGAAAGTCGATGATCCGTTCCACTTTCTCGCGGTTTTCCAGTTCCTGTCGCTTTGCCGACGGGGTGAAAAGAATCTCGGAAATCAGGTTTGTCCTGCGGTGGCGGTGGCGTCCGACCAGCAGGTTTTGCAGGACGGTTGCGTGTTCGAACAACTCGATGTTCTGAAATGTCCGTGCGACGCCATAGGCGGCGACACCGGACGGTTTGACCCGAAGCAGATCATGACCGTCATACCGGATCGCCCCGTCAACGGGATCGTAGAACCGGGAAATCAGGTTGAATACAGTGGACTTGCCCGCACCGTTTGGGCCGACGATGGCAAAGACTTCACCTTCCCGAACGTCGAATGACAGGTTATCCACCGCCGTCAGGCCGCCGAACTTGAGGGTGACATTTTCGAACTCCAGCAAGCTCATCTCAGACGCTCCGTCTTGAGATAGGATTTCTGCCGTTTGAACATGTCTTTTCGATAGAAGGGGAACAGCTCGAACCAGGTGCGGATCTTCAGCCAGCGGCCATAGATGCCCATGGGTTCGAACAGGATGAAAGCGATCAGGATCATGCCGAAGATGCCGAACTCCAACCCCGGAATGGCGACTGTATTGCCGCCGAACAGGGCGTCGGCATATTCTTTTGAGATCGACAGAAACTGCGGCAGGAACCCGATCACGATCGCGCCCAGAAACGCGCCGTGGATCGACCCCAGCCCGCCGATGACGATCATCATAAGCAGTTGGATCGAGATCAGAACACTGAAGGTTTCGTTGTTAAACGCTCCGGCGAACCATCCCATCAGCGCCCCGGCCCAGCCCGTCACCGCGCAGGACAACGCGAAAGAGATCATCTTTGTCCGCGCGATGTCGATGCCCATCGCCTGGGCCGAAACCTCAGAGTCGCGCACCGCGATGAAGCTGCGCCCCAAAGGCGCGCGCAGCAGGTTGATATATCCCAGTGTGACCAGAACGGCGACGGTCAGGACCAGCCAGAAAAACTGATCGGGCGTTCCCCAGCGGTCTACCAGATGGCCGAAGATTTCGACCCCGCCGACGTACTTGCCCGCAACACCGCCGGTGATGGGTTCGGACAGAACGATGATGTCGTCCATCAGGATAGAAAGCGCCATGGTGAAGATGGCCAGATAGATGCCATGCAGGCGCAGGGCAGGGATCGCGACCGTCACGCCCGCTATCCCGGTCAGAATGCCCGCCAGCGGGAAAGCAACCAGAAAGGGCACCCCGGCTTCTATCAGGGCGACGTTGGCATAGCAGCCAAAGGCCAGAAAGGCCGCGTGGCCCAGACTGACTTGCCCTGTATGTCCGGTCAGGATCATCAGGCCCAACCCGGCAATGGCCCAGATCAGGACGTTGGTCAGTTCACCCAGATAGAACTCGTCCAGCCACCAGGGGGCTGCGGCAACAACCGTCAGAAGGATCAGATACAGGACAAGCTGATAGCGGTCTTTCCACGGGCGGATATCCTGCATGTAGTTGGTTTTGAAGACGATCCGCATGGCTCAGACCTTTTTGACCCGAACCTGACTGAACAACCCGTTGGGGCGAAAGATCAGCACGGCCAGCAGCAGGGCGTATGGCGCGATCTGGCTGTAACCCGCCGCTATATAGCGGCTGGCGAAGGGCTCGATCACCCCGACGACAAGACCACCGGCCAGCGCCCCGGGCAGGCTTCCGAACCCGCCGATGACGGCGGCGGCAAATGCCTTGATTCCCAGCAATCCCGTTGTCGGATCCACGGCGCCCTTGGCGGCGAACAGAATTCCTGCAATCCCCGCAACGATCCCGGCCAGCGCCCAGATGAACCCCTGAACCCGCTTGACAGGCACGCCCATGTAATACGCCGCCAGCTGGTTTTGCGACGCCCCCTGCATCGCCAGCCCGAGTTTGGAACGGTTGAAAAAGACGTAAAGGCCCCATGTCAGCAGGATGGTGACGACGATCACGGCGACATCCTCCAGCCCCAGTACAAGGCCGCCAAAGCGCAGCTCTTTCCCCGCAAGCGGGTTTTGCAGCGTTTGCGGTTCGTGCCCCCAGATCAATCCGGCCACGAAACGGATCACAAAGCCCAGGGCGATGGTCAGGATAACGACGGCGGTCTGACTTTCGCCAAACAGGCGACGGATGATCAGGCGATCCAGAAGATATCCCAATGCCCCCATGATCCCCAGCGAGATCGGCAGGGCCAGCCAGAACGGCAGGCCCATATATTCGGTGTTGGTCAGGCCGATGGTGACAAAGGCCCCCAGCATCATGAAATCGCCCTGTGCGAAGTTCACCGCTTCGGTCGCCTTGTAGATCAGAACAAAGCCAAGCGCGATCAGGCCATAGACACACCCGTTTGCCAGTCCGCTGATCAGCAGCTGCGCGTTATCCAAACTGTCCTCCCTCGACCGGTTTGCCGGTGTCGCGTTCCGCCCGCGCGCATCCTCCGGTGACGCGGGTTTGTTCTACTATGGCGTTATTATCACCTTGCCGTCACTCTTTTTCAGCGCATCAGCCAGGTTTGGCACAAGATTTCTGAGTGTAAGGTGTTCAGAAACATCCGTTTTCCAGCGCCCGTCGGCAAACCGGGCCTGAACTTCGGCCACAACTCGCATCTGATCGGCGGGCGGGGTCGACATCATCCAGCTTGTCAGCCAGAACCCTTCGATCCGCTTTCCCATGAAAATCAACTGCCCTGTCTGAGTCAGTGTCGGCGCCTCGGTAGACAGCTTGCCATAACTGATCCAGCGCGCCCGGTTGGGCATGGCGCAGAACAATTGTTCGGACAATTGGTCCGTCACGGCATCCAGAAAAACGCGCGGTTTCAGCTGCGCGCTCAGATCCGCAAACTTTGCGACAATGTCTTCGTCGGTTGTCACAAGCACTTCGGCCGCGCCAAGGTCTTTCAACATCCCTGCCGTCTCGGCCCGGCGTACCAAAGCGATCGGCTTCAAACCCAGATCCCGACCAAGGCTGCACATCAGCTTGCCCAACTGGCTGGTCGCGGCTGATACCACAAAGGCATCGCCGTCGGCCTTGGCCATATCCACCATAGCCATCGCCGTCATTGGATTGACGATCTGGGCGGCCCCGTCATCGTCCGAGATATCAGGTCGCAGAGGGATGCACATCTGCATCTGTGTGACGACATATTCCGCCCAGGCCCCCGATCCGGCGGCGACGAACGCGACGCGTTGCCCTTGCAAGGCCTCGGCGCCCTTGCCGGCGGACACGACGTCTCCGCATCCTTCAAATCCGGCGGGGGATCCCTTTACCCTCGGCTGCCCGTATTCACCCTTGATGAAATGCAGATCTGACGGATTGACCGAAGCCGCGCGCAAACGGATCAGCACCTGGCCCGGGCCGGGTTCAGGCGTGGGAACTTCGGCTTCTTCCAACCAGTCGGCGGCGGTTTCAATGGCCGGTCCGGTGGCCGTACCGGAATACCCGTCATGCTTAAGGATTGCGGCGAACATAGTCTGGGGCAGGTCGGTCATCGGTTGATCCTCGAATTTGGCTGAATCAAAGCGCGCGCCTTGTCCGAAAAGCCTTCAGACCAGTCGGGCAGGGCGCGGGCATTTTGTCAGGCACAGCCAATCAAAAGCCGCGCAGGAGGTCAATTCAACGACACCGTAACGTAGGGGCAGCGCAGATGCGCCCAGGGGCAAAGGCCGACCCGTGGATCGGCCTTCAACACTTTACTGTTGGGTCAGCAGGTTGGTTAGTTCCTGAATTTTCTGAACAATCGTTTCAGGCGAATCCTTGATATCGTTCACAATCTTGATCGCCTGATCTTTCAGATCGGTGGCCAGAGTGCTGTCCTGAATGGATGTCATAATGCCATCATAGTCGAAGTTGGTCGGGTCCAGCTTGCCTTCCTGAATCCATGAGTTCAGCAACTCCTGCCCTTGACCGGCCAGCGCGGCCACCTGATCGCTGGCCTCCTGAGCCGCATCAGAGGCCTGATCCGCCACCGATGACGCTGCTTCGCTTGCCTGATCTGCAACCGATGACGCGGCTTCTGTCGCTTGGTCCGTCAGCGACGAAGCTGCTTCGGCGACTTGTTCGGTCGCGGCATCGACAGCGTCAGAGGCAGCGTCCTGTACAGATGAAGCTGCGTTGGTCACCGCTTCGGCGGCTTCTTCTGCCGCAGTTTCCAAACGCTCAGCGGGTGTGGGTTCGGGTTGATTGAGGTAATAGTATCCGCCAGCGCCAATTGCGGCTATGACGATGGCAAGAATAAGAGTACGCGACATGTGTGTCTCCTTTGGAAATTGTGTCGCCGGGATGCGCTAAAAATAACTCAGGTACAAAGGGGAATTCCCGATAATTCTCAGCAGAATAGAGTATAAGCCGGGCTATGCTCATTGTCCTTTGAAACGCGGCAAGAACACGCCTGCACAAAGATGAGGCGACCGGTTTTGGCAGCGATCCGCCGGGAATGGCCCGCAGGCGTAACCAATTTTCGGGCGCTTCCTGAGGGCCAAAGGCAGCATTGAGCCAGCATTGGGATAGTGGCGGAGAGACAGGGATTCGAACCCTGGGTGGGCTTGCACCCACAACGGTTTTCGAGACCGCCCCGTTCGACCACTCCGGCACCTCTCCGCGGGGGTCTGTGAGGGGGGGATTTAGTGAGGAACGGGCAGGGGTGCAAGCAGAAAATTCGGGAATTGAAGAAACCCGGGATTTTCCGTTGCCTGCCAGCGCAAAACTCCTAGTCTGATATCTATGATACAGTTTGTACGCCGCTCCGCCTTTTGGTTTCTGGCCCCGCTCTTTGCGCTTGTTCTGATCCCCATGGAACTTTCCGCCGCCAGCCGCGATCGGATAGAGGCCTTTCTGACCACGACCGGGTTTGACGTTGCCCTGGAAAGCATCGCGCTAAGCTCGAGGTCTGCCCCCCAGATGCTGGGGATTGATCCGGATGGATTCGGATCGGATTGGACGCGTCTGGCAGACGAAGTCTTTGACGTCGGCGCCATGCATGAGACCGCGGTTTCCATCCTCGAACAAACCCTGAGTGATGAGGCCCTGACACACGCGGTTGACTTTTATGCGTCGGATCTGGGGCAGCGCCTGGTAGAGGCCGAGAACGTCTCGCATATGCTTGAGGACGATGAAGCTAAGCAGCTGGAAGGCCAAAAAATCATCGCAGACCTGATCAAGGGCGGATCGCAGCGGGTCGAAAGTTTCAAGCGTATGAACAAGGCGATCGATTCGACCGGTACCGCAGTGCGGGCCCTGCAAGAAATTCAGGTGCGTTTTCTTCTGGCAGCCAGCGCATCAGGTGTCATTGACCTGCAACTGGATGCGGATGAATTGCGTGCGCTGATGAAGCGGAACGAAGCCGGTATGCGCCAATCGCTGCAACTGTCCAGCCTTGCGGGGGCAGCCTATACCTATCAGGACTTTTCCGATGCGGATGTCGACTCGTATGTCGAGGCGCTGGAACAACCCCTGATGCAGGAAGTGTATGAACTGCTGAACGCGATCCAATACGAAATCATGGCCATGCGGTTCGAAGTACTTGCGGCCCGAATGGCCGAACTGCATCCCGCGCAGGATATTTGATGCACCGCGTTTTTCTGGCGATTGCGTTTGTTCTGTGGGGCGCTCAATTGCTGGCCGATCAAAAGGTCGACCGGCTGGCGCAGGCCATGCACTTGTCGCATGTGATGGAAATTCTCGTACAGGAAGGTCAGGGTCACCGCGAGGAACTTGACGAAACGCTGTTGGACAATACCGGCGGCGCCTATTTTGAAGCGCAGGTCAAAGATATTTACGACCCGGTCTGGATGCAGGAATTCCTGACGGATGCCTTTGAGGCGGGTCTGTCCGTTGCCCAGCTTGATCAGGCGATCCTGTTTTTCGAAAGCGATCTTGGTCAGACGATCGTGTCGCTGGAAAACTCGGCCCGGCAGGCGATGTCGGACCAGGCCATCGAGGACATGGCCCGCGAAGCTTACGAGTCCGTTGAGCGCGACTCGACCCGTTTCGAGTTGGTCGATGAGTACATCCAGGCGAATGACCTTGTCGAAAAGAACGTTCATGGGGCGCTGAGTTCCGACTTCAGCTTCTTTCAGGGTCTTGATGTCGATGCGCAAGGCGACGATCAGGAATTGCTGGCCGAACTTCTTTCACAGAAAGAAAGCCGCGCAGCAGAAACCGAGGCGTGGCTTTATTCTTTTCTTCTGATGGCCTATCGGCCCTTGGACGAGGCCCAGATGCGCGAGAATATTGCGTTTTCCAGAACCGAAACCGGGCGCGCCCTGAATGAGGCGCTGTTTGACGGCTTTGACCGGATGTTCAACGATATCTCTTTCCGATTGGGGCGGACGGTCGCACAGACACTCAGGGCGTCTGATCTCTGACGACGCTTTGGTGTTGACTTTTCCCGGCGATCTATGGATAAGCGCGCATCCCGGCCGGTTTTCCGTGCCGGGTATCGTTATTATTTGACCCTTGGGATGTCCTGATGGTCATTCACACAGCCCGAAAAGGGCGCGCTGTTCGAGGTGGCTTTCAAGTGTCTTGGGGCCGAAAACTCCCGGAAGGGGACCACAGAACGCGGTTAGACAAAGGAAAGACGCATGTTTGCGGTCCTCAAGACTGGCGGCAAGCAGTACAAGGTTCAGGCGGGTGATATCCTCCGCGTTGAAAAGCTGGCTGCCGACGCAGGTGAAAAAGTTCAATTCAACGATGTTCTGATGCTGGGCGGTGACGCTCCGGTTGTTGGCGCACCTTTCGTTGAAGGCGCAGGCGTACAGGCCGAAGTGATCGAACAGATCAAAGGTGACAAGGTCATCAAGTTCGTCAAGCGCCGTCGTAAGCACAGCTCGAAGCGTACCGTTGGCCACCGTCAGAAGCTGACTCTGGTCAAGATCACCGACATCCTGTCGTCGGGCGCTGACAAGTCGGGCATCAAGGCTGCAACCGGTTCGGCTCCGGCTGGCGAAGCGGCACCTGCTGCTAAGCCTGCCAAGAAAGCTGCAGCCAAAGCAGAGGCACCCGCCGCTGCTGCCGCTGACGATCTGACCAAGCTGAACGGTGTCGGCCCTGCCGCTGCCAAAAAGCTGGTTGAAGCCGGTATCGAGAGCTTTGCCGCTCTGGCCGCCTTGTCGGACGAGCAGATTGCTGCTATCGAAACGGTCAAAGTGAAACCCGAATGGGTTGAGCAGGCCAAAGAGCTGGCCAAAGGCTAAGGAGAGAGAGAATGGCACATAAAAAAGCTGGCGGTTCCTCCCGTAACGGTCGCGACTCAGCGGGTCGCCGCCTTGGCGTCAAACTGTATGGTGGCCAGGCCGCCATTTCAGGCAACATCATCGTGCGTCAGCGCGGCACCAAGTTTTGGCCGGGCGAAGGCGTAGGCATGGGCAAAGATCACACCATCTTTGCAACTGTGGATGGCGCCGTGAAGTTCCACAAGGGACTGAAAAACCGCACCTTTATTTCGGTCCTGCCAGTGGCGGAGGCCGCAGAGTAAGCCGAAACCCAGAAGGTTTAAGAAAAATTCATGGGGGACCGGCACAAAGTGCCGGTCCCTTTTTCGTTTTAACGCAGACGTGATCAAACAAACCGATGACAGTCGCAATCACCAGTTTCCTGATCTTTGCCGCCAGCCAGGTCGGCACGCCGGGACCGGCCAACATGGTCCTGCTGGGTACTGGTGCGCGTTTTGGATTTCGCGCCGCGTTGCCTTTTGTCGGGGGTGTTATCCTTGGGAAGCAGTTGATCATTTGGCCGGTCGGCATTGGATTGCTGCATCTCGCGGATCTGGCACCCGCGGTGTTTACGGTGCTTAAATACGCGTCAGCGGCCTATATTTTTTGGCTGGCGTGGAAGATCGCCAACACGCGCTTGTCGCGACAACAGGCTGAAGGGAACGCCCCCGGCTTTCTGGCCGGACTGATTGTTCATCCGCTCAACCCCAAGGCCTGGGCCATGATCATTGCCGGGTTCACCGGGTTCGTGGCTGCGGGCGCCCCCAGTTTCGAAGCGACGTTTACGATTGCTCTGTGTTTGTTGTTTTGCCAGGTGATCCTTCATCCGATCTGGACTTTTGCGGGCGATAGAATTGCCCATGCGGTTGAAGGACGACCCGTTGAAAAATATCTGATGTGGACGTTGGCAGGCCTTACGGTTGCGTCCGTACTTTTCGTGTTGTTCGGAGGAGGAACACACTCATGAAACTTGAAACAATAATAAATCAGCCGGTCATAGAAACCGAGCGGTTCGATCTGCGCCCTCTGCGTCGGTCGGATATGGGGCTGATCGAGCACTATGCCGGCGATGAGCGTGTGGCACGCATGACGACGAGTATCGCACATCCTTTGGCCCCCGGCTCGACCGAGGCCTTTGTGACGCGCTCGATGGCCGAGGACCGGGATGAGGACGTCTGGGTCATGGATGCCACCAAGGACGGCGGTCCGGAACTGATTGGTCTGATCACGCTGAAGCGGCTGGATCGGAACCAGTCCGAAGTCGGCTATTGGGTGGCGCCGATCTACTGGAACACTGGCATTGCGTCGATGGCTGTCGAAGCACTGGTAAATGCCAACCCGCTGAAAAACGCGACGATGTTTGCCAGCGTGTTTCAAGACAATCCGGCGTCGGCCCGGGTCCTGACTCATTGCGGGTTCCAGTATCTTGGCGATGCAGAAAGCTATTCGGTGGCGCGTGATGCGAATGTGCCCACCTGGACATACAGTAAAAAACTCTGACTTGTGGCCGATGGGGCCTTTGCAGTAGGGGACAGACCATGAAATTTCTCGATCTTGCAAAGGTCTACATCCGGTCCGGGGCCGGCGGTAGCGGCTGCGTCAGCTTCCGACGCGAAAAATACATCGAATACGGCGGCCCTGATGGCGGGGACGGCGGTAAGGGCGGTTCTGTCTGGGCCGAGGTCGTGGACGGGCTGAACACCCTGATCGACTTCCGGTATCAGCAGCATTTCTTTGCCAAGAACGGCCAGCCGGGCAGGGGGCAGCAACGTACCGGCAAGGATGGCGATGACATTGTCCTGCGTGTACCTGTCGGCACCGAGATCCTGGATGAGGATGAAGAAACCGTCATCTGCGATCTGACCGAGGTGGGACAGCGCGTTCTACTGGCGAAAGGGGGCAACGGCGGTTTCGGCAATCTGCACTTCAAATCGGCCACCAACCAGGCCCCCCGGCGTGCAAATCCGGGGCAGGCGGGCATTGACCGCACGATCTGGCTGCGTCTGAAGCTGATCGCCGATGTGGGCCTGCTGGGCATGCCGAATGCAGGCAAATCGACCTTTCTTGCATCCACGTCAAACGCGCGGCCCAAGATCGCGGATTATCCGTTTACCACGCTGCACCCAAATCTGGGTGTCGTGGGGGTCGACAACGTGGAATTCGTGGTGGCTGACATCCCCGGCCTGATCGAAGGCGCGCATGAAGGACGCGGGATAGGCGACCGCTTTCTTGGTCATGTTGAGCGCTGCGCCGTGCTGCTGCATCTTGTCGATGGTACCTCGGAAACGGTTGCCGATGATTACCGCACAATTATCCACGAGCTTGAGGCCTATGGTGGCGAACTGGCCCAGAAACCCCGGATCACCGTCCTGAACAAGGTCGATGCACTGGATGACGAAGAACGTGATTTGGCCAAAGCCGAGCTTGAAGAGGCCGTTGGCGGCCCTGTGATGATGATGTCCGGTGTTGCTCATCAAGGTGTAACCGAGGTTTTGCGTGCGTTGCGCGGCCAGATCGATGACAATCGTGTTCGTCAGAAACCCGCTGAGGAGACGCAGCCTTGGCAACCCTGACTTCAGCCCGCCGATTGGTTGTCAAAATCGGGTCGGCTTTGCTTGTTGATCGCGAAACCGGCCTGTTGCGTAAGGAATGGTTGTTTTCGTTGGCGCAGGATGTCGCATGGCTCAAGGGGCAGGGGATAGATGTAATCCTCGTCTCGTCCGGGTCGATTGCACTGGGCCGCGGCGTTTTGGGGCTGTCCATGGCGACATTGCCTTTGGAAAAGTCGCAAGCCGCCGCTGCCGTCGGGCAAATTCGTCTGGCGCGCGCATATGAAGAGGCGTTGACGCCTCATGGGATCACCACGGCGCAGGTTTTGGTGACATTGGAGGACAGCGAGGATCGCCGCCGCTATCTGAATTCACGCGCGACCCTGGAAACTCTGCTGGGTTTGGGTGTCGTGCCGATCGTCAACGAAAACGATACCGTGGCAACGGATGAGATCCGGTATGGCGACAATGATCGTCTGGCCGCGCAAATCGCGGTGACCGTGGGGGCGGACCAGTTGATCCTGCTGTCGGATGTCGATGGTTTCTATTCGGGCAACCCCAACGAGGACGCCTCGGCCACGCGTTTCGAAACAATCGACAAGATCACGCCCGAGATCGAAGCCATGGCGGGCGATGCGGGCTCTGGCTTGTCAAAGGGCGGAATGAAGACAAAGCTGCTGGCCGCCAAGATGGCCACCGCGGGCGGATGTGCGATGGCGATCACGGAAGGGTCGGTTCTGAACCCTCTGAAAACGCTGGAAAATGGCGCAAACTGTACGTGGTTTACCGCAACGCTGGATCCGCACGCTGCGCGCAAGCGTTGGATTTCAGCCATGAAACCGCGTGGCGAAATCACCATCGATGAAGGGGCTGCCAACGCCCTGGCAAATGGCAAAAGCCTGTTGCCCGCGGGTATTGTCGAAGTGACCGGCGATTTCGGGCGCGGCGACCCTGTCGCGATCCTTGACCCCAAAGCCCGCCGGCTGGCGCAGGGGATCAGCCGTTACACCGCGCAGGAGGCTGACGCGATCAAGGGGCGCAAGTCGTCCGAGATCGAGGCGACCCTTGGATATCCCGGCCGTGCGGCCTTGATTCACCGGGATGATCTGGCCCTGTAAATACTGAAAAGACGACCTGAAAGGCACGCGACATGAAAGATTTCGACAGCATTCCCGCTCTGATGGCTGATCTTGGGAAACGTGCCAAAGCGGCATCGCGCGATCTGGCTTTTGCGAGCCCAGAACGCAAACATGCCGCCCTGATTGCAGCGGCCGACGCGGTTTGGGCCAATCGGGCGCAGATCATCGAAGCCAACCGGAAGGATCTGGAGTTCGGCCGAGAAAAAGGTCTGAGCCCGGCGATGATGGATCGGCTGATTCTGGATGAGGCGCGTGTTCAGGGCATAGTCGATGGTCTGCGCGCGGTGGCTGAACAGACCGATCCGGTGGGCGAAGTGCTGGCCGAATGGGACCGCCCGACCGGATTGAAAATCCAACGCGTACGCACCCCGTTGGGTGTGATCGGCGTGATCTATGAAAGCCGCCCCAATGTCACGGCCGACGCAGGTGCGCTGTGTCTGAAATCCGGAAATGCCGTCATTCTGCGCGGCGGCTCCGAGAGCTTTCATTCTTCGACTGCTATTCATGCCTGCCTGGTCGAGGGGCTGAAGGCCGCCGATCTGCCGGAAGATGCGATTCAACTGGTGCCGACGCGTGACCGTGCGGCGGTTCAGGAATTGCTGATCATGACCGACTATGTCGACGTCATCGTTCCGCGCGGCGGCAAGGGGTTGGTCGGGCTGGTCCAGCGTGAGGCCCGTGTGCCTGTTTTTGCCCATCTTGAAGGCATCGTGCACATCTATGTCGACAAGGCCGCTGATCCGCAGAAAACGCTGGACGTGGTGTTGAATGCCAAGACGCGCCGTACCGGGATTTGCGGCGCTGCCGAATGCCTGCTGATCCATCAGGACATCGCCGAAACGCTGGGGCGTGACGTGATCGCCGCGCTGCTGAAAGCAGGGGTCGAGGTACACGCCGAAGGCGCACTTGCGGTCGAGGGTACAATTCCCGCGACGGCGGAGGATTGGGGAAAAGAGTTTCTGGACAGCGTGATCGCGGCCAAGCCCGTCGTCGATATCGACGCCGCCATCGCGCATATCCAACATTACGGGTCGAACCATACCGACTGTATCATGACCGAGGATGACAGGGCCGCGGCCCGTTTCTTTGAGCGCTTGGATAGCGCGATTCTGATGCACAACGCTTCGACTCAGTTCGCCGATGGTGGTGAATTCGGGATGGGCGCCGAGATCGGTATCGCCACGGGCAAAATGCATGCCCGCGGCCCGGTGGGGGCCGCCCAGTTGACCAGTTTCAAATATCTGGTGCGCGGGAACGGAACGATTCGGGATTAAAAACGCAGCACAAGGCGGGTCGCAGCGGTTTCCACGGAAACGCGCCGACCCATCGCGTTTGCCGTTTCCGGCAGCAGAGCGAACTGGACCTGTGCGGGGGTAATCTTGTTGGGGAACCGGCCGGTTGCAACGTGTTTCCATAAGGTATTGTCTACGTTCAACTTGTCGGCAGTTCCGGTCACTGTCCAATTGGCGCCTTGGTTCTCGATCTCAACCTCTCCGCCCATCGGCATGGCACTTTCGCAGCACATGAGCGCAAGGAACGCCAGCTTGATTTGGTTGCGCGGCATGGGCTCGGTCATAAACCAGTTTACCCGCACCCGTCCGGTGCGTTCGATGTCCTTGAGCAGTTCGGCCACTTCGGCGCGGCCCAGCGGCTGTTCTCCTGCTGATCCGAAGGCAACCCGAAAAAACCGGATACGCGCGCCCGCACTGCCGACGCTGCCCGAGATCAACTCCATCTCGGGGCCCTGGACAGCACCAACCATGTCCAACAGCTCCAGCCCGTTGGTGATCGCCCCGATCGGGCTGATCAGATCGTGGCAGATCCGTGAGCCGATCAATTCAGCCAGGTTGACGTTCGTGTTGCCCATGCATACCTCCTGCGGTATCTGCCGCAGGAACCGGAAGCCCCAAATGACAGACATGAATGCTATTCTTGCACCGGGCATGTTTGTTCGCCACCCGGATTTCCCCGAATGGGGTGTCGGACAGGTTCAGTCCAACATCGCAGGCAAGATCACCGTAAACTTTCGCGAGCAGGGGAAAGTGGTAATCGACGGAACACGCATCGCCCTGATGCCGGTCTTTGATCCGTGAAACTGGTTTAAGAAGAGTTAACGGAAAAGACCAGATTCCCACTTGTTGCCTTCCCCCGAAGAACTGAGGTATCAGCCGCGTTGATAAAACAGGATTGATAAGTCTGACATGCCGGACGCTGGCCCCTCGTTCACGATCAAACTGGCGGAAACCCAGGACGAACTGCGCGCAGCGCAGCGGTTGCGTTATGACGTATTTGTGCGCGAACTCGGCGGAGGAGGGGCGCTGGTCGATCATGTGGCCGGGCTGGAACGGGACCGGTTTGATCCCTATTTCGATCACATGCTGGCCCGTGATGATGCGACCGGAGAAGTTGTCGGCGTTTACAGGCTGTTACCGGGGGATCGCGCCGCTGAGTTGGGGCAGTTTTATTCCGAAGACGAATACGATCTGAGCATTCTCAAGCAAAGTGGCCGCAAGTTGCTGGAACTGGGCCGGTCGTGCCTGCACAGGGACTACCGGGGCGGTACGGCCATGTATCATCTCTGGAATGGTCTCTCTCGCTATGTGGCCGAACGCCAGATCGAAGTTCTGTTCGGCGTCGCCAGCTTTCACGGCACGGATGTTCAGGAACTGGCCCAGCCGCTGTCGATGCTGCATCACAATCATCTGGCGCCGCCAGACCTGCGGGTGCGCGCCCAGCCGAGCGTGTTTCAGACCATGGATATTGTCGCACCGGACGCGCTGGATCGTCGCCGTGCCATGGTGCAGGTTCCAGCCCTGATCAAAGCCTATCTGAGGCTTGGCGGGTTTGTGGGTGAGGGGGCGTTCATCGATCATTCCTTCAACACCACCGATGTGTGCCTGATCCTGGATACGAGCCGTATGAACGAGCGGCAGAAGCGCATCTATGGCGGAGCTTGATCCGGTGAATGATCCGCTTTGGAACAGTGAGGATGCGCCGGATCCGATCGAACTGGGTTTTGTCGGTTGGATTCTGGTGATCCTGAGGGGCTTGCCCTTGGCCATCCTTGTGTTCGGTGGGCTGATTGTTCTATTGGCCATTCGACTGATCGAGTTGCCACTTTGTGGTGTTCGTCGTCCCGTCACACCGTTCATCAGCCAGTTCGTGTGCCGAAACGCGTTCCGAATCCTAGGAATCGGATTTCGTTGCTCGGGCGCGTTGATGAAGGAACACGGTGCCGTTGTCGCCAATCACACATCCTGGCTGGATATCTTTGCCCTGAACGCCCGCAAAAGGGTCTACTTCGTGTCCAAGGCAGAAGTAGCGAACTGGCCGGGTATCGGATGGTTGGCACGGGCCACCGGGACCGTATTCATCGAGAGGGATCGTAAAAAGGCCCGCGAGCAGACGGCGATCTTCGAAGAACGCCTGAAGGCCGGACATAAGCTGTTGTTTTTCCCAGAGGGCACCTCGACCGACGGATTGCGTGTTTTGCCATTTAAAACAACGCTTTTTGCCGCTTTCTTCGCAGACGAGCTGCGGGATTTTATGTATGTTCAACCGGTCTCGGTGGTGTTTCACGCGCCGAAAGGTCAGCCTGACCGGTTCTATGGCTGGTGGGGTGATATGGATTTCGCGCCCCATCTGCTCAAGACATTGGGCGCGCGCAGGCAGGGGTCCGTCGAACTGATCTATCACGCACCCGCCCGGGTCAGGGATTTCGCCAACCGCAAGGAACTGGCGGCCCATTGCGCGGCAGCAGTGCGCCACGCGCATGCATTGGCGCGGCTTGAAAAATAAGGGTTTGACCCTTGCGCTGCCTTCAAACCTGCCGTATACGCGCGCCATTCAAACCCGCAGGCGGGGTTTGGGCCTTGTAGGGGAGACATCCCTATCTGGCCCGCCGGTTGGAGCATTCGCTTCTTTCACCCCCGCCGAGGCGTAAACCGGAAAAGGAAAACATAGCATGGCTCTTCCCGAGTTCACCATGCGTCAGCTGCTGGAAGCTGGCGTACACTTCGGTCACCAGACACAGCGTTGGAATCCCCGCATGGGCCCGTTCATCTACGGCTCGCGCAATGGCATCCACATCATGGACCTGACCCAGACCGTTCCGATGCTGGACCAGGCGCTGCAGGCCGTTCGTGACACCGTTGCCAAAGGCGGCCGCGTTCTGTTCGTTGGCACCAAGCGTCAGGCTGCTGGCCCGATCGCGGAAGCGGCTGAAAAGTCGGCTCAGTACTACATGAACCACCGCTGGCTGGGCGGCACGCTGACCAACTGGAAAACCGTTTCCCAGTCGATCAACCGTCTGAACCAGATCGACGAAGCGATGGAATCGGGCGCCGAAGGCCTGACCAAGAAAGAGCGTCTGGGCATGGAGCGTGACCAGGCCAAGCTGCAGGCTTCGCTGGGCGGTATCCGCGAGATGGGCGGCGTTCCTGACCTGCTGTTCGTTATCGACGTCAAGAAAGAAGCACTGGCCATCGCCGAAGCCAACAAGCTGGGTATCCCGGTTGTGGCTGTGGTTGACACCAACTGCTCGCCCGACGGCGTTGACTACATCATCCCCGGCAACGATGACGCAGCCCGCGCCATCGCGCTGTACTGTGATCTGGCCGCACGTGCCGCTCTGGACGGCATGACCGCTCAGATGGGTGCGGCAGGCGTTGACCTTGGCGCATTCGAAGAAGCACCGGTTGAAGAAGTCGTTGCAGAAGAAGCGCCCGCCGAAGCAGAAGCCGCACCGGAAGCCAAAGCCGAAGCGTAAGCTGCCCGTCACGTAAATGACATATGGGGCAGGGTATGACCTGCCCCAATTCCGTTTGAATTGAGGAGAGCCTAAAGATGGCAATCACAGCAGCAATGGTTAAAGAACTGCGCGACTCGACCGGCGCAGGCATGATGGACGCAAAAAAAGCGCTGACCGAAACCGGCGGCAACATGGACGAAGCCGTTGACTGGCTGCGCACCAAAGGTCTGGCCAAAGCGGCCAAGAAATCGGGCCGTACCGCAGCAGAAGGTCTGGTTGCAGTCCACGTCAACGGTGGCAACGGTGTTGCTGTCGAAGTGAACTCGGAAACCGACTTCGTTGCGAAAAACGCCGAGTTCCAGGAAATGGTTGGCAAGATCGCATTTGCCGCAGAAGGCGTTGCAGATGTTGACGCGCTGCTGGCTGCTGATCTGGGTGGCAAATCCGTTGCCGACACCCTGACCGACAAGATCGCCACCATCGGCGAGAACATGTCGGTACGCCGCATGGCCAAACTGTCGGGCGACACTGTTGTGTCCTACGTCCACAACGCAGCCACCAACGGCATGGGCAAAATCGGCGTTCTGGTTGCCCTGACCGGTGGCGACGAAGCGATCGGCAAGCAGGTTGCAATGCACATCGCCGCTGTGAACCCGGCGGCCCTGTCCGAAGCAGACATGGACCCGGCAATTGTCGAAAAAGAAAAGCAGGTCCAGATGGACATCGCCCGCGAATCCGGCAAGCCGGAGCAAGTGATCGAAAAGATGATCGAAGGCCGTATGAAGAAGTTCGTCGCGGAATCGACTCTGCTGAACCAGCAGTTTGTCGTGAACCCTGACCTGACCGTCGAAGCAGCGGCCAAGGAAGCCGGCGCAACCATCACCGGCTTCATCCGTCTGGAAGTTGGCGAAGGTATCGTGGTTGAAAAAGAAGATTTCGCCGCTGAAGTCGCCAAAGCCGCGCAAGGCTAAAACGTTACAGGGAAAGTACCGGCAACGGCCTTTCCCAACAAATCTAAAGGGTTACGCACTGCGTAACCCTTTTTTTCTGCCACCGGCAAAAAGCATACTTCCATAAGTATAGAAGGATTGGAGGGCCCCGCATGATGGGGATGGTCGAGGCCCCCCAAAATTCCGACACCGGTACGCGGACAAATAAGCGCCCCCTTGTCAGAGTGATCGGAGAGCTTTGTTATTGCAAAGATCCAATCCAATGTTCCCTGGCTAAAGCCACCACTCACGGAACACTCTCACTTTGCAACTTTTACGATTAGTTTGAAAAGTAGTGATTTCCTTACCTAGGGTAAACTGACGCGGGATAGCGTCAAAATATTGCGGTTATGCTTCCATAATGAACATCTGGTTGTGCAGTGACGCCTTGAGAACCGCTTGTGCCGTCGTTTCGACCGAAAGCGCCTCACGCGCGAGTCGCAGGTGCTTCTCTACCGTTGCAGATGTCAGTCCCATCAACAGCGCGATATCCTGAGTGGTTTTCCCGTCACCAACCCACTGCAAAGCTTCGCGTTGGCGTTTGGTAAGTGCCCGGTTCGGCGGAAGAAACGGCAATGTCAGGATTTTCAGGTGGGCGACATTGTTCATAAGCAGAATGTCGTCGCCGTGCTCTTCCCAGACCGCATCCACATCTTCCTGGCTCAGCCCATCATTGGCCGACAGGGAAATCGCCCCCTTCGAGCGCATGGAAACCGAGTTGAAGCTTACGGTATAGCCGGAAACCACGCCCATGGATTTGTTGAACTCGAAAACTTCGCGCTCCTTCGCGGTCATCGTTCCGCCCGAGCTCATGTCCTGCAACATTTTCCAGCTGGCGGCGCCTTCGTTGTCCAAGGCCCACTTCAACATCGGAGCGTGAAAATACAGACCATCCTTGATGAACCCGTCCACATAAGCCCGTTTGTGGTTCGTCAGGATTACGAAATCTTCCGGGTCACCCAAGGACGTGGCCGTCCGGAATTGCGTGTACCCATAGATCAGGCGGGTAAATCCGAACTCGGCCATTTGCCGGCAATGTGCATCCCACAGGTCTTCCAGGGTTTTGGCGTAGCTGACAAAGCGAAGATATTCCTTGAGCTTCATGTCGCGCTGCCCGCCTTCAGATGGGCCGCGAGCGCGTCCAGCGCGAGAATATAGCTGTGGGCACCGAAGCCACAGATCTGACCCAGTGCGACAGGGGCTATGTAGGACCTGTGCCGAAAGGCTTCCCGGGCATGAATGTTGGAAAGATGCACTTCGACAACCGGCAGTTCCACCGATGCAATCGCATCCATGAGGGCAATCGACGTATGCGTGAACGCGCCTGCGTTCAGTATCAGCCCGCTTTGTACACCGCGGGCCGCGTGAATGGCGTCAAGCAGCACACCTTCGTGATTGGATTGCAGGTGGGTGACGTCCAGCCCAATGGAGGCGCCATGCTGAACGCAACGGTCCTCGATCATATGTAGTGTCGTGCTGCCGTAAACCTCGGGCTGCCGTGTGCCAAGCAGATTGAGGTTTGGGCCATTCAATACCAAAACGTTATGCATGTTTTCACGATCCCCATACTTGGTTCATAGACGCGAAAAGGCCGGGTTGTCTACCTGACTTTGGTGGATTGAATACAGACAGTTGCCCTGAAAACAGACCTTGAGATGGAAGAGTAAACCAAGTTCAGTCCTTCGACATGACGACGCCGCGCGTCCGTTTGGACTTGGGCCGCACATCTACATCCGCTTTTCGTTAGCGGGAAAACAGGTTTTCGGGCGCATTGTCGTCGGTTTCAGTATCCGAACATTGAAACTACCCAGGCTTATCGGCCGGCCCTTTGCGACGCTGAGTAATCCTTGCAAACCGTGTCTGATGCGATTGAAGATTGTCATGTGGAATTTTGGTGCAACCCGGTTTCGCGCCAACGCAGCGGACGGCTAATTGCTGTAAAGACGACAAGGTTTTGAATCTGGTCGGAATGCAACCGAAATCAGATTTAGCAGAGGAACACGACAATGACCCCCGATACCCTTTTCTCGCTGCCCGGCAAAACCGCATTGGTCACCGGAGGCGCCACGGGTATCGGTCGGATGGCCTCAGAGGCGTTGGTCAGGGCCGGCGCGCGCGTGTTGATCGCTTCTCGGAACGGGGACGCGTGTGTCGCGGCCGCCGCCGATCTGAATGCACTGGAGGCACCGGGAAGTGCCGAAGGGTTTGCCGGAGACATCGGCAGCGAGGCAAGTATAGCTAAACTGGTTTCGGACATTCAGGACCGGACGGAAAGACTTGATATTCTTATGAATAATTCTGGCGTGACCTGGGGAGCACCCATGGGCCAGTTTCCGTATGACGCGTGGGACAAGGTGATGTCGGTCAACGTGGCCGGGGTATTCGAGCTTACCCAGAGGCTGCTGCCGATGTTGATGCAATCCGGAACCGCAGACGATCCGGCCAGGGTCGTGAACGTCGGGTCCGTGATGGGAGAGGTTCCCATGGGGGATGGCGCCTATAGCTATTCAGCCTCCAAGGCTGCGGTACTGCATCTGACAAAAATAATGGCCAAGGAACTGTCGCCCTACCACGTAACGGTCAACGCGCTGGCTCCGGGGCCGTTCGTATCGCGGATGACAGCCTTTGCTACGGCGGATGAGGACAAGCGTGAAAAGGTCGGCAAGTCAGTGCCGCTTGGGCGCGTCGGCTGTGATGAAGATATAGCGGGGTGCGTGCTGTTTCTGTGCGGACGCGGGGGCAGTTATGTAACCGGTTCGATTGTCCCGGTTTCTGGTGGGATCAACGTTGTAACATCGGGCAATATCTTCGCCGAAGCCTTCTGAGTCGCGCTGCGGTCAAAGCCGCTCCTGCTCACAACGTGTTGGATTTGTTTCGTTTCTTGTTTTTCGACAGCTCAATTTCCAGGTTCGGCAAGCTGTTCTTGCCAAAGAACATTTCAGAGCCGTAAAACAGGCTGGGAACGCCAAAAACGCCGCGGCGCACGAACGATTTGGTCTGATCCTTCAGGTCCTGTTTGATTTCAGGGCTTGTCATGGCCTCGCGCAACTTGCGAACCGGCAGTTCGTTTTCGTGTAGAATGTCAATCAGAACGGCCAGCTCATCCGCCTTTTGCCCATGCACCCATATGGCATCAAATATGGCGTTTATGTACTTAATTTCCCATGATTTACCGCTGGCGAACCGGGCGCCGCGCATCGCAAATTTCGTATTGATCGGAAAATGCGGGCTCATGTGAAAGCTCAGCCCGCGACGCCGCGCGAACCGATGCAAGTCGTGGGTAAGATAGGCGGTTTTCTGGCGGTTTTCGGAAAACGCCTGAAACGGGCTTTGGTTATGCGTTGCCTTGAAAACAACAGGCAGAAGGACGGGGTAATACGTGATCTTGGCATTATGCCGCGCGGCCAGCTCTGGCAGCATCTTGTGGGCCAGAAAGGCATTTGGGCTGCAAAAATCGTAAACGAAATCTAAGCTTTGCGTCATGCTATTCCTCCCGGCCAATACGGCACGTCGCCGTCCAACAATTTACAAGCGAATCTGTATCGGTTTCACTGTATCACTTGGATTTAAAGCGTGCCTCTTGGCTCTGCTGGTATAACCATTCATTTCAGCCCGGGTTATGCGGTTGTTTCAGGCCCTACGCGTACACGATATTAGTCAACTTCTGGTGGAACTCAAAAATGCTTCGAAAACAAGTCATGTTCGATGAAACGCGCCTGAACCGGATTCGCATCTGGATGGACCGCTATGTTGAGCAGCGCAAATACGCGGGCTCGTCCTTTTTGCTGAAGCACAAGGGGGATGAGGTCTTTTTCCACTCCAGCGGCCTGCGAAATCTTGAACAGGACTTGCCGTTCCAACGCGACGCGCTGGTACGCATCTACTCGATGACCAAACCCGTCACGTCTGTTGCCTTGATGATGCTGGCGGAACGTGGGCTGTTTCACCTCGACGCGCCGCTGTCGGATTTCCTTCCCGAGTTCAAACAGATGCAGGCTCTGGTACCCGGCGCGGACAAGCTGGATCAAACCGAGGACGCGGCAAGCCCGACCCTTCATCAGTTGCTGACCCATACTGGCGGTTTCAGCTATCCGTTCAATCCCGGGATACTACCGGAGGCGATGGATGAAAAGGACCTTATTTTCAAGCCAAATCAGGGCCTTCTGAAAGATCGCGTACGTGAACTGGCAGAGTTACCGTTGGCTTTCCAGCCCGGAACACGGTGGGAATATTCGGTTGGAACCGATGTGCTTGGGCGCGTTGTCGAGGTCGTCTCGGGACAGACCCTGGAACAATTCTTCCGGCAGGAAATCCTGGCGCCCCTCGAGATGCGCGAAACCGGGTTTTCCGTGCCGGCCGGGGCAGGGGACCGGTTCGCCTCGCTTTATACGCCGCTGGCTGGCGACGCGATGGCGTTGAATTCCGCGGATCAAGGAGGCGATACCTTGCGGCTGGTGGATGCCCACGAAACCTCTCCATTCGCGAATGCGACAACGTTCTCGGGCGGCGGTGGGCTGGTTTCCACAATCGATGACTATGTCAAGTTCGTTGACATGCTTCGCAATCGCGGGTCCGGCAACGGGCATCAACTGTTTGGCCCGAAAACGGTGGACTTCATTATGCGCAACCACTTGCCGGGTGATATCGCTTCGATGGGACCAAAGAGCTTTGCGGAACAGCCCATGGAAGGCATGGGATTTGGCCTTGCAGGGTCGATTGTCCTCAACCCGGGTCGGGTGCGCGTGCCAGGGTCCGTCGGTGATTTCAGCTGGGGTGGCATGGCCTCGACCTATTTCTGGATCGACTGGCAGAACGATCTGACGGCTGTGTTCTTCACGCAATTGTCGCCGTCCAGTTCCTATCCATCCCGGGCTGAACTCAAGGCCTTGGTGCACGCCGCCATGATTGAATGATATTGCTTAGGCTGATACCCGGGTTTCGATCAATTAGCCCATGAGCAGACAATGACCGAAGCGGAACGCATCTTATTGGACCTTCTGGATATCGAACGGCTTGAAGTCGATCTTTTCCGCGGCACAGGATCGGGTGGAGAAACACCGACCCGAATTTTCGGCGGTCAGGTCATCGCGCAGGCCCTTGCCGCAGCATACAAAACCGTGGAAGACCGGTTGTGCCATTCCCTGCACGCCTATTTTATCCGCCCCGGGGATCCAGATAAACCTGTTATTTATCAGGTGGATAGGGCGCGTGACGGCGGGTCGTTCACAACCCGTCGCGTTGTCGCCATTCAAAATGGAAAGCAGATCCTGAACATGTCAGCTTCCTTTCACGTTCAGGATGAAGGTTGGGATCATCAGCATCCGATGCCAACCGTGAATCCTCCGCAGACGTACCCATCGCGATCCGAGCTTCGACACGCATATGTGGATCGCGTGCCCGAAGGTTTTCGCGGTGAGCTTCTGCGTGAACGCCCGATCGAAGTCCGCGAGGTGGACCATCTGGATCCGTTCAACCCCGAAGTGTCGGATGACCGCAACAAAACCTGGTTTCGCATGGCGGCTGCCGCGTCTGCGGACGCAAAAACTCAACACCTGCTTTTGGCCTATGCGTCTGATATGAACCTGATGTCGTCAGGTTTGCGACCGCACGGGCTAAGCTGGTTTTCCGGAGAGTTCAACGGCGCCAGTCTGGACCATGCTTTGTGGTTTCATGCACCTGTGAAATTTCAAAACTGGCATCTGTATGTGATGGATTCTCCGTGGACGGGGCAGGGACGCAGCTTTAATCGCGGATCGATCTATTCAGAAGACGGAACCCTGGTCGCGTCGGTAGCTCAGGAAGGTCTTATGAGGAAGGTTCAGAGAAAACGTCAAGTATCCGGCGTAAAGTGTTGATTCAACTTTCGCATTCCGCCCAGCCAGCGATCGTAGTCGGCCGCTTTGAGTTGCAGGTAATCCAACACCTGCGGATGCGGAAGAACCAGAAATCGTTCTTCCCGGATGGCTTGTAAGCAGGTTTCAGCGACGTCTTCGGGTTCCAGCATTCCGTCGATCGATGCTACTGAAACCTCATGTCCTTCAGTCATTTTCGACCGAACCGCCTGAGGACAAAGAACCGAAACCCGCAGACCTTTGGCGCCATATGTCAGCGACAGCCACTCGGCAAATCCGACCGCCGCGTGTTTCGTGACACCGTATGGCGCCGCACCGGGTTGGTTCAGCAAACCCGCCGCAGAGGCCGTCGTCAGAATATATCCGCCGCCGCGACCGATCATACGAGGCACCAAATGGCGCGCGGTCCACACGTGGGACATCACGTTGATTTTCCAAATTTTTTCCCATTGATCATTGGGAACATCCAGACCGCCAAGTGTCAGGATTCCGGCATTTGCACAGAACAGATCAATTGGGCCAACAGTATCTTCGGTGGAATCAATCAACGCTTTGATCTGTTCCTCATCCGAAACGTCACATGTGAAGGCAACGCCGCCAGTTTGGGTTGCGACTTCACGGGCTCCGGCCTCGTCAATATCCGAACAGATGACGCGCGCACCTTCCTGAGCAAAACGTTCCGCCAAACCCCGGCCAATGCCATCTGCGGCACCGGTCACGATGACAGTTTTATCTCTGAGCTCCATGGCGCGTTCCAAAACTAGTTTTGCGTGTTCTGGGCAGAGTGTTCACTTTGCGGCCAAGTTACAAGGAACTACTAATTACCATAATACCGATTATGCGAATATCAGTTACCGCCACGGGGGCGCCACCCACAAATACGAGTTCTGCAAAAAATCAAACGATTTTGGCGTCATGCGCGCAGGATGTGGTTACCCCAGGGCGTATCCAGCGCCGCGGACGGTTCGTACTGGGTCGGTCCCGCCATATTGCGTCAGAGCTTTGCGCAATCGCCCGATATGCACATCAACGGTTCGCGTATCGACATAGATGTCGCGACCCCAAACCCGGTCCAGCAATTGCTCGCGGCTCCAGACCCTGCCCGGCTTTTCCATGAATGTGCTGAGAAGCCGGAACTCGGTCGGCCCAAGTTTTAGGGGTTTGTTGTCCCGGCTAACCTTGTGCGTCTCGGAGTCAAGAATGATGTCATCGAATTCCAGGCGCAAACCAACGGTCGAAGGACGGACGCGGCGCAATTGCGTGCGAACGCGCGCCATCAGCTCGACCACGGAATATGGCTTGACCACGTAATCATCCGCGCCGGTTTCAAGACCGCGAACTTTGTCGACTTCCTCGGTCCGGGCCGACAACATGATAATCGGGATTGAACGCGTGTCCGGGCGGCTTTTCAGGCGTCGGCAGACCTCGATACCGCTCAGATTGGGCATCATCCAGTCCAGAACAATGATGTCCGGACAGTCTTCGTCTACCAACAGCATGGCTTCTTCGCCGTTGCCAGCCTTTGAAACCCGAAACCCTTCAGCTTCAAGGTTGTAGGCCAAGACTTCACGCTGGGCCATTTCATCCTCTACAACCAGAACGGTAGGTTGATCTGCGGACATCTCACTCGTCTCCTACACGGTTTGCGACGTGTTGTCAGCCTTGGGCCGGGCTTCGGCCGGGCGGTCGCCGGTGACCAGATACACGACCTGTTCGGCGATCGAGGTTACGTGATCGCCCATGCGTTCGATGTTCTTGGCAATAAAATGCAGGTGCATGCAGGCCGAGATATTGCGTGGGTCTTCGGCCATGAACGTCAGAAACTCCCGGAACAGCCCGTTATACATCTGGTCAACCTCTTCATCACGGTTGATGACGTCTGTGGCCAGTTCCGCATCGCGCTGGATATAGGCATCCAGTGCATCACGCAGCATCCGTTCGACCTCGCGTGCCATACGGCGCAGGGCCGCAGCGCTTCCGTTGATCTCGCTGGCATTGACCAGAACCGTGGTTCGTTTGGCGATATTCTTGGCATAGTCGCCAATACGCTCAAGGTTGCCGGATACCTTCAGAACCGACAGGATCAGCCGCAAGTCACCGGCGGTGGGTGCACGCAGCGCAATCAACCTGGCCGTTTCTTCGTTGATCAGTTCTTCAAGCGCGTCGATGGCTTTGTCGCCTTTTCGCACCTCTTGCGCCAACTCTTCATCGCGGGTTTCCAGCGAGCGGGCCGCGCCTATGATGGCGGCCTCGACCAGCCCGCCCATCTTCATGATATGCGCTTGGATCGCCTCGAGGTCGCGATCAAAAGCAGTTGCAATATGTTGTTCGCTCATTGTCAGATACCTGTGCTTAGCCGATGCGGCCGGTAATGTAGCTTTCCGTGCGCGGATCTATCGGATTGGTAAAAATCTGCCCGGTTTCACCGAATTCAACCAGATTGCCCAAGTGGAAAAAGGCCGTTTTCTGACTGACCCGTGCCGCCTGCTGCATCGAGTGGGTGACGATCACAACGGAAAACCGCGACCTCAGTTCGTCGATCAACTCTTCGACCTGTGCGGTCGCAATCGGATCAAGGGCCGAACACGGCTCGTCCATCAACAGAACTTCGGGTTCGGTGGCGACGGCCCGGGCGATGCACAAACGCTGCTGCTGGCCGCCGGACAGGCCGGTTCCAGGTGCATCCAGACGATCCTTGACCTCATCCCAGATCGCGCCGCGGCGCAAGGATTTTTCCACGATTTCATCCAGTTCCGCCTTGTTGCGGGCCATGCCGTGAATGCGCGGGCCATAGGCCACGTTGTCATAGATCGATTTCGGGAACGGGTTGGGTTTTTGGAACACCATCCCGACCTTGGCGCGCAACTGGACCGGATCGACACGCTTGTCATAGATGTCTTCACCATCCAGCAGGATGTCGCCTTCGACGCGGCAGATATCGATGGTATCGTTCATCCGGTTCAGGCAGCGCAGGAAGGTGGACTTGCCACAACCAGATGGCCCTATGAAGGCCGTGACGGTCTTGTCTTCGATCTCAACGCTCACGTCTTTGATGGCGTGGGTTTCACCGTAGAAAACCTGTACGTTCTTGGCGTTGATCTTGATGTCTTTGGAGTCCACGGTTCTCTCCACTCGTGTCATGTCGTTCATTCAAGCCCCCATTTACCAGCGGCGTTCAAAGCGGCGGCGCAAGATGATTGCGATGATATTCATGGTCAGCAGGAACATCAAAAGTATGATGATCCCACCCCACGCCTTCTCGTAAAAGCCCGCGTCAGCACGTGCGGCCCATGTATAGATCTGGGCGGGCATGGCTGAATTCGGCTCGGTAAAGCCTGCCAGAAAGCCTTCGGGATATCCGCGTGCGACAAACCCCACCATGCCGATCAGCAAAAGAGGTGCGGTTTCGCCCAAGGCTTGCGCCAGACCGATGATGGTACCTGTCAGAATGCCTGGCGCAGCCAGTGGCAGCACGTGGTGAAACACTGCCTGCATTTTCGACGCCCCTACCCCCAACGCCGCATCGCGGATCGACGGAGGCACGGCCTTCAAAGACGCACGGGTCGAGATGATGATCGTTGGAAGCGTCATCAGGGTCAGAACCAGACCGCCGACCAGCGGTGCCGATTGCGGCAGGTGCATGAACTGAATGAAAACGGCCAGGCCCAGAATGCCGAAGACGATGGACGGAACCGCGGCCAGGTTCGAAATGTTCACTTCGATCAGGTCAGTCAGCTTGTTCTGCGGCGCAAATTCTTCGAGATAGATCGAAGCTGCAACGCCAATCGGCAGAGACAGACACAGAACGACCAGCATCATGAAGAATGATCCCACAACCGAGACACCGATGCCTGCGCCGCCGGGGTTGTCCACGCCTGCGTCCGCTCCGGTGATGAAGGGCCAGTTGAATGCCTGCTTGATGATGCCGGCCTGTTCCAGCGCATCGACCAGATCCAGATCGCTTTTTTGCAGAAACCGGCTGTCTTGTATCGTGTCGCGGGATACGCGGCCTTTGAAGTATCCGTCCACCCGGCTGGATGCTGCCAGATCGAATTGAACCGGCTGGCCCAGCTTGTCAGGGTTTTCGGTATAGAAGGTCCGGATCGTTCCGCCGACTTTACCCAAAAGACGCTCGATCGCGGCCTCATCAAAATCAACGCTGATTCCGCGTTCAGCAAGTTCACTGTTCAACTGGGCGACGAACAAGTCGGAATAGACTTTTGTCTTGAACAGGGCCCCTTCGGCCTCGTCCCGCTGCGGTTCGGTCAGTGTGAATTCAATGCTGACGACCGTGCGTTGGAAGGCCGGAATCCCCTGCGACAGGATCGAAGCGAACAGAACAACCAGAAAGAACAGACCGGTTGCGATTGCGGCGATGCCATAAGCGCGGAACCGTTTCTCGGCTTTGGCACGTTTCGTCGTACGTTCATCCGGAGCCGTAAGCGAGATCATATGGCGACCGGATTGGGGGCTTTGCATACTGGTGTCGGTCATTCGTACTGCTCCCGATACTTGCGCACGATATACAGGGCACACACGTTGAGCCCCAAGGTTAGAATGAAAAGGGTCATGCCAAGTGCGAAGGCGACCAGCGCCTCGGGCGAGGCAAAGTCGGCGTCCCCCGTCAACTGGCTGACGATCTTGGCTGTCACGGTTGTCATGGCTTCGAACGGGTTCAGGCTGAGGCGGGCCGCGGCCCCTGCCCCGAGAACCACGATCATGGTCTCGCCGATGGCGCGCGATGCCGCCAGAAGGATCGCGCCGACGATACCGGGCAACGCGGCGGGCAGAACGACCTGACGGATGGTTTCCGATTGCGTGGCGCCAAGACCGTAGGAACCATCGCGCATTGCCTGCGGCACGGCGTTGATGATGTCGTCAGACAGCGATGAGACAAACGGGATCAACATGATCCCCATCACCAGACCCGCAGTCATGACGGCGGTGCCGGCTTTCATCCAGCCCAGGCCATTTTCACCAAAAACATCCAACAGCAGCGGACCAACGGTCAACAAAGCGAAGAGACCGTAAACGATGGTCGGAATCCCGGCCAGCACCTCAAGCAGCGGCTTGGCGACAGAGCGCAAGCGGGGCGAAGCGTATTCGCTGAGATAGATCGCGGCAAACAACCCGATCGGCACTGCAACCAGCAACGCCACGACAGAGATGTAGAGCGTCCCCCACAGCAGCGGCAAGATACCAAGTTCGGACAACCCGCCGCGGCCCGAAAAGCTGGGCGCCCAGGTCATGCCGAAAAAGAAATCTGACGCCGGGTATAGTTTGAAGAACTCCCAGGTGTTGAACACAAGAGACAGGACAATGCCCACCGTTGTTAGAATGGCAACCGACGCGGCCGCCATAAGCAGGACACGAACCCCCTGTTCCACAACGTTGCGCGCACGGTATTCGGCGTTGATTTGCAACCAGCCCGCTACGGCACCGATCAAGGCAACCGCGACAACGGCAATGGACATGATCGCATACCCGGTCGAGCTCATGGCGCGATAGCTCTGCGCAGCGCGCAATACCGGTTGAGTGATGTCCGAGGTCACCACCTGCCCCGCGTCCTTCAAAAGCTGGGTGATCTCGGCGACATTCGCATCGGCATCACTGGCGGCGTTCTCGGTCAGGTTTCCTTGCGCAACCGCATTGTCCAGCCCGGCGGCGGTGCGGCGTACTTCGGCCATCACCAGGCTGCGAGAGGAACCTTCCTTTATCACGGAGTCGGATATCATGCCCGACACCTGCGCATTGAGAAAGAAAGGCTGCGCCAACAGCCACACGATCAAGAGGCCGAAGGCCGGCACAAGCGTCTTCAGCGCAACGTTTGCACCGTAAAATGATGGCAGGGAATGCAGATTCCGACTGTCACCACCAGCGTTTTGCAGCGCGCGTTTGCGTCCCAACAGATAGCCGACAGCCGCGATCGCCGAAACGATCAGAAAGAGCCAAAGTATCGGCATAACACCCCCATTGCCTTCGATTGCGTGTAGTAAAAAGACAGTGAAGGGGCGACTGATCCGTCGCCCCTATTTGCGTTAAACTGACGTCAGGCTCAGCTGCCCGAACCCATGGTGACTTCGTTGGAGATCGCGTCCTGAGTTTTTGCCAGTTCGGGATCGGCGACCAGGCCATAGTTGGCAAGCGGGCCCGACGGACCGGCGATTTCGTCATGGGTGAAGAACTGCGCGTATTCCTTCAGGCCCGGGATCACGCCGATATGAGCTTTCTTCACGTAGAAGAACAGCGGGCGAGAAACCGGATATTCGCCGGTCGAGATGGTTTCGGTCGACGGTGCGACACCCGACATGGTGGCAACCTTCAACTTGTCGGTGTTGTTCTCGTAGAACGCCAGACCAAACACGCCGATACCGTTGGGGTTGGTGTCGATACGCGCCAGGGTTTCGGTGTAGTCACCGTCGATATCGACCGATTTGCCGTCGGTGCGAACCGCAAGACAGGCGTCTTCAGCGTCGTCCTCGCTCATACCGCCCGCGATCATGGCTTCCATGGCGCCGGTTTCTTCACAGCCGATCAGCAGAACTTTTTCTTCGAATACTTCGCGGGTGCCGTGCTTGGTGCCCGGGATGAAGCCTGCGATTTCAACATCGGGCAGTTCCGGGTTGAACTCGGCCCAGGTGTTGTACGGGTTGTCAACGATCTGGCCGTCTTTCAGAACTTTTGCACCCAGAGCGTTGAAAATGTCGGACGGTTCGAACGCGGTAAAGGCAGGCCCGGTCTGCTGGCTTGCGAATACGATGCCGTCATAACCGATGCGGACTTCCATGATGTCGGTCACACCGTTTTCGGCACAGGCTTTGATCTCTTTTTCACGGATCGCGCGGGATGCGTTTGCAACGTCGATGGTGTTTTCGCCAACGCCTTCGCAGAACCGCTTCAGACCAGCCGACGAACCGCCGGATTCAACAACCGGAGTTGGAAAGTCTGTGTTTTCACCGAACAGTTCGGCTACGATCGAGGCATAAGGCAGAACGGTCGACGAACCGGCGATCTGAACATTGTCACGCGCCGCAGCAGTGGTCGCCGAGACGGCAGCGATAGCCAGCGCAGATGCCGACAGTTTTACAAAGGACATTTCAGTCTCCCTGAAAAGATGTGCTTGATCACCACCATGATGATCCTGCGGGGACCCCTATGGCGCGTGCGTAAGCCTTTTGTGACACATGCGTAACGGTTTTATGACAGCAGGGGTTTTTTTGCGTTTTTTCCAATAAAACGCCAATGCCCCACGGGGTCAGATCAAAAGCAGACTTGCATTCCAAGCTGTTTCAACGGGGCAAAATAACCGTAAAAACAGAGCCTTTTCCCAATTCGCTTTCGACACGAAGTCTTCCACGATGGCGATTGACGATATGCTTCACGATCGCAAGGCCAAGCCCGGTTCCGCCCAGCTGCCGCGACCTGTGGCTGTCGGCGCGATAGAATCGCTCTGTCAGGCGCGGCAGGTGAACGGCATCTATGCCGGGGCCTTCGTCTATGAACTGGATTCGAACCGCCGGGCCGCGCATCGCCGGATCCCTGTCCACCGGCAGGACACGTACCGTAACACTACCGCCACTGGCACCATACTTGATCCCGTTCTCGATAAGATTGGTGAAAACCTGTCGCAACTGGTCGCCGTCACCGGTGGCTGAAAGCGGGCCGTTTTTCACGTCCAGCGACAAAACCACACCGGCGTCTTCGGCAAGGGGCCGCAGCGAGTTTATCGTGGATTGAAGAAGACCGGTAAGTTCCAGCTGTTGTCTGGGTCGAACACGTTCTTCGCTTTCGACCCGGTTCAACGACAACAGATCCCCGACCAGACGGTTCATCCGGTTGGCCTCATCGGCCATGATCTTGAGGAACCGGTCACGCGCGGCGGGGTCATCCCGGGCCGGACCGCGCAAGGTTTCGATAAACCCCATCAAAGCGGTCAACGGTGTGCGCAATTCATGACTGACATTGGCCACAAAATCCCGCCGCATCTGGCTGGCGTGTTCCAGATGGGTGGTATCCTGAAACGTGACCATAACGGCCCCTTCCGAAGCGACCCCGTTCATGTATCTGCATTCAACTGCGTATGTTGTGTCCTGCGCACCGTCATTGGACAGATGACGTGCTTTCTTTGCGCTTCTGCTTGTCAGGCTTTGCTCGATCGCGTCCAGAACCTGTGGCTGTCGCAATATGGTCGCAAAATGACGTCCAACAATGTTCTGGCCCAGAAGGGACGTTGCATCTGTGTTCGCGGCAATGATCCGTTCGGTCTGATCCACCATCAGCGCCGGCAACGGGATCGCAAGAACAATCTCCTTAAGAACGTCTTCGGTCATGCGTCAAAACCCACTCATTCCTTCGCGTCAAAGCGCAGGTTTCAGGGTATCGCGGAATTTGCGCATGTTCTCCTGATAGTGCAGCGCACTGAACGTGATCCTTTGCGCCGCAGCCTCATCAAGCTGGCGTACGACCTTGCCCGGCGATCCCATGACAAGCGAATTGTCGGGGATTTCCTTGCCCTCCGTGATCAGGGCCCCTGCTCCGATCAGACAGTTCCGGCCGATCTTTGCCCCGTTCAGGACGATTGCGCCCATTCCGACCAACGTGTTTTCGCCTATGGTGCAGCCATGCAGCATCACCTTGTGGCCGATGGTGCAGTTTCGACCAATCATCAGGGGAAAACCGGCGTCGATATGCATCACGCAGTTTTCCTGAACGTTGCTGCCCTCGCCGATCCGGATTTCTTCGTGATCCGCGCGAATCGTGCAGCCGAACCAGACCGAGGCTCCCTGCTCCAGCACAACCTTCCCAATCAGATTGGCATCCGGCGCGACCCAGGTGTCGTCGTGAATGTGCGGAGCGTGCTCGCCCAAAGCGTAAACTGTCATGACAGTCCCTCGAATTCTCTCTGCAACTTGCGGACGTGCTGTTGCAACCTGGGTTGCTGAATGCGGCGCATCCGTTCCGCGCTGACGATGGTTTTCAGCTTTTCTTCGGTTGCCTTGAGGTCATCGTTGATCAGGACGTAGTCGTAATAGCCCCAGTGACTGATTTCATCCCAGCTTTTGAGCATCCGACGGGCGATGACGTCATCACTGTCCTGCCCGCGCGTTTCCAGCCGGCGGCGCAGCTCGGGGATGGACGGCGGCAGAATGAAAATCGATAACGCGTGTTTGCCCAGATCCGAATTCCGGATCTGCACTTCGCCCTGCCAATCGACGTCGAACAATACGTCCTTACCGGCATTGATCGAATTTTTGACCGGCTCGGCAGGCGAACCATAGAAGTTTCCGAATACATGGGCGTGTTCCAGCATCTGCCCATCAGCGACCTGCTGTTTGAACTCGTCCTCGGACAGGAAGAAATACTCGCGCCCATGCTCTTCCCCGGGGCGCGGGGCACGGGTCGTCGCCGAGATCGAGAATTCCAGATCCGTATCCCAGGCCATCAGCCGTCTGGCCAGGGTCGATTTGCCCGCTCCGGACGGAGAAGACAGGATGATTAGTAGGCCTCGGCGGTCCGCCATGTCAGTCGTTCCCATTCTTATTCCACATTCTGCACTTGCTCGCGCATCTGATCGATCACCGCTTTCAGTTCCAGCCCGACCGATGTCAGGTCCGAGCTTTGCGCCTTGGAACACAGCGTGTTGGCTTCGCGATTGAACTCTTGCATCAGGAAATCCAGCTTGCGGCCCACGGCTCCTTCCTGTGCCAACAACTCACGAGCGGCCCCTACATGCGCGGTCAGGCGATCGATTTCTTCGGTGATATCCGCCTTGACCGCGATCATCGCCAGCTCTTGCGCGACACGATCGGGATCCGCGCCCTGCGCATTCTCCAGCACCCGCGCGAGATTCTCGCGCAGCCCCTCGGTCATCTTGTCTTTGCGTTGCTCGGCAATCTCTGCGGCCTGCGCCGTCAGCTCCGCGACCTGATCCAGTTGCGTGTTCAAGACCGCGGCCAAAGCTGCCCCTTCGGTTTTGCGCATATCTATGAACGCCGCCAGAAGATCTTTGAATTCGGACGTCAGATGAGCAACAAGCGGAGCCGGATCGTCGGCCTCGGTTCCTGCGTCCATCATCCCCTTGAGCGCCAAAAGATCTGACGCACGCGACGGCGCAAGCGTGATGCCGCGCGCAGCTGCCAGCGCTTCCGTTCGCTCAAGAGCGGTCAGGGCCGCAGCCATCGCGGTTTCGTTCAAGGCCGGTTCCGGGGCAGAATCCTCGCGGTTCAAGCGCATCGACAGGGTCACGTTTCCCCGGCTCAGGGATTTGGACAGGGACGCCCGCAACGCGACTTCGAGACCGGTCAACCAATCGGGCACACGCAGACGCATGTCCAGCCCCTTACCGTTTACGCTGCGAAGTTCCCACGACCAGCTGTGCGGGCCAAAAGTTCCCTTCCCCGAGGCAAACCCGGTCATGGATCTGATCATGATGGCCCTTTCCTGTTCCCCAGCTGTTTCGAGCATGTGCGCACCTAATGCCATTGACTGGTGCAGAGCAAGAGTTTGCTGAAGACGCATTTGTTTGGCGCAAGTTAACCATTCGTTAAAGAATTGCTCCAAAATTGAATTAACCCGAGTCAAAATACCCTTAGCAATGGTTTGCGGGCCGTAGATGCTTCCATTGTGTTGCATTTTATGAAAAAGGCGGCCAATTGACGGTAGGGTGATGAAAATGAAAACCTTTTTCGGGATAGGTTCCGGGTCAGAATTTGGAAAGATCGTCGCAATGGATCGCTTTGACAGTGGGCGCAGCCTATCGCCGATCCGCCAGGCCGAGGCGTATTGGACCGCATTGTTGAGCGGCGACAGCGTGCCGATGCGGTCTCAAATCGACCCGCGCGGTCTTGAGAATGTTCTTGAATATACTTTCATCCTGGAACGCATCGCACCCGGCCTGGCCCGTTTTCGTCTGGCAGGCAGCCATCTGAACGCGCTTGCAGGTATGGAAGTGCGGGGAATGCCGTTGACCGCGTTCTTTCAACCCGATGCCCGCGCACAGACCAAGGATGTACTGGAACAGGTATTTGCGTCCCCTGCTGTTGCCGAATTGAGTCTGAACTCGGACGGGGTGTTGGGACGTACCCGGATGCAGGCCCGGATGATCCTTCTGCCGCTGAAAAGTGACCTTGGGGATGTCAGCCGTATTTTGGGGGTCATGATCGCCGATGGCGCAATCGGCAAGACACCGCGCCGGTTTTCACTGACCGATACGCGGATCAAACCGGTTTCTGAAATTCAGGTACCCGCGCCCACACTGCGCCGCCCTGTGGAAGGTTTTGCTGAGGAACAACGCGAATTCAAACGCTCTGCCGGCCATCTACATCTGGTGGTGTCTCGCGACGATTGAGACCCGCCAATTGCCGTGATCAGAAACAGCGGGCCGATGGCCCGCTGTTGTCAGTGTTTCGGATGCGCTCAGCTTACCGCGCGTTTCGAGCCATTGCGACGCAGGTTGGTCAGCTCTTCCGCCACCAGAAACGCAAGTTCCAGCGACTGCGATGCGTTCAAGCGCGGATCGCAGGCGGTGTGGTAGCGATCCGACAGGTCTTCTTCGGTCACGGCACGTACACCGCCGGTGCATTCGGTCACATCCAGCCCGGTCATTTCGAAATGCACACCGCCGGGGATGGTTCCCTCGGCCTGATGCACTCCGAAAAAGTCACGCACCTCGCGCAGAACAGAATCAAACGGGCGGGTTTTATAGCCCGTGGCCGATTTGATCGTGTTACCGTGCATCGGGTCGCAGACCCAGGTGACCTTGGCACCCTCTTCCTTGACCGCCTTGATCAGACGCGGCAGATGCTCGCCCGCCTTGCCCGCGCCGAAGCGCGCGATCAGGGTCAGCCGCCCCTCTTCGTTGTCCGGGTTCAGCTTTGACATCAGAACCTTGAGGTCCTCGGCCGTAGTGGTCGGGCCGCATTTCAGACCGATCGGGTTCAGCACCCCGCGGCAGAACTCGACATGCGCGCCGTCGGGCTGACGGGTGCGGTCGCCGATCCAGATCATGTGACCGGAGCCAGCCAGCCAGTTGCCCGAGGTGGAATCCAGTCGCGTCAGTGCCTCTTCGTATTCCAGCAACAGCCCTTCGTGGCTGGTGTAGAATTCGACGGTCGAGAATTCATGGGTTGTTTCCGCAGTGATTCCAGCGGCTTCCATGAAGTCGATGGTGTCCTGAATACGATCGGCAACCTCGGAATATTTCTGAACGTCCTGTTCATCCGCGAAACCCAAAGTCCAGGCATGCACGCGGCTCATATCCGCGAAGCCGCCGGTTGAGAACGCCCGCAGCAGGTTCAGTGTCGCCGCCGCCTGCGTGTAGGCCTGCAACATCTTGTTGGGATTCGGAATCCGGGCTTCGGGCGTGAAGGCCAATTCGTTGATGATGTCGCCGCGGTAGCTTGGCAGTTCCACACCATTCACGACTTCGGTCGGGGCACTGCGTGGTTTGGCGAATTGCCCGGCCATACGACCGACTTTGACCACTGGCACCTTGGCGCCATAAGTCAAAACCATCGCCATTTGCAGCATCACCTTGAAGGTGTCACGGATCGCATCAGCGCTGAATTGTTCAAAGCTTTCAGCGCAATCCCCACCTTGCAGAAGGAAGGCCTCGCCGCGCCCGGCGGCACCCAGATGCTGTTTGAGACGCCGCGCCTCGCCTGCAAAGACCAGCGGGGGATACTTTGAAAGCTGAGCCTCGACCTTGGCCAGCGCGGCCGCGTCGGTATAATCTGGCATCTGAACCCGGGGCTTGTTGCGCCAGTTCGATTTTTGCCATTCGGTCATAGCTTTGATCTCCGCTGAAGTTTTCAGGTGGTCTCTATACAAAATGCAATGAAGAGTGACCATATCCCATTTGCGCCTCTTGACGACGCAAACAAGCTTTGATCATGGTGGCTGTCAAATCTGCGGCTGGATAATCACACGTCCAGCAGCGAAGCAAGGACATCTCGCCATGCAAGAGCAACGCCAAGTTGTCACGGTGGAAGACACTGCGGCCCCACCCCGGAATTTCGTGTTTGTCCTTTTGGACAAATTCTCGCTTCTGTCTTTTGCTTCGGCGCTTGACAGTCTGCGCATCGCCAACCGCATGGCGAACAGACAGCTTTACACCTGGAAGCTGATAGGAGAAGGCGGAGAAACGGTAACCTGCTCGGCCGGGACCGAGTTCAGTCTTGACAGTGATCTGGTGGAGTTGCAGCGAGATGACGTTGTTCTGATTTGCGGTGGCGTGGACGTTCAGGCGGCCACCACCAAGCGCGTGCTGAACTGGCTGCGGCGTGAAGCGCGAAGGGGATTGCGGATCGGTGGCCTCTGCACTGCGGCCTATACTCTGGCAAAGGCCGGGTTGATGGACAATAAGAAGGCAACGATCCATTGGGAGAACTCTGACAGTTTCATCGAAGAGTTCGACGAGGTCAAACTGACCAAAGCCGTCTTTCAGATCGATGGAAGTCGCATGACGACTGCGGGCGGCACCTCGTCGATTGACCTTATGCTCAAACTGATTGCAGATGACTATGGCGAGGATCTGGCCAACGCGGTGGCGGATCAGATGATCTATTCCTCGATTCGAACCGACCAGGACACGCAGCGTTTGTCAACTCCGACCCGAATCGGTGTGCGGCATCCGAAGTTGAGCCAGGTTATACTGATGATGGAAAAGAACATCGAAGAACCGATCTCGCCCTCGATCCTTGCCAAGGAAGTGGGTATGTCAACCCGCCAGCTGGAGCGTCTGTTCCGCCGGTATCTCAGCCGTTCCCCCAAGCGCTATTACATGGAACTGCGCCTGCACAAAGCCCGCAACCTGCTGATGCAGACCGATATGAGCGTCATCAACGTGGCGCTGGCCTGTGGTTTCGCCTCGCCCAGCCATTTTTCAAAATGCTACCGGGCGCATTACAACACCACGCCCTATCGCGAACGTGGTGCGCAAAGTGGAAGACTGTCAGTCTAAGGTCCAGCGTCAAAGCTCTTTGACGAAATAGTGCAAGTACGGTCGGAGCATGGGCTGATCTTTGTAGGTTGTTGTCTCGATCGGAGTGTCCAGTTCCACAAACCCGAGCTTGGGATACAAAGATCTCATTTCCACATTTGGGGTGAGTGTATCTGCGATCAACCGCTTCAGCCCCATAGCTCTGGCGGCTTGTTCTCGTGCTTGAATCAATGCGCGCCCCACTCCGGTGCCCCGAGCGTCTTCGGTTACAAATACACGTTTCAACTCGCCGGTAGACTGATCAAACCGTTTCATCATTCCACACCCCACGATTTTGCCACCGTGGTTTCTTGCGACGATCAGGCATCCGTTCGGAGGCATGTAGTCATCCGTGTTCGCCCAGAATTCCTCCAGTGCGCTTTGCGGCGCGGAAGGATCCAATTCGAACCCCATACCCTGCATTCTTAGAGCGATAAGAGCATAATATTGCTCCAAAATCATATTCAGCTCGGTTCTTGGCGGGATACTTGTGCACAATTCAATGTCGAAATCACTCATTAATATCCCCTTAACCGTGTAACCTGTTGGACAGAGTGACTGCGACGATGGAAACGCGCAAATGGAATTGAAAAGTCTGCTGGCATGCTTCGTATGTCACTGTTTGACAGACATCCTGTAAACCGCGCCCTGCCCGACTGAAATGAACCAGATCGCCCCATCCGGGGCCTGCACGATGTCACGGACCCGTTCGGTCTCGGGGCCCTTGATCTGCTCGACCTCGCGCAGCGGATCTTCGGACAGCCGCGCGATATAGTCGAATTTCAGCGAGCCCACGAAAATGTCGCCCCGCCATTCTGGAAACATGTCGCCGGAATAGACCATCAACCCCGACGGCGCGATCGACGGGTCCCAGTACAGGCGCGGCTGTTCCATACCGGGCTTGCTGGTGCCCTCGCCGATCTTCTCTCCGGAATAATGTGTGCCGTAAGAGATAACCGGCCAGCCGTAATTGGCGCCGGGTTTGACAAGGTTCACCTCGTCACCGCCGCGCGCACCGTGTTCCGACACCCAAAATCGGCCGCGCGTATCCAAATCGGCCCCCTGTGGGTTGCGGTGCCCATAGGTCCAAATTTCAGGTCGGATATCTGCCTGCCCGATGAAAGGATTGTCTGAAGGCACCGAGCCGTCGCGGTTGATACGGATTACGGAACCCATGGCGTTCGAGCGATCCTGCGCCTGTGGCGCATCCCCTCGATCTCCGATGGTTACAAAAAGAGTGCTGTCATTGGCTTCTACAACGCGTGAGCCGAAATGCCGCCCGCCTGATCCGCCGGGGGAAGCCTCGAAAATGACCCGCAGATTCGTCAGGCGCGTGCCGTTCTCGGACAGGCGCGCCACCGCGACAGCCGTGCCCGCGCCACCCTTTTGCGGTTTTGAAAAGGTCAGAAAGACCTCGCGGCTTTGATTGAAATCGCGCGGGATCGTAACGTCCAGCAATCCGCCCTGCCCCGAAGCTGCGACTTTGGGAACGCCGGATATGGCATTCGCCTCTCCGCCCTGAACATACAACAGGTTTCCGTCGCGTTCGGTGACAAGAAAACTGCCGTCAGGCAAGATGCCGACGGCCCAGGGCGTATCCAGCCCACCTGCCATTTCGGTGAGTTCAATTTTCCCGACCGAGGTCGACAACGCCTGTGCCAAGGCGCTTTCACTGTAAATAGTGAAGAACAGAATCGCGGCAGCTCTGAGCATGTTGACACTTCTCCGGACAATCTTAGGCAAACCCTAACAAAACAGATAGATTTCCGATCGATAAAAACACGATTGCGTTAGGACTTTTCTTTTCCGGGCAGCTTGCCTAGGTTCGTGGCCAGAACGAATACGTTCACAATAGGGAGTAACCATATGAAAAAGCTGCTTACAGCAACTGCAGCATCCGCTTTGCTGGCCGGACCTGCGCTGGCCGAAGACATTACGCTTGGTGTTTTGTTCGGATTCACCGGCCCAATTGAATCGCTGGCACCCGCAATGGGTTCGGGCGCTGAATTGGCGATGGCGGAAGTCACCGAATCCGGAAAACTGCTGGATGGATCCAAAGTGACCGCATCGCGCGCCGACACCGGCTGCATTGATAACGGTCTGGCCACTTCGAACGGCGAACGCATGATTGCCGACGGTGTTGCCGGCATCATCGGCGGCGATTGCTCGGGCGTGACCGGCGCGATCCTTCAGAATGTCGCGATTCCGAATGGCATGGTCATGATCTCGCCCTCGGCGACCTCGCCGGGCCTGTCGACCATGGAAGACAACGGCCTGTTCTTCCGGACCGCGCCTTCAGATGCGCGCGAAGGCCAGGTGATGGCGGATATCCTGAAGGATCGCGGCATCAACTCGATCGCTCTGACCTATACCAACAACGACTACGGCAAGGGTCTGGCGGACGCGATCCAAACCTCTTTCGAGGCAGCAGGTGGTGAAGTGACCATCGTTGCAGCGCATGAGGATGGCAAGGCCGACTATTCGGCCGAAGTTGGTGCTCTGGCCTCGGCCGGTGGCGACATTCTGGTTGTTGCGGGCTATCTGGATCAGGGCGGTCTGGGCATCATCCAGTCGGCGCTGGACAGCGGTGCGTTTGACACCTTTGGCCTGCCCGGCGGCATGATCGGTGACTCGCTGCCGGCCAATGTCGGCCCCGACCTGAACGGTTCGTTCGGTCAGATCGCCGGTTCGGGCGGTGAAGGCGCCGAGAAGTATTTCGCCATGGCCGAAGCCGCAGGGTTCGACGGTTCGTCGCCCTATTCGCCCGAATCCTATGACGCTGCTGCTCTGTTCATGCTGGCCATGCAGGCTGCCGGATCGACCAATCCGGCCGACTATGGCGGCAAGATCATGGACGTCGCCAACGCTCCGGGCGAAAAGATCTATCCCGGCGAACTGGCCAAGGGTCTGGAATTGCTGGCAAACGGTCAGGACATCGACTATGTCGGTGCGTCCGGTGTCGAGCTGATCGGCCCCGGCGAAAGCGCGGGGTCCTATCGTGAGATCGAAGTGACCGACGGTGAAAACAAGACCGTCAACTTCCGTTGATTGATCGCCAAAAGCTATGAATGCAAGCAGCCCGGGCCTTGTGTCCGGGCTGTTTCAATGAAAAAAGACCGCACCCGGCAAACGGGGTCGAGACAACAGCGCCGAACAGGCGGCAAGGGGAAAAGATGATCGTCGTCGAGGACGTGCACAAGCATTTCGGCGGATTTCATGCGGTGGACGGGGCATCGCTGGAAATCCAGAAAGGGTCGATCACCGGCCTGATCGGGCCCAACGGGGCAGGAAAAACCACTCTGTTCAATGTGATCGCAGGTGTTTTGCCGCCGACCAGCGGCAAGGTGGTGATGGACGGCGAGGATATCACCGGTCTGCCCCCTCATGAGCTGTTCCACAAGGGGCTGTTGCGCACGTTTCAGATTGCACATGAATTCCCGTCGATGACCTGCCGTGAAAACCTGATGATGGTGCCTGGCGCGCAATCAGGTGAGTCGCTGTGGAACACGTGGTTTGGCCGCAAACGCATTGCTGATGAAGAACGCGCGCTGAAGGCCAAGGCCGATGAGGTGCTGGAGTTTCTGACGATTGAACATCTGGCTGACCACAAGGCGGGCCAGGTCTCGGGTGGTCAGAAAAAGCTGCTGGAGCTGGGCCGCACGATGATGGTGGACGCCAAGATCGTGTTTCTGGACGAGGTCGGCGCGGGTGTGAACCGCACCCTGTTGATGACCATTGCCGACACGATCCTGCGTCTGAACAAGGAGCGTGGATACACCTTCGTCGTCATCGAGCACGACATGGATTTCATCGGCAAGATCTGTGATCCGGTCATCTGCATGGCCGAAGGCAAGGTACTGGCCGAGGGTACCTTGGACGAGATCAAGGCGAACGAGCACGTGATCGAAGCCTATCTGGGCACCGGCCTGAAGAACAAAGACAAACTGGAGGCAGGCGCGTGAGCGACAACCCCTATCAGGATGACAAGGGCAACAAGGACGCCTCGATCACCAATCCGCATGGTGTCGGCACCATGACCCCGGCCCATCGCAAAAGTGGTGCGACGCATAAGGTCGAAGGCGGCCCGTTTCTGATCGGCGACACCATGACGGGTGGTTACGGCAAAGGGCCGGACATTCTGCATGATTGCACCATCGCCGTGGACAAGGGTGAAATCGCAGTCATCGTCGGCCCCAACGGTGCGGGCAAGTCGACGGCGATGAAAGCTGTGTTCGGGATGCTGGATGTCCGTTCAGGGTCCGTGCGTCTGGATGGCGAGGATATCACCAATCTCAGCCCGCAAGACCGGGTCATGCGTGGCATGGGTTTCGTGCCACAGACACAGAACATCTTTACCTCGATGACGGTGGAAGAGAACTTGGAAATGGGTGCCTTCATCCGCCGCGACGACATCAGTCAGACGATGGAGCAGGTCTATGACCTCTTCCCGATTCTCCGCGACAAGCGCAATCAGGCCGCCGGAGAGTTGTCGGGCGGACAACGCCAACAGGTCGCAGTTGGCCGCGCGCTGATGACCCAGCCCAAGGTGCTGATGCTCGACGAACCCACGGCAGGCGTTTCGCCGATCGTGATGGATGAACTGTTCGACCGGATCATCGAAGTGTCCCGCACCGGCCTGCCGATCCTGATGGTGGAACAGAACGCCCGCCAGGCCTTGGAGATTGCCGACAAGGGATACGTTCTGGTTCAGGGGCGGAATGCCTATAGCGGAACGGGCAAGGAACTACTGGCCGATCCAGAGGTTCGGAAGAGCTTCTTGGGGGGGTGAGGCCTATGAAAACTAGCCTACTCGCCGTTTTCTGTTCATGTCTGTTAGGCAGCATCGCGTTTGCTCAGAGCCTAGCACCGCAAGCTAAGCAGTCTAAAAATGGCGTGATCGTCCGTTGCGAGTTCGAGAATCAACGAACGGTCATCCTATCGGCGCTCGATGACAGGATTGTTTGGCAGGAAAATGGTTCTGATTACCCTACCAGTGATTGGACACATATTCGGATATCGCATGACCCAATATTGTCAGTATTTGCTTATGGTGTGGGCATCGGAAGCCCGAGACTCGATATTTACCAAGGTATCGTCCACGCTGATAAGCCCGACTACGACCTTGAAACTGCAATCCTCAGCGAGACGATTGTTGGGCGCGAAAGTTTGATAGTAGTGGCCGTTGAGGGTTTTTGCCAAGGCGAGCAACAGAACTAGTGGGCTTTCTCAAAGCAATTATTACGCCCTCCAACTTCCTTCTTGTTTCCGCAATCGACTGAAGTCGCGAGTTTAGAAGGAAACGCTCGTTGATCTCGGTATCTGGCCGTCTTTAACTTCGACAACCATCCCAAGATTTCCACGCCTCAGCTGCAATCCGGTCACATTGTGCGTTTAGCGCCGGGCTTTGTGAAGGAAACGGTTTCCCGGTCAACCAAAGTTAGCTCCGTGAAATCAAGCGAACCTTCTGAATAAAAACTCTGTTCAGGACCCAAAAATGAAAAAATGGATGTGTGTGGCCATTGCCACCTTGTGCGCGACCGCCGCAACTGCGGAAGAACGTCACTTTGTCTGTGTGTCGGATCGTGACGGCAGCGAAGTGCGCCTCAACCGGGCACCGGAAGGAGACAAGGGCAATATCGAAACTGCGAATGTTTCAGGCGACGCGATGGTGTTCAAAGGCGTTGGCAACATGACGTTTGTCCATATTGAAGGCGAAGATGTCATGACCTTTGTCGTGCATTATGACGACATGTCCTTTGACCTCTCGGTCAAGGGTCCCCACGCGGGAACCGATCACGGCACCTGCACCGAGACGGACGCCTGATCCCGCTTCTTACCATCTCAGTCACTCACCGGAATTGGCCGGTGCGTGACTGAGCCAGGCCAAAATTGGATAGTCTTGCCTGCTTCCGGTTTTCTCGTGGATTTTTTTCACAACCAGCAGAAAAATATGACGCAAAACAGCGCAGGAAACATTGTGCCTGCGCGGACCGTCATGTCATAAGACCGCACCCGGACAGTGAGAATAAATAATGGATCTACTCAACGCGCTTGTTGCGCTTGCGAATTTTGTGTTGGTGCCTGCGGTCGCTTATGGCAGTCAACTGGCGTTGGGCGCGCTTGGCGTGACCCTGATCTACGGCATTCTGCGATTTTCGAACTTTGCCCATGGCGACACAATGGCCTTTGGCGCGATGATCGCCGTGCTGGTCACATGGGGGTTGCAGGCCGCCGGGATCAGCTTTGGACCGCTGCCAACCGCCCTGCTCGCCCTGCCCTTTGCCATACTGGGCTGTATCGTGCTGGTGCTGATCACCGACAGGCTGGTCTACAAATTCTACCGTGACCAAAAGGCGAAGCCCGTTATTCTGGTGATCGTTTCCATGGGCGTGATGTTCATCATGAACGGCCTTGTCCGGTTTATCATCGGGCCAGATGACCAAAGGTTCTCGGATGGGGCTCGGTTCATTGTTTCGGCGCGCGACTTCAAGGCGATGACCGGTCTGCGCGAGGGTCTGGCCATCAAGACGTCGCAAGGTATCACGGTGATCGTGGCCGTTGTTGCCGTGGCGCTGCTGTTTTGGTTTCTGAACAAGACGCGCACAGGCAAGTCGATGCGGGCCTATTCGGACAACGAGGATCTGGCGCTGCTGTCAGGCATCAACCCGGAACGTGTGGTGATGATCACATGGATCATCGTTGCGGCGCTGGCCACAACTGCTGGCGTACTTTACGGGCTGGACAAAAGCTTCAAACCCTTCGTCTATTTCCAGCTTCTGCTGCCGATCTTTGCCTCGGCCATCGTGGGTGGTTTGGGCAATCCTCTGGGCGCCATCGCAGGCGGGTTTATCATCGCGTTTTCCGAAGTGACGATAACATACGCCTGGAAGAAGGTGCTGACCTATGTGTCGCCCGAAAGTCTGGCGCCGTCAGGTTTGGTGCAACTTCTTTCGACCGATTACAAATTCGCGGTCAGCTTTGTCATCCTGCTGATCGTGCTTCTGTTCAAGCCCACGGGACTTTTCAAGGGAAAGGCCGTATGACCGACTCTGTCAAAAACACGCTGCTCTTCGCAATGGTCGGCGGCCTGATCCTGTTGACCGGTTTCACGCAAAGCTGGAACACCGCGATCCTGATCCTGAATATGGGGCTGATTTCCGCCATCATGGCGATCGGTGTAAACCTGCAATGGGGATTTGCCGGTCTGTTCAATGTGGGCGTGATGGGCTTTGTCGCACTGGGCGGTCTGGCCGTCGTACTGGTTTCAACGCCGCCCACGCCCGGTGCCTGGGCTGCCGGAGGTTATGGCATCGTTCTGTCTTTGCTGCTGGGTGCCGCGACAGTGGTTGCCGCCGTTCTGGTGGCAACGAAACTGCCGAAAGGCCGTGCGCAAACCCTGACGATCATCGCCGTTCTTGTCGTGGGCTTTTTTGTCTATCGCGCGGTGTTCGATCCCAGCATTGCGGCGGTCGAGGCCATCGACCCGGCGATTGCCGGCAATATTGGCGGTTTGAATCTGCCGGTTCTGCTGGCCTGGCCGGCCGGTGGTTTGCTGGCGGCGGGTGCTGCGTGGCTGATCGGTAAAACGGCGCTGGGCCTTCGCTCGGATTATCTGGCGATTGCCACATTGGGTATCGCCGAAATCATTGTCGCGGTCATGAAAAACGAAGACTGGCTGGCCCGGGGCGTCAAGAATGTCTACGGCATCCCACGCCCGTCCCCTGTTGTGGGCTACGAAGTGGATTTGCAGAACGACCCGGCCTTTCTGGCGCGGGCCGAATGGTTGGGGTTGGACCCCGTCACCGCATCCACCCTTTCGGTCAAACTCGGTTATTCGCTGCTGTTCCTGATTGTGCTTCTGGTTCTACTCTGGATGGCTCAGATGGCGCTGAAGAGCCCGTGGGGCCGGATGATGCGCGCAATCCGTGACAATGAAGTGGCGGCTGAGGCCATGGGCAAGGATGTCACCCGTCGTCATCTGCAAATATTCGTACTGGGTTCGGCTGTTTGCGGTATCGCGGGTGCGATGATGACAACGCTGGACGGCCAGTTGACGCCAAGCGCGTATCAACCGCTGCGCTTTACCTTTCTGGTCTGGGTGATGGTGATCGTGGGTGGTTCGGGCAACAACTTCGGGGCCGTTCTGGGCGCATTCCTCATCTGGTTCCTGTGGGTTCAGGTTGAACCGATCGGCTTGTGGCTGATGAATGTCATTACCGCCGGCTTGCCGGACGGAAGTGCATTGAAAGTCCACCTGTTGGACAGCGCCGCACATATGCGTCTGTTCACGATGGGTCTGATCCTGTTGATTGTTCTCAGATTCAGCCCAAGAGGGCTGATCCCAGAGAAATAGATCGCTTCCACCTTCAATATGCGAAACCGCGCCTCTTATCCGGCGCGGTTTCTTGATTCTTAACGATTTTTTGAATAAACGGACACACCGCAGTGATTTCTTTTTGCGGTATGTCGCCGGCACTCACATCCGTCTACGCCGATCTGTAACGATCATTTACACGTTTTGAAAAGAGTCAAAAATGAAAGCACCACGGTTCAAGACACTGCTTCTATTTCCGGTTGTTGCCATTGTAACAACCGCCTGCATTCCCACTCCGGAAGAACTTGAAACAACTCCCGTCAAAGTTCAAACGCCCAAAGGTGTCGTAACCTGTCAGCTATATCGTCACGACCGGGTGACCTGGGACCGGGCGATTGACTTCCCGGCTTCGAAAATGTCCGTGCCGGAGGCTGACGCCTACTGCCGTCAGGAAGGCCAGCGTCGTCTGAAGTAAACATTGCGGCGCCCGTGATGGGCGCCGTTCCGTCATCTGTTGCGGAACAATCCACCCAGAATACCACGAACGATTCGGCGTCCGGTCGTTCCTTTCAGTTCTTTGATAACTGCGTCGGTCATCGCCGATGCAAACGTGTCTTTCCGCCGTTGCACCCGGGACGAGGATCTGCCGACCCGGCTTCCCGAATATCTGCGAGCCGAAGAATACTCTCGTTCCATCGGTGATTGTGCCTCTAGAACTTCATCGGCCTCTGCCTGTTCAGCGGCCTTGGCGGCCGCCTCGGCCCGAGCCTGGAGGATTTCAAAGGCCGATTTTCGATCAATACTATCGTCATATTTAGACGCCATCGGCGAGGCATCGAGAATGGCCCTCCGCTGCGCATCAGAAATGGGCCCCAACTGGGAACCCGGCGGACGAATCAATGTGCGCTCGACAATTCCGGGAACACCTTTTTTCTGCAGCATCGACGTGACAGCCTCACCAACGCCCACCTCGCGAATTGCGGCTTCGGTGTCAAAGGCGGGGTTTTCGCGATAGGTTTCCGCCGCCAGACGCAGGTTCTTTCGGTCACGCGCCGTGAAGGCCCGCAAAGCGTGTTGAACGCGATTGCCCAACTGCCCCAGAATATCCTCGGGAATATCGGCGGGATTCTGGGTGATGAAATAGACACCCACCCCTTTGGACCGGATCAGGCGCGCAACCTGTTCAACCTTGTCCACCAACACTTTCGGAGCGCCGTCAAACAACAGATGCGCCTCGTCGAAGAAGAACACCAGCTTGGGTTTGTCAGGATCACCGACTTCGGGAAGCTCCTCAAACAATTCGCTCAGCAGCCACAGCAGGAATGTCGCATAAAGCCGTGGCGCTGCCATCAGTTTGTCCGAAGCAAGGATGTTCACCATCCCCTGCCCGTTTTCATCGGTGCGCATCAGATCGGACAGATCCAGCGCGGGTTCGCCAAACAGTTTTGTTCCACCCTGGTTTTCCAATACCAGCAATCGCCGCTGGATCGCACCGATCGAAGATGTCGATACATTGCCATATCGCAATGAAAGCTGGGCCCGGTTCTCGCCGATCCAGACCAGCAGCGCCTGAAGGTCTTTGAGATCCAGAAGAGGCATTCCCTCTTCATCGGCCACGCGGAACGCGATGTTCAGGATACCTTCCTGCGCTTCGCTCAATTCCATCAACCGGGACAGCAGCAACGGGCCCATTTCAGTGACCGTCGTCCGCACTGGATGGCCCTGTTCACCAAAAAGATCCCAGAACGTAACGGGGCAGGCGGAATAAGCAAAATCGTCGAACCCTATGCGTTTGGTACGATCCATAAATGCCTGATGCAGTTTTTGCGCGTCGCTTCCGGGCAAAGCCAGGCCCGACAGATCACCTTTGACATCGGACAGAAACACCGGAACTCCGGCTTGGGAAAACCCTTCCGCGAGGATTTGCAACGTTACGGTCTTACCGGTCCCAGTGGCGCCGGCAATCAGCCCATGGCGGTTGGCATATTTCAGTGCCAGTTCCTGCGGCTGGCCATAGCCTTCGCCTCCGCCACCCAAAAATATATTCTTGCCCATTAACATTGCCTTATGTTTCACCGATCCGTGACCAGCATACAAAGTTAACCTTTGACTGCGATAGTCAATTTGCCCCGCGTTTGTTTCCTTCACGTGGGGCAGACTTCCTCCCTGTCGACTGGCCGTGCCTTCGGGCACGGCTTTTTTGCAGGTTCAAAAATGGTTTCAAAGCTCTGACCGCAGTATTAAAATTTGAGGATAGCTGTTGACCCGTCTGCGACCCTCTCGTAGGGTTTGCGCATAAATAAGTCGGCCAGTCCGACGGGGAGAACCTTTTGGAAAAGAGAGCTGGCTTATGCAGCTCTCTTTTTCTGTCTCAGGGCAGTTGGTTTCTGGTGTTCTGGCAAGAATCCGTTCACGTTCAGACCAGCCGTTCTGTTAGTGCCTGACACCAGATCAGAAGAGTGTTAAACGAAGCAAAAAGCTCAAGCATCAAGTCGAGGCATTCATGATCAAGCAACTTCTAACCGCAAATACAGTGGCCGTCGCCTTTCTTAGCAGCGCAGTCTATGCCCAAGAGGCCAACGACGAAAGCCCGCAGCAGGCCGAGCCCGCCCAAACCGAAGCCGCGCAAGAACTGGATCTGGGAGAGACTGGCCCACGTATCGGCGAGCAATACGTCAAAGAAACAAGCGGTGCTTGGAATATAACCTGTCTACGGACCGAAGACGGCGAAGATCCTTGCCTGCTGCGTCAAGTTCTTTCCGGCGCCGAGGGCCAGCCGATTGCGGAAATCTCGATCAACAAGCTTCCCGAAGGAGCAGAGGCCGTTGCCGGAGCTAGGTTGACTGTGCCGCTGGAGACCATGCTGCAAGCACAAATTGCTGTGTCCATAGACGGCGCACCGGGTAAAAGATACAACTATCATCACTGCAACCCGGTAGGCTGCGTCGCGCAATTGGGCTTTACGCAAGGCGATATAGACGCCATGAAAGCGGGCAGTGAGGCAACAATCTCGCTGGTGTCAATTCTGGCCCCGAGCCAACTTTTGCAAATCGAAATGTCGCTGGCTGGATTTACCAGTGGCTACGATCAGCTGGAAGTCCTGCAAAACTGACAGATCGCAGACAAAGGCCGCTCTGAATGCGGCGGCCTTGTTTCGTACGTTGTTCGCTAAACCCGCTTCAGCGCCAAAACCGCATTCAGCCCGCCAAAGGCAAACGCATTGCTGAGCGCGACGTCAACTTTGGCTTCCCGAGCTTCGTTCGGCACAACATCAAGCGCGCATTCCGGATCGGGTTCCTCGTATCCGATGGTGGGTGCGATCACACCGTCCCGCAGCGCCATGATACATGCCAACAGTTCCACCGCACCGGTTCCACCAATCAGGTGACCATGCATGGATTTGGTCGACGATATCATCAGGTCGTCAGCATGGGGCCCGAAAACATCCGCCACGGCGGCACATTCGGTTTTGTCATTCGCAGCCGTCCCGGTGCCATGCGCGTTGATATAACCCACATCGCTTGCATTCAATCTGGCATCAGCCAAGGCACCTGACATGGCCCGTGAAGCCCCTTGCTTGCTGGGCATCACGATATCGGCCGCATCCGATGACATGGCAAAACCAACGACTTCGCACATGATCACGGCGCCACGGGCGCGGGCGTGTTCGTATTCCTCGAAAACAAAGACCCCGGCCCCTTCGCCCTGTACCATTCCGTTGCGATTGGCGCTGAACGGTCGGCACGCATCCTTGGACATGACGCGCAACCCTTCCCAGGCCTTGACGCCTCCAAAGCACAACATGGATTCGGACCCGCCTGTGATCATGACCGGGGCCATGCCGCTTCGGACCATCTGAAAGGCCTGCGACATGGCATGGTTCGAGGACGCACAGGCAGTCGACACGGTGAAGCTGGGGCCTTTGAGGTTGTGTTCCATGGAAACATGGCTGGCCGCCGCATTGTTCATGAGTTTGGGAACAACAAACGGGTGTACCCGATTCTTTCCGTCCTCATAAACCGAGCGATAATTGTCATCCCAAGTCGATACGCCACCGCCGGCGGTCCCCAGAACAACACCTGATTTTGCGGCCAACTCTCCGTGAAACTCGATGCCGGACTGATCGATGGCCTCTTTGGCGGCGGTCAGAGTGAACTGAGTGAACCGGTCATACAGCGACATCTGCTGACGGTTGAACCGACCTTCAGCCTCAAAGCCGCGAACCTGCCCGCCGATCTTGATGGCCAACCGATCAACGTCCCGAAATTCCAGTTCCGAGATGCCGCAACGGCCTTCGCGCATGGCTTCCAGCGTGTCAGGAACCGAATGGCCCAGTGAATTGATCGTACCTGCGCCGGTAATGACAACACGTTTCATGAGCGTCAGTCAGACCTTTTCCGACACGAGCTTTTCGATCCCGGAAATGATCGCAGCGACATTGGATATGTCAAAATCGTTGGCCTCGGGCTCATTGGCGTTGAACGGAATTGAAATGTCGAACTCTTCCTCGATGGCGAATATGCTTTCCACCAGACCAAGGCTGTCGATTCCCAGATCTTCCAGCGTGCTTTCGGGCGTCACATCCGATGGCTCCAGCACGGCCTGCTCTGCAATGATTGCGATGACGCGGTCGCTGATGCTCATGTCGATCCCCTGATTTTCAGTTTGACGATGATTTAATCGCTTGGGGTCTGTTTGAAAACAGCCTTTTTCAATGCCTCAACGTCGCGTGCCATTCGGGGCAGTCGGCGCTGCGCCTTGTAGACATCGGTGTGGGTCTCCATTTTGATGCCCGGATACCCCATGATCACGCGCCCGGCGGGCACATTTGACAGAATCTTCGTGCCCCCACCCGAAATAACGCCGTCTCCTATGAAAATATTGTCGACCACTCCGGTCTGACCACCCAGAACGACGTTGTTGCCGATCTCGACCGAGCCGGAGACACCTGTCTGACCGCACAGCAGACAATCCCGCCCGACGCGGGTGTTGTGCCCGACATGGACAAGATTATCCAGCTTGGTGCCATCACCGATCCGCGTGTTGCGAATTGTTCCATTATCGACAGTGCAATTGGCGCCAACCTCGACATCATCACCGATCTCAACCGCGCCCAAAGAATGGATACGGAGCCAACTTTGGGCCTTGGCGTCGCCCTGATCGCCCAACGTTTTGCGTGCGTTCTCAGCGCCAGAAACCTCGGGGGTCACGAAACTGAACCCGTCACTACCAATCCTTGCACCGGGCTGCGCGATGAACCGATCCCCGATTTGTGCGCGCGCGCCAATGCTGACCATTTCACGCAACAGGGCCTGTTCGCCAAGAATGGCGTCCATTCCCACCACGCAGTGTGCTCCGATGACCGAGCCCGAACCTATTCGCGCCCGAGCACCAACAACAGTCAGAGGTCCTATCGCCACATCTGGTCCAATTTCGGCCGTTGGATCGATCACTGCGGAAGGATGAATGCCCGGTTCAATCCCTTGCCCGCGATCCAGCATTGAGGTGATCCCCGCCATCGCCATGCGCGGACGCTTCACGAATATGGCCGCGCGCAACCCCATGTCCTGCCAATCCGCGCCCTCCCACAGAACGGCGGCGCGCGCGCGCCCTTTCGAAAGCGCTTCGGCGTATTTCGGAGACATGGCCATGGCCAGATCGGTTGGGTCAGCATCGCCCGGTTCGGCCGCCCGCACGATCGTCAGGCCACCGTCGCCTTGGCATTCAGCACCCAAAGCGTCGGCGATTTGTTGAATGGTAAACTGCATCTCGGGCTTCCTTTTGGCAGGATTTGCCCTGTGCTTAACTCTGAACGTCCGGCAGGGCCACCCCTGCCTTTTGCAGGGCCTCCCAAATCTTGCCGTCCCGGCCATAGACATCACGGCGATACTGCACCTCGCCTTTTGGCCCGACATATGCCGTTCGATAGATCAGATGAACCGGAACTGTTTGTTCCAAATTGACCTTGGTTTCCTTTCCCGTGCTCAGAACACGATGAAAGAATGCCTTGGGGTCCTCTTCCTGTTTGGCCAGCAACGCATATGCAAATTCGAAAGGCTGCGCCAGCCGGATGCAGCCGTGCGAGAACGCCCGCACCTCGCGCGCGAACAGGTTTTTCTGAGGCGTATCATGCAGATAGATATTGTACTTGTTGGGGAACATGAACTTGACCAGCCCCAAAGCATTGCTTTTGCTGGGCGGCTGGCGCATCGCAAAAGGAAAGCTTCGCGCGGTGAACTGATTGAAATCAACCGCCCCGCGATTGACCTGCCGCCCCCTGCTGTCCGTGATCTGAATATGACCGACCGCGTTGGGGTTCGCTTTCAGCTTCGGCAGGTATTCCTTGGTGATGATCGAGCGCGGAACATACCAGCTGGGGTTTATCACCATATGTTCCATAACATCCGAGAACTCTGGGCTGCGGCGATCATGCGTGTTCTTGCCGATCACCGCACGGGTTTCAAAGGTGACTTGCCCGTCATCCACGATCTTTGCCGAAAAATCTGTCTGGTTGACAAGGATATGACGTGCGCCGCGTTCCCGAGGCAGCCAGCGCTCCCGTTCCAAAGCGACATAAACAGCCTTGAGCCGGTCCACGGCGGGGCGATTCAACTCGGCAATCGTGCCCTTGCCTGCAACGCCATCGGGTTCCAACCCATGCGCGATTTGAAAGGCCCTGACCCCTTCCAGCAACGCGGCGTCGAACGACGGGCTGGCCGATGGTTTCATGTAGCCCATTAACACCAGCCGATTGCGAAGCTTCACGACATTGGGCCCGGTATCCCCGAATTCCAACTTAGTTTCCGGAACTGTCGCCCCCCAACCGCCTTGATCTACCAAATCCTGAAGCGCCAGCTTCTGTTTCATCAGAGCCCGGTACTGACGGGTTTGAGGAGCCAATTGCGCAAGATACGCGGCGCCATGTGTGTTCAGGGCGTTCAGATGCTCGGCCGCGCTGCGACGATCCACCGACCGAACAAGCCCGTCGTCGATGTTTCCGGGCCGAATAAAACCCGAGTACAATGCGTCGGCAAAATCCACAAAAACCCGGCTCAGTTCCGCTTCAACGGCGCCAAGATCGCGTGTCGAGCGTGCATCCTGCATTTTCTGCATCAAGGATGAAACTGTCGCATCGGCCCTTGGCAGACCGTGCAGATGCGCATGTGACAGTGCCTGGATCAATGCGGCCCGGCGTTGCATATGCTCATCGGATTCACCCACCCAAATCGGCGAAAACCCGGTTGTCCGGTAAAACTCTGCGATCTGCGATTCCCGTGGGGTATGTTCTGCAACGGCCATCTGAAACGCCGTGTTGTGCGCAGGTTCAGAAGTGGTGTTTGCCATACTCGCAGTGGCCGCAAAACAGCCGGCAAGCAGGATACTGGTACAGGTTCGGAATACAGAAAGCATTGGATGGCCTTGGAATCAATGGCTTGGTTGGTGATATGTGCGTCGAACAACTATGAGTTTGGCTGCGCAGACTTGTCTATTCACAAATTCCTTACCGAATTGCTTCTGTTGGCGTCTGATGCGCGTTTGCATCGGCCCGGTGATGTGCAGCCCACACCTGCAAATATTCTGTGCTCGGCTGTGACATTTGCGCAAAAATCTGCCGAAAATTCCCCCTTAAAAAGGTGCCTATGAAACACTTCTTGGCCGTCGAATCCGATTGTGTCATAAATTCCGCATCTGGGATGGGAAAAAATTAAGACAGCGCGCGTAACATCGTGCGCAGGCAGGAACAGTACGGGACGAACCAAAATGACCAAGAGCAGTTCCTCGGGCTTGACCCGACGTGCCCTATTGGGTGCGTTTGCAGCAACAGCAGTCGCAGCAGCACCCACCTACTCCAAAGCAGCAGGCTTTTTGCGCGGCGGCGGCGATATCCGTCGCATTCGCATGTATTCCGGTCGCACGGGCGAACGGTTGGACATGATTTATTGGGTCGATGGTAAGTATATCAAGGACGCAGTCAAAGAAGTGAACCATTTCATGCGCGATTGGCGCACGGATCACGTAAAATCCATCGATTTACGCACGATTGATATCATGGCGGCATCACACAACCTTCTGGATGTCAACGAACCTTACATGTTGCTGTCGGGCTATCGCTCCCCCCAGACCAACGCCATGCTCCGCGCCCGCTCTCGCGGCGTTGCCCGGAAGTCGCTTCATATGAAGGGACAAGCGGCAGACCTGCGCCTGTCTTCCCGCTCCGTCTCGCAGATGGCTAAGGCTGCTATGTCATGCCGGGCCGGCGGTGTCGGTCAATATAACGGGTCCAATTTCGTGCATATGGACTGCGGTGTCGTCCGCACCTGGCGCGGCTAAGACAGCGACTTCGCGATCTCGGCTTATATGACAGGGGTTTGACGGGGGCGGCCAGTTACATCCCCGCGTCTCCCCCTCCGCCGCCGGCATCACCGCCTCCGGTGTCATTGCTGGATGCTGTCGCCGCAGTGGAATTGTTGGTCTCACGAGACTTTTCATCGCCGACGTCAGCGGGAACACTGGAACCGGAAGCATTGTCGCTTTCTGAATCATCATCGCTTTCGGGTTCTTCATCATCGGTCAGCTTTCCAAGGATAAACGCCAGAATTACGGCGACCAAGATCCATCCTAAAACGCTTGAAGCTGAAACCCCGGTAATCGCGCTACCCAATAGTGCTACAATCACGACAACGATTATCAGCTTCTTATTTGAAGAGATGACTTTCACATTCCTTCCTCCATTTGAGCTGACGCGCGCCAGCCTCGTTCGGAAAGTGTACATCAAAAAGACCACTGCTTGAGGGGTTAAGCCTCAAAATGATTGTCAGGATTGTTTGCGTGGTGGCAAGCAGGCGAAAAACGGAGGCGTGCAGACACTATCCATGGCCCGAAAGGGTATTCGCATGGAAAATATCCCGAGAGGGGATCAGCCAGGGCACCTTTCATAGTTTCAACAGCAGATGCGGGTTGGAACTGTTGGAAGCCAAGATGCTTCGGGCGCTGGAAACCGAAAACGCGAAAACTAAAGAAGCGCTTGACCGGGGCAGATGTTGAATAACGCTATGCTGCGGCATATCCCCGGAGCAGCGCAAGACCCTTGTCCTTCATTAGCGATAGCTATGCGGCCCGGGAACTTCTCTCAATTTGGTGCAGAAGTTCCTGCTTTGCCCAATAAACCTTAGAAATATAGCGATGGTGGCGCACCTGAGAGGATTCGAACCTCTGGCCTCTGCCTTCGGAGGGCAGCGCTCTATCCAGCTGAGCTACAGGTGCCTTGGCCGTTAGCTAACCTTGTTCCAATCCGGGTGCAACTGAAAATCGTGATTGTTGCACCCTCTTTGAAACCAAAATCAGGCGAAAAGATCATGCGCCAATTCAAGCGCTTCGATCAGTGTGTCGACCTCATCCGTCGTGTTGTAGAGACCAAAGCTGGCACGGCAGGTCGCCGTGACGCCCAGGTGATCCATAAGCGGGCCCGCACAGTGATGCCCGGCGCGGACGGCAACCCCTTTTTTGTCCAGAATCGTAGATACATCATGGGCATGGCCGGCCCCGTCCAGCGTAAAGCTGAAGATGGCTGCCTTGTCTGGCCGCGTGCCCTGAACCTGAAGCCAGTTGAGACCATTCAGGCGCTGCATGGCATAGTCCCGCAGGCCGGATTCATGGGCGGCAATGTTGTCCATTCCCAAATCCATCATGTATTCCAGCGCAACGCCCAGGCCGATGGTTTGGACAATGCCGGGTGTTCCGGCCTCGAACTTCATCGGCGGGTCGTTGTAGATCACCTGATCCTTGCTGACCTCTTTGATCATGTCACCGCCACCGACAAAGGGGCGCATCTCGGCCATGCGTTCGGACTTGATGTAGATCGCACCCGACCCCGACGGGCCATACAGCTTGTGGCCGGTGATGGCGTAAAAGTCGCAACCGATGTCCTGCACGTTCACCGGCATATGCACCGCGCCCTGACTGCCATCAACCAGCACCGGGACGCCCCTGGCATGTGCACCTTCGGTGATGGCTTTGACATCCACGACGGTACCCAGAACATTGGAACATTGCGTCACGGCCACAAGTTTGGTTTTCGGGCCGATCGCATCGATTACCGCCTGCGGATCCAGCCCCCCGTCAGCGTCCACATCCACCCACTTCAGAACAACGCCCTGCCGTTCCCTCAGGAAATGCCAGGGCACGATGTTGGCGTGATGCTCCATGACGCTCAGGACGATCTCATCCCCGGCTTCCAGGCGCGGCATGGCCCAGCCATAGGCAACAAGATTGATCCCTTCGGTCGTTCCTGAATTCAGAACGATCTCATCCTCGTTCGATGCCCCCAGGAAACGGGCGATGATCCCCCGAACAGCTTCGTATTTCTCGGTCGACAGATTGGACAGATAGTGCAATCCACGGTGAACATTCGAATACTCTTCGGAATAGGCACGAGTCACCGCATCGATGACGACCTGAGGCTTTTGAGCCGACGCACCGTTGTCCAGATAGGTCAACGGCTTGCCATTCACCTGACGTGACAGGATCGGAAAGTCAGAGCGAATTTTCTGCACATCATACATGATACGGTTTTCCTAGACAGGCGCGGCCGGTGTTAAATACAGGACGAAGGGAACCGCAATCAGGGCTGACAACAGAATTACGGCGAAGGACTTCCAAAGGGATCCGAATTGATGCGCTTCGTTCAGGAAATGAAGCGTGATGTAAAGGCTCAGGATCGCCGTCGCGAACAGCATTATCATCATCAGAAACGGCATCGTCAGGCTTAGAACAAGGGTCATGACAAGGGCGACGATTTGCAGGAACTGCAACCACACTGTCAGGACCATCAGATCGTCAAAGCTTGCTTTGCCGCCTATTGCTTTTCCGACGACGAAGAACGCAAGGATGCTCAGCAGCATTGCTCCGGCGGATCGCAGCAAAACAACGGGGATACTTTCGGGAGGCGGTGCGATCTGACCTTGCGGCACGGGGACCGACAAATCGATTCCCAACTGGACGAGACAGTTCAAAACCACTGCCAGCGCAAAGGCCAACCACAACCCTTCCCGCCCCGGTTTCAAGGACAACAACTGGCGGGCGGCTTGGTCGGGGCTTCTGATCGTCAGAACCGCCAGAGCGCCGAGGGAATTGATAGTCATGCAGCGGACCTTTGTACTTGTCTCAGACCGGATAACCAGAACCAGACAAAAACAGCAACCCAGGCGATGCCCACAATTGTCAAAGCAGGCCCGGGCCCTATGAACCCGGCGACCAGACCATTCAACAAGACCAGGGGGGCGGATGCCAACAACGCCCAGAACAGGGCAAGTCGTGCGCCATAAGCAGTGCCCTGCCCGCCCGCCATCCGCGCCGCCCAATAGGAAATCAGCGCCAGCGTGTAGAAAAACAACGGCAGTATGAACACCGACCCCAGCAAAGCACCGCCCAGAAGCATGTTCAGCTCGACGCCTTCAAGATGCGCTTTGCGGGCAAGGCTGGGCATTTGCGCGACAAAGGCCACAACGCAAAACGCCATGACAAACACCAGTGCCCTGTCTTCCCGCTGACCCATTTCAAGAAGCCGGCGCACCACGCGCCCCGGCCCCCGGTATGTGGCCAATATGTCAGACGAGACGGCCATCAGCTACGACGCGCTAGCCACCCTTCCAGACGGCTTACGATCTCTTCCGCCAAGGCGCTGTCTTCGATCTCATCCACCGCTTCGGCAAGAAAGGCCAAAGTCAGCATATTGGTTGCGTCCTTGACCGGCACGCCACGGGACCGCAGATAGAACAGCGCGGTTTCGTCGATCGCACCCGAGGTCGAGCCATGCGAACACGCCACGTCATCGGCATAGATCTCAAGCTCGGGCTTGGCGAGGAACTGGCTGTCATCATCCAGCAGCAACGATTGGCTGATCTGGTAACCGTCGGTTTTCTGTGCGCCTTCCTTCACAAGGATCTTGCCCTGAAACACGCCGGTCGCCCCGTTGCGCAGCACTTTCTTGAACACCTGACGGCTTTCGCAGTTTACCGCATCATGGGTGATGAAAACCGTGTCGTCATGATGGAAGTCTCCATCGCCAACACAGGCCCCGGCCACATGGGCCACCGCGTCATCGCCTGTCAGCTCGACGACCTGCTCATTGCGGGTCAGCACGCCATTCACTGTCAAAGTGAAGGATTTATAGACAGACTCCGTGCCCAGACGGGTAAACATATGGGTCGCGGCCCGGCGTTCATGGTCCCTGCCCTGGGCGCGCACATGGTGCAGCGTGCCCTTGTCGGCGATGTCGATCTCCATGCATTTGTTGAAGCGTGACGCAGCCGGGCCGGTTTCCAGAATGGTGGCCTCGGCCCCGCTTTCCACGCGAATGACGTGGTGCAGGATCGCATCCGAGGTCGGCGATGCATGACGATAGACCAGGTTGATCGGTTTGGACGGTTTGCCGGTGACATGGATGGCCACACCATCCGACGCAAAAGCCGTGTTCAGCGCCGCCAGCGGACGCTGGACCGGAGACTGACCGCGCGTCTCAAGCACGCCATACAGGTCTTTCGCCCAATGAATGTCCTTGCAGCAGATATCCTCGAGCCGGTCGATGGTCACGCCTTCCAGCGTCAGGTCGTCCGACTCTTCGGCGCTGAATTCACCGTCCACGAAGACGATGTTCAGCCGGTCGAGTCCGCTGAACATCAACGGCTCATCATCGGCAAAAACCGCAGCCGGAGGCGCGTCTGGCGAGACCAGAGTGTCCGGTTGAGTGTATTTCCAATATTCGTCACGCCGTCCGGGCAGACCAGTTTCCAGAACACGGGCCAGCGCGTCTTCGCGCGCGGCGCGGGTGCATCCCGCGTCGGGCATGGTCAAGGCAGACAGCCGGGCCTCGGTCGCGGTTTGTTTGACTTCGGGCAAGGCCATCAGTTTACCTCGGCAAGAATGTCGGCATAACCGTTGTTTTCAACCTCGAGCGCCAGATCTGGGCCTCCGGTTTTGACAATGCGGCCATCGGCCATGATGTGCACGACGTCGGGCTTGATGTGATCCAGCAGGCGCTGGTAATGGGTGATGACCAAGAACCCGCGACCTTCATCGCGCAGCGCATTCACACCTTCGGCGACCAGCTTCATCGCATCCACATCCAGACCCGAGTCGGTTTCGTCCATGATGCACATCTTGGGTTCCAGCATGGCCATTTGCAGGATTTCATTGCGCTTTTTCTCACCGCCCGAGAAGCCCACATTGACCGGACGCTTGAGCATATCCGCGTCGATCTTCAGCGTCTTGGCCTTGGCACGCACTTCCTTGAGGAAATCAGCGGCGGACAGCTCGTCCTCACCCCGCGCCTTGCGCTGTGCATTCACGGCGGTGCGCAGGAAGGTCATGTTGCCCACCCCCGGAATTTCGACCGGGTACTGGAAAGCCAGAAACACGCCGGCAGCGGCGCGCTCTTCCGGTTCCATCTCCAGCAGATCCTCGCCATCCAGCGTGGCAGAGCCCTCGGTCACTTCGTACCCGTCGCGGCCCGACAGCACGTAGCTGAGTGTTGACTTGCCTGACCCGTTCGGCCCCATGATCGCGTGTACCTTGCCGGCTTCAACCGTCAGGTCCACACCCTTTAGGATCTGCTTGTCTTCTTCTTCAAGCTTCACGTGCAGATTCTTGATTTCCAGCATTTTTTATCCTTTTGCGTATCGCAGGGGGCACCGTGGCCCCGAAACCTTCTTATCCCAGCAACTTGCGGATCAGACGCGCGACGATCCAACCCAGGATCGCCCCTCCGCCAACCGCCCAAACCGGGTTGATGAATTCCATGTGGTTGATGTTGACGTAAGCCATACCCAGCAGACCGCCAAGAACCGGGAACGCGTAACCCAGCCAGGTCAACACGTCTTCTTTCCGGATGCCGCTTCGTGACGCCCGCGTCATCAGCCGACCGACCCTTCCAGCGAGATTGCCACCAGTTGCTGCGCTTCCATGGCGAACTCCATCGGCAGTGCTTGCAGAACGTCCTTGCAGAACCCGTTGACCACCAAAGCCACGGCCTCTTCTTCATCCATGCCGCGCTGACGGCAATAGAACAGCTGATCGTCATCCACCTTGGACGTCGTCGCCTCATGCTCGACACGAGATGAGTTGTTTTTGACCTCGATATACGGAACCGTATGCGCGCCGCATTTGTCGCCGATCAGCAAGCTGTCACACTGGGTGTAGTTGCGGCTGTCCTTGGCCTTCGGATGCATCGAGACCAGACCGCGATAGGTGTTCTGCGCCTTGCCCGCACTGATGCCCTTGGACACGATGCGAGACTTGGTGTTCTTGCCCAGATGAACCATCTTGGTGCCGGTATCGGCCTGCTGATAGTTGTTGGCAATCGCGATCGAATAGAACTCACCCTGGCTTTCGTTGCCGCGCAGGATGCAGGACGGGTATTTCCACGTCACGGCCGAGCCGGTTTCGACCTGCGTCCACATCACCTTGGACCGGTCGCCCCGGCAATCGGCGCGCTTGGTCACGAAGTTGTAGATGCCGCCCTTGCCGTTCTCATCGCCCGGGAACCAGTTCTGAACGGTCGAGTATTTCACTTCGGCGTCTTCTTCGACAATGATCTCGACCACGGCCGCGTGCAGCTGCGCGGTGTCGCGCTGGGGCGCGGTGCAGCCTTCCAGATAGGACACGTACGAACCTTTGTCGGCGATGATCAGCGTGCGCTCGAACTGGCCGGTGTTTTCGGCGTTGATACGGAAATAGGTGCTCAGCTCCATCGGGCAGCGGACACCGGGCGGAATGTAGACGAAGGACCCATCCGAAAACACGGCCGAGTTCAAAGTCGCATAAAAGTTGTCCGACACCGGAACCACAGTGCCCAGATACTTCTTGACCAGCTCAGGATGTTCCTTGATCGCTTCGGAAATCGAACAGAAAATCACACCGGCCTTTTTCAGTTCGGCCTGAAAGGTCGTACCGACGGACACCGAGTCAAACACCGCGTCCACAGCAACCTTGCGCCCCTCGGCCGGAGCATCCTCAGCACCTTCGACGCCAGCCAGAATCATCTGTTCTTTCAAAGGGATACCAAGCTTTTCGTATGTGGCCAGCAGCTTGGGGTCGACATCGTCCAACGACTTGGGTTTCTCTTCCATCGATTTCGGACGCGCATAGTAATACTGGTCCTGAAAATCGATCTTTGGATAAGTGACCATGGCCCATTTCGGTTCTTCCATCTTGGTCCAGCGTTCAAACGCGGCCAGACGCCACTCGGTCATCCATTCCGGTTCTTCATTCTTTTCCGAGATCAGACGAACGATGTCCGAGTTCACACCTTTCGGCGCGTACTCCATTTCGATGTCCGTGTCCCAGCCGTATTTATAGGTTCCGACCTCGCGCACCGCATCCACGGTTTCCTGATCGACACCCTCTTTCACCTGGGTCTGGTCCAAAGCGGCCATAACTTGCCCTCCGTCAGATCACGCGGCGCGCGCGCGATGCTTTTTCTCTTTCTCAAGCCACGTTTCGGCGAAACGCAGCACATCTTCTTCCGTTGTCCGAGGTCCCAGCGATACGCGGATTGCGCTGCTGGCTGTCACCTCGTCGTATCCCATTGCGGTGAGCACCGCGCTGGCACGAACCTTGCCGCTTGAACAGGCAGAGCCCGCACTGACCGCAAAACCCGACAGATCCATCTGCATGACCTGGGTCTCACCTTTCCAGCCGGGGGCGGCAAAACACAGGGTGTTCGGCAGGCGTTGCCGCTCTTTCCCGACAAAAATAGGTGATTTTACAGCAGCCTCAAGAGCGTTTTCTAGAATATTTCTAAATTCCTCGACCTGCTCCCAAACGCCATTGGCCAGATCCCGCATCGCAGCTTCAGCTGCGGCGCCGAACCCCGCGATACCAATGACATTTTCGGTTCCTGACCTGCGGCCCATTTCCTGGCCGCCCCCCTTGATCTGTGCCGCCAGATCGGTTCCGCGTTGCATCACAACGGCACCGACACCCTTTGGACCGCCCAGTTTATGCGCCGAGACCAGGGCCATCTGGGCATTCATCCAGTTGAACGCGACGGGCAGCTTTCCAAAAGCCTGTGTGGCGTCTGTCACGGCCAGGCCGGACGGCAGTGTTTGAACAATCCCCGTCTCTGAGTTTGCCAGTTGCAATGTCGACATTTCAGGCGCGATTACCTGCACGTCTCCGGCCTCGGAAACCGTAAGATCCTCACTAATCCAAGATCTTACCGCGTCATGTTCAATCGCCGCGCCGTGCAATTGGCGCCCCGACAATGCCAGCGCCGCACCTTCGGTTGACCCAGATGTAAAGACGATATCCGCCCCATCCGCCCCAAAGGCCGATGCAATTTGGGCCCGAGCGCGCTCGATCAAAGCTTTGGCGGCCCGACCTTCCGCATGAACCGACGAGGGATTGCCGCAGACATCCATCGCCGCAATCATCGCGTCCCTCGCTTCGGGGCGCAGCGGCGTTGTTGCATTGTGATCCAGATAAACACGTTTCATGGATACATCTTTTTGCCGGCAGACTTCATTTCATATCCCGCCCGTTCAGATCATTCATCTACAACAGAGAACAGGCTCGGCACGGCCGGGCACGGGGCGAGGTCGTTCTTGATCACATCTGACAAACGGGTTTGATGCAGGAACACATAGACATGCGCGCTGAGACTTTCCCAAAGCCGATTGGTCAATGATTGAGCGCGGCTGCCGGACGAGGCCCCGGACGCGCCTGCCCCTTTTTGCAGCGCATCAACGGTTTCGTCCACGGCGGCCAGAATTTCGACGACACGAATTTCGGAGGCCGGGCGTGCCAGTCGATACCCGCCGCCGGGCCCCCGCACGGAAGACACCAAGTCCGCCCGGCGCAGTTTGACGAAGAGCTGCTCGAGATATGGTAACGAAATGTCCTGCCTCTCGGAGATTTCTCCAAGCGTCACCAGTCGTTCCGTCGGCTGGAGCGCAATATCCGCCAGGGCGACCATTGCGTAACGCCCTTTGGTCGACAGCTTCATTCCATGTCCCCTTTCAGCAGGATTTGCGCGAAATCATTGACGCCGACGTTGCCAGTGCGTATCTCCGACTGACAGCGCTGGTATGCGCCAAGCAATGTAATTAGAACCGTTCTAAGGTGCCCGACGATTATCGTCAAGTATATCCGGGCATCGGCACGAAAAAGACAGGACCAAAGCACACATGCCCGAGGTGATTTTTCCCGGACCCGAAGGCCGCCTGGAAGGCCGCTACCACCCGCAAAAGGAAAAAGACGCACCGATCGCCATCGTGCTTCACCCGCACCCTCAGTTCGGCGGGACCATGAACAACAAGGTGGTCTACAACCTGCACTATGCCTTCTACAACATGGGCTTCACCGTGTTGCGCTTTAACTTCCGCGGTGTCGGTCGCAGCCAAGGCGAGTATGATCAGGGCGTGGGCGAGCTGAGCGATGCGGCGTCGGCGCTGGATTACCTGCAATCGATGAACAACAATTCGAAACACTGCTGGGTCGCAGGTTTCTCGTTCGGTGCGTGGATCGGTATGCAACTGCTGATGCGCCGCCCTGAAATCACGGGGTTCATCAGTGTATCGCCCCCTGCAAACATGTATGACTTTTCGTTCCTTGCCCCCTGCCCGTCTTCCGGCCTGATCATCAACGGCACGGCTGACAGGGTGGCGCCACCGGCTGACACGACCTCGCTGGTGAACAAGCTGCACGAGCAGAAGGGAATCACCATCACGCACACCGAAGTGGAAGGTGCAGATCACTTCTTTCAGGATCGTCATATGGACACGCTGATCACCAATGTCAGCGACTATGTGAAACGCCGCCTGACCGAGAACACCCGCTGATGTCCGACACCATCACATCTCTTGCCGCCAAACTGGCCGAAGATACGATGAAGGTTATGGATGAGACAGGCGAAGACAGGTTCTTTGTCGAAGTTGGTGAAGTGCTCGGGGCCGCTTCTCAGTCTCTGGAAGAGGCGTTTCTGACGGAAATTCGTGTTCGGTTGGCTGAGCGGAAAGCCAGGCAGTTCGTGATCAAACGCTTGTCTGCGCATCGCGCAAAGCAGAAGGCGATCGAAAAGCAATGACCGACCGTATGTCGGCGCAAATCGCGTTTCTGAAACGGGCCGACGAACTGAAAATGGTCGAGCGGGCAAATGTCCTGCTTGACCAGTCCAGACCCGAAAATTCGGCAGAGCACAGCTGGCATCTGGCCTTGTGGGCCCTGGTCATGGCCCCGTTGGCAGGGCCGGATGTCTCGATTGATCGGGTCATACGTATGCTATTGCTGCATGACCTGGTTGAAATCGTTGTCGGCGACCACCCAATTCACCTTGAGACCGATTGGACCTCGGTTGCCAAGGCCGAGCAAGCTGCAGCCAAAGATCTGTTTGGGCTGTTGCCAAAGGATCAGGCCGATACGTTTCACGCTGTCTGGCGTGAATTTGAAGAGGATCAGACCGCCGACGCCCGATTTGCCAAGGTTCTGGATCGTTGTCAGCCACTGTTTCAGGTTCTGTGTGCCCCGAACCCCGATCCGGATCACGTGGACATAGCGCGTTCAAATCTCGAAGGCGGTCGCGCCGCCTATCTGGAACAGGTTTTTCCATTGGCCTACGAGCACGCCGCAAACCTGCTGGCTGGTGCAAATACGCAGGCCAACGCGTTTACGCAACGGCTGGCGTTTCTGACCGAAGCTGATCAGCTGAAGTCCGTTCTTCGTGCCTCGCGGCTGATGGCGGGTGATCGTTTCGAAAACTCGGCAGAACACTCGTGGCACATCATGCTCTACGCCTGGGTCCTGGCTGAAAATGCGCCCCCCGGGATCAGTGTTGATCGGGTCCTTCAGATGCTGTTGCTGCACGATATCGTCGAAATCGACGCCGGCGACAATCCGATCCACGGGCAGGTCGATCACGCAGCGCAAGCAGCCAAGGAACAAGCGGCGGCCAAGCGCTTGTTCGGACTGCTGCCCGACACCCTATGCAACACTTTCACTGCCCTGTGGCAGGAATTTGAAGCGGCAGACAGCCCGGACGCCAGGTTCGCCAAAGCCGTTGATCGGTTTCAGACACCTGTCGCCAATCTGGAAACCGGCGGCGGGTCGTGGGTCGATTACAAGGTTACATATGCCCAGCTTGAGGCGCGCGTTCAGCCTGCGATTGCAGCAGGTTCCCCTCGGCTGTGGGATTGGCTGCAACCGCAACTGGCTGCACACTTCCAAAGCGTCGAGGTTGTACACCCCTAGACAGAAAAGAAAAAAGGAGCCCGACGGCTCCTTTTTCCCTGCTAAGCTCTACGTGGTATTTAAAAAACACTACTACCATCAAACTGTTGAACCATGTTGGCTGCTTCAACTTCGACGGACCCCCCGTCAGCAAGCCACCCAATCACCACTATCAGACCCGCAGCAAATATTACGGATTTCGAAAATGTCGTCATAACTCAATACTCAAAAACAAATCCTAAAATACGCTGAGAAGATTACACTAATTCGATTCTCTGAATAGTCAGGTATACCTGACCTCAGGTGGTTTTCTTCCATCTTCAGATCCAAAATTGCCTTGCCCACTCCTTCGGTTTCATGCTCAACGCGGGGTATCTTTCCTGTTTCGAGGATCAAAATGCCCCAAGCGTATCTGTATCTGATGCTGGCTGTTGTTGCGGAAACCATCGGCACCACGGCCTTGCAGGCCAGTCAGCAATTCACGCGGTTCTGGCCGTCCGTCCTTGTGGTCGTGGGGTACGGAGTCGCATTTTATCTCATGGCGCTGACACTGAAATACATGCCTGTCGGTATCGTTTATGCAATCTGGTCCGGTCTGGGCATCTTTCTGATCGCCGTGATTGGGTTCATCGTGTTCGGCCAAAGGCTGGATTGGCCTGCAATCCTGGGATTGACGTTGATCTTGTCCGGAATCCTGATCATTCACCTCTTTTCCAAGACTGCCGGTCACTGATCCACGGTTAGGGCTGGTATATTTTGTCGCGCCGCGCTATGCGCGCGGCAACTTCCCGTTCAAAGGCTGACCTCTCATGGACCTGCGCAATATCGCAATCATCGCTCACGTGGACCACGGCAAGACGACCCTGGTGGATGAGCTGCTCAAACAATCCGGCGCGTTCCGGGAAAACCAGGCCGTGGCGGAACGCGCCATGGACAGCAACGATCTGGAGCGCGAGCGCGGCATCACCATTCTGGCCAAGGCAACTTCGGTCGAATGGAAAGACACGCGCATCAACATCGTCGACACGCCGGGCCACGCCGATTTCGGTGGTGAAGTCGAGCGTATCCTCAGCATGGTCGATGGCGTTGTCCTGCTGGTTGACGCGGCCGAAGGCCCGATGCCGCAGACCAAGTTCGTGACGTCGAAAGCCTTGGCGCTGGGCCTGCGCCCGATCGTGGTTCTGAACAAGGTCGACAAGCCGGATGCGGAGCCTGATCGCGCATTGGACGAATGCTTTGACCTGTTTGCCAACCTCGGCGCCGATGATGATCAGTTGGATTTCCCGGCCATGTATGCCTCGGGCCGTTCAGGCTGGGCGGATTTGGAGCTGGACGGCCCGCGCAAGGACCTGAGCGCACTGTTTGATCTGATCGTCGATCACGTTCCTGCCCCGAAACAGATCGCGCATAAGGGTGAGCCGTTCCGGATGCTGGCTACCACTTTGGGCAGCGATCCATTCATCGGCCGCATTCTGACGGGTCGTGTGGAAAGCGGCACATTGAAAGCTGGCGACAGCCTGAAAGCCCTGAGCCGTGACGGATCGTTGATCGAAAACTTTCGCGCCTCAAAAATATTGGCATTCCGCGGGCTGGCTCAGCAACCTATCGATGTGGCCGAAGCCGGTGACATCGTCACCATCGCCGGCATGAGCAAAGCCACCGTGGCGGATTCTCTGGTTGCTCCGCAGGTCGAAGAAGCCCTGCCTGCACAGCCCATCGACCCGCCGACGATCACCGTAACTTTCGGTATCAACGATTCACCGTTGGCCGGTCGTGACGGCAAGAAAGTTCAGTCACGCGTCATCCGTGATCGTCTGATGAAAGAAGCCGAATCGAATGTCGCGATTCGCGTCACCGACACACCCGGCGGCGAGGCTTTCGAGGTCGCCGGCCGTGGCGAATTGCAGATGGGCGTTTTGATCGAGAACATGCGTCGCGAAGGGTTCGAGCTCAGCATCTCGCGCCCGCAGGTTCTGTTCCGCGAGGAAAACGGCCAGCGGCTGGAACCGATCGAGGAAGTCACCATTGACGTAGACGATGAATACTCGGGCGCCGTGATCGAAAAGATCACTGGGGCCCGCAAAGGTGAGTTGGTCGAGATGCGCCCGGCAGGTGCAGGCAAGACCCGCATCATCGCGCATGTACCGTCCCGTGGCCTGATCGGTTATCACGGCGAATTCCTGACCGATACCCGCGGCACAGGCGTTCTGAACCGCGTGTTCCATGACTGGGCGCCGCACAAAGGCCCGATCCCGGGCCGCCGGGCTGGGGTTCTGATCTCGATGGAGAACGGTCAGGCCGTCGCTTATGCTCTGTGGAACCTCGAGGAGCGTGGCCGGATGTTTGTTGGTCCTCAAACGGATGTCTATCAAGGTATGGTGATTGGCGAGCATTCTCGTGACAATGATCTGGAAGTGAACCCGCTGAAGGGCAAGAAACTGACAAACGTACGCGCCAGTGGCTCGGACGACGCGGTTCGTCTGACGCCACATGTTCAGTTCTCGCTGGAAGAGGCAATTGCCTATATTGACGACGATGAACTGGTCGAAGTCACCCCGAACGCGGTGCGCTTGCGCAAGCGTTTTCTTGACCCGCACGAGCGCAAGCGGATGGCCAAGTCGGCCTGATTTACCTGGCAGACCGCTGCCGCAATCGGAAACAATTGCCCAAGTGTGGCAATTTTGCGTCCAAACGGACAATAGATGAAAAACGGACAACCGGGCAATACGCCCGGTTTTCTTCTGAAAACAGGGATGTTTCTTCTTTAGGTTGCATGAATTTTCCCCTGCTCCCTCGATCCACATATTGTGATTGAGACCCGTTTAAGGTGAAAATGTGCCAGTTGTGTGACGTCGTTCATAAACACCTTCGCTCCGATGGTTCATATGAACACGTAGTAAAGTATCGAGTTTCGAGGAGTTCCAAATGGGTATCCGGTCCCGCAATATCCCGCTGTTTTTTGTTGCTACGACATTTTTGTTTTCGCCCGCGGGCGAAGCTTTCGCAGCAGGTACATGTACCGTTCAAACAGCCAGACAATCCGCAGCATCCGCACAGGTATTATGTGAGTGCGACGCTGTAACATCGGGCATGATCCGATACATTCAGCGCCGGCACGATTTCGATCAAATTCTGGCGCGCGTCGGAGCTGAATGCACACCACTTGCAGACTTGCTTTCTGATTTTCCAACGGCATCGATCGGCGCAAGTGATCAGCGGTCCGGAGATGGGCCGTCTGATGAGACTGTCGACAGCAGCCCGGCTTTCGGTGGCGGCGGCGGTTCAGGCGGTGGAGCTGGCACCACTGGCGCTGGAGACGGCGGTGGTGGCACTGGCGGTGAAGGTGGCGGCACTGGCGGTGAAAACGAAGGTGGTGGCGAAAACGAAGGCGGCGGCGAAAACGAAGGTGGCGGCGAAAACGAAGGCGGCGGCGAAAACGAAGGCGGCGGCGAAACGTTTTAATTGGGAAGCAATATTACCGGTGCAAGATACGATTGCACCGGTATTCAGTTTCTCAAAAAGATTTCCAGGTTTCGTCAGCTATGGCCGTACACACCAACCCAACGTCCGGGCCGATTCGGGTCTTGCATGCGAAGAAACAGGTACCGCGTTGCCGTCCAGGGTTTGATACGGTTTGTGAGGTTGTCCAAAACCAAATCACCCTTGGAAGAGCGATACACCAGCACCGCATGAGGCACCCGACGCGTGTCCAGAACCGTAGCGATCAACAGTTTACTTGGATCGACGCCGGCATGGATCAAATCTCTTTTCTTCAACAGCGCGAAGTCTTCGCAATCGCCACCCCTGGCTGTCGGAAGCGCCCAACGCTCGGTCATCTTGTACTGGGATTGATCGGTGACTTCTCGCGTCGATCTGTTCACGCGCCGATTTACCTGTTCGACAACCTTCAGTTCTTGCTGGCTGGACAGGGATACGGAGCGTTTTTTGGCACAGGCCCATTTGTACTCAGCGCACAGATTGGCCGCCCCTGACGGTGGCGGAGAGGCCGCGACACTTGGGATAAATCCGTTACCGGACGCATGTGCGACGGGGGCCACGGCTAGGGTGCAGACGCCCAAAAAACTGATGCTGAAGGCCCGTACTGAAACCGGCAGAAGTCTTGCACCAAACCGCTTGGCCAGATTTGTGAAGTGTTTCATGCCTGTACCCCAATCCGATGTTCTTCGCACGATTGCACGTCAAACAGGGTCGCATTCCGATTCGTGAAACTATCCGCGAACAACCCCGCCCAGGCAATCACCTAAAAAGTTGAAGGGGAAAAAGGGCGGAAATTCGTCCGTCAATCTGACCTTTTTGCGCAAGAATTTGGGTGGCGCGGCCACAATTCGGGTGTCGATCGCGCAAATACGCGACAGCGTGGCCTGATAAGCGATTGAAATAATTATAAAATAAACTCAGCCCTCTGTTGACGGGCTGATTTCCCTTGGCCGAGTGGTGGTATAAGCCAATGATTGCCTATTGGCTGCCCCTTTACCGGGCAAACCGCGCTACACGTCGTGAACGCAGTCGTTCACTCCGTGATTTCAACCACAACCAATTCACGTTCACTGGCGTCGCGCGCATGACTCAATGCTTCTTGATAGTCATCCGAGTTGTAGCATTCGACGGCTGCTTCTAGCGACGGGAAACGGGCAACAACGTTGCGTGGCCGTTCCTTGCCTTCCAACTGAACGTAACGCGCCGCACGGGCGATGAAAGTGCCCCCGTGCTTGGCAATGGCTGGCCCGGCCAATTCGGCATATTTTCCATACGCCTCGGCATCGGTCACCGTCACGTGTGCAATCCAAAGTGCAGCCATCTTACCCTCCCAAAACCTGTTCTGCAGCCTTGATCGCCGAATCCGCATTCGACGCATCCCGTCCACCGCCCTGGGCCATGTCCGGGCGGCCGCCGCCGCCCTTGCCGCCCAATTCCACTACTGCGGCCTTGACCAGATCGACCGCCGAAACGGTTCTTGTCAGGTCTTCGGTGACGCCAGCCGCAACCGCGGCCTTGCCGCCGGTATCCGCGATGAGCAAAACCGCCCCCGACCCAAGACGCGCCTTATGTTCGTCGATCAATGCCGGAAGATCCTTGCCGGACACCCCGCTGAGGGCCTGCGCTATGAACTTCACACCGTTCACATCACGCGCTTCGGCACCGCCGCCCTGCCCGCTCCCGCCGGCCATCGCCAGATCTCGACGCAGTTGAGCCACTTCGTTCTGCAATGATTTGCGTTCCTCCAGCAGGCTTTTCACGCGGGCCACCACATCATCCGGCTGCGCCTTCAGTTCCGAAGCCACCTGCGCAAGACGATGATCCTGTGCCGAAAGGTAACGGAACGCTTCATCCCCGGTCAGTGCTTCGATGCGGCGCACTCCGGCACTGCTTGCGCCGTCACCCAGGATGACAAAGGTGCCGATATCACCCGTCTGACGCACATGAGTACCGCCACACAGTTCGATCGACCAGGTTTCGCCATCATGGCCCTTGCCCGTAGGTGCCTTGCCCATCGAAACAACACGCACCTCGTCACCGTATTTCTCGCCGAACAGTGCCTGCGCGCCCAGTTTGCGCGCGTCATCCGGTGTCATGACCCGTGTCTCGACAGCCGAGTTCTGGCGGATGAAATCGTTCACCTCACGCTCGATCTTCCGGATTTCCTCCAGGCTCAGCGCTTTGGAATGGCTGAAGTCGAACCGCAGACGATCCGCCGCATTCAGCGAGCCGCGCTGCGCCACATGGTCCCCCAGCGTGTCCCGCAGCGCTTCATGCAGCAAGTGCGTGGCCGAGTGGTTGGCCCGGATTGCGGTCCGGCGCGCATGATCGACTTCGAGCTCGACAGCATCGCCTTTTGAAACGGCACCGCTGACGACCGTCACCTTATGCGCATAGACCTTCCCATCAGCGAATTTTCTGGTGTCTTCCACTCGGCTGAGGTGATCGCGATCTTCAAGGCGACGCATCTCGCCAGTATCGCCCACCTGGCCACCAGCCTCGCCATAGAACGGCGTCTGGTTCACCACGACCCAGCCGCTGTCGCCCGCTTCGATCTTGTCAACCAAAGCACCGTCAACAACCAGTGCCACAACCTGAGCTTCGGCTTTCTCGGTGTCATAGCCAAGGAAGTCGGTCGCCCCGGCGCTGTCCAGAACATCGAACCATACCGCCTGATCCGCGGCTTCACCTGACCCGGCCCAGGCAGCCCGCGCCTTGGCCTTTTGTTCGGCCATCGCCGTTTCAAAGCCTTCGGTGTCAACTGTCCGGCCTTTTTCGCGCAGCGCATCCTGTGTCAGGTCCAGTGGGAAACCGTAGGTGTCATACAGTTTGAATGCCGCCTCACCAGACAAAGGCGCCCCCTCGGAAAGGCCGGACACCTCATCGTCCAGCAGCCTCAACCCCCGGTCCAGCGTCTGCTTGAAACGCGTTTCTTCAAGCAACAAGGTCTCTTCGATCAATGGCTGTGCCTGGGTCAACTCGGCATAGTGACCGCCCATCTGTTGAACGAGGGACGGGACAAGACGGTGCATGACCGGATCCTTGGCGCCCAACAGATGCGCATGACGCATGGCACGACGCATGATGCGGCGAAGAACATAGCCGCGGCCATCATTGCTGGGCATCACGCCATCAGCAATCAGGAACGAAGTCGAACGCAGGTGGTCCGCGATCACGCGGTGGTGCACGTTCTGATGCCCGTAAGGATCCACGCCAGTTGCATCGGCTGATGCCTCGATCAGTGCCTTGAACAGATCGGTATCATAGTTGTCATGGCTGCCCTGCAACAATGCACCGATCCGCTCGAGACCCATGCCCGTATCGATCGACTGCATGTCGAGCTCGACCATCGAGCCGTCTTCGAACTGCTCGTTTTGCATGAAGACCACGTTCCAGATCTCAATGAACCGATCGCCGTCTTCCTCGGCAGAGCCCGGAGGACCGCCCCAGATGTGGTCTCCGTGGTCATAAAAGATCTCGGTACACGGGCCGCAGGGGCCGGTCGGGCCCATCTGCCAGAAATTGTCGCTGGTGGCGATGCGGATGATCCGGTCTTCGGGAACACCGACCTTTTTCCAGATTTCAAACGCCTCGTCATCAGTATGATAGACCGTTGTCAGCAGGCGGTTCTTGTCGATCCCAAATTCCCTGGTGATCAGCTCCCACGCGAATGGGATAGCTTCGTGTTTGAAGTAATCACCAAACGAGAAGTTCCCCAACATCTCGAAGAATGTATGGTGGCGCGCTGTGTAACCCACATTGTCGAGATCGTTGTGCTTGCCGCCGGCACGCACACATTTCTGCGCCGTGGTGGCGCGCTTGTAGTCACGTGTTTCCAATCCTGTGAACAGGTTCTTGAACTGCACCATGCCCGAATTGACGAACATCAGCGTCGGGTCGTTGCGCGGCACCAGCGGGCTGGACGCCACGACCTCATGCCCCTGTTTTTCAAAGTAATTCAGAAAGGTCGATCGGATGTCGTTCAGGGTTGGCATAGGGCTCTCTCGGCGCACAAAAAACTTGGTCCCCGCAGGTTTATCCCCCTGTCAAACGAGTGTCCACAGCAGAGGCGTGTCCGAACGAAACAAGGCGACCCGGGGGACCGCCTTGTTCATAGTATTTTCAACACAACACCTCGGACCGGGAACGTATCGCACCCCGTCAGCGACCGTCAGGCTTCAAGGATGTCATCATCCTCGGCTGCGCCCGGAGGCATGTCGAACTCCAGCCCGTGAGCCGCCCGAATCTTGTCTTCGATCTCAAAGGCAATGCGACTGTTGTCGCGCAGATATTGTTTGGCGTTCTCACGCCCCTGCCCGATCCGTTCGTCGCCATAGCTGAACCATGACCCTGACTTTTCGACCACACCGGCTTTGACACCCAGATCCAGCAATTCGCCCATCTTGCTGATGCCTTCACCATACATGATGTCGAATTCCACCTGCTTGAAGGGGGGTGCAACCTTGTTCTTGACGACCTTGACGCGCGTCTGGTTGCCGACAACTTCGTCCCGGTCCTTGATCGCGCCGATGCGGCGGATATCCAGACGAACCGAGCTGTAGAATTTCAGTGCATTACCGCCGGTGGTGGTTTCGGGGCTGCCGAACATCACGCCGATTTTCATCCTGATCTGGTTGATGAAGATCACCATGCAGTTCGAGCGGCTGATCGAACCCGTCAGTTTCCGCATCGCCTGGCTCATCAGACGGGCCTGAACGCCAACATTGCTGTCACCCATGTCGCCTTCCAGTTCGGATTTCGGCGTCAGCGCCGCAACCGAATCGACCACGACCATGTTGACCGCGCCCGAGCGCACCAGCGTATCGGTGATCTCCAGCGCCTGCTCTCCGGTATCGGGCTGCGAGATCAGAAGCTCGTCCAGATCAACACCAAGCTTTCGCGCATATTGCGGGTCCAGCGCGTGCTCGGCGTCAACAAAGGCGCAGACGCCGCCGCGTTTCTGCTGTTCCGCAATGCAATGCAGCGTCAGCGTCGTCTTCCCCGAGCTTTCCGGGCCGTAAATCTCAACAATCCGCCCCATTGGCAGACCACCAATTCCCAACGCAATATCCAACCCGAGCGAGCCTGTCGAACTTGCATCGATGTCCTGTTTGGCGCCTTCGCCAAGCTTCATGATAGAGCCTTTGCCGAACTGCCGTTCGATTTGGGCCAGCGCGCTGTCGAGCGCCTTTTGCTTATCTGCGTTTTTCTTGTCGCTCATTGTCAGAAGATCCGCCATTGTCCTGTCGCCTTCCCTTTTGTCACACCCTTGATCGGGCGGCAATCGCTGCTTTGTTCGCCTCTTGTTCCTTATGGGACCAAAAGAAGAACATTTCAATAAAAACTTACGGGATTTAGTCTTCAGCAATTGTATTAAGAAGTCCTTTACGACAATCTGCGCGCATAGCCGGATGACAATTGGAGCAATTAAATGCTTGTTTTCTATGAGGAACGCCTTGCCTTCCTTGCCGTTCCGAAAACCGGCAGCACGGCTTATCACACAGCGTTGCGGGATCGCGCTGATATCGTCGTCACTCATCCTCCCGAGCTCAAACATGCTCCGGTGCGCAGGTATGATCGGTTCTTCCAGAACATTTTTCGGAAAATGTACGATACCGAGATGGAGATCCTGGCAGTTGTTCGCGAACCCGTTGACTGGCTGGGCAGCTGGTATCGATTTCGCAGCCGCGCCGACCTGATCGGTCACGTCCATTCGACCCGAGACATGAGTTTCGACACGTTTGTGCAGGCCTATATGACAAACCCGCGTCCGGATTTTGCCGATGTTGGTAGCCAAAGCCAGTTTTTCCGCACCCGCAGCAATGGTCGCGGCGCCACGCATATTTTCAAATACGAAAACAAGGACAAAATTCTCGACTTCCTGCAAGCGCGACTGAATATGCAGATCGACCTGCCACGAGAGAATGTATCACCACCGGGTGATCTGACGCTGACGCCCGAAACACGGCAGAAATTTCGCAAAAGACACGTAGAGGAATTCGCGCTCCACGATGCAGCCTTGTAGGGTGCTCAGTTCAGCTGTTGGAAAACCGCCTCGGTCAACTGGGTGAGGGAAAACGGCTTGGGCAGGAAGGTCGAGTTGGCGATCTCGGGTTCTGAATCGCCAAAGGCACCTTCCGTGTAACCGGATACGAAGACCACGCGGGCATCCGGGCGTGATTCCCGAGCTTTACGCACCCAGGTCGGACCATCCATGCCGGGCATGACCACATCCGTTACGAATACGTCGACGTTCAAAGATGGATCCTCCAGAAGCCGCAGAGCTTCCTCGGCCGAATCCGCCTCCAGCACGGTATAGCCCTTGAGACGCAGGGCCCGGGTTGCGAAGGCGCGGACCGGCGCTTCGTCTTCAACCAAAAGCACGACGCCCTCTCCTTGCCGGGCGCTTTGGGTTTCGGGCTGGGCCGGAATGTCCTGTTCAGCCTCTGCCACCGTGGCGCAAACCGGTAGAAAAACGGTGAACTCGGTGCCTCGACCCACCGTGCTGTCGACAAAGATGAAACCGCCCGTCTGCTTGACGATGCCATACGCTGTTGAAAGCCCAAGCCCTGTGCCCTCACCCGTACGCTTTGTCGTATAGAACGGCTCGAAAACCTTTTGCAGTTTGTCGGCAGGTATTCCCACACCGCTGTCCATGACCCTGACCGTAACGTATTCGCCGGGCTGGACGGTCGCCCTGTCCCTGCTGAGCGGTTGCGACAGGTTCAATACCTCGGTCTCGATACGGATCTCGCCCCCGTCTGGCATGGCATCGCGCGCGTTTACGACAAGGTTCATCAACACCTGTTCCAACTGCCGTTTGTCCGCCCGAACCGGCTTTAACACCGGATCATGACTGAGGGTCAGCAGAACTTTTTCGCCCACCAACCGGTTCAACAAGTGAATGAGATCCGAGATCGTGTCGCGCAAATCCAGAACTTCGGGCCTGAGAGTCTGTTTGCGCGAGAATGCCAGAAGCTGGCTGACTAGCGCAGCGGCCCGGTTGGCGTTCTGATTGATCTGAACCAGATCCCCATAATCCGGGTCATTCTGATCGTGACGCAACAACAGCAGGTCGCAATGCCCGGAAATGGCCGTCAGCAGGTTGTTGAAATCATGTGCGACCCCGCCGGCCAATTGACCCACAGCTTGCATTTTCTGCCCTTGGACGAATTGAGCCTCCAGAGTCTTCAACTCGGTCGCATCATTCAGAACCGCGATCAGACAGATCTTGCCATCGACAACGACACGGCTCAGCGTGACCTGTACGAAGACTTCCTTGTCTTTTCGGGTCAACTGAAGAAACTCGGATCGTTGCGCATCTTCTTGCGCGGCCGTCCGCGCCAGCCAATCCAGAATGGGGTGCCCCATACCCCGCATGATGTCGGCTATGTTCGTGCCTTCCAGGCTTTCATTTCCAAGCAACTTATTCGCCAGCCTGTTGGCATTCAGAATGGCCCCCGCCGGAGACAGGGTGAGAACCGGAACCGGAAGATCTGCAAAAGACGTGCTGGCCCCGGGCGCCGGAGTTTCAATGAGCGGCACCAAACCAAGGCTTCGTTCCTTGCTGGATCGGGAAAGCTCCGTCACAGCGACCGGTATCATTCCGTCCTGTGACTTGATAATGTTTGAGGCTCCGACCCGGGGGTCAGCATCACCGAAGACGTCGCGAATCCGACCGGGACGCAGCCCAAGCAACTTTTTCGCCGCCGGATTCGGGCACACCACATCATCCCCGCATCCGATGGTCAGGACCGGCAGGTTGAGAGACTGCCAGCTTTCCTGTTCTGACTGTTGAAACCGCCAGCAAAAAATGTCGGGAGCCAATTGAAACACGGTTACACTGCTTGTGTTTCCCCTGATCACGCAGTCTTCGCGGGCCCGACCGAATGATCGGGCCTGAGATTGCAACCTCAACAAAATCACCTGAGGCGTCGAGAACGTCGAACCGAGGCAGTTTTCAAGGCTGGCTCCTTTCGCCGCGCCGAATTGTTCCCGCGCTGGTGCGTTGGATGCCAGAATGTCGCCATAGGCATTTGCGATCAGGAAAGGTGACTCGTCCTGTTCTGCAAACGCGGCCATGACGGCAGTGGTTTGTTGCGCATGTCTGACGTCGACCTGGCCTTTGATCACGACGCATAGTGCCACAATCAAAAGCGAAGTTCCCGCGACCATCATGCCCATGGTCCAATCCGGTGGCAACAACCCGACCATGGGGGCAATGCTGATCAGTAATGCCACCGCCACCAACGACCATAGACGAGATGCCAAGGGCGTGTGGACAAGAGATGGGTCGCTGAAAAATTCTACTGTGTCAGACATAAACGGCTCGGGCGCAAAGTTATCGGCTATAACGGCCAAAATTGGTTAATTCCCGCTTAACGACGTTCGGAAAGCAGCAATCTACCCAAGGTTGTTATTTGCCAAAAGCTCAGCGCGTCAAGTGCGACGTAAAGAACCCGTCAGATTCGTGTGTAACGTGCCACGTTTTCCGGAAGGTTTCCCGCCACTGGGAAAAGTGATCCAGAAAATCGTCTATGATCGCGCCGTTTTCATCGTTCAGAACCGAACAGGTTGCGTAAGCCAACAGGCCGCCCGGATGCACCAAAGGCGCAATGTCGGATAAAATACGGGCCTGAATGGTGGTGAGGTCCAGCAAGCGATCCTCGGTCAAGGCCCATTTCCCGGCCGGCGCCCTTCGCCACGATCCGCTGCCAGAGCACGGCGCATCAACTAAAACAACATCAAACGGATCAACACCTGAAAGGTCATCGGTGTTGAGGATGGTTATCTTTGCGCCTGCTCGTTCCGCCCGCGTCGGAATATCTTTCATGCGGCCGGAATTCACATCATGGGCGTACACTTCGACGCCCTCGTGCGCTGCAAGCGCCAGCGCCTTGCCGCCACCACCCGCGCAATAATCCAGAACGCGCATTCCCGGCCGCAGATCCAGCGCGGCCACAACCGCCTGGCTTGCAGCGTCCTGAAGTTCGACCAGGCCCCGGGCATAGGCCTGGCTTTGGGCAATGCGCCGGGCCCCCTCTGTCACTTCAAGGGCGGTTTGGCATACCTGAACCGGATGGGCGACAATACCCTCGGACTTCAAGGCGTCGATGGCCTCGCCCAGATCGGTTCTTCCCAAGTTGACCCGCAGATGAACGGGTGCCCGGTTCTGCAAAGACATCGCGCAAGGAACCATGGCATCCTTCAGAGAGTCAACGAACCGAGGCCACAGCCACTCCGGAATGTCATATCTCTCGGCCTCGGACGCGAAATCCCGCGCCGCTTCCGTTTCCTGAACCGGCATCGGAGCGTGACGGTCGCTGGTGAACAACTCGGCCAGATCCCCGCCTGACGCACGGGTCGCACCGATCATCAAACCGCGCCCGGTGTCGGACCCTCCCAACGCCGCATACGAGCGCTTGCGTCGCAGCGCGTCGAATACGTGATCGCGAATGGCTGCCCGATCCTTCGATCCGGCGAAGCGACTGCGCCGAGCCCAGCCGGTGAGTGCTTTTTCGACCGGCGCGCCAGCCAGAATATCATCCAGAATTTCGATCGAGGCCTGAACACGGGCGGCGGGTGTCATTGTGGAATACCTCGGCGGAAATGGGCCCGGCTGGCCGATCCAAGTGGCAAATAGGCACCCGTATACGGGTGCCATGTGTCTTGCTGGATGGCTTACATGACCCGGTAGTTCGGGCTTTCGCGGGTGATCTGAACATCGTGGACGTGGCTTTCCTTCAGACCAGCGCCTGTAATTTTCACGAAATTGCAGTTCTTGCGCATCTCTTCGATAGTGGCGCAGCCGGTATACCCCATCGCCGCACGCAAGCCGCCAACCAGCTGGTGGATCACGGCACTGGCCGAGCCTTTGTAGGGCACCTGCCCTTCGATGCCTTCGGGCACCAGTTTGTCATTGGCTGCATCTTTCTGGAAATAGCGGTCGGCTGAACCGCGCGCCATTGCACCCAGGCTGCCCATCCCGCGATAGGATTTGAACGAACGGCCCTGATACAGGATCACCTCGCCCGGGCTTTCGTCGGTGCCCGCAATCATCGACCCGACCATGGCGCAGGACGCCCCGGCCGCGATCGCCTTTGCAAAGTCACCCGAGAACTTGATGCCACCATCCGCGATGACCGGAACGTCGCCCGCTGCCGCCGCACAATCGCTGATCGCGGTCAACTGCGGGACGCCAACCCCCGCCACCATCCGTGTGGTACAGATCGATCCCGGGCCGATGCCCACCTTGATCGCGTCGGCACCAGCATCGATCAGGGCTTTGGTCGCTTCTCCTGTTGCAACGTTCCCGGCAATGATCTGAACCTCGTTCGACAGGGTCTTGACCCGCTTTACAGCGTCCAGCACGCCCTGAGAATGACCATGCGCTGTATCGACGACGATGATGTCGACACCCGAATCCACCAATTGCTCGGATCGTTCGAACCCGGCATCCCCGACTGACGTCGCCGCAGCGACCCGCAGGCGACCCAGGCGGTCCTTGCAGGCGGTTGGGTTCAAAACGGCCTGCTCTGTATCCTTAAGCGTCAGTAGACCGGTCAGCTTGCCGCCACCATCCACGACCAGCAGCTTTTCGATACGGCGCGCCCGCATCAGGCTTTTGGCTTCTTCCAGATCGGCCGGTTCCTGTAGCATCGCCAGGTTTTCCGAAGTCATCATCGCGTGTACCGGCGTATCGTCCGAGTTCGCAAAGCGCATGTCGCGGTTGGTCAGAATACCCACCACGCGGCCCTGCTCGTCGACGACCGGAAAACCGGTGAAGTTGTAGCGCTGTACCAGCGCGTTGGCGTCCGCCAATGTCTGATCCACCCGCAATGTCACCGGGTTATAGACAATACCGGATTCAAACCGCTTGACCCGGCGGACTTCGCGGGCCTGTTCTTCCACCGAAAGGTTCTTGTGTACCACACCGATGCCGCCCGCCTGAGCCATGGCAATGGCCATGCGCGCCTCGGTCACGGTGTCCATGGCCGAACTCAGCAATGGGATGTTCATGGTGATTTCGCGCGTCACACGCGTGGTCGTATCCGCGGTTGCCGGCAGCACGGAAGATGCGCCCGGAACCAGGAGAACGTCGTCAAAGGTAAGTGCCTCACGAATCTGCATCTGAATACCCCATGCAAAAGCCCGTTTGGCGGTGACCCTATTACATGGATTGAACCAAAGGAAAAGCCCTTGGGGGCAACTCTTTGGCTCTGGTTGTCGTTGCAGTGGAAGAAAACGACGCTCGTTGTGCAGATCGTGCCGCAGATGGTCTTTCCCTTTTCGCGCAAACCCATATCTTGCCCGGCATACGCGCGAATATTAAAAGGTATGTCACTGATGACCACCGACCCTCTTGTCGTCTTTACCCCTTCCGGCAAACGCGGGCACTTCCCCGTCGGCACCCCAATTCTGACGGCAGCCCGTCAATTGGGGGTGGATCTGGATTCGGTCTGCGGGGGCCGCGGCATCTGTTCAAAGTGCCAGATCACACCCAGCTATGGCGAATTTCCCAAGCACGGCGTCACGGTGTCAGAGGATGCGTTAAGCGAATGGAACGCCGTCGAACAACGTTATGAGGACAAACGTGGTCTGAAACCGGGCCGCCGTCTGGGCTGTCAGGCCTCGGTTCAGGGCGACGTGGTGATCGACGTACCGCCGGAAAGCCAGGTGCACCGGCAGGTCGTGCGCAAGGCAGCCGCCGCGCGTGCTATCACGATGGACCCGGCCACGCGCCTTTACTTCGTTGTGGTGGAAGAACCCGACATGCATTCGCCCACCGGCGATCTGGAACGGCTCGAGCGCGCGTTGCGCGAACAGTGGGACATCGAAGCCGTCACGGCGGACCTGACGCTGATGTCCAAACTTCAACCGGTTCTGCGCAAGGGTAAATGGGAAGTCACCGTGGCGGTCCACAAGGGTCACAAGGACAGCGTGGCGCGTATCGTCGAAATCTGGCCCGGCCTGCATGAAGGCGGGCTGTATGGTCTGGCCATCGACCTCGGATCGACCACCATCGCCGCGCATCTGACCGATCTGGAAACCGGCGAGGTCAAGGCATCCTCCGGCCTCATGAATCCCCAGATCCGGTTCGGCGAAGACCTGATGAGCCGTGTTTCGTATTCCATGATGAACCCCGGCGGCGATCAGGAGATGACCAAGGCAGTGCGCGAGGCAATCAATGACCTGGCCACGTCGATTGCCGAAGAGGCAGGTATCGATGCCTCTCTGATCGTGGAAACTGTGTTCGTCTGCAACCCGGTCATGCATCACTTGCTGCTGGGGCTGGACCCGGTGGAACTGGGTCAGGCCCCGTTTGCGTTGGCAACGTCGGAAAGCATGTCCCTGCCCGCCCGCGACATGGAACTGACAACCATGAACCCACGCGCGCAGGTCTATATCCTGCCCTGTATCGCAGGCCATGTGGGCGCGGACTGCGCGGCGGTGGCCCTGTCTGAAGAACCCGGAAAGTCGCAGGATCTGGTTCTGATCGTCGACGTGGGCACCAACGCCGAAATCCTGCTTGGCAATACCAGCCGCGTGCTCGCCTGCTCCTCGCCCACCGGGCCTGCTTTCGAAGGCGCTCAGATCAGTTCAGGCCAGCGCGCCGCACCCGGGGCGATCGAGAGAATTGAGATCGACCCTGTCACCAAGGAACCCCGGTTCCGCGTCATCGGGTCTGAAAAATGGTCCGACGAAGAGGGCTTTGATCAGGAAATCGCCACGACCGGGATCACAGGCATCTGCGGATCCGGTATCATCGAAGCAGTGGCCGAGATGCGTATCGCAGGCCTGCTGGACGAAGGCGGCCTGATCGGATCGGCGGAACAGACCGGCACTGCCCGCTGCGTGCCCGAAGGTCGCACACACGCCTATCTGATCCACGATGCCAGCGCCGAAGGCGGCCCCCGCATCACGGTCACGCAGGGTGACATCCGTGCCATCCAGCTTGCGAAATCCGCATTGTACGCAGGTGCACGCCTGCTGATGGACGAAATGAAGGTCGAAAAGGTGGATCGCGTGGTTCTGGCCGGTGCGTTCGGCGCGCATATCTCGACCAAACACGCCATGGTGCTGGGAATGATTCCCGATGCGCCGCTGGAAAAAGTCTCGAGCGCGGGCAACGCCGCCGGCACCGGCGCACGTATCGCGCTGTGTAATATCGGATCGCGCGCCGAGATCGAGCGCGTCGTGCGCGAGATCACCAAGATCGAAACCGCCATTGAGCCGAAGTTTCAGGATCATTTCGTGGCCGCCAATGCGATCCCGCACAAGACGGATCCGTTTCCGGAACTGGCCCGGGTTGTCACACTGCCCAACCCAAGCTTCAACACCGGCGGCGAAACCGAAGCAGGTGGCGGACGGCGTCGCAGGCGCCGCGGTTAAACCGACAGTTCTATGACCCGTGGGAAACCTCGGGTCATTGCCGTCACCCACATCAGGCGTTGCGTCTGACCTCGTCCAGCGACGTGACGCCCAGCTGGGCCATGGCGATGCTGATTTCTTCGCTGAGTACCGACCATAGCTGCGCCAGACCCGCTTCGCCTTCGGCCGCAATTGCAAACTGAAGGATACGGCCGAAAAAGGCAAAGTCCGCCCCGTTCGCAAGTGCCTTGAGGACGTCTTCACCAGAACGCAGCCCGCTGTCGTAGAAAAGCGGAAAATCCGGACCGACGGCCTTGCGTATCTCGGGCAGAACCGTGATTGGCGCGGGCGCACTTTCCAACTGGCGCGCACCATGGCTTGAGACCTGAATGGCGTCCACGCCCGCTGACTTGAGCCTTTGCGCGTCGTCTGCATCCAATACGCCTTTGACCACCAGATTTCCGGTCCACTGGTCGCGCAGACGGGCCAATGTCTCCCACGTGGCCTTGGCGCGGCTTTCGGTGCGGTCGAAGTCGTAGCCATCCATCCGGAAATTCGCCATTTCCGGCTTGCCTTTCAGCAGGACCGGCAAGGACCACCGGGGGTGCAGGGCAAAATCCATCACCTGCTTTGGCCCCATTTTGAAAGGCATCTTGAACCCATGACGCAACTCGCGCGGGCGTCGGCCAACCTCGGGCACATCCACGGTCAGCACCAGTGTCTCGTACCCCGCTGCCTTGGCGCGATCGACCAGCTTGAACGTGCCGCTGCCATCGCCGCTGAAATACAGCTGGAACCAGGCATGGCCTTCCGCTTCGACGATCAGATCCTCCATCGCGGTCGAGGCCACAGTCGAAACCCCAAGCGGCACCTCGTGGCGTGCCGCGATGCGGGCCAGCATCAAGTCGGCCCCCGGTGCAGACAAATTGCACATACCCATCGGCGCGATACCAAACGGGCGTTTCGCGGGCCGGTCGAACAGCGAACTTGCCAGAGATCTTTCACTGACGTCGCGCAGGATACGCGGGCGCAAAGTCATTGCATCCAAAGCGGACCGATTGCGACCGGCACCCATCTCGGCCCCGGCTGCACCATCAATATAGTCGAACACCATCCACGGAAGACGCCGCCGCGCCAGGCGGCGGGCGTCCTCGGCGCTGTGGATGGCGCTTGCGCCCATCAGGCCTGAACGGCCTTCATGAAGCGGTCGCGGATGACCACCGGATCCATCGTGATCGGCGGCATCTTGGCATTGCCGCTTTCGCATTTGCTGACGATGATGGTCATCTGTTTGGCATCCAGCGCCTCTTGCAGTACGCGCCCGGTGTCTTCGGCGGCACATTCGATCACGCGCTCACACCCGGCGGCCTCGGCCATTTTCGCAAGCGAGGTTTTCTGCCCCGCATAGGTCGGCTGATCGCCGGTCGAGCCGTACGAGCCATTGTCCACGATCAGCAGGATGTAATTGTCCGCCACGTTGTTGGCGATCGTTGGCAGGGTGCCAAGATTGGTCAGGATCGAGCCGTCGCCGTCGATGACGATCACCGGCTTCGGCTGTGACAGCGCCAACCCCAGACCGATCGAGGACGCAAGCCCCATGGTGCCAAGCATGTAGAAGTTGGTTGGCTGGTCGTCGATGGCATGCAGTTCCTGGCTGGGGATGCCGATGTTGCAGACAACCAGTTGATCACGCAGGATCGGGGCGATTTCCTTCAGGATTTCAGAACGGATCATTGGTCGCCATAGCCTCCCCAGAAATTGGCGTCGGTCAGGATGGCGACCGGCTTGTTGCACATGAAGGTATATTTCAGGATCGCGTCGAGCTCTTCGACATCGGCCTGATGGTGGAAGTGGTAGGTGGGGATGTTCAGCTGAGCCAGCAGCGCCTTGGTGTGAACCGCCATTTCAACCTGGCAGGCAATCGGTTCGCGCAGTTCCCCCCGGTACGATATCAGCATCGGCAGCGGCATCCGGTAATACTGGATCAGCGTCGCCAGCGTATTGATCGTCACGCCAATGGCTGTGTTCTGCATGATGATCGCGGGCCGCTTGCCGCCCATCCACGCCCCTGCACACAGGCCCATCCCTTCGTCTTCCTTGTTGGACGGGATGTGATAGATGCCTTCGCGCTCGTCGATTTCCGCGATGACACCTGCCAATTGCTTGCACGGGACAGTGGTGACAAACGAGATATCGTTGGCCAGCAGATCGTCGGTGATCTTTTTGTCTATGTTCATGATCCAGCTTTTGGTCCTGTTTGGGGCGCTAGACGCGCGATTGAGGAATTCAGGCCCTTCGGTGCACGTGTACGGCACAGGGGGCATGGCGGACGACGCGCGAAGCGGTCGATCCCAGGAAGTAGTCGCTCAGGTCCGGCTTGTGCGAGCCGATTACGATACAGTCGACATTCTTGCTGCTGGCATAGTCGATGATTGACCGCGCGGTATGGCCTTTGACGATTTCGGCCCTCACCCCTTCAAGCCCTTCGACTTTTTGCAACAGTTGCAAACGGGCCCGTTCGAACCCTTCGGCGACAACCGATTTGTCCAGATAGGCGCTGACCGATCCCTGAGGCATCTCGTAGACATGCAGCGCAATTATTTCTGCGCCCTCTCCTGACAAGGCCCGTGCGATTTCCAGCGTGTGTTGCGATATGCCGTGATCCAAAGCTAACGGGACCAGTATTTTCGTGTACATGAAGGTCTCCAGTTCTGTCAGTTCTATCCCCAGGGTCTCAGGATAATCTTCGGTGCGGCCACGGCGCCAGACCGGATATCGCAAAACGCTTGCGCTCCGTCGGCAAGGGCGCGTTCTTCTATCCAGTCCAGAGCCCCCAGCCGCCCGTCAAAGATCGCCTGAGCCGTCTGACGAAAGTCTTTGGCGGTGTATGTGTAAGTCCCTATGAATGTGATTTCCTGCAAGGTCATCCGGCGAACATCCAGACCACCGGTATCCTCACCCAAACCCACATGCGCGATCACGCCGCCCGGTTCGGCCTTGGCCGAGGCAACCGACCGCGTCGCAGCGTAACCCACGGCATCTATGACCAACGGGTAAGTCCCTTTGGCTGACTCCACCAGCGCAAAGCTTTCGATTTTCGCCAGGTAGTTGCGACGCAGCTGGTTTGGTTCCGCGATGGTCACATCGTCAACGCCCATTGCCCGCAAGACCAATGCCGCCGCAAGGCCGATGGCCCCGCCGCCGATCACCAGTGCGCGACGGTCCATTGCAGGATGCAGAGCCTCGATCCCCAACCGGACCGTATGCCAGCTGACGGCAAGCGGTTCCGCCAGCGCGGCTTTGGCAAACGAAACATCCTCAGGTACTTCAACAAGGTTGCTGGCAGGCATTGTAACGTATTGAGCAAACGCCCCTTCGCGCGGAGGCATCGAGATGATCTGGCGATCCGGGCACAGGTTTTCCCGGCCGGCAAGGCAGGCTGCGCATTGCCCGCAGCTTACCAGCGGATTGATCGTGACACGATCACCGGCACGTATCCCGTCAACAATCACACCGGCCGCCTCGTGCCCCAGGATCAGCGGAGCCGGACGGCGGGCATCATGGCCCAGATAGGCGTGCATGTCCGAGCCGCAGATGCCGACCGCTTCGATCCGGATCAAATGCTCGGACGGACCGGCCTCGGCATCCGGCACATCACCGAACACCATCTGTTCCACTCCTTGGTAAACCAGTGCCTTCATTTGGCTGTGAACCCTCCATCAACCATAAGAACCTGCCCCGTGACATAGCCGGACGCGTTCGAGCACAAAAACAGGATCGGCCCGTCGATATCCTGCATCCGCCCATTGCGCCCTATGCAGGTTTGAGCGGCGTTGCGTTCCGCGCGCTGGGGGTCGTCAAACACGGCCTGGGTCAGCTCGGTCGGAAAGAACCCCGGACCGATTGCGTTGGCGGTAATGCCAAATGGCGACCAGGCTTCGGCCATGGCACGGGTCAATTGCGCGATCCCGGCCTTGGTGGCCCCATAGGCAATGCCGCCCGGAAAGGCCCGCGTCGTTTGCAGCGAGGCGAAATTGACGATGCGCCCCCACCCCTTTTTCTTCATTTCGGGCACCATCGCCTGGCTGAGGAAAAACGGCGCGCTGAGGTTTAGGGCAAGCGTGGCATCCCAGCCATCAGGTGTCACCTCGTCGGCGGGCTCACGCGTGTTGACCCCGGCCGCGTGCACCAAAATATCCGGTGCGCCGAACTTGGAATTGATCACCTGCACCAGCCCGCCGATTCCGGCTCGATCCGCGACATCAGCAACAACGGCTTCTGCGTGTTCGCCGATTTCAGCCTGCATCTGCGCCAAAGCGTCGCCGCGCCGCGCCACGCCGACAACACGCGCGCCGGCCGCGGCAAGTGTCCGCGCCACCTGCCGCCCCAGCCCCGAACTGGCGCCGGTGATACAGGCCACCCGGCCCGTCAGGTCAAACAATGTGCGCGGGTCATCCATCAGCGGTCAGATCGAACTGTTCATCCGGGAAATACTTGGCCAGACGCACATCCGCTGCGCGAGCGTGACCTTCCATACCTTCCAGTCGGGAAATCCGTGCGGTAGCTTCTGCGATCGACTTCGATCCTTCACGTGTAGCCCGCTGCCATGTGACGATCTTCATGTATTTGTGAACACTCAAACCGCCGGTGTAACTGGCCGCACCCGAAGTCGGCAGAACATGGTTCGTTCCGGTTGCCTTGTCCCCGTAGGACACGGTGGTTTCCTCACCCAGGAACAGCGAACCATAGCAGGTCAAGCGATCCAGCCACCAATCCAGATCCTCGGCCTGAACCGTCAGGTGCTCGGGCGCATATTCATCGGAACAGGCGGCCATCTCTTCGCGGTCGGAACAGACAATGACTTCGGCATAGTCGCGCCACGCGGCCGAGGCGTTTTCCCGGTTCAGCTCTGGCAGATCATCGATCAAAACCGGAACCAGCTCCATGACTTTCTGCGCAAGGTCGCGATCATCCGTCACCAGCCAGACGGGCGAATTGTACCCGTGCTCGGCCTGACTGACCAGATCGGTTGCCACCACGTGGGCGTCCGCGGAACTGTCGGCAAGGATCAGGCTGTCGGTCGGACCCGCAATCATGTCGATACCAACCTTGCCGTACAGGATGCGTTTGGCCTCGGCCACGAACTGGTTTCCCGGCCCCACAAGGATATTGGCGCGCGGCAAACCGAACAAACCATAGGTCATGGCGGCCACGCCCTGCACACCGCCCATGGCCAGAATGCTGTCGGCTCCGCAAATATGCGCGGCATAGACAATTGCTGGCGCCACGCCCTCGCCCGGACGGGGCGGAGAACAGGCCGTGATATGGCGGCACCCGGCGACCTTGGCCGTTGTCACTGTCATGATCGCGCTGGCGATATGGCTGTAGCGCCCACCGGGAACATAGCATCCTGCTGCATCCACCGGGATCGCCTTTTGCCCCGCAACAAAACCGGGAACGATCTCCATCTGTACGTCCGACACGGTGGCCTTCTGCGTCTCGGCAAAGCGACGGACGTTGTCGTGGGCAAAGCGTATATCGGCCTTCAGTTTTTCCGGCACCTGCACGATGGCCGCATCAATCTCGTCCTGCGTCATCAGGACATTTCCTTCGTACTTGTCGAACTTGAGGGCATATTCCAGTGCTTTGTCGTCGCCACCCGCCTCGATGTCGGCAAGGATGGTCTTGACCGTATCGTGCACCTCAGAGGCATGCGATTGAGCGGTGAGAGTCGCCTTTTTCAAATATTCACGAGGCATGTTCAGCAGGTCCTATTGGTAGATTTCAGGAAGCAGGGTGGTCGACACAGCAGGTACGTAGGCGATCAGGATCACTACGATAAGCATGGTCAGTACGAAAGGAACGGCCCGGGCGGCAATCTTCAGAATGGACTCACCGGTAATGCCAGATACGACGAACAGGTTCAGTCCCAGCGGCGGCGTGATAAAGCCCACACCCAACGCGGTGATCATCATGATGCAGAACTGAATCTCGTTCATGCCGATATTGTCGGCCAGCGGTTTCAGGATTGGTGCCAGGATCACGATGTTCGGCGTTGTCTCCATCACGCAGCCTGCTGCGATCAGGATGCCGATCATCAGCAAGATCAACAGATAGGGATCATCGGTCAGCGACGTGACCGAGGCCACGAACCCCTGCGGGACACCCATGATCGCAAGTGCTTCGGCCAAAGGTGCCGAGAAGGCGATGATCGGCAGGATGACTCCGTTCACCTTGGCCGAACTGACCAGCATCGATGGAAAATCTGCCAGCGTCAGGGTGCGCAGGATAAAACCCATGATTATGGTGACGACAACGGCCGTTGCGCCGGCTTCAGTCGGGGTCAGGCGACCTGAGAAGATGCCGTAGAAGATGATCCCCGGCACAATGAACGCGTACCAGCCCGATTTCAGCGCCTTGCCCAGATTGGCCAGCCATTCCCCCATGGTCATCATGCCGCCACCCTCATAGGCATAAAGACGGTTCATGATGATGTTGGTGATCAGGATCGACACCAGGATGGCCAGACCCGGGATCAAGGCTGCAAGGAACAGGGTCGAGGCGGAAATACCCAGCACGAGGCCGATGATGATATAGGCGATCGAAGGCGGGATCAGGATGCCGGTACAGGCACCAGCCGCAACCAGAGCACAGGCATAGGGGCGCGGATATCCGCTTTCCACCAGCCGGTTGATGGTCATGCGACCCACCGCAGCCGCCCCGGCAGCATCCGACCCTGAAATCGCAGCAAACATGCCGCAGACCAGAACCGTGGCCGACCCGAACCCGCCCTTGGCAAAGCATGTCAGCGCCTCGGCCACGTCCAGGAATTTGCGCGACAGACCGGTCCGCACCAGAACGTCTCCGGTCAGAATGAACAACGGAACAGCGGTCAGGGCAAATGCGTCGATACCTGTGAACAGGCTTTCTCCGACCAGGCTGAGGGGCAGATCACCGGACATGATCAGCATCACGATCGCCGCTGTGCCAATGGCGGCCCAAACGGGCACGGCCAAGGCGATCAGGCCTACGAACAGGATCACCGGCAGGTAAAAATCCCAGCCCAGTTCAACGGTTTGATTGAGGGAATTCCAAAGCATTCGTGTTCTCCTCAGTCAAACAGCTTGTCGCCTTCGAAGACGGGGGTGCCGTCCCGAAGCGATTTCACGTCACGCAGGAAAGATTGGATCAGCCGCCATATCATCAGGGCGAATCCGGCGGGCACCGCCATAAGGAACCAGACTTTCGAGACCCGAAGACCATCCGTGACCGAGCCGAACTTGGCCGAGACATGAACCGCCTCATACGACCAGTAGAGCGCGATGATCGCCACGCCGAACATCACGAGATCGCCGAAAATATACAGCACCGCCTTGGGGCGTGGTCCGATGTAATGCATGATCACATCGATCCGGATATGCGCCCGCTCTTTCACCGCAGCCGCGGCACCGATCCAGGCCAGATAGATGAAGGAATACCGAACGATTTCCTCGCCCCAGATCGACGAATAAGCAAAAATCTCGCGCCGCAGCACTTCGATGGCCATGGTAATCACCAGCATCACGTAGAACACCAGCAGCAACCAGCGCTCTGCGTTTCGGTCTATGTTTTGAAGAATGGTCATCTGATCCTCCGGCGCAGGGACAGCCTGACCCGCGCCTGACGTGGCGGGTTGTTGCCGGGCTGACTGAAAGTAAAGTTCGTGGACGCCTGTCTGGCGCCCACGGCTTGGGCCTTAGGCGTCGTGGACGTAGTATTTGCCCTGAGTACCCGCGGCTTCGACCAGCTTTTCGAAGTTTTCCATCGATCCGGCCAGTTCTGTCTTGAACGGATCCCAATCGGCGTTCTGATACCCGCCGGCATCCTGCCATTCCGCCAGTTGGTCGTCACTGAGCGAGTGGAACTGCACCCCGGCCTTGTTCAACTCGGCCATGGCATAGGCGCGGGCCGACGGAACCTTGGACAGGTTCTGATGGCTGGTCATTTCCGACCCCCACATGATGCCTTCCTGCACATCTGCCGGCATCGAGTTGAACCATTCCAGGTTGCAGGAATAAACTTGGCTGTCCGGCACCGCCTGTGTGAAGGTCACATGGCTGAGTATGTCCTTGAACCCAAAGACATAGAGCGCGCCAACCGAAGGATCGAGCGCATCCGCAACGCCCTGCTTGATGGCCGAGGGGGTCTCGCCCCAGGCAACGGGTGTCGGGTTGGCGCCGACCATCCGGTAGTATTGTTGCAGCATCTTCGATCCCGGCACGCGGAACTTGATCCCGCTCATATCACCGGGTGTGAGCACGGCATTGCCGCCCTGACGAACCGCAACCACCCGCGGGTCGATGTTAACATAGAACAGAGCCTTGAACCCTGCCGCTTCGACCTTGGGGTGAACCTCACTTTTCCATGTGTCCGAATGGACGAGGTTGGTGAAACGCTGGTTCGAGCCACACAGGTACGGCATGTTGATCAGGTCGACTGTCGACGCGAACGGCGCGAAATTCGACAGCGAATGCTGCGCGGCCTGGATGGTACCGCCCTGCACTTTCTGCACCAGCGCGCCGCCTGCACCAAGCTGACCGCCGGGGGCCAGTTTGACATAGACCTTGCCGTTGGTGGCGTTCTGAATGTTTTCCTTTAGGTCCAGCTGCATGATCGGATAGCTGCGCGACGCGCCAAGCACATAAGCCGTGGCCACCGTCATCACGTGATCTGCGGCCTTTTCACGCTCGCTCTCTTCCTTCGCGGTCTGCGCGGCGGCCTCGGAAGACCACAAAACGCCCCCTGCCCCAGCGACCAATGCGGCTGTGAATGCGCCACTGGCGCTCAGTTTCAGAAAATTGCGGCGCTCGGCCGATGCCAGTTCGGTCTTGTCGGTTTTCATCAATTGCCCTCCCAAGCAAAAGTTCAGCTGCCGTCTTGTGCGTCCCGGTCAGCTTCCTTTTTCAGAATTGCGACAACGAACAGGATCGAAGCCGCGAACAGAACCAACATCTCTCCAACGTCGCCAAGAAACGCGCTGCTCGCAAAAGCACCCAAAGCGACATTTGCGAAATAGATCGCAAAAACGATGACTGATGCAGCGAGATACATTTCCGGGACTCCCTTCAGAATCGGCTCAGATACCTTTGTAAGCGCTTACATCTCAAATGCAAGCGCTTACATAAACGCTTTCATCCCTGGAAAAATGCGACTAACTTAGGCGAACCGGAATTGAGAGTTCGAGAATGTCAAAACATCGGTCCGCACCGACGCTGGATGACGTTGCCAAGGCAGCAGGCGTTTCAACTGCCACCGTGTCACGGTGCCTGAACACCCCGCAACAGGTGGTCGAGGCTACGCGGAAACGTGTTCTGTCTGCCGTAGACACCCTTGGCTACACGCCGAACTTTGCGGCCCGAGTGATGGCTGCACGGCGTTCTTTCACGATAGGTGCGATAATTCCGACGATGGAAAATGCAATCTTCGCAAGGGGGTTGCAGGCGTTCCAAGAGGAGATCCACAAACAGGGCTACACCTTGCTGGTCTCCAGCTCGGCCTACCAGCCGGCCGCAGAAGAAGATCAGATCCGAACGCTGGTTGCACGGGGCGTGGACGGGCTGTTGCTGATCGGGCATGACCGGGACGTGCAAATCTACGACTATCTCGAAAAGCGAAAAGTGCCGGCCCTTGTAGCGTGGTCTTTCCTGCCAGACGAACCAATACCGTCCGTCGGGTTTGACAACAGGCGGGCGATGGAGGCTTTGACAAGCAAGATCATCGAATTGGGCCACACACGCCTGGCAACGATTTCAGGCATCAGCAAGGGCAACGACCGTGCGCGTCTTAGGATCCAGGGGATAAAAGACGCGATGTCCCGACATGGACTGTCGCAGGATGAACTGGCCGTGATCGAAACCTCGTACGAGATTGAAAACGGCGCCGATGCGTTCAAGCGTCTCATGTCGAATGACAACCCGCCGACCGCGGTGTTGTGCGGCAACGACGTTCTGGCCGTCGGTGCGGTACGGCAAGCTCAGCAGATGGGACTTCGGGTGCCCGAAGATGTATCGATCACCGGATTTGATGATATCGAGCTAGCGCGCATTGTCGCCCCTGCGCTGACAACTGTCCATGTTCCTCATCGTGACATGGGACGCAAGGCTGCTCAGGCGCTGATTCAGATGATCGAATCCAACGCACCGGGAAAATCTGTTGAACTGCCGACGCACATCGTTGGCAGAGAGTCCTTGCTTGGCCTCAACAGCTAGAACCGGCTTTGCAAGCCCGTTGAGCAGATCCGTGGAAACACGTGCCAGCTAGATCCGTAAAGGCGGTGGCTAAGCCACGCAACGTCACCTTTTTGATTAATTAACAAAGCCTTACAGTCCGAACTGGAGCGGGTAGCGGGAATCGAACCCGCGCGTTCAGCTTGGGAAGCTGACAGGCTACCATTACATCATACCCGCCTTGTCAGATGAAATAACACCAGAACATCCAGACGTTCAACCCGGATCGTAACCAACCTTTTTCGGGTTCTTACTCGGTTCGGGCCCGCAGGCTGTCAATCAGGGACTGGTCGACGGCCAAGGTCTTGCCCGCTGCTTCCAAAGTACGGCGATCCAGATGCTGGGGGTTCAGATCAACCCCTTCCGAAAACGCCTCGACAATAGCCTTCATGGCCGTAATCCTGGCATATTTCTTGTTGTTGGACGGGATCACGTGCCAAGGGGCAACTTCCGTAGACGTCCGTGCCAGCATTTCATCCACGGCCACCTCTGCGACATCCCATTTTTCGCGGTTTCTGAAATCTTCATAAGTCAGCTTCCAGCGTTTCATCGGGTTGGTCAGCCGTTCGGTAAATCGGCGCATCTGCTCTTCCTGTGAAATGTGGAAGAACAGTTTCACGATTCGAGTCCCGTCATCGACCAGCATTCGTTCGAAATCATTGATTTCCTGATACGCGGCCCGCCAGCGTGTTTCCGGGGTCAGCTTTTCGATCCGCTCAACCAAAACTCGGCCATACCAGCTGCGGTCGAAAGCGGAAATCGCACCCGAAGGCGGCAGGCGTTCCCAGAAACGCAACAGATAATGCCGGTTGAGATAGTAGTTCCGGGGCGCACCGATCGGCCAAACCTTGAAGCTGCGCGGGTCCAGGGCCTGACTAATCCGGCGAATGGTCCCCCCTTTTCCGGCAGCGTCCCACCCTTCGAAAACCAACACGCCCTTGAGCCCGTGAAACAGATAAGCTTGCTGAATTCTCGCCAATCGTGTCTGCAACTTGATCAGCTGATCGAAGTAGACCTTTTTGTTCAGTTTCCTGGTCAGATTCGCATCCGAGAGTTTTGGGGGGTGATGTTTGCTCATGCTGCCACCTGATCAATGCATCCTGGATCAGGGTATTCTGAAACCTTCTGCAAATTCGACATTGATCAGGGTCAAATGCAAAAGGCCGGGCGCTGAGCCCGGCCTTTGCAGTCTGTGTCGTTCAGATCAGGCGCGGCGCCGACGGCCACCACCGCGACGTCCACCTACGGGTCCTGCGGCACCCGCTTCGTCAGGGGCTTTGTTGAACCGGATCCACTCGCCGCCATGCGGGTCGTTGTTGGTCAGCAGGTTGGCGGCGCGGATGGCCTCCATCTCTTTGCCGGCGCGCGGCTTGGTGGAGCCCAGGCCGAACATCTGCACGAACGCCTCGTCATCCATGCCTTCGGGCAGGATGATGCCCGCCGCGGCAACGGCCTCTTTTTTCTCGGCGATTTTTGCCTGCGTCACCGGCAGAGCCACCGGGTTCATGATTGCCGAGGTCATGCCCGCACCCATCGCCATCGGCAGGAACGCGTTGTTGATGCCGTGACGGTTCGGCAGACCGAACGAGATGTTGGACGCTCCGCAGGTGGTGTTCACGCCCAGTTCTTCGCGCAGACGACGGACCAGCGCGAATACTTGCTGACCGGCGGTCGCCATCGCACCGATGGGCATGACCAGCGGGTCAACCACGATGTCATGTGCGGGGATGCCGAAATCGGCAGCGCGTTCGACGATCTTCTTGGCGACGTCAAAGCGCACATCGGGGTCTTCCGAAATACCCGTGTCATCGTTCGAGATCGCCACAACCGGTACGTTGTACTTTTTGACCAGCGGCAGAACCAGTTCCAGACGTTCTTCTTCACCGGTGACCGAATTCAGCAGCGGACGACCTTCAGCCGCCTCAAGACCGGCTTCCAGCGCGCCCGGAACCGACGAGTCGATACACAGCGGCACGTCAACCAGACCCTGCACCAGCTCGACGATCTTGCGCATCAGCGGTGGTTCGGTCTCGTTCGGGTTGGGGTTCGAGTTGTAGACAACGCCCGCATTGATATCCAGAACGGTCGCGCCAGCCGCTACCTGAGCAATGGCGTCTTTCTCAACGGTCGAAAAGTCGCCCGCTTCCAGCTCGGCGGCCAGTTTCTTGCGGCCGGTCGGGTTGATCCGCTCACCGATCACGCAGAACGGTTCATCAAAGCCCAGGACGGCTGTTTTTGTTTTTGATTCTACGACTGTTCGGGTCATGTCCGTTCCTTAGGAGTTTACAGGCTTTGCCGAAGCGCCGCCGTTATTGATCGCCCAGTTGGCGTTGGTCTTGATCCCGCCCAGCGGGAAGAAGTGCACGTTCGTGATGTTGAAATCCGGGTTGGCCGCCTTGTGGTTGGCCAGTTCGGTCACGACATCGGTCGGCTCATAGGGCAGCAACAGCTTGGAGACATCCATGGCGCGCTTTTGCAGAACCTTCAGAGACGGCCCAACGCCACACGCGATGGCGAATTTGATCAGGGTTTGCAACTTGGCCGGACCCGCGATTCCGATATGGATCGGCAGATCGATGCCCGCTTCTTTCAGGCTGTCGGCCCAGGCGATGATCGGCTTGGCGTCAAAGGCGAACTGTGTTGCCAGCGCCATTTCGGCATCCGTGGTCTCGTTGAACTTCTGCTTCCAGCGCAACGCGTCATCGACGTTCTTGGTCGAACCGTCCGGGTCGATGTCCTTGTTGCCTTCGGGGTGACCCGCCACGTGCAGGCGCTTGAAGCCCGCCTTGTCAAACAGACCGGTTTCCAGCAGCTGCATCGAGCTGTCGAACTCGCCGTGCGGGTTGGCGACACCGCCCGCCAGCAACAGCGCCTGTTCAACGCCTGCTTCGCCCTGATACATGGCGATCCAGTTCTCCAACGTCGCCGCATCCTTGATGATGCGTGCCGGAAAATGCGGCATGACAGGGTAACCTTCCGCCGCAATTCGCTTGGCCGTCTTGACCATGTCTTCGATGGGCGTGCCCTCGATATGGGCGATATAAACGCGTGTACCCTCGGGCAGCAGCGCGCGGAAATCGTCGACCTTTTCGGCGGTACGCGGCATGACCTCGATCGAATAGCCTTGCAAAAAGGCTTCGACGGTCGGATTTACTGGGCCGCTTTCGACCGCATCACGTTTCTTGAAGTTCAGCAAAGCCATTTCGGCCTCCCATAAAGTCTGGGGCTCATGCCCAACCGTCATTTGCGATCAGCGCTTTGACGCGGTCCTGATCGTATTCCGTTTCCAGACGCACAGCCTCGGCTTCGGCAATCTCGGCAGGATCGCCTTCAATCGCGAAAGGTTCGGCTTTGCGCCATTCGGCCAGATAGGCATCACTGTCCTTGGCGTTCACCTTCATGGCCGCACGGTCGATGGCTTGTTCAAACCGTTCTTCCAACTGCCGCTTTGCGCCCCGACGGCCTTTGCCGACGATGACCTGAGCGGGAATGTCGCGCCAATACACGATGGTGACGTCAGGCATTGCTGTGATTCCTCCTAACCCGATGGGCCGGTTCTAAACTTCAATGTAGGCTTGGGTCGGTCGATTTTCGACACACGACGCTTTCCAAGCGACGTTTTGTGCCCACTGCGGTGTACGTGGCTTTTACCCAGTTTCTGGCAAAACGCGCATATCAAAATTCTCATCGTCTCTATGAAAGCGCTGCATGAAAAAGAAAAACCCCGGACGGTAAAAACCGTCCGAGGCAAGAATTGATGGAGCAAATGGCCTTAGCCGACCAAACCGCCATCTTCGCGCGTAATGGCGATAATGGCCGAGCGCGGCACCGAGTCCCCGCCTTCAGGCCAGTGGCTGTTGCCGTCTTCGCCCGGGTGCTGAATACCGACAAACATCGTACGACGGTCCGGTGACCAGCTGAGACCGGTGACCTCGCATTCGTTGGGGCCAACCAGAAAACGACGGATTTCGCCGGTGACAGGGTCGCCTGCCAGCATCTGGTTGTTGCCCTGCCCGGCGAAGTCACCTTCGTTGCCATAATTGCCATCGGTCTGAATCCACAGCAAGCCGTTGCTGTCGAACTTCAATCCGTCGGGTGAGTTGAACATATTGTCGGCGTTCACGTTCTCGGATCCGGCATAGGCGTCTTGGTGGACGGTGGGATTGCCTGCAAGCACGTACAGATCCCAGCCAAAGCCAGCCGCAGCATGATCGCCGCCATCCGGGCGCCAGCGAACGATCTGACCGTAGTGGTTCTTGTCACGCGGGTTCGGGCCGTTGGCCGAGGTATCGTCTCCCCCTGCATTCGGCTTAACGCCACGGTTCTTGTTGTTAGTCAAGCAACAGTAAACCTCGGGCGCGTTTGGATTAGCCGCAACCCACTCGGGACGATCCATGGTGGTTGCTCCAACCGCCGAACCAGCCTGACGGGTGTGGATGCTGATCTCGGCCTGCGAGGCCATGCCAGTGCTTTCCGGCGTCAGATCAAGCCACTCACCGGTTCCATCGTCGTTGAACTTGGCAACCGAAAGTGTGCCTTGTTCCAACAGCGCGTTTGTGTCCACACCAGCGGCATAAACACCTTCCGAGACAAAGCGGTAAAGAAACTCGCCGCGTTCATCATCGCCCATGTAAACGACCACGCGACCGTCATTGTTCACTATGACTTCGGCGTTTTCGTGCTTGAAGCGTCCCAGAGCGGTCAGTTTTCGCGGAGTCGAGGTTGGATCAGTCGGATCGATCTCAACCACAAAACCAGCACGGTTCGGTTCGTTTGGGTTTTTCGAGACGTCGAACCGGTCATCAATCTTGGCCCAACCGTAACCCCAGTCTTTTGACGATACGCCATAACGTTTCAGATCAGCATTGACCTCGTGATTTTCGTCTTCGGCCGAGAAGTAGCCGTTGAAGTTTTCTTCACAAGCCAGATACGTGCCCCACGGTGTCACGCCATTTCCGCAATTGTTCCATGTTCCCTTGCACGTCGTGCCGGACGGATCGGCGGCCGTTTTCATCAAGTCATGACCGGCGGCCGGACCCGTAATGGACATTTCGGTCTGCGGTGTAACGCGGCGGTTATAGGGGCTGTCCTTAACGATGCCCCACTTGCCATCGGTGTTCGCGATTTCCACGATCGTGACACCATGCGCCATCATGCCCTTTGCGATGTCGTCATCGGATGCTGGCTTGGCGTCCGGATTGTTGCCCCACAGGATGTCACGATTGGTATATTCGTTGTTTACAACCAGCAGAACGTGACCGTCATGCAAGAAAATGTCCTGACCATCGGTATTGTCACCAAAGGCGCGTTCCTGGCTGGCAGCTGTGCCCCGGGTCGCGTGATCAAACTCAGGCGCGTCCGACCAAAGCGGATCGCCCCAGCGCACCATGACCTCGGCCTTGTAACCAGCGGGAACAATGACCTCGTCCGCGGTCGACACTGGAATCGCCTCAAACGCGAAACGGTTCGAAACCGCGTGAGCCCCTGAAGGAATCAGCGAACCACCAACAGCTGTGAAACTACCCATCGCCAAAACGCCGCCCAGAAAACCGCGACGGGACAATGCGCGTTCGACAACGCGATCAAATTCACATTCTTCTGGGCGCGGATTTACAACTTCATCGAATTCGTCGAAGGAAAGGATGCGCTCATCTTTCATTGCGGTCTCCGTATCTGGCTGAGAGCTAATAGATAAACCCGAACGTGGGTTCGCCCATGGAGATCGCATCATTTTGTGAACGGCATGTGACACGCGCGTTAGTTTCAAAATTGAAATCACTTGCACGTCAGCAATCCCCCGCCTAGGGTCGGGGTAACTCGAAAATCGGAGGGCGTAAAGATGGCGCCCAAGCGTCCCAAGGGTGCGGGCGCGTTCCCGAAAGCGGTCGAAAGCCCCGCGCCGGCAAGACCCGATCCGGATGCTCTTTATGCGGCACTGGATCTGGGGACAAATAGTTGCCGCATGTTGATAGCCCAGCCCAAGGGAAGTGGGTTCCATGTGGTCGACAGTTTCTCCAAATCCGTGCAGTTGGGCGCGGGTCTGGAACGCACCGGACGACTGTCGCGGGCGTCGATGTCGCGTACCGTTCAGGCATTGCGAATCTGTCAGCAAAAGCTGAAACGCAACAAGGTCAAACGGATGCGTCTGATCGCGACCGAGGCGTGCCGCCGCGCCAAGAACTCGCGCGAATTCATCCGACAGGTGAAGCGCGAAACCGGCCTGACGCTCGAGATCATACAGCCCGAGGAAGAAGCCCGTCTGGCGGTGATTTCCTGTGCCCCACTGGTTTCGACCAAGACCGAGCAGTTGCTGGTCGTCGATATCGGAGGCGGCTCGACCGAATTGGTCTGGATCGACATCTCGTCCGTTCCACGCCGCGACCGGCCTGCGGCCATCATGCGGCTGCATCACGGGTTTCACACTGTCGACAGCCCTTTTCCCGCGGCCAAGGTCGTTGACTGGATCAGTGTGCCGCTGGGCGTCGCCACACTGCGGGACCAGTTTAATGATGTCGAGGATGACGCGGCCCGATTTGCGTTGATGAGTTGGTTTTTCGAGGAAAACCTTGCCGACTTTGCCCCCTACAAGGACGAACAGGCGCGCGAAGGGTTTCAGATCGTCGGCACCAGTGGCACGGTCACTACTGTCGCGGCATCGCATCTGGGCCTCAAGCGCTATGACCGGACCAAAGTGGACGGGCTGCGCATGACCAGCGATCAGATTGACAAAGTCATACGCGGGTATTTAGAACTCGGCCCTCATGGGCGGCGCCGGGACCCTCGCATTGGTGAAGACCGGCAAGCCCTGATCATGTCCGGCTCGGCCATATTGCAGGCATTGCTCCGTTGCTGGCCCACTGACCGCCTTTCGGTGGCGGACCGGGGGCTGCGCGAAGGTCTGCTTTACGCACAGATGAGCGCGGACGGTGTATTGGAAGACGGACCGTTCTAATGGCGAAGACACCAAGTGGAAAAAACAACTCGGGCCGCGGGCAGCGCGACCTGAAGGTCAAGGTCAAGACGGCGCGCGGGCGCAAGCTCAGCTCGACGCGCTGGCTCGAGCGGCAACTGAACGATCCCTATGTCAAGCGTGCGCAGTCCGAAGGCTATCGGGGGCGCGCAGCTTACAAGATTTTGGAACTGGACGACAAATTCCGCTTTCTCGTGCCTGGGGCGCGGGTTGTGGATCTGGGCTGTGCGCCCGGCGGTTGGTGTCAGGTTGCGGTCAAACGCGTGAACGCGCTGGGCGAAAAGTCAGGCAAACGGATCGGAACCGTGCTGGGCATCGACCTGCAAGAGGTCGAACCAATCGCCGGGGCCGAAATCCACGTTCTGGATTTCATGGAGGATGACGCCGACCAGAAGGTCAAAGACTGGCTGGGCGGCAAGGCAGACGTCGTGATGTCGGATATGGCGGCGGCATCTTCGGGGCACAAGCAGACCGATCACCTGCGCATCATGGCGCTGTGCGAAACTGCCGCCTATTTCGCCTTTGACGTTCTGGAAGAAGGCGGCACTTTTGTTGCCAAGGTTCTGGCTGGGGGGGCTGAGGGCGATCTGCAAAAGTTGCTCAAGCAGAAATTCCAGAAAGTCGCCCATGTCAAACCGCCGGCGTCTCGCTCGGACAGTTCGGAAAAATTCGTTGTGGCAACCGGGTTTCGAGGCGGCTCTTAATCATCTAGCCGGATAAGATTTCCGCTCAGACGCTGTTCACGCAAGGACGTGACAGCCATTCCCTGCAACATCAGCGTATCTCCGTGCGTAACGTATGATGGTTCCCGGTTGCGCAGGTCTTCGATGCGCTGGGCTAGTGACACCGAACTTGAACCCGGCATCTTCCGCATTGTTGCATCGTTGGACATGGCTCACCTCGGATCAGCACTTTGTTCTTGGCTGTAACAAGGAATTCTGCCGTCAAAATGAAAGAATTCGGGCACGGATGTGCCGGGTCAGCGCCCAAACTGTTGCGACAATTGCAGCAGGTTCGGATCATCCGGCAACCTGTCCAGCGCCTCTTGCAGCACTGTGCGCGCAGCTTCCGGGCCACGATTGATCTGCGCCAGTTGCACTAACATCGGCCACGCCTCTGCCCTCTGCGGGTCCAGCGTCACGACCTCTCTAAACGCCTGTTCCGCCGCTTGCGCGTTGCGAAGCGTCAATGCCATGCCCCCCAGAACGAGATGGGTTTCCGGGGCGTCCAGCCTGTTCGAAATGACCTGCTGCCATTCCGACATGCCCTGCCCAAGCCTGGTCCGCTGCTCGGCCGTCAAGCCCTGCGGCGGTATGCTCAGGAACTCTTTGGCGGCAGCGATGCGCACGTTTCGCAGAGGATCAGACAGCAACGGCTCGAGCCTGCGCACCTGATCTGCCGGGCTGGCCTGACGTTGCAGCGCCGCTGCATTTGCTCGTATCAGCGGGTCAACGTCCTGCAAAAGCGGCGCTGTGTCAGCGGCGATCTGTGGCGACCCAAACGGTTGCAACAGATACGCGGCGGTCGCTCTGACGATCCCGGGCTGCGACGCATCCATTGCGACGGCAAGCAAACCTTCGGGCGTGTCGAGCTGCCCTTCGGCCGCGGCTTTGAAAACTGTCCCATAATGCGGGCGTCGATTTGGCGATCCCGGAAACCAGCCCTCTATCTGGCTTGCGGCCCAGGCCTGATCCTGGTCTTGATGGCAGTCCGTGCAGGCATCAACGCCCAGCCCAAGATCCGGTCGCGGTATGCGAAAACTGTGATCGCGTCGACCGTCGACACCCATGTAGGTTCGCTCGATCATGTGGCAGCTTTTGCACTGGGCGCCTTCGCTGTCTTCCGGGTGATTGTGATGCGCAGACGTGTCATAGTCCTTTGCGGAAAGGGTTGCGAATTCCGGATTTCCGGCAGGCGAATGGCACTGTGTGCAAACCCCGTTTCCTTCGGCTTTCAATTCTGCGCTGTGCGGTTCGTGGCAGTTCATGCATCCGACGCCCTGTGCATACATCCGGGATTGCAGGAACGAGCCGTAGACGTAAACCTCATCCAGAATTTGTCCGTCGGGATGATAGGAACCGGGGCGCAGCACGGCCAGATTATAGGCATCATGATACGGGGTTCCCGGAACCGGGTTTCCGTTGCCATACGCCTCGCGCCGGGAGTGGCATCCGGCGCATTGCTGTATTTCTTCTTCGGTCCGCCCCTTGCCCCAACTCAACAGAAAGCCGGCATTGGCCAGGCCATCTGAAGAACCCCGTTCCCGGACCCAATCGAGATGTGCGGACCCCGGCCCATGGCAGGCCTCGCACCCGACCCCGATTTCGACCTGCTGAGACGTGTAGCTTCTGGTTTGAGGGTCGTAGTTCTTCTCAAAACCCGTGGCATGACATTCGGCGCAGCGCGCGTTCCAGTTCTTGTAAGGGCCGGTCCAATGTAACCCGTCATCAGGCGGCAGGTCCTGATCAGGGTACAGGTGATACCAGCGCTTTTGCTCTATGTCCCAAACCACGTCGAAACTTTGCAACCGGCCCGGTTCGGTTTCGAAAAGGTACTGCTGCAAGGGTTCGATTCCAACGACGGAATGCACGTCATATTCCGTCGTTGCACCGTCTTTCTCCGTTACACTAGCGGTGAAGCTGCCAGCCTCATTTTTGAACTGGACGGACATCCCGTCATGATCGAACCGGGTACCATCGAAATCCGCCACAACAGCGCCGTCAGTAGGGTCTGTCCAGGCCAGCGCATGGTGTGACGCGGCCCAGGCTTCGGCTTCTTGTTGATGACAATCGGTACACTGGTCTGAGCCCACATACTCTGGCGTCTGCGCCTGAACTTCACCAGCAATTGCAAGGCAGGCCAGTATCAGGGCAAATCTCATGCCGTATCTCCTTCGGCGGCTTTTTGCAGGTCAATCAATGCACCGTTGTATTCGGCCCCCAAGATCAGGATCGCCGAATAGAGATACAGGAAAATCAATGCCGCCATGGCCCCCGCCAATCCAGCATAGGTGGCGCTGTAGGTGGCGAACTGGCTGATATAAATTGAAAACGCCCACCCACCGGCAGCCCACAAGACCAAAGTCAACAAGACGCCGGGCAGGATTTGCGTCAAGCTGTGCCTGCGGGTCGGTAGCACGAGATGCGCCAGAAGAACGGTACCCGCAGGAACCGCCACGGTGAACGTCCAGCGCAGGCGATCCACGGAAAACCAGTTGGCCACGGCAACCTCCGTGTGTTCAGCCACCAGTTTCGTATAGACCGGCAAAACCACCTCGACCGCGGCAATGATCAGAATGGCCGACCCGCCCAGAATGACCAGCACCAGACAGAGCAGCCGGGTTTTCCAGAACGGCCAACTGTCTTCGTCGTGGTAGGCCTGATTCATGGCTGCACGTACGGCAGCCACGCCGTTGGAGGCAAAGTAAATCGCCAGCAGCCCCCCTAAGGTGATGACACCCGAGCCGGATCCGGCCAGAACGGCCCGCAGTTCGGCCACGATCGGATCTGCGACGTCCTTGGGCCACGCTCCGAAAATCAGGTCGATCAACTCATCTGTGACATAGCCTTGAGACAACGCCCCTGCCAGCGCCACGGTGAACAGCACAAAGGGAAACAGCGCCATCATCAGCGACATGGCCACATGGCTGCTCATGACAAAACCGTTCTTTCTGCTGAACCGGCGGATCGACAGCCAAAGCGCCTGAACAGGTCGGCCAAACAAGGGATTCGCTGCAGTTGTCATGCTGCAACCCTAACCTGCCGAAATAGAACACAGAACCCATCGTGATAATCTATTTGGCTAATGAGGGCCAACAAACGCCTGAACGCATTGCATAAACAAGACCTCGCGTGCAGGATTGGGCGGCGCAGGACGGGAAATGGGCCAGATACAGGATACCGAATGACCCCGGATCAAAAAGACATCACGGTTAGACCCAAGCTTCGATTGTCCGTTGTCCGGGATACATGCATCATCGCGACCCTGATCGTGCTGGGTCTCTATGCCGGTGCGAACTTCCTGATCCCGCTGGCCATGGCGCTGTTGGTCAATGTATTGATCATCGCGCTGAGCGATCGCGTCGTCGCCCTGACCCGCGCTCCGGTCTGGCTGGCCAATATTGCCGGTGTGACTGTCGTTCTGGCCGGTTTGTTCATGATCATGTACGTGCTGGGCAGTCAGGCGACACAGTTTGCACGATCCATCAGCACCTATGAAAACCAGTTTGACGGTGCGGTCGAGCGTGTAACGGGGCTGGTCGGCAACGACGTGACCACCTTCATTCGTGACAATCTGGTCAGTATCGACATGTCCTATGTCGCACGCGTGTTGCTGGGCAGTGCCACCTCATTGTTGAACCAGTTCTTCCTGATCAGCCTTTATGTCGCCTTTCTGATGGCCGAACGACTGGCCTTTCGGAAAAAGATCCAACTGGCCGCCGGAAACCCCGTCGCCGCAGCAGAGTTTTCCGCCATGCTCGATGCGATTTCGGTCAGCTTGCAGCGCTATGTCGGCGTCAAAACCCTGATCAGCCTGATAACGGCAACGATCAGCTATACGGTTTTCCGCTCGCTTGGTCTGGAATACGCGGAAACCTGGGCCGTATTGACCTTTGCCCTGAACTTCATCCCCTCGATCGGTTCGATCATAGCGGTGCTTTTTCCGGCCATGATCGCGCTTGTTCAATTCGAAACGATCATCCCCTTCCTGGTGATCGTGCTGGGATGTGGTACGATCCAATTCCTGATCGGCAATTTCCTTGATCCGGCCATGCTTGGCCGATCCCTGAACATGTCGACCTTTCTTGTCATTCTGGCCCTGACCTTCTGGACAACGGTCTGGGGACTGATCGGTTCGTTTCTGAGCGTACCTCTGACCGTATGCATCCTGATCGTGTTCAGCCACATCCCGGCCCTTCGGCCCGTCGCCATACTGATGTCACTGGATGGCAGGTTGGGCGAGGACAACAGTCAGGCCGCAGCAAGCTAGGTCATGAAACGCCCCCTGTTCATCGGATCGGATATCTACCGCAACTCGACCTACGGTTCAAAACACCCGCTGGCCATACCACGGGTGTCAACCGTCATCGATCTGTGTCGCGAACTGGGATGGTTGACCCCCGAGAACTACCGCGTCAGCCCCTGCGCAAAGCCAAGTGTATTGGAAAGGTTTCATACGCCGGACTATATCGCCGCCCTGCAAAAGGCCGAAGCGGACCAGCACGTCACGGACGAAATACGGGATAAATACGGTTTGGGGACTCTGTCGAACCCGGTCTTCGCCGAGATGTACCGGCGGCCGGCAACCGCCGCCGGTGGGTCCATGCTGGCCGCCGAACTGATCCGGGATGGAGGGATCGTTTTCAACCCTGCGGGCGGCACCCACCATGGCCTTGCGGACCGGGCGAACGGGTTTTGTTATCTGAACGATCCGGTTCTGGCGATACAGACCCTTTTGAGCGCTGGCCTGGATCGCGTGGTCTATGTCGACATCGACGCCCATCATTGCGACGGGGTTGAACTTGCGTTTCACGGGTCGGACAGAGTGCGTATGATCTCGGTCCATGAAACGCGTCGATGGCCGTTCACGGGTCAACTTGAGGAAGACGCCGGTGGCGCGGCCTTCAACCTGCCGGTTCCACGACATCTGAACGACGACGAATTCGCCGCCATTCTGGATCACTTGATCCTACCTGCGACCGAAGCGTTCAAACCGCAGGCGATTGTCCTGCAATGCGGGGCCGACGCCGTGGCCGAGGACCCGCTTTCGCGTTTGACCCTGTCCAACAACGCGCATTGGCGAACGGTGGCGGCGCTGAAGCCTCTTTCGCCTCGTTTTCTGGTTCTGGGTGGCGGCGGATACAATCCCTGGTCCGTAGGGCGCTTGTGGAGCGGCGTCTGGGCCACCCTGAGTGATTTCGAAATTCCTGACACACTTGACGTCGGTGCACAGAAAATCCTGCGGGATCTGACCTGGAGCAGGGCCGCAGGACAGGCGCCTCACCCCCACTGGCTGGACAGTTTGCGCGACGCGCCCAACACCGGGCCCATACGACAGGAACTGAGGAACGATTTGCGCCACCTCACCGCCAGGCATTCACGGTAGATCGGTCCGCAAAAGCCTGTTAGCATTCCGATATTTCGGGATATTCCTGACCGGCTTACCCCCTGTTCCGCTATCAATTCGTTTCTTCCAGCTTGGCACCGATTGGACCACTACCCATGAATGCACTTAATCAGATGCTTGATCTCAAGGCCCGCATGGGCCAGTCCATCATCGGGCAAACCGAGGTCATCGACCGACTGCTGATCGGCATGCTGGCCAACGGAAACCTTCTGATCGAAGGTCTGCCCGGATTGGCCAAAACACGTGCAGTCAAGGCGATGGCGCGCAATCTGGATGCAGACTTCAGCAGGATCCAGTTCACGCCCGATCTGCTGCCTTCAGACGTGACGGGAACCGAAGTATTTCAACAAACTGACGAAGGCGGCACCTTTCGGTTCGAACCCGGGCCGATCTTTGCCAATATCGTACTCGCTGACGAAATCAACAGGGCACCGGCCAAGGTTCAGGCCGCATTGTTGGAGGCGATGGAAGAACGGCAGGTCACGGTTTCCGGGACCACCCACAAAATGGAACCGCTGTTCATCGTGATGGCAACCCAGAACCCTATTGAACAAGAAGGCACCTATCCCCTGCCCGAAGCGCAGATGGACCGGTTCCTGATGCATGTTCAGATCACCTATCCACCGGTCGAGGACGAGGTTGAAGTGATCCGGCTGGTGCGGGGCGAAGAGATCGCCGCCGGGAAAGGCGCGTCAAGCGAGCCACCACCGACAATCCCGCAAGATGCCGTTTTTGCAGCGCGTTCGGAAATCGGGCAGATCCATGTTTCGGATGCAATGGATCGTTATATGGCCGATCTGGTTCAGGCGACCCGGACGCCTGCGGCGCTCAGCGAAGAACTGGCCAGCTGGATCGAAATCGGCGCCAGCCCGCGTGCCTCATTGGCACTGGACAAATGCGGTCGGGCGCATGCGTGGATGAACCAGCGTGACTATGTGGACCCTGCGGATATTCGAGCCATTGCACATGACGTTTTCCGTCACCGCATCACGCTGAGCTTCGAGGCGCAGGGAAACGCCAAAACGGCAGATGACGTGATCGCGGACATCCTGCGTCTCGTCGCGCTGCCCTGACTTTTAGGGTTGGCCGGGTGCAGCGATCCACAGCATATCCCGATGATCCCCGCATTCACGTCAGTGCGGATCACCTGTTGCGTCTGGAACTGCATTCCCGTGCCCTGAGCTTTTTGCCACGTCAGCCTGCCGGGTCGATCCTGAATGGCAGACACGCATCGCGCCTGCGCGGACGCGGCCTGAATTTCGAGGAATTGCGCAACTACCAACCGGGCGACGATATCCGCACAATTGACTGGAAAGTCACGGCGCGAACCGGTGAGCCCCATGTTAGGGTCTATACCGAGGAACGAGACCGCCCTGCCCTGTTGCTGGTCGATCAGCGCGTTTCGATGTTTTTCGGAACCGAAGTCTACATGAAATCGGTCATCGCCGCCGAAGCTGCCGCAATCACCGCGCATCGCGTTCTTGGTCAGGGCGATCGTGTCGGTGGTCTGGTATTCAACGACACAAGCGTTGCTGAACACAGGCCGCAGCGCCGCGCGGCGGCGCTCATGCGGTTTCTGTCTTCCATCGGGGCTGCCAATTCGGCCTTGCATGCTGCCTTGAACCCGCAACCCATCGTAACTTTGAATGACATGTTGTCGGAAGCCGCGCGTATGACCCAAACCAACGGGCTGGTTTGCCTGTTTTCCGACTGCGACGGGCTTGACGAGAAATCGGAATCCCTGCTGCGCCGCGTTGCGGTCTCAAACGATCTGATCGTGTTCAATATCGCTGACAAGACAGCCAAGGAGCTGGCGCCCGATCTGAAACTCACGGTCTCGGACGGGCGCGACCAGATCGAAATCGACAGCGCCGACCCCGAATTGTCCGGCAAAATTCGCAAATCCATGGAAGACAGGTTGGACCACCTGCACACATGGTCCCGTCGATACGGCTTTCCGGTTGTTCCATTGACGACCGCGGAACCTGCCCTGGATCAGTTGCTGTATCTGTTCGGACATCGCAGGGGGCAGAAATGAGCATCGACACGACAGGGAAATCTCTGGTTGATCTGCTGAATATGCTCGAGCCGGCACCGGAACCCACGCTTGTTTCGATGTTTCCGCAGACATGGGGGTGGTTGGCGCTGGCCGTCATACTGCTTGGCCTTGCCGTACTGGTCAGTGTTTTTTTCATCCGGCGAAGGCTGGCGAACGCGTATCGCCGCCATGCGCTGGCCGAGCTGGCAGACCCGGATATCACGTCGGCAAAAGTTGCCGAAATCCTTCGCCGCACCGCTTTGGTCGCATATCCGCGCAGGCAGGTTGCAGGGATTCACGGAGATGACTGGTTAAATTTCCTTTCGCAAACCTCTGATGACAAGTCCTTTTTATCAGACATTGGGCAAACGCTGATCGACGCGCCGTACAAGGACCTGCCGCCAAACCGCGCCTTGACCCAGCTTGCTAGGCATTGGGTCAAGTCCCATAAACGGTATCGGGGAACCTGATGTTTTCCTTCTCTGCGCCTTGGGTGTTTCTGCTTTTGCCGCTGCCGCTGCTGGTGTACGCCATTGCTCCGCCCTGGCGGGAAACAGCCGTGTCCATTCGCATTCCGTTTTTTCGCCGCGTGGCCCAGGCGGCTGGCGTCGAGCCGCAGTCCGGGTCAATGATCCGAACCCGGGCCCGGCTGCAAACAGCCAGCGCCGCCTTGATCTGGATACTTCTGGTTCTGGCGCTGGCGCGTCCGGAACGTCTGGGCGATCCCGTCGTGATGGAAAAATCTGCCCGCGATGTGGTTTTGGCGCTGGATATCTCTGGCTCGATGGATCAGCGCGACTTCCGGACCGGATCAGGTGCCCCGATACAACGGTTGGAGGCGGTCAAAGAGGTTCTCAGGCAGTTCATCTCTGAAAGAGATGGTGACAGGATAGCGCTGATCATCTTTGGAACACGCGCGTTCATTCAAGCGCCCTTCACGGAAGATCTGAACAGTTTGAATGGGTTCCTGGATCAAACTCAAGTTGGCATGGCGGGTCCGAACACGGCTTTGGGCGATGCGATCGGGCTTGGCATTCGAACCTTTGAATCCAGCGAGGTTGACCAGCGCCTGATGATTGTCCTCAGCGATGGTGCCGATACGTCCAGTCGCATGACACCCGTCAATGCCTCGGCCATTGCTGCGGAAAAGAACGTGGTTGTCTATACGATTGGTGTCGGAGACCCGAATGCCACGGGCGAAGACCGTGTCGACCTTCAGGCACTGAAGGACATAGCCGATCGCACGGGCGGAGAATATTTCTTTGCCGACGATGCAACGGCCCTTGAACAAACTTACGCACGCATTGACTCTCAGAACCCCAGAATGGTGGAAACGCAAAGCTATCGCCCCAAGCAAAGCCTTGCCCATATTCCGTTACTCATCGCGCTGATCGTCATCATGGTCAGCATGACCTGGTTCCATTTCTCACAGCGACACCAGGGGGCCGTCTGACGATGGATCTGGCTGATTTTCATTTTATCCGAGGCTATTACCTGCTGCTTCTCATCCCCATCCTTGTGTTGTGGTGGCGGATCAGGCCCAGACCGATGGCAGACACCAAACTGCCATCAGGGATCGCCCCGCACCTTGCAGAGGCCTTGCTGCTGGGCAAGGAAGAAAACAGGCGCATCCAGCCCATTGACGTTGCGCTGATCATTGCGGCGCTTGTCACTTTGGCGGCCTCGGGCCCGACATGGTCGCGCGCGCCCAACCCGTTGATCGCAGACACGGCCCCGTTGGTGATCGCTCTCAAAGTCACCAACAGCATGGAAAGCTCGGATCTTGCGCCATCGCGGCTGGATCGGGCACGGTTCAAGATTTCCGACCTGATCACCGAACGTGCCGGCGCACGTACCGCTTTGATCGCCTATGCAGGAACGCCGCACCGAGTTGCGCCCTTGACCGAAGATGCGAACATACTTCGTCCGTTGCTTGAGGGGTTGACCCCCGCGGTGATGCCGAAGGATGGCGATGCGGCAGCCGATGCGCTTGCGTTGGCTCAGTCCATTCTGGAAGACAGCGACAGCCCTGGGGCGGTGCTGTTTGTATTGGACGATCTTGATCCATCTCAGGTAACGGGGCTAAGCTCCTCTTCTTCTGATATTTTCGTTCTCACCATGCTGCCGGATGGTGGTCGTATCGCGCAGCTGGACAACATCCCCAACGCCTCAGCGGTCGCGTTTTCGGACGACGATCGGGACATCAATCAACTGATGCGCCGCATTCAATCGGCCTATACTGCCGCCCTGGATGACGATGATCGTCTGGACTGGCAGGACAAGGGCTGGATCCTGGCCTGGCCTGCTGCGGTGTTGTCTCTGCTGTGGTTCCGCAAGGGCTGGGTAATTCGTTGGGCGGTTCTGGTTTTGATTGCGTTGCCTTCATCCGGCGCGCGGGCAGAAGGATGGCGAGACTGGTTTTTCACCCCCGACCAACAAGGCCAGATCGCGATGAACCAAAAACGATTTGGCGACGCGGCCGAGATGTTCGAAGACCCATATCACAAGGGATATGCCTATCTCAGGGATGGTCAATACGAAAAGGCGTCGTCCGTGTTTTCCACGCTGGACACGCCGGAAGCTGCGTTTGCCGAAGGTATGGCCCGCATAAAAAACCGCGAGTATCGCCCAGCCGTATCAGCGTTCGAGACCGCCTTGGAACGTCGCCCCGACTGGCCCGAAGCCCAGCAAAATCTCGACCTGTCCAAGGCCATCCTGGATTATGTCGAAACGACGCGTGAACAGTCTGACACAGGGGAAGAGGCTGGCATCGGTGCAGATGATACCGTGTTTGACAACGATGCAGCACGCGGCAGCGACACCACGGTTCAAGCCCCCAAGGACGGGCCACAGTCACTGTCCGCCGACCAGTGGATCAGTATGATCGACACCGACATGCAGGATTTTCTGAGAAACCGTTTCCTTTTGGAAATACAGGAGCAAACTGAATGAGATACCTAGCTGTCTTCATCCTGTTGATGCCGTTGTCAGTGTCCGCACAGAAAAACTCAGCCTATCAACCTCGGGTATCAGTGGACGTCCCGAACGAGGCCGTCATCGTCGGCCAGCCCGCCATCGTCCGCATCAAGGTTCTGGTTCCGACCTTCATGCCGCAGCCGCCTGTATTTCCATCATTGGAGCAACAAAATATCCTGGTTCGCCTGCCAGAGCGAGCTTCTGGTCCGGTAAGCGAAACGGTACACGGAGAAACGTGGTCCGGTGTACAGCGCAGTTATCGACTGTATCCGCTGACATCAGGGCCGGTCGCGTATGATGCGCAAGAGGTTGTCGTGACATTTGCCGACCTGCAGTCCAATGACCCGGTTCAGGTTTCGGTTCAGCTTCCTTCCATACAGCTGAACGCAGAGATCCCCGAGGGCGCTCAAGGTCTTGACCCGCTGATCATCGCAAGTGGTTTCTCTCTTGATCAGAAGCTGGACGGTCCGACCGATATGCAGGCCGGTGATTCCATCACGCGCGAGATAAGCGCGCAGATCTCTGGCACCACGGCCCTGACGATCCCGGCGCTGACGCCGCAGGATCAAAGCCAACAGCTGCGCGCCTATCCCAAGGAACCCCGCTTTTCGGAAACAGAAGACCGGGGCATCCTGTCCGGGCAACGGGTCGAAGAAACCGTGTACATCGCCCAAGACGGGGGCGAAACACAATTGACGGCCGTTTCCATCGACTGGTTCAATCTGGACACCGGTCAGATCGAAACGGCATCACTTCCCTCGACCAAGCTTACACTAGCCCCCCCAAGGCGGCAGCCGCCTGACGCGCAAACCATCATCAAATCAGTTCTTTACCTTGTCATTGTTGTATTCGCATTGTGGACTTTGGGAAGGTTTCTGCGCCCGCGCTATGCAACCTGGAAAACGGAACGGCGCCGCAGGTATCTGGCATCGGAGAAATATGCCGTCGATGCCTTGCGATCCGCTTTAAAATCACGGGATTTGCCCGCGGTTTATCAGGCATTGGATCTTTGGAAATCACGCAGCGCGTACCCCGAGCGTTCTTTGGATCTTGAAAGCAGTCTAATGAATATCGGTGCGGCGCGGTATTCAGCGACGGCTGGCAACAGCCCGGAAGACTGGCAAGCGGCCATGCAACACCTCGGCGCACTGAAAAGCGCAACAGAAAGAAAGAGCGAGTCTTTACCCCCGCTCAACCCTTAGACTTCAACTTTGACAGTTGCTGATCAGCTTGCGCCGGTCGATCAACCGTAGCCGGCCATACCCCAATTCCACAAGGCCCAGATCTGCCAGATGATGCAGATGTCGGTGCAACGTCGGCTGAGATACCGCAACCATTTCAGCAAGTTCTTCCTGAGACACAATAATCCATCCGTCCGAACTCAAAGCGCCTTCGTCAAGGTGCAACAGACGCAGCACAAGGCGCTTTTCAGACCCCGTAACCGCAAGATTGGCCATGATGCGCAGTGCAGTCTTCATGTTTTCATGCGTCAATGCATAGAAATCACGGATGTATTCCGGGTTTGTCTGAATCATGCGTTCTACCCGCGAGCCGGGAAAAAACAAGGTGCGGGTCTTTTGCGTTGCCACGACGCTGACCAGTCGTTTGGCTTCGGCAAACAGCGCAAGATCCCCGATCCAGAATCCTGATCCATCCTGATGCAATACGAATTCCTGTCCATCATCGGCAGGTGCCGTGATCTGAAGCGCGCCTGCGAGCACCGCATGAATACCGTTGGCGCGGTCGCCGTGGTGGTACAGGGTTTCTCCGGAATCGAAGGTTCTTTGAATTGCGCATGTCATAAGATCGCTCTGAAACTTTGAATCGCGCGTGCCAAACCAGTCGGTCTTGGCCAAAATCCGCATATCGTCATCAGAATCAAACATTTGTATCTTTCAAAGTGATCATATGATAAGTTTTCGATGCGTTTCATCGCGTAAAATAGCTGTGTTCACTGCCCGAACAAGAAATTGTTTTTATTCGGGCAATCAAAAACTTGCTTGCAGCTTCAAGTATAAGCTAGCGGCTTCAACTAAATTTCAATTTTCCGAGTCATTAAGGCTCGACTGATCAGGAGCACTTCATGTCTTCTCCACGAATGATTGCAGATAATTGGCGTAGAACACTGCGCCGGTTCGCAGTGGCGACCGTAACTGTCGCCCTTGCCGTGCCCGCCTGGGCGCAGGATCAAAAGCCCAATATTCTTGTGATATGGGGCGACGATATCGGTCAATCCAACATCTCGGCCTATACCATGGGTCTAATGGGATATCAGACACCCAATATCGACAGGGTTGCCAAAGAAGGCATGATCTTTACCGATTACTACGGTGAACAATCCTGTACCGCCGGCCGTTCGTCATACATCATGGGGCAATCCGTGTTCCGCACCGGTCTGTCCAAAGTCGGCCTGCCCGGGGCAGATCTTGGAATGCAGGTTGAAGACCCAACTATCCCGGGACTTCTCAAAGACCACGGCTATGTGACCGGTCAATTCGGCAAAAACCACCTTGGTGACAAGGATGAGCATCTTCCGACAAATCACGGATTTGATGAGTTTTTTGGCAATCTTTACCACCTGAATGCCGAGGAAGAACCGGAAAACGAAGACTATCCGGGTGATCGCGTTCTGGCGGATGGGCGCACCTTCCGCGAGGCCTATGGCCCGCGCGGCGTCATCAAATCCAAATCCGATGGCACGATCGAAGACACCGGACCGTTGACCCGCAAGCGTATGGAAACCGTGGATGACGAAACTGTGGCCGCGGCCATCGACTTCATCAAGCGGGCGCATGAGCAAGGTCAACCCTTCTATGTCTGGTGGAACGGTACCCGCATGCACTTCCGCACCCACGTAAAAGACGAGATGCGCGCCAAGGCCAATGAGTTGTCGGGGCGGGTCGCTGATGAATACACCGCCGGTATGATCGAACACGACATGCATGTTGGGCAGCTGCTGGATCTGCTGGACGAGCTTGGCATCGCTGACAACACGATCGTCCACTATTCCACTGACAACGGTCCCCACATGAACACCTGGCCGGATGCGGCTGCCACGCCGTTCTGGGGCGAGAAGAATACCAACTGGGAGGGTGGCTGGCGCGTTCCGTCGATGGTGCGCTGGCCGGGCAAGATCGAGGCCGGATCAGTCACCAACGAGATCGTTCATCACATGGACTGGCTGCCCACTTACCTCGCCGTGGCCGGCGATCCGGACATCAAGGAAAAGCTGAAGGCCGGCTACAGCTCATCGGGCATGGGTCGCGACTACAAGGTGCACCTTGATGGTTACAACATTCTGCCGCTGCTGACTGGTGAAACTGCGGCAAGCCCCCGGAAAGAAATCTTCTATTTCTCGGATGATGGTGACCTCACGGCGCTGCGCTTCGAAGACTGGAAGCTCATCTTCCTGGAGCAGAAAGCCTGGGCCACGTTGCGTGCCTGGATCGAGCCATGGACCGAACTGCGCATCCCGCTGATCATCAACCTGCGCCGCGATCCGTATGAACGCGCGTACCGCACGTCCAACACCTATTACGATTGGCTGTTGGACCGGGCCTATTTCCTTGTGCCCGCCCAGCAATACGTTGGCAATTTCCTCAGCACGTTCGAGGAGTTCCCGCCACGTCAGAAAGCAGCCAGCTTCAACCTGGATCAGGTCATGGAGAAGCTGACAACGCCGACCAACAACTAGGCCCGGCGGCCCCACGCTGTAGGCCGCCCTGCGCAGGGCGGCCTTTTTTCAACACAACAGTTATCGAGAGCTTCATGAAACACGTTCTTTTAGGTGCTTTTCTGACCTGTGTTCCCATATCCCTGCTCGCTGATCCGCTGCCCAGTTGGAACGCCACAGCGGCAAAAGAGGCGATCCTTGAATTCGTGTCCAGTGTTACTGACGCAGAAGGACCTGACTATGTGACACCTTCAGATCGGATCGCGGTATTTGACAATGACGGCACACTCTGGGCCGAACAGCCGGTTTATTTCCAGTTTATCTTTGCCATGGATCGACTTTCTGAACTGGCTGAACAAGATCCTTCGATCTTGTCCACACCCGCTTTGAAAGCCGCTGCCGAAGGTGATTTAGCAACGGTTCTTCAAGGCGGCCACGATGCGTTGATCGAAGTTGTTAACGCCTCGCATTCCGGAACCAGCGTCGAGGCGTTTCAGGCCGAAGTTGCGCAATGGCTGGCCAAGGCCCGACACCCGGACACCGGATTGCCCTATGACCAGATGACCTATCAGCCCATGGTCGAACTGTTGCGCTATCTTCGGGACGAAGGGTTCAAGACCTATATCGTCTCGGGCGGCGGTGTTCATTTCATGCGGGTCTTCGCGGAACAGGCCTATGGCATTCCGCCGGAACAGGTTCTGGGCACCTATGGAAACTCGACATTCGAAGACGTCGATGGCGTTCCGACTGTCATCAAGGCCCCCGGGATTGCCTTCATCGACGACAAGGAAGGCAAACCCATCAACATCGAACGCACGATCGGCAAACGCCCCATTCTGGCCGGAGGAAACTCAGACGGCGATTTCGCCATGCTGAATTGGACAACCTCGGGTAGCAGACCACGGCTGGGTGTTCTGCTCCACCATACGGATGCCGAACGTGAGTGGGCCTATGATCGGGAAAGTCCGATTGGGCGGTTGGTTGACGGTCTGGATCAGGGGCCGGACAAAGGCTGGATCATCGTCGATATGGCGAAAGACTGGTCGCGGGTCTACACTGGAGGAAACTGAACGACCCGAAAGACTTACCGCCCATGTGGACTTTGCTTGTATCCATCTTTGTTTTTGCGTTGTACGCAACCGCAGTTGTGTTTTCGGTGCGCGCGGCACAAACCGCGCGCACACCGCAAGGAGCCGTTGGCTGGGTGGTCTTTTTGGTATCGGCGCCAATCTTTGCGGTTCCGATGTACCTGTTTCTGGGGCATCACAGGTTTCGCGGCTATCGCATCTCGCGCCAACAAAGCGAACGGGTCGTCGAAGGCATCAAGACCTTTGCCGACTATTCCAGGCCTGATCCGACAACGATGTCGATCAATCCACGACCATTCGAATTTCTGGCTCATCTTCCGGTATCCAGTGGCAATGGCGCTCAGCTTCTGATCGATGGTCAGGCAACGTTTGACGCCATTTTCCAGTCGATAGACGAGGCCAGGAACTATATCCTGATCCAGTTCTATATCGTCAGAGACGATGCCTTGGGCCGAAAACTTCAGACCAAGCTGATCGAGGCTGCGAAACGTGGGGTGCATGTCCGTTTCATGACCGATGCCGTCGGCAGCTATGGATTGGAAAACACCTATCTGGACACGATGCGCGATGCGGGTATCGACGTCGCCGACCCGCGCGAGCAACGCGGGCCAAATTTCAGGTTTCAGCTGAATTACCGGAACCATCGCAAAACCGTCGTCATCGACGGTGAAACAGGTTTTATCGGCGGTCACAACGTGGGCGTTGAATATCTGGGAGAAGACCCGCATTTCGGCCATTGGCGCGACACGCATATCAAGATGACCGGCCACATCGTCCGGCAATTGCAGCTCATCTTCACTGAAGACTGGCACTGGGCCCGCGATGAAGACCTGATTGACGACCTCGACTGGGCAGGCAGCGAGGCCGAGCAGGACATGAATGCCCTATTGGTGGCCACCGGACCCGGAGATGAAACCGAAACCGGCGCCATGATGTTCTTTTCGGCCATCGCCGAGGCGAAAGAAAGATTGTGGATTGCCTCGCCCTATTTTGTGCCCGACATCGACGTCATGACCGCATTGCAACATGCAGCGATGCGCGGTGTGGACGTGCGCATCCTTGTGCCCGATATCATAGACCATCGGCTGCCATGGCTGGCTGCTTTTGCCTATTTCGACGAAATCCGCGACTGCGGCGTACGCGTGTTCCGATATACGGACGGTTTCATGCACCAGAAGGTTTTCGTGGTTGACGACACGCTGGCTGCGGTCGGCACGACCAATCTGGACAACCGGTCCTTCCGGCTGAACTTCGAAGCGATGGCCCTGTTTTTTGATGCCCGAGCAGCCTTGGCAGTTGATCACATGCTGCGCGCGGATTTCGAGGCAAGCTATGAGTTGACGCGCAGTCTGGCCCAGCAACCTGCCCATGTCCGGTTTGGCGCCCCGTTGGCGCGGTTGTTTGCGCCTATCCTTTAGGAAAAGAACTTTTCTTGAAAAACGCGCGTCATCATCGCCACCAGGTAAGCGGTCGACAGACCAAAGGCCAGAAGACCAGCAACCGCGGCAAAAGACCCAAAAATTCGCAACCCTTCGCCCAAAACGATATCGCCGTATCCCAGGGTCGTGAACGTCACCAGTGAGAAATAGATGGCCGAGTTCCAATCCGGCAGAACCTCAAGCAACACCCAGACGATGGCCCAAATCCAGACCTGAATCGTGTGCGTCGCGACAATAAAGGCCAAAGATACCGCGATCGGTGCTGCCGTACCAAAGAACACCCCCTTGGCCGACCATTTTTCATCCCACTTGATGATCGTGACGGTACACCAGGTTAACAAAAGAATCTCGACCAAGAAGCAGAGCGCCAGAAATGTACTGCCCCAAACGATCTGATGCAGCAACGTCATGTTTTTCATCCCGATTTACGACAGTGTACCGTCCGGGCAGAATGACCCGTTGAGGTGCAGGGCACAACCCCGGCGATCGTGAAGAACGCCTGCGGCGAATGGAACCGAGTGCGGGTCCGCACTGGACAGTTTGGAATTCCGTCGCACATCCTTGGAAGAAAAAAGGCCAGACCATGCTGTTGACCATCGACCGTGTTCAGAAAACCTATCCCGGCGGGCGCCCGGTTCTGCGCGACGTGTCGCTGACACTGGATGAAGGGCAGACACTGGCCCTGACCGGCGAAAGCGGCAGTGGCAAAAGCACTCTGCTGAACCTTGCCGCAGCGCTTGACTGTTTCGACAGCGGTGAAATCATCTTGAACCGAACCCCTCTGTCCCATCTGGACGATGCCGGGCGGGCCGAATTGCGGCGCAGTCAGCTTTCGTTGGTGTTTCAGCAGTTCAATCTGATCCCTTCGCTGACCGTTGCGCAGAACCTTTCTTTTCACGCCCGCCTTGCCGGCGCCGAGGATGCCGGGTGGACCGCGCATCTGACCGAACGCTTGGGCCTGTCCGATCTTTTGGACCGATATCCCGAAAACCTGTCCGGCGGGCAACAGCAGCGGGTGGCGATTGGTCGTGCCATGGCAGCGCGTCCGAAACTGCTGCTGGCGGATGAGCCCACGGGCAATCTGGATGAAACCGCCAGCGCAAGGGTTCTGGATCTGATGTTGGCCTTGGTGGCTGATACCGGCGCAGCGCTTCTGTTGGTCACGCATTCCCAACAGATTGCAGCCCGACTGGATCGAACCGTCCAGCTCTGCGGTGGTTGTATCCAATGACACGCGCCGTCATTCAGGCTTTGATGTCACACTGGCGGGTGCACTGGTTGCAACTGGCGACGCTTTTGACAGGCATCGCGTTGGCCACCGGTCTCTGGTCCGCGGTTCAGGCCATCAATGCCGAAGCGCGCGCCAGCTATGCCCGGGCCAACGCGCAGCTTGCCCTTGGGCAGTTCGACGAGCTGCGCGATCCTTTCGGTCTGATTCCGGTTTCTCGTTACGTAGATCTGCGTCGTGCTGGCTGGCAGGTGGCGGCCGTTCTGGAGGGCCCCTATCGAATCCGGGGCCGCACATTGCGCCTGATGGGTGTGGACATGGTCGCCTACCCGGCCCTGCCTGCCGTCACCGAAGCCGACCAAAGCACCGCGCCGACTGAGCCGGCAGACATGCTGACCGCTCCGGGGCGGCTTCTGGTCGCGGCAGAGCTGGCGCCGCTGTTGCGCGACCAGAACAACCTTCCGCCGGTTTCGTTCACCACGGCGCTGCCACCGGACGTTATTCTGACGGATATCGGCACAGCCGAAGCCCTGCTGAACCAAACCGATTTCATCTCGCGACTCATTGTGTTGCCGGATCAGCCGCGTGATCGGCCACCTTTGGCCGAAATCGCGCCCGAACTGGAGCGCGCCAGCCCATCCTCGCAAGTCGATACTGCTCGGTTGACTGACAGTTTTCACCTGAACCTGTCGGCTTTTGGCCTGCTGTCCTTTGCCGTTGGCCTGTTCATCGTGAACGGCACCGTCGGGCTGGCTTTTGCCCAACGCCGAGGCATGATCCGCACCCTGCGTGCGCTGGGCGTTTCGATGCGGCGGCTGGTCTTCCTGATCCTGACCGAACTGACGGGGCTGGCCCTGATCGGTGGAACCTTGGGGCTGCTTCTTGGGTTCTTTCTGGCTGGAGCGTTGTTGCCCGATGTCGCGGCAACCCTTCGCGGCCTGTATGGTGCGCCCGTGACCGGACAGCTGACATTGCACCCCCATTGGGTGTTTGCCGGGATGGCGATGGCTGTCTGCGGCACCTTGTTTGCCAGTGGCCATGCGCTGTGGCGATTGTCTCGTATGCCCCTGCTGGCGGGGCCCGGTGTGCAAGCCTGGCAGGGCAATGCCGGCACACGTCGTGTGACAGGTTTGCTCGGCTTGTCCCTGATCCTCGGCGGTGTCATCGCCTATCTCGGCATCGGTGGGCTGGTTGCCGGTTTCGTGCTGTTGGCCGGATTGCTGACGGGTGCCGCGCTTTTGTTGCCGGCGCTTCTGACCTTTGCGCTTTCGGTCTTTGGCAACAGGTCCCGTGGCGCCGTCGCGCAGTGGGTCTGGGCCGACATGCGGGCACAATTGCCCGGGCTGTCGCTTGCCCTGATGGCCCTGTTGCTTGCGCTTGCGGCAAATATCGGTGTGGGTACAATGGTTTCAAGTTTCCGGCTGACCTTTGTCGGCTGGCTCGACCAGCGCCTGACCTCAGAGCTGTATCTGACCGTCCGTGACGAAGAACAGGGTCGCGAGATCACGGATTGGCTGCGGCCACAGGTCGACGCCATCCTTCCAATTCGCAACATGGAACTGTCGCACGAAACGGGCCCCCTGTTTCTGTACGGGGTCATTGACGATCCGGTCTATCGGCAACACTGGCCCTTGATATCGGCAAACTCGACCGTATGGGACGACGTGATGGCCGGAGACGCGGTTCTGATCAACGAACAACTGGCACGGCGCGCGAACCTATGGCCCGGAGATACGCTGACACTGTCCCCGGCTCACACGCTGACCATCGCTGGGGTTTATTCGGATTATGGAAACCCAACCGGGCAAGCCATAGTGTCGATGAGCCAACTTGACCGGATCGCACCAGGGGCCGAAACCCGACGGTTTGGCGTCCGTTTGAACCCCGAACAGGCGACTGAAATGGCGCAGACATTGCGCGAGCGGTTTGCCCTGCCGCGTCAGGCCGTGGTCCAGCAGGCCGCCATGAAGGCGCAATCATTGGCAATCTTCGAAAAGACCTTTGTCGTGACATCGGCGCTCAATGTTCTAACCCTCGGTGTGGCGGGATTTGCCATACTCACCAGCCTGCTGACCCTGTGGACCCAGCGCTTGCCTCAGATTGCTCCGGTATGGGCGCTAGGACTGAACCGGGCGCAACTGGCGCGGCTGGAGCTTTTGCGCAGCGTGCTGCTCGCGGCTCTGACCGCGAGCCTGGCGTTGCCGCTTGGTCTGATTCTCGCCTGGGTTCTGTTGGCGGTGATCAATGTGCAAGCCTTTGGCTGGCGGTTGCCGATGTTCGTGTTTCCCTGGGATTGGTTGTGGCTGTTCCTGTTGACCCTGCTGGCCGCCCTGGTTGCAGCGGCCCTGCCCGCGCTGCGCATGTTGCGTCTGCCCCCTGCCGATTTGCTGAAGGTGTTCGCCAATGAACGTTAAAACCCTTTTGGCCGTTCTCGTGTTTTTGTGCCCATCGCCTCTTTGGGCGCAGGGCTTTGCAGGTCTTGGAGGGTCGGCGGAAGGGTTCGAGGTTCCGCAGGCGGGCTTTGAATTCGACTTTCCCAAAGACCACGGGCCTCATCCCGCCTATCGGATCGAATGGTGGTATCTGACGGCCAACCTCAAAGGCGAGGACGGGCGTGACTATGGCATCCAATGGACCCTTTTCCGGTCGGCCCTGAAACCGTTTGAAACAGATGGATGGCACAGCCCGCAGATCTGGATGGGCCATGCGGCTGTCACCACGCCTGACACCCACTATTTTGCCGAACGCCTGTCGCGTGGGGGGATTGGGCAGGCAGGTGTTGCGGTGCAACCGTTCGAGGCTTGGATCGACGAATGGCGCATGGCCGGACCGGATATGGATACCCTGACCTTGACCGCGAACGGGGCTGATTTCGGGTACGATCTTGCGCTGAGCGCACAAGGCCCGTTGGTGTTTCATGGCCAAGCGGGCTATTCTGTCAAATCCGCCGACGGGCAAGCCAGCTATTACTATTCGCAACCCTTTTATTCAGTCGAAGGCGTACTGCACCTGCCGGATGGCGATATGCGCGTCACCGGTCAGGGCTGGCTGGACCGGGAATGGTCTTCGCAACCCCTGGCCGAGGATCAAACCGGCTGGGATTGGTTTTCGCTCAGCTTCGAGGACGGGGACAAGCTGATGGCCTTTCGACTGCGCGGTGGTCGCGGCGATTTCACTTCGGCTACATGGATCAATTCAGACGGCAGCACCGATGCCATCCCCGACGGATCCGTCAGGCTTGAGCCGCTTGCGACCGATCAGGTGGCAGGGCGCGACATCCCGACGCAATGGCGCGTCGTGCTTGCGGACCGAGGCATCGACGTCAAGGTATCCGCCCTGACACCGGACGCCTGGATGGGGACACGTTTTGAATATTGGGAAGGTCCGGTCACGGTCACCGGCAGCCACGAGGGCGTTGGGTATCTCGAGATGACGGGCTACTGACCTGGCTGCGGGAGCCCGAACGGCGGCAGGCGACCGTCGGGGCTCCGGCACCTCTGTGCACGGCATCTGCTTTTCGCGTCAGCGCACCACGTAAACCGAGACGTTGGAATGTCGCACCACGCGTGCCGCATTCGGGCCCAGCAGGTAATCCTTGAAATCCGGCTTGTGGGCTCCGATTACGATTAAATCAGAGCCGGCACTTTCGGCCGTCTTCAAAATCTCCTGATAAGCTGTTCCTGTCGCAACCACATGGCGGATGGTTTCGTTGCGCTCGGCCCCCAGGGCCGATACGCACAGCGCCGTCAGTTTGGCCTGCGCTTCCTCCAACGCCTTGTCGTGAAAACCGGATTCGAAAAACCCCGAAACCCAGCTTTCCCCGAAATCGGGCAGCACTGTCACCACGTCAAGTTGCGCCCCTTCCATATCCGCCAGCGCGGCTGCTTTTTTCAGAACCGGTGCATCAATCTCGCCATTGCTGATATCAACGGCACACAGAACGGAACGTGTCATGCGAGCACCTCTTGTCTGGCGGCACGGCCGCGTTGCAGAAAAGCGATCAGACCCAGCAGGATCAGCGCCGGGAAATAGACCAGTTGCTTCGGAGGCTGGCTGGACGGCAGGCTGGCCGAGCTCAGACGCACGGCCTCGTCACCATAATAGTCAAAGTTGGCCAGATCTTCGGCAACCGGTGATCCAAACATCGGCTCGTCAAGTTTGACAAGGCCATCCTCTTCGAGCAACAGCAGCCCCATGGCATCGACGCGCGCTTCACCGCCTTCTTCGGATCCGACTGGCACGACAACCGTGGTGTCCACCATCTTGCCGGTATCAAAATCCGGCCCGCTGATCACCATGCGAACCTCGGTTCCCGGTGGAGTCTGGCCGATGGTTTCGACAAACGCCGCAGGCTCGACCGAAGTGTATGGAGGCGCGATGCGATCCATGAAGAAATCCGGCCTGAACAGGGCGAAGGCCACGGCGATCAGCGCGATACTTTCGTAGATGCGGCTGTGGGTCAGGAAGTACCCCATGGTGCCTGCCGTGAAGACAAGGATCGCTATCGTCGCGAAAATCGCCACTATGATCCCTTCGACCCATGTCACATCGATCAGCAGAAGATCGGTGTTGAAAATGAACACGAAGGGCAGCGCCACGGTGCGCAGGCTGTAGAAGAAGGCCGTGAAACCGGTTTTGATCGCATCACCGCCCGACACGGCCGCGGCGGCAAAACTGGCCAGCCCGACCGGAGGTGTCACGTCGGCCATGATCCCGAAATAGAACACGAACAGGTGGACAGCGATCAATGGAACGATCAGCCCGCTTTGGGCGCCCAACTCAACAACCACACCGGCCATCAAAGAGCTGACAACGATATAGTTCGCGGTTGTCGGCAGACCCATGCCCAAGATCAGGCTGAGCAGCCCGACCATGACCAGCATCAGGATCAGATTGCCACCCGACAGGAACTCGACCAGATCGGCCATAACCTGACCAACCCCCGTCAACGTGACGGTTCCCACGATCACGCCCGCGGTTGCCGTGGCAAGCGCGATACCGATCATGTTGCGTGCCCCGTCGATCAGACCTTGCCACAGGTCGGCAACACCATCGATGAAAGTGTTGTACAGGTTGCTCTGCCCGCGGAACATCGCTTTCAGCGGCTTCTGCGTCAGCAGGATGACAAACAGCAACGATGTGGCCCAGAAGGCGGACAGGCCCGGTGATTTCTGTTCGATCATCAGGAAATAGACCAGCACGATGATCGGCAGCAGGTAATGCAGGCCAGCTTTGTAGATATCGGCGATGACCGGAAGCGTAACCTCTTTGGCGTTAGGGTCGTCGGGTTCCAGGTCAGGCACCTGCGCCGCCAGATAAAGCAGTGCGACATAGACCGCGCAGATAATTAGGCTGAGCACGATCCCAGCGGCCGACGGCACCCAGCTTGTCACGGCATCCACCGGGAATTGTGAGCCATAGCAAAGACCTGCAAACACCAGGAAAAAGCCCAGCATCCCAACTACGGTCCGCGCCAGATGCACATCGCGGTCGCCCAGCGTGGGCATGTTCCGCTTCACGGCCTCAAGGTGCACGATGTAAACCAGTGCGATGTAGGAAATCGCAGCCGGCAGGAAGGCATGGGTGATCACCTCGACATAAGAGATGCCCACATATTCCACCATCAGGAATGCAGCGGCCCCCATCACCGGCGGCATGATCTGCCCGTTGACCGAGCTGGCAACCTCGACCGAGCCCGCTTGTTCACTGCTGAACCCGACGCGCTTCATCAGCGGGATGGTGAAGGTACCGGTGGTAACAACATTGGCAATCGACGAGCCCGAGATCAGGCCGGTCGCAGCCGAGCCCACAACCGCTGCCTTGGCCGGACCACCACGCAGGTGGCCCAGGGCCCCAAAGGCCATCTTGATAAAGTAGTTCCCTGCCCCGGCTTTATCCAGCAATGCGCCAAACAGCACGAACAGGAAGACGAATTTCGTGGAAACACCCAATGCGATACCAAACACGCCCTCGGACGTGATCCACATGTGGCTCATCGCCTTTTTCAGGCTCGCGCCCTTCCAGCGGATAACTTCGGGCACCCATTCCGAGGCACCGAAGAAGACATAGGCCAAAAATATGGTCGCGATAATTGCCATGGCAGGGCCAAGCGCACGGCGCGCGGCCTCGAACAACAGCACCAGGCCAAGCAACGCAACCCATTTGTCAGTGTCGTCGGCCAAACCGCCCGCATTGACGATCTTGTCATAGAAGAAATAGCCGTACAGCGCGACGAACGCGCCCACCAATCCCATGATCCAATCCTGAACCGGAATATAGTTCCGGGGGCTGGATTTGAGCGCCGGATAGGCCGCAAAGGCCAGAAACAAAGCAAAAGCCAGATGGAATTGCCGTGCATTGTTCACGACGCTTCCGGGCAAGACATAATTCGCCAAGGGCGAAGCCAGAACAACTTGAAATATCGACCAGATCGCGGCCACGACCGCCAGGAAAACGCCCACGTTCCCGACCGGATTTCGCCCTCCTGCGTCAGAAGATGCAACCAGATCCTGAAGCTCTTCTTCGGAAAGCGGACGATTGGATTGAGTGTCGGAATTCATCAAATGTCTCCCCGTCGCGGCCATTGTTCGGCCTTCTGAAATCCCGTTTCACACGGGTTTTGTGCAGGGCGCCCTTGGGCACCCTGCGTCAGGTCTGGTTTACTGAATCCAGCCTTTTTCTTTGTAGTACTTCTCGGCACCCGGATGCAGCGGAGCCGACAGGCCATCCGCAATCATCTCTTCGGGCTTCAGGTTCGCAAACGCCGGGTGCAGCTTTTTGAAGTCATCGAAGTTTTCAAAGACCGAGCTGACGACCGCGTAAACCGCATCTTCCGATACATCGGCCGAGGTCACGAAGGTCGCGCCCACACCAAAGGTCGAGGTGTCTTCGTCAGACCCACGGTACATGCCACCGGGAATGGTTGCCTTGCGGTAGAACGAGTTTTCGTTGACCAGCTTGTCCACGGCCTCACCGCTGACGTTCACCAGAACCGAGTCACATGCGGTGGTGGCTTCCTGAATCGAACCCGAGGGGTGGCCAACAGTGTAAACCATTGCGTCGATCTGGTTGTCGCACAGGGCCGCCGACTGTTCAGCCGCTTTCAGCTCGGTCGCCAGTTCGAAATCGTCTGTGGTCCAGCCCATTTCGCCCAGCAGGACTTCCATGGTGCCGCGCTGACCGGAACCGGGGTTGCCGATGTTGACGCGCTTGCCCTTCAGGTCTTCAAAGTTGGTGATGCCGGAATCGGCGCGAGCCACCACGGTGAAGGGTTCGGGGTGCACCGAGAACACGGCGCGCAGACCTTCGAACGGGCCGGCTTCTTCGAATTTTGAGGTGCCGTTATAGGCGTGGTACTGCCAGTCGGACTGGGCCACACCAAACTCCAGCTCGCCTTCGCGGATGGTGTTGATGTTGTAAACTGAACCACCGGTCGATTCGACCGAGCAGCGCACGCCGTGCTCTTTCCGGCCTTTGTTGACCAGACGACAGATCGCGCCGCCGGTCGGATAGTAAACGCCGGTGACACCACCGGTACCGATCGTAATGAACTCTTCGGCATAGGCCGCCGGAGCCAGAAGGGCTGCGGTGACGAAGGCGCCGACGCTCAGTTTGCTGCTGTTTTTCATCTGTTAACTCCCACTTTTTTTGTCTGGCAGTTGGAAATCAAGTTTGATCACCTGCTCAGGGAAGCGTGCCGATAATACAAACCGGCCCGCATCGCAACGGCTCCAAATCTTTGAATTTCCCAATTTCTCCCAACCCTTTCGAGGTTTCATTCAGATACTCGCAATGTCAAGGCCGGCGCCGGTCAGACCTGCGCCAATTCGCATATATGAGCATAAATCCCGAACTTTCCCCATCAGTTCACAGCGAGCCGTCCGGGTTCATGCGGTCACTCCAAATCCAAAACGAGACCTCATTCCCGGCGCTAATCACCGCGAAACAGAGCGAACCGCGTTTCGGATAAGGAGGCAGGGCAAGTCACGGTTGTACGTTTCGACGAATCTGACAAAGGCACTTCAATACCAACTCGGTTCACGATCCATCCTTGCGGGGACCTGATCACCTGTCTGCTAATGCAGGCCAAGAACGTTGTGGCACTGGTGGCTCGTTACGGAGGACCACAAACAAGAGATGCAGATCAAGTTTGCGGATCATCACCTTGATAACGGCGCCCCGCCCTTGGGACGGACGTTGTTCTGAGTTTGTCGGAACTGTGGTGCCCAAGGAGAGACTCGAACTCTCACGCCCGTGAAGGCGGGGGATTTTGAATCCCCTGCGTCTACCATTCCGCCACTTGGGCCACGAACACTGGATTAGCGCCCATCCAAGCGAAGGTCCAGAGGCAAAAACCATCCAATATTCCATTTGTTTCGCCCTCGGCTGTTGACGGTCCATCGGGCGCATGGTTTGGCTGGGTTTCAGACCGAAAACGGGATTTGAGTGCTTTATGTTACGATCGCTTTATGACTGGACCATTCGTCTGGCCGAACACCCTCACGCGCTGTGGGCGCTGGCCATCGTGGCTTTCATCGAAAGTTCGTTCTTCCCGATTCCCCCAGATGTGCTGATGATTCCGATGATTCTGGCCCGCCCGTCCCGGGCATGGCTGATCGCAACCGTGGCACTGGTGGCATCGGTTCTGGGGGGCATGCTGGGCTATGCGATTGGTGCGTTTTTCTATGAAAGCATCGGGCAGCCCATTCTGGAATCCATGGGGAAAGCCCATGCCATGGAAGAATTCAATACCCGGTTCAACGACTTCGGGTTCTGGGCCGTTCTGGCCGCTGGTGTGACCCCCTTCCCCTACAAGGTCATCACCATTATGTCCGGCTGGACCGGCATGCCGCTTGGAACCTTTATCGCGACCTCGATTCTGGCCCGCGCGTTGAGGTTCTTTCTGGTGGCAGGCCTGCTCTGGGGATTCGGTGAGCCGATCCGCGACTTCATCGAAAAGCGCCTGGGGCTAATGTTCACTTTGTTCATCATCCTCCTGTTTGGCGGATTCCTGGTGGTGAAATACTTATGACGAGACGTTCGCAACTTGTCGCAGTGGCAAGTCTTGGATCACTGGCGCTTCTTCTGGCCGCTTTTGGCTTTCAGCATCTCGGCGGGCTTGCGCCGTGCAAGATGTGCATCTGGCAGCGCTATCCTCATGCGGTGGCAATCGCGATTGGCGCCGTGGCGCTGGCATTGCCAAGGCTGACCTTTCTTCCCTTGCTGGGCGCCGCGGCGGCCGCGACGACTTCGGCGGTGGGCGTATTTCACGCCGGCGTTGAACAAGGCTGGTGGGAAGGCCCAAGCAGCTGCACATCCGGCAGCATCAGCGGTCTGTCCGCTGACGATCTGTTCGATCAAATCATGTCCGCGCCTTTGGTGCGATGCGATGATATCCCCTGGGAGATGTTCGGTATCTCGATGGCTGGCTGGAACGCCATTGCTTCTGCCATGCTGGTGCTGATCTGGCTGGCCGCATGGAAATCCCGCGCGGCTTAGAACTCGTCCAGCTCTGCATCCCAGTACAGGAAATCGATCCAGCTTTCATGCAGGTGGTTCGGTGGGAATTTCCGTCCGATATTGCGCAACGCTTCGGCATCGGGCTGACGTGGCGGCTTGCGCAAGGTCATCCGAGCCTGGCGCAGCGACTTTGACCCCTTGCGCAGATTGCACGGGCTGCACGCGGCCACCACGTTCTGCCAACTGGTCACACCACCGGCGGCCCGAGGCACCACATGATCGAAGGTCAGGTTGTCCCGGCTGCCACAGTACTGGCAGCGGAATTCATCCCGCAAAAATAAATTAAAGCGCGTGAAGGCCACGCGCTTTCTGGGTTTTACATAGTCTTTCAAAACAACGACCGAGGGTATTCGGATCTCGGTGCTCGGGCTGCGGACGACCTCGTCATATTCAGCCACGATATCGACCCGATCCAGCCAGGCCGCCTTGATCGCTTCTTGCCAGGGCCACAGTGACAGCGGGTAATAGGACAAGGGGCGATAATCGGCGTTCAAAACCAGGGCCGGGTGTTGTTTGAGCGCACCCGGCTCCCTTACAAATTCGGTTCTGAAGTCTCCGTCCATCACAGAATCGCTCCTCGCTCTCAGCTGCCCGTTTGTGACACCAGAGCGGGGAGCACCCGCCCCGGTCTTTTTATAACTATATATCGTGTTAAAACTCTGACAAGCCCTGATTTTCCACAATATGTCGCAGACGGGGTAACGCGAATCCGTAACAGGCACGTGACAGTTATCCACAGCTTGCACCGGGGGTGACCTTCAGGCTATGCGCAGGTCATGTCCTGGTTCATTCGCTTCAACAAACCTTATGATGTTCTGCCGCAGTTCACGGACCGCGCCAATACGGACGGCCCACGCAGCACGCTGTCCGATTTCATCGATCTTCCCGGCGTCTATCCGGCGGGCAGGCTGGACCGTGACAGCGAAGGTTTGATGCTGCTGACAGATCATGGAAAGTTGCAATCCCAGATCTCTGACCCAAAGCACAAGATGGCCAAAACCTATTGGGTTCAAGTTGAAGGCACCCCCGACGAGGCGGCCCTGAAAACGCTCCGCAACGGGGTCGAATTGAAGGATGGTCTGACCCGCCCTGCCAAGGCCCGCCAGATCGACGAGCCCGAAATGCTTTGGCCGCGCACCCCGCCGATCCGTGAACGCAAGACGGTACCGGACAGCTGGCTTGAACTGACCATACGTGAGGGCAAAAATCGACAGGTGCGTCGGATGACTGCTGCCGTGGGCCTGCCGACGCTGCGCCTGATCCGGTACCGCATCGGAGACTGGACCCTGGATGATCTTGAGCCCGGGCACTGGGACAGTCTGCCAATGCCGACACTGAGCGCGGCCCCCCAACGCAAGCGCGACCGTCGCCCGCGCCGGTGACAGACCCTGCCCCGATCTGCTAAACTGGGGTCATGAAGAAAACGCCTGACATCCCGGCCCCTTCGGCCATTCTGGAAGCCGCGCTCTATGTTGATGATCTGGACGCGGCAGAACAGTTTTACGGCGAAGTTCTTGGGCTCGAACGCATCCAACGCGTCGCTGACCGCCATGTTTTCTATCGCATCGGCGGATCGGTCCTGCTGATTTTCAATCCCGACCAGACCGAACAACCGCCGCTCGACCCCGGCATGCCGGTTCCGCCCCACGGCGCGCGCGGCCCCGGACATGTGTGTCTTGTGCTGTCACGAGAGGAAATCGCAGTGATGCGCAAACACCTTCTGGATTGGAATATTCCAGTAGATGCCGAGTTTGACTGGCCCGGCGGCGTGCGATCCCTGTATGTGCGCGACCCGGCCGGAAACTCGGTCGAGTTCGCCGAAGCGCATCTTTGGACTTGATCCGGTGCGGAACGCATGGGCGCTCCGCAGATCAGATTCTAAACACTAAAGGCTCAGCTTGTCGCGCATGAAAGCCAGCGCAACGCTCAGCCCATCCGGGGCGATACCGTGCCCGGTGCCTTTCATGACATGGGCATAGACCTCTTTGAAACCCGCAGCTTGCAAGGCTTCGGCCGCTTCCGGCAGGGATTGAGGCGGAACAACGTCGTCAGCGTCGCCATGCACCAGCAAGACAGGCATCCGGCTGACGGTTTCATCCACCAGCAAATCGGGTTCCAGCAAACGGCCTGAAAAGGCTACGATCCCGGCCACGGGATCTTCCCGCCGCGGCGCAACGTGCAAGCTCATCATGGTGCCCTGGCTGAAGCCAAACAACACAACCTGTTCGGGCAGAACATCTTCGTCCACCATCAGCGCGTCCAGAAAGGCGTTGAAGTCCTCGACAGCCATTTCCATGCCCCGGCGGGCTTCTTCTTCGGAAGATCCATCGATCCACGGAATCGGAAACCACTGATACCCGTTGGGCATTCCGGGGATCTGCTCGGGCGCGTCGGGGGCCACGAACAACGTGTCAGGCAGGTGTTCACCCAGCGGATCGGCCAATCCCAGCAGATCGGCACCGTTTGCGCCATAGCCATGCACGAACACCACGACCGAGCGCGTGTCGCCCGAAACAGGCTCTTTCCGGAGCGCATTCAAAACCCGTGTCATCTGATCCCTTCTCTTTGTTTTGCAACCCGGTAATAGGCCCACAGCACCCGTGCCGCAACCGAACGCCAGGGCGACCAGGCCTCGGCCATTTTGCGCAATTCCTTGTCCGTTGGACGTTCAGGCAAGTCATAGAGGATGCGCGCCGCCTCTTGCAGGGCGAGATCACCGGGTGCGATGACATCTGCGCGACCCAGTGAGAACATCGCATAGATTTCGGCTGTCCAGACACCGATACCCGGAACTTGCGTCAAAGTAGCGACGACATCTGCGTCAGTTGCATCGCGCAGTGCCTTATAGTCGATACGTGCCTCGGCCAGAGCGCGTGCATAACGGATCTTCTGTCGGCTCAACCCAACTGCCCGCAGATCGTCATCCGTTGCCCACAGGATCTTGCGCGGACCGGTCAAGCGGGCATCCTGAAGCCGTTTCCAGATCGCATTGGCCGAAGCCACGCTGACTTGCTGACTGACGATTGCACTCAATAATTGCGCAAACCCATCGGGGCGGCGGCGCAGCGGCAAGGGGCCGGTCTGATCCATCGCATACGCCATCCGCGGACAGGTTTGGGTCAGCCATTCGGCCCCTTCCGCCACACAGTCCGATGTTTCGATGATGCGGCCTGCGGGCATGCGGCCTCCCTGCTCTGTTATTTCGGGCAGGTTAGGCGCATGTGACGCAGATGCAACCCGCTTGTGCCGCAAACACTTAGCCGATAACCATTCGCCCATGACCATGATTTCAACCCTTCCGGACGACCGGCAGGCCAAACGCAATGTGGCCGTGCTGGTGGCTGCCCAAGCCATCCTGGGTGCGCAGATGCCGATGATGTTCATCGTTGGCGGGCTTGCAGGTCAATCGCTGGCCTCGAACCCTTGCCTGGCGACGCTGCCGATATCCCTGATCGTTCTGGGATCGATGCTGGCAGCCACGCCGATCTCGGCCATCATGCAAAAATGGGGCCGTCGCGTGGGGTTCCTTGTCGGGGCAACCGCCGGTGCACTGGGCGGGCTGATCGGGGCCTATGGCCTGTTTCTGGGCTCGTTCCCCATTTTTCTTGTCGGCAGCCTGCTGACCGGCATCTACATGAGCGCACACGGGTTCTATCGCTTTGCGGCAGCAGACACCGCGTCAAACGACTACCGCCCAAAAGCGATTTCATACGTGATGGCCGGTGGGCTGGCGGCCGCCATCATCGGGCCTCAGATCGTGAAACTTACGTCTGAAGCTTACGTCATCCCTTTTTTGGGAACATATATGGCCGTAATCGGGATCAACGTTCTGGGCTCGGCGCTGTTCTTCTTTCTCGACATTCCGACGCCTGCGAAACCTGCGGCCGATGAACCCAAGGGGCGGTCACGGATCGAGTTGTTGAAAACACCCCGCATCGCCGTCGCGATCATCTGTGCCATGGTGTCTTATGCGTTGATGAATCTGGTGATGACCTCGACGCCGCTTGCCGTTGTCGGATGTGGATTTTCCGCCAATGACGCAGCGGATATCGTGACCAGTCACGTGCTGGCAATGTATGTCCCCAGCTTCTTCACCGGGCACCTGATTGCCCGGTTTGGCGTTGAGAAGATCGTCGCTCTGGGTTTGGCCATACTTGCTGCATCAGGGGTGGTTGCGCTGCAAGGCGTTGAATTGGGTAACTTTTTTGTCGCTCTTGTTCTTCTGGGCATTGGTTGGAATTTCGGATTCATCGGCGCGACCACGATGCTGGCCGCGTCGCATGAACCGCATGAACGCGGGCGGATGCAGGGCCTCAACGACCTGCTGGTGTTTGGCGGTGTGACATTGGCATCGCTGGCCTCGGGCGGGTTGATGAACTGCTCGGGCGGATCCGCGATCGAGGGGTGGAACGCCGTCAACCTTGCCATGATCCCCTTGCTGACACTGGCAGGTGGCGCATTGCTGTGGCTGGTTTTGCGCCCGGCCGACCCCGAAAGGGTCTGATCACCAGCGCCCGCTGCCGACGGTCCACATCAGGGACAGTCGCTGACGCATTTCGCCTGGTTCCAGCGCTCCAGCCGCCACCCGCTTGGGTTGGGCGATGGCCTGCTTAAGCACCCGTTCCGCCAACCAACCTGCATACAGCGCGGGACGCGCCTCAGGTGCGATGTCGGCCCGGTTTGATCGCGCCTTGCGCAATCGGTCCAAAGCGGATTGGGCCAGTTGCTGAACGCCACCCGTCGACCCATTAAGCAAAGGTACGCGACCCCGCTTTTCCAGTTCGGGAATGGCGCGGAACCAATTTGCCACACCGACTCCGTACCCGAAATCGCGCAACACGCTTTCATCCGCCGCACCCAGCGCCTGCGCCGAGGCGACGAAAAGAGATCCGGAACTGTGGTTGATATAGGCGTCAAAATGTTCCTGATCCTCGAACGGATCCCGGTATATATCCCAACGTCTTACGGCAACAAATTCATCCAGAACGCCTGCCAGATGCGACGACAGGACCCGCGACAAAGGCGTCACCACCTCGTGCCGCCGCACCGCGGCCCCTTCTGCAATCTCCTGCAACGCGTCGCGCCACCATTGCAGCCGCATTTCGGCAATCATGGCCTCTTGCGTCACCCATGGCGCGCGGGCGACTTCGACATTCAACGCATAGATCGGAAACAAAACCACGCGGGCCGCGACCGGAGCAGCCATCGTCGCGCGGAACCGATCAGGATCCGCACGCTGTACCAGCGCGGCGCAGGCTTTGACATCATCGTCGAAGGTCCCGCTCACTCGGCCGCTGCCTTTTGCGGATCGCAATCACGGACCAGTTTCCACTGGATCGCATCCAGCAGCGCCTCAAAGGACGCATCAACTATGTTCGCACTAACACCCACCGTCGACCAACGCCGCCCCTGACCGTCTTCGCTGTCGATGATGACGCGGGTCACCGCTTCGGTCCCGCCCTGGGTGATACGGACCTTGAAATCGACAAGGCGCATGTCTGACAAAACCTGCGAGTATTGTCCCAAATCCTTCGCCAGCGCCTTGGCCAGCGCGTTCACAGGCCCCCTGTCGTTTCCGGAGTCGTCCATGGACTCGCTGACCGACAGTTTCTTTTCACCGTCCACTTTGACCACGACGACAGCCTCGGACAGGCTGACCATCTTGTTGTATTTGTTCTTCCGACGCTCAACAGTGACCTTGTAGCGTTTGACCTCGAAGAACTCAGGCAGTTGCCCCAGTTCATCCCGCGCCAACAGTTCGAAACTGGCCTGCGCGGTGTCGTAGGAATACCCAACCGCTTCACGATCCTTGATCCGCTCAAGGATGCGGCCCAATGCGGGATCACCGGCTTTGACGCTCAGCCCCGCCTCGGTCAGGCGTTTGCGCAGGTTCGACTGACCCGCCTGGTTCGACATCGGAATGATACGTTCATTGCCTATGCTCGCAGGGTCCACATGTTCGTAAGTCGACGGGTCCTTCAGGATCGCGCTGGCGTGCAACCCCGCCTTATGCGCAAAAGCCGACGCGCCCACATACGCCGCCTGCTTGCTGGGAACGCGGTTCAGGACATCGTCCAACATGCGGCTGATGCGGGTCAGCCTGGCCAGCGCATCAAGGCTGACGCCGGTTTCGAACTGCGAGGCGTAGGGTTCTTTCAGCAGCAATGTCGGGATCAGCGCCGTCAGGTTTGCGTTGCCGCAGCGTTCCCCCAGACCATTCAGCGTTCCCTGAATTTGCCGCGCACCTGCTTCGACCGCCGCCAGAGAACAGGCCACTGCGTTCTCGGTATCGTTATGGGTGTGAATACCCAACCGTTCACCCGGCAGGCCGGCCGCGATCACTTCGGACACGATCCGCCCGACCTCGGACGGCAACCCGCCGCCGTTGGTGTCACACAGCACAACCCATCGCGCGCCCGCCTCCAGCGCGGCCCGGCAAACTTGTGTCGCGTATTCAGGGTTGTCCTTGTACCCGTCAAAGAAATGTTCGGCATCGAACAACGCCTCGCGCCCTTGCGCCACGATATGCGCGACCGAAGCACGAACGTTTTCCGTGTTCTCTTCAAGCGAAATGCCAAGCGCATGGGTCACGTGATAATCATGTGACTTGCCAACCAGACAAACGGCCTGCGTACCCGCATTCATCACCGCAGCCAGCACATCGTCATTCTCGGCCGAGCGCCCTGCCCGCTTGGTCATGCCAAAGGCCGTCAACCGGGCCGCGGTCTTTGGCGCCGCCTCGAAAAACGCGCTGTCGGTGGGGTTGGCACCGGGCCAACCGCCTTCGATGTAATCCACCCCCAATGCGTCCAGCGCCTGTGCGATCTGCACTTTTTCAGCGGTTGAAAACTGCACGCCCTGCGTCTGCTGCCCGTCACGCAGGGTCGTGTCGTAGAGGTAGAGGCGTTCTTTGGTCATCAGACCTCCTCCAGCTTGGCAGCATCAAAACCGGCGCCCGGCACCAGTTCAACACCTTCCTTGCTCATTCGCACCTCAAGCCCCGCCGCAACATACGCCGCCTTGAGGCGATCGACCTCCGAGAAATCCTTGTTTTCCATTGCAGATACGCGCGCCTTTGCCAAGCGATCTGCATGGGCCGACAGATCGACCTGCGGCGTCTGAGCCCACGACGGGACATCGTTGCCCAACAATCCCAAAAATTGCAGCGAATGCCGCAACCCCACGACATCGTCAGCGATGGATAACTGGTGGAGTTCGGCGATGGCACCGGCTGTGTTCAGGTCATCGGCCAAAAAGTTAACGACTTGAGGATGCGGCTCGCCATAACCAACCCCTTGCGCGGCCTGCGCGTAGAATTTGCGCAAGGTTCGCTCCGCTTCACGGGCCTTTTTTTCAGTCCAATCCATCGGCTTGCGGTAATGCGTCTGCAAAAAGACAAACCGGATCACTTCACCCGGCACGCCTTGCTCCAACAGATCGTGCACTGTGAAGAAATTGCCCAGAGATTTGGACATTTTCTTACCTTCGACCTGCAGCATCTCATTGTGCAACCAGTATCGAGCGAACTCACCTTCCGGGTGCGCGCAGCAGCTCTGGGCAATCTCATTCTCGTGGTGCGGGAACATCAGGTCGTTGCCGCCACCATGGATATCAAAACTCTCACCCAGCAACTCATAGCTCATGGCCGAGCATTCGATGTGCCAGCCCGGACGTCCCCGCCCCCATGGGCTGTCCCAGCCCGGCAGTTCATCGGTCGAGGGTTTCCACAGAACGAAATCCATCGGGTTCTTCTTGTAGGGCGCCACCTCGACCCGCGCGCCGGCGATCATGTCATCCACCGAGCGCCCCGATAGCTTGCCATAGCTTTCTTTCCAGCTATCCACCGCAAACAGAACATGACCTTCGGCGGCATAGGCATGGCCCTTGGCGATCAGGTCTTCGATCATCGCAATCATCTGTGCGATGAACTGGGTCGCACGCGGCATCTCGTTCGGCTCCAACGTGCCCAAAGCGCCCATATCATGCAGGTACCAGCCGATGGTTTCATCCGACCGTTGCTGCACCAATTGCTCCAGCGTGCCTTCCGCGCCCGCCTGTTTGCGGGCCAGCGCGGTGGCGTTGATCTTGTCGTCCACGTCGGTGAAATTGCGCACATAGGTCACGTGCTCTGCGCCATAGACGTGGCGCAACAGACGATAAAGAACGTCGAACACGACCACCGGGCGGGCATTGCCCAGATGGGCGCGGTCATAGACCGTCGGACCACAGACATACATCCGCACGTTGTCAGGGTCGATCGGTACGAAATCTTCCTTCGTCCGCGTCCGCGTGTTGTGCAGCTTGATCGTCGTCATCGGTCGGGCTCCTAGAAAACAGCAAAGGCTTGCGCGTTGGCGCGGGCTTAGCAACTTGTCTCAGGGATGAAAACGAAAGAAACCGGCCCGCTTGATAAATCAGCAGGTAATGCAGCAGATAATGATGCAGGTCACCGGGTTCATGCCCCTCGGTTAGCACGGGATTCCCGCCAAGCCAAGCGTTGAGTTTGATCACCCGGTCCGGCAGAGTGCCCGTCATGGACCGAGACGTCATCAATTCCATCTGCAAGGAATTTCCCGGTGCAGAACTGTCAGACCCATGGGGCGGCGGTCATGACGCGTGGAAAGTTGGCGGCAAGATGTTTGCCTGTATCGGAATTGCAAATGACGGTGTTTCCGTCAAAACGCCCGACGTGGAAACGGCTCAGATGCTGATTGATGCCGGTATCGCGGTGAAAGCCCCCTATTTTCACCGCAGCTGGGTCCGCCTGCCGTTTGATGCCGAGACCGAGGAGCTGCGCCATCGTTTGACGGCCTCCTATGACCTCGTGCGCCCATCGCTGACAAAAAAGCTTCAGGCAACGCTGGCGCCGCGAAGCTGATTGACAAACGGCCACTGCTCTGCCCCATTCAGCGCAAAGCAACCAGAGGCGATTTCATGAGATTGTCTGAACGCATCACGCAGATCACCGGCGGCGGCAGCGATGGCTGGGACGTGTTCTATCGCGCCCGCCGGATGTTGAGCGAAGGACAAGCCGTAACCGAATTGACGATCGGTGAACATGACACCCGAACCGACCCTTCGATTCTTCGGGCGATGGAGCTGTCGACCCGCAACGGCCATACAGGTTACGCGATGGTACCCGGCACGGACCTGCTGCGCGACACGGTCGCCGCGCGGGTTCAGACCCGCACTGGCGTTCCGACCTCTCGGAACAATGTTCTGATCACCCCCGGCGGGCAAGCCGCCCTGTTCGCGGCACATATGGCCGTTTGCGATCCCGGTGATGTCGGATTGTATCTCGACCCGTACTACGCCACCTACCCCGGCACGATTCGGGGTGTTGGCGCCGTCGCCCGCGCAGTTCAAACCGCCGCTGACGACGCTTTCCAGCCCCAGGCCGAGCGGATCGATGCCGCTGCTGAAAGCGCGGTTTCGCTGTTGATCAACACGCCGAACAATCCGACCGGCGTGGTCTATTCCCGTCAATCGCTCGAGGCGGTCGCTGACGTGTGCAAGCGACGCGATCTTTGGCTGATCTCGGATGAGGTATACGACACGCAGGTCTGGGACGGTGAACATCTTTCTCCGCGTGCGCTGCCCGACATGGCAGAGCGAACGCTTGTGGTTGGATCCATGTCCAAGTCCCACGCCATGACGGGGTCTCGGTGTGGATGGGTCGTCGGCCCCGAGGAGGTCATCGCCCATCTGATCAATCTGGCGACCCACACCACCTACGGCGTTCCCGGGTTCGTGCAGGACGCGTCGAGTTTTGCGCTGACCGCGGGTGTTGAACTTGAAGAAAAAATCGCCGCTCCGTTCCGCCGCCGCCGATCCTTGGCCATGGATATTCTAGCCTCGCAAAACATCGTCGGCCTCGTCCCCGCGCAGGGCGCCATGTATCTGATGCTGGATATCCGCGCGACCGGGATGTCGGGGGACGCGTTTGCCAACGCGCTGCTGGACGCACACAAGATTGCCGTCATGCCCGGCGAAAGCTTCGGCAAGGCCGCTGCCGGGCACATACGGGTGGCCATGACCGTGGCGGATGAACGTTTTGCGGATGCGCTGAAAACGCTGTGCGAACTCGCGTCGCAACTTGCGAGGAAGCACGCAGCTGAATAAGCCCGTTGTCAGAAACGGAACGTTGTGCGCAGGTTGAAGACGTTGGAATCCAAACCACCGGTGGATCGGGTAACATCATCGAAATCTTGCCGCAACGCCTCGCCACTTATGACAAAATTGTCGCCAATCGGATAAGCGATGCCTATCCCGTAAACAGCGGCGGTATCGCTGTCGACGGATGTTTCGGCCCGTGCCGCGCCAACGACGACATACCCCAGCGCGCTGCCGAAATCGTACCCGCCACGCAGTTTCAATCGGGTCATGCTGTCCAGACTGCCCTGAGACTGGCTGAGGTTCAGGGAAAGGCGGTTGTATTCAAGTTCACCGCCCAGAACGAAAGCCCCGAAATCCCGATCATAGCCTACATGCGCACCAAAGGCGGTGTCGTCCCCGCTTGATCCACCCGGTCCATCCGCATCGCCATACCCAAAGCTGAGCCCAACGTACCCCCCTGTCCAATCCTCTGCCAAAACCGGGCTGGCGTTGGCCGTCAGAGCCACGACAATCAGGACAGAAAAAAGTTCAAAAGTCTGTTTCAACGCGATTTCACTCGGGCTTCAGATCATGTGTTAACTTACAATTCAACTGGGATCGCTTTTGTCAGAGTTCAATTCCTTGCACGCAAAGCTCAAGAGTAAGTGAATGCAGTATAACAGATTTCTGTCCTCGAGGGAGAAAATCTGCCTCAGAATTCCGTCAGAGGTTTGTTGGGCAGATATTTGCTGAAGTAAATTCCGTTGAGGTCGCAAACAGAACAGATTGCGTCGCCGTGTTTTGGAATTGTTGCGCCAAACGTTGAGAGGCGGAATGACTGACCACGACTGGAAAATCAGCCTGATCAGCCGCACCATTGGTGCGGACCGGGGACGTGCAGCGAGAGGACGGCCGTAAGCGGCCATTTGCCAGTTCCCCAAACATCTCTCACAGATCGGAAATAGAAATGAACGACCAATCCCGCAACACATCGCGCAGCGGCGGTCGCGCTGCGCGTCGCGCTGCCCGTGCAACCGCATTGCCTGAACATCTGCGCCCCGTGCGCCCCGGTATGGAAGGCGGTGTCCTGAATGTCCTGACCCAAGCACAGATCGAACGTATCCACGAGGCCGCCCTGACCGCATTGGAAACAATTGGTCTGGCGGACGCGCCGCAAAGCGGGATCGACTATCTGGTTGGTGCAGGCTGCGCATTGGGCGACGATGGCCGCGTCCGCTTTCCCCGTGCGCTTGTCGAAGACACGATCGCAAAGGCGAACCGCAATGTCACTTTGTACAGCCGTGACGGGAAAACCGATCTGGACCTGACAGGTACAAAAGTACATTACGGCACGGCTGGTGCAGCCGTTTCAATGGTCGACGTGCATGGTCGCGAGTATCGCGATTCAACCGTTCAGGATTTGCACGATGCCGCACGTATCTGCCAACAGCTTGACAATATTCACTTTGTTCAGCGCCCCATGGTCTGTCGCGACATCACGGACAACCTGGAAATGGACCTGAACACGATCTACGCCAGCTGTTCAGGAACATTCAAACACGTCGGCACATCCTTCACGGAACCCAGCCACGTCGCCCCTGCGATGGAGATGATCTATATGATCGCGGGCGGCGAAGATAAATATCGCGAGCGACCATTTGTGTCGAACTCGAACTGCTTCGTCGTCCCACCGATGAAATTCGCCACTGAAAGCTGCGAAGTGATGGAGGAATGCATCAAGGCCGGAATGCCGGTTCTGTTGCTGTCAGCCGGAATGGCCGGCGCCACCGCGCCATCAACCATCGCCGGAGCAATCGCCCAGGCCACGGCGGAATGCCTTGCGGGATTGGTTTATGTAAACGCCGTAAGTCCCGGCGCGCCCGCAGTTTTCGGCACCTGGCCCTTTGGTCTTGATCTACGGACCGGCGCAATGTCCATCGGTTCCGGCGAACAAGCCCTGCTGACGGCAGGCTGCGCCCAGATGCACCGTTTCTACGACTTGCCGGGGGGCGCGGCAGCAGGCGCATCAGATTCGAAGCTGCCCGACATGCAGGCCGGGTGGGAACAGATGTGCTCGAACGTGATGGCCGGGCTGTCCGGTCTGAACATGGTATATGAAGCCGCTGGCATGCACGCCTCGCTGCTGGGATTCTGCTTTGAAAGTCTCATCCTCAGCGACGACCTGATCGGTCAGGCGCAGCGCTGTGTGCGCGGGATCGAAGTGACCGATGAAACCCTGGCGTTGGATCAGATCGCATCCGTATGCATGGGCGGCCCCGGTCATTATCTGGGCACCGATGCGACCCTCAGCCGGATGCAGGCCGACTATGTCTATCCGACCTTTGGTGACCGCTCTTCCCCCAAGGAATGGGTGGAGCTTGGCAAGCCGGATCTGGTTGAAAAGGCAGTGGCCCGAAAGAATGAGATCCTGTCCACCCCGTCGGCGGCCCGGTTCGACCCGCTTCTGGATGCTGAGATTCGGGAAAAATTCAACATTCACTTGCCGTTATAGCATCTGAAAAAGCGGCCCGATGAGTGTCGGGCCGCCCTTTCTTGTCTACCCGTTGCTGGGTGGAAGCAAACCTGCCTCTTGTGCAACGGCCACTTCATCAGCATCCAGCGCCCCGTCGCCATTTGCGTCCATCGCCGAAAATGTATCGGCGTCAACGTCGGGCAACACGGCCTGAATTTCTTCGATGGTCAGAACGCCATCGCCATTGGCGTCGGTTGAGGACTGCGCCGAGAGCACTCCCGGCAAGGTCAGTGCAGCAATGGAAATCCCAATCAAGTACTGCGGTTTCATTTTCGTGCCTCCTGGATAAGTTGATTATGTCTTCGTCCGGACAGGCCCCAGAAACACCGGAACAGCCGCAGGCGTCACCCGTTTTACGTGATTTCCGGGAAATCGCGCCAATCTTTGCGTGTTTGCCCGAGTCGGTGTTGCGACACACCGCCGGGCAAAACCTTGCCAGACCCGTTTCGGCAGAACTTGCCCGACAGGCATGGTCCGATCCGGCAAGACCGCGCTTATCCGAGCAACCAGTCGCAAAAAAGAAAGGGGGCCGAAGCCCCCTGTCAGTTTCGCCATCCAGGCTCATTTCGTTGACCGCCCGGTGTTTTTTTTGCCTGCGGCCTGGACGTCGCATGGAACGAGCGCACCCGTTCCGTGAAAGAGTGGGAGGGAGCAAATATTCCGCCCCACCCTGTTTCCGGCCAACACGGGCATGTCGGCCGAGTGGACCAAGGCATCAACGGTAAGTCTCAGTGCCTTGCTCCGTATTCGTCGGGGTCGGTACCTGTGGCAGCCATCCGACCCCTGCACCCCGGGTTGCCGGGGCGCTAAACTCAGCTACACCCGCTTGTCGCGCCACAGGTGTTGCATTTCATGCAGGTGCCGTTGCGCACCAGCGTGTAGTTTCCGCATTCGCCGCAGGGATCGCCCTCGTACCCCTGCATCTTGGCCTTTGTGCGGGCGTCCATTCCGGTGGCCACCGCCGTTTCGGCTGCCGGTGCTTCGAAGGAAGCCGCTGGTTCAGCCATACCGTTCACCTCGACCTGACCCGCGTTGAACACAGCCAGATCTTGCGGCAAGCGCTTGCGCAGATAGCCGGTGGAGCTGATTTGTTTCAGCACTTCCAACGACTTGGACGCGGCTGTATCGCTGATTTCCGATACATTCGAGACACCCTCGTCCTCGCCCCGACCCAAATCGTCAAAGGTTGCGCCTTCGGGTTTCACGTGGGCCAGATCGGTGCGGTCCAGATAGGACACGGCCAGTTCGCGGAAGATGTAATCCAGGATCGACGTTGCGTTCTTGATCGAGTCGTTGCCCTGCACCATCCCCGCGGGTTCGAACTTGGTGAAGGTGAAGGCGTCCACGAATTCTTCCAGCGGCACGCCGTATTGCAGACCGACCGACACGGCGATGGCAAAGTTGTTCATCATCGCACGGAAGCCAGCGCCTTCCTTGTGCATGTCGATGAAAATCTCGCCCAGCTGGCCGTCTTCGAACTCACCGGTGCGCAGATAGACCTTGTGGCCACCAACGATTGCCTTCTGGGTATAGCCCTTGCGGCGATGCGGCAGTTTCTCACGATGGCTGCGGATGACCTCTTTGACCACAACCTTCTCGACCACCTTTTCGGCCAGAACGACAGCCTTTTCCTGCGCCGAGCCGCTCTCCAGCACCTCTGCCGCCTCATCGTCATCCTCGACCAGTGCTGCCGCCAGCGGTTGAGACAGTTTCGAACCGTCACGATAGAGCGCGTTGGCCTTCACACCCAGCGACCAGCTGAGTTCATAGGCTTTCTGGCAATCCTCGATGGTCGCGTCATTCGGCATGTTAATCGTCTTCGAGATCGCACCCGAGATGAAGCTCTGTGCCGCCGCCATCATGGTGATATGGCTTTCAACTCCAAGGAAACGCTTGCCTTTTTTCCCGCACGGGTTGGCGCAGTCGAAGATCGAATAATGCTCTTCCTTCAGATGCGGCGCACCTTCCAGCGTCATGGTTCCGCAGACATGGTCGTTGGCCGCGTCGATATCCGCCCTGGTAAAGCCCAGATGGCGCAGCAGATCGAAGGTCGGATCATTCAGCTTGGTCGCCGGGATGCCCAGAACACCGGTGCAGAAATCCTCGCCCAGTGTCCACTGGTTGAAGACAAACCGGATGTCGAACGCGCTTTCCAGCGCGGCGTCCACCTTGGCCAGTTCATTCGGGCCAAAGCCATGACCGGTCAGCGAGGTGTGGTTGATCCCCGGCGCATTGCCGATGGTGCCGTGACCAACTGCGTAGGATACGATCTCTTCGATCTGCGACGAGGAATAGCCCAGCTTTTCCAGCGCCGATGGCACCGAGCGGTTGATGATCTTGAAATACCCGCCACCGGCCAGCTTCTTGAACTTCACCAGCGCAAAATCAGGCTCGATCCCGGTGGTGTCGCAATCCATCACCAGACCGATGGTGCCGGTGGGCGCGATCACGGTGGCTTGCGCGTTGCGATAACCGTTCTTCTCACCAAGGCTCAGCGCCTCGTCCCAGGCGGACATGGCCAGATCGACCAGGCGCTTGTCCGGGCAGTTGCCGTGATCCAGCGGCACCGGTTTGACGGCCAGTTTCTCGTAGCCTTCCGTCACACCCTGCGCCGCGCGGCGGTGGTTGCGGATGACACGCAGCATATGCTCGGCGTTGCGCTCATAGCCTTTGAACGGGCCAAGCTCTCCGGCAATTTCAGCCGATGTCGCATAGGCCACGCCGGTCATGATCGCGGTCAGCGCACCGCAGATCGCCCGGCCTTCGTCCGAGTCGTAGCTATAGCCCATGTTCATCAGCAGACCGCCGATATTGGCATAACCCAGACCCAGCGTGCGAAAGTCATAGGACAGTTGCGCGATTTCCTTCGACGGGAACTGCGCCATTGTCACCGAGATTTCCAGCGTCAGTGTCCACAGGCGTGAGGCATGCATGTAGTCCGCCGCCTGGAACTCACCATCCTTCAGGAAGGTCAGCAGGTTCATCGAGGCCAGGTTACAGGCCGTGTCATCCAGGAACATGTATTCCGAGCACGGGTTCGAGCCGCGGATCTCACCATCTTCGGGGCATGTGTGCCATTCATTGACGGTATCGTGGAACTGGATGCCCGGATCGGCGCAAGCCCACGCGGCGTGGCCGACCTTTTCCCAAAGATCACGCGCCTTGACGGTGCGGGCAACCTTACCATCGGTGCGGTTGATCAACTCCCAATCGGCGTCTTTTTCAACGGCGGTCAAGAACGCGTTGGTCACACGGATGGAGTTGTTCGAGTTCTGACCCGAAACCGAGCTGTAAGCTTCCGAATCCCAGTCTGTGTCGTAGGTTGGGAACTCGATGCTGTCGTGGCCCTGCTTGGCATAATCCAAGACACGCTTGATGTAAGTTTCCGGGATTGCGACCTTTTTCGCTTCACGAACCGCCTTTTTCAGCGCGTCGTTCTTGTTCGGATCATAGGCGTCATCGGCAGATCCATCCCAAGACCGGATGGCCTCGAAAATGCCGTTCAGCATCTTCTCGTGCATCTTCGATCCGGCAACGATCGAGGCCACCTTCTGTTCTTCAATCACCTTCCATTCGATGAATTGCTCGATGTCCGGGTGATCTGCATCGACGATCACCATCTTTGCTGCCCGACGGGTTGTCCCGCCTGATTTGATCGCGCCAGCGGCGCGGTCGCCGATCTTGAGAAAGCCCATAAGGCCCGAGGATTTGCCACCACCCGACAGTGCCTCGCCTTCGGCCCGCAGATGGCTGAAGTTGGTGCCTGTTCCGCTCCCGTATTTGAACAGGCGCGCCTCGCGCACCCACAGATCCATGATGCCGCCTTCATTCACCAGATCATCATCGACTGACTGGATGAAGCACGCGTGCGGCTGAGGATGCTCATAGGCCGATTTCGACTTGGTCAGCTTGCCGGTCTTGTAATCGACATAGTGGTGCCCCTGCGCCGGGCCATCGATTCCATACGCCCAGTGCAGGCCCGTGTTGAACCACTGCGGCGAATTCGGCGCCGCGCGCTGGGTTGCCAGCATATATCGCATCTCGTCGAAATAGGCGCGCGCGTCTTCCTCGGTCGAGAAATAGCCGCCCTTCCAGCCCCAATAGGCCCAGGCACCGGCCAGACGGTCGAACACTTGCTTGGAGGATGTTTCTCCTTCGAACTCTGCGCCGTCCGCGGGAACCGATCGCCACAGGAATTCAGGAACGTCTTTTTCTTTCACTTTCTTAAGCTTGGTGGGCACCCCCGCCTTGCGGAAGTATTTCTGCGCAATCACATCACTTGCGACCTGCGACCAGCTCGAGGGGACTTCGATGTCATCCAGACGAAAAACGATTGTACCGTCCGGATTTCGGATTTCAGATGTTGCAGACACAAAATTCAGTTCCGCATAGGCGTCCTGATCCGGTTTGGTGAATTTTCTTTCAATCTTCATGTCCGCAGCCCTGGTTAATACAGCTCAATTTCCGATTCCCGACACCAAATCTTGTGTTGCAGGGTGTCGCCCACAACGCCCTGAGACGCGCGCAAAAAGGTACTGTTCGCTGTCTGAAACAGCGCAAAGCCGCAAATGCGACCGCACGTAAAACGATTGTGCTTTTCCGACCCTCGCCCGCTGCCTTTTCCGGATTATACACCAGATATTGTGGCAATCTCGTTGGCCCATACAATTTGACGTATGTTCCCATAGAAGGTCAACGCCCTTTTTCGGTCATTTTCCAAATCTTTTTTGTTGACCTGATGGTTGCGTGAAGCCTTCTGCGTGCAGGTCGCGATTCCTCCACAACTTCATCCACGGCGTATTTCCGCCGATATTTTGAACTCTCAAAATGAATTCCCGTTTTTACCAGCATAGTTATCTGCATTTGATCAACTAACGACATGCTGGTTACGCTGAAACGGAATCAATGCTGTCCGGGCGGACTGTCCCGCGCCATGTGCCGAACGGTCTACCCACGAGCGAGGGAGCTCAAGCGAATGAAGTTGTTTCATTTTATCCCGGCCACAGCCTGCATCGTGGCCTGCGCACCACAGGATGTGCCCATCCCGTCACGCAGCGCACAGTTCGACTCCTTCCCTCAACGACTGTTCGACACGTTTGAAACCAGCTGCTCGGGCCCTGGCGAGTCTTTCAGGAAAACCGGGAATCAAATCTTTGAATGCAGCGAGTTCCTGCCCCCCAAGGCGACAGCTTATCTGATTCTGAACTATGACGGCCATCCGCAGGAGCTGCCGCAAAGCGTCATGCGCCTTACGTCAACAAAAACAAACGCAGGGTATCGCGTGGACGCGCGTGTTTTCTTCCGCGTCCCGCAAAAATCCGGTGCGGCAGTTGAAGTTCCGGTTGAAAGCAAGGTTCTGAACCAAGCCATCAGCGAGCTCTACCAGACAATGGGTGGCTCGCCGAATTAGCTTGATGGAAGTGGTCGGGGCGGCAGGATTCGAACCTACGACCCCCTGTACCCAAAACAGGTGCGCTACCAGACTGCGCCACGCCCCGGACCGTGCGCCTTCCTAACGACGCCGATCTGATTTGAAAAGCCCTAACAGGGCCAAATTGCAGGTCCTTGCGAAAAAATTTCGTGCTTCATCTGTGTCCCGGGCCCGATAGAGTAGCGCGCGGACAATCCTGCATTGATTTCCAGCACCGCAAATACGGAATCGCCCCCTTCAATCGGCGTAAGATCACCCGGAATCGCCTCTTCATGCACACGCGTCACCAAACCGGTGCGATCCAGAAATACCATATCGAGCGGGATCAGGGTGTTCTTCATCCAGAACGCAACGGGCTGCGGCGGATCAAAGACGAACAGCATACCGGATCGAGCCGGCAACGATTCGCGAAACATCAAACCGCGGGATCGCTCTTGCGGAGTAACGGCGACTTCCACGTTAAATTGCACCGTCGCACTGTCATTTCTGAGCGTGACACGGTCCGATCTGCATGCGGCAGCGGCAACTCCTGTCCACAAAGTTACGAAAATGGTCAAGAGTATCCGAAGCCGTTTCATTCGGTTCAGCTATCCAAAGCCGCTTCCCAGGCCAGAACCTGCGCGGCCATCCGACCCCGCTTGCCGTCGATCACCCTCATGGCCAGCGCTTCACCAGGTTGCAGATCGGCAAGCCCCGAGCGGCGCAGCACCTCGATATGAAGGAATACGTCTTCGTTGCGCCCAAACACATTGGCGAATCCGAAACCTTTGCCCTTGTCGAACCATTTCACCCGCGCGGCTTCCAGCGGCGCTTTTGCAATGACCTCCGGATCCAACTCGGCAAAATCAGCTAGCATCATCGAGTCGGTCCGCGCCGGCGGATCAATCGCAACGACCTCGACCGCCTGAACCCCTCGGTCCGTGCGGTGAGTCATGATTTCAATGCTGGCGCCATCCGCAACCGAGCTCTGGCCGTAGTTGCGCAGAACATTCACATGCAACAGAATATCCGGGCCGCCCTCTTCGGACACAACAAAGCCAAACCCCTTGGCGGGGTCGAACCATTTTACGTGTCCACGGACGCGGTACATGTTGTTCAGGTCTTCTGGCACGGTTTTCCCATCGCGAATTTCAGCAGTTCGTTAAGGGTTTGTTGTTTAGGGGAATGGCAGACAAATTCAAGCTGAAAAGATTGTTTGTTTTCTGCCTGTTGCATTTCACGACACGTGAACGTCATGGATTCAACCTTTCAACATGCCATGCCGATCCCGGCTCAATTCGTTGCCATCTGAACCGGTCATGCAAGCGGAATGCACCATCGGCCCAGAACTCAATCTCGGTGGGCGTCAATCTGTACCCGCCCCAATACGGCGGACGCGGTGGATTTGGCCCAAGTTTCGCCGTCACTTTCGCGACCTCTGCCATCAAAGCTGCCCGGCTTGAAAGCGGTTGCGACTGCTTTGAAGCCCACGCGCCCAGGCGGCTTTTCAATGACCTTGATGCATAATATTCATCAGCCTGGGGCCCATTTTCACGACGTATTATACCACGAACACGAAGCTGACGCCGCAAAGATTTCCAATGCATCACAAATGCAGCTTTTCCGGCTGCATCCAGTTCCTTGGCCTTGGCGCTTTCGTAGTTCGTATAAAAAACAAACGAGTCCGCTTCGATTTCCTTGAGCAACACCATGCGAGCATTTGGCATGCCATCTGGATCAACGGTTGCAAGCGCAATCGCATTCGGGTCGTTCAATTCGGTTTCTTCAGCCTCGGCAAGCCACCGGGCCGCTATTTCAAACGGATCGGAGCCAGCAAAGATGCCATCACGCTCGGTCATTTCCATCCCCTGGAAAGTACTAACGACGAACCTAAGGCGAGAACCCGCTGCGGGCAAGAGCGCACGGCCTTGATGCAACGCAACCAATGGCATAAACCAACTCAACATAACGCGAAGACAGGCGGAGAACCGAACATGTCAAATCAGTTGATGGCCGGCAAGCGCGGCCTCATCATGGGACTGGCCAATGACAAATCAATCGCATGGGGAATCGCCCGCGCCTTGTCGAACGCCGGGGCCGAGCTGGCCTTTTCCTATCAGGGCGAGGCTTTGAAAAAGCGCGTCGACCCGCTGGCGGCGCAATTGGGCAGCGAAATCGTTCTGCCCTGCGACGTCAGTGACGAAGCGTCCATCGACGCGCTGTTTGCAGCGCTGGAAGAGAAATGGGGCAAGCTGGACTTCGTCGTCCACGCCATCGGCTTTTCCGACAAGAACGAGCTGCGCGGTCGCTATGTCGACACCAGCCGCGCGAATTTCAAACTGACGATGGATGTGTCGGTATATTCCTTCACAGCCGTGATGCAGCGTGCCGAAAAGATGATGTCAGAAGGCGGCAGCGCTGTGACCCTGACCTATTACGGCGCCGAGCAGGTCATGCCGCATTATAATGTCATGGGCGTCGCCAAGGCCGCGCTGGAGGCGTCGGTCAAATACCTGGCCGAGGATCTGGGCAAGGATGGCATCCGCGTGAACTCGATCTCGGCCGGCCCGATCAAGACGCTGGCCGCCAGCGGCATCGGCGATTTCCGCTATATCATGAAGTGGAACGAATATAACTCGCCCCTGCGCCGCAACGTGACGATCGATGACGTCGGCAACTCGGCGCTGTACCTGTTGTCGGATCTGTCCAGCGGCGTAACCGGTGAGAATCTGCATGTGGATTCGGGGTATCACATTGTCGGCATGAAGGCCGTTGACGCCCCGGACGTTGAAAAAGGTTAAGAACATGAGCGCCAAGGACCGCCTGCCCCACGAAAAAGGCTTTCACATCAGCTGGGACCAGATTCATCGCGATTCGCGTGCACTGGCCTGGCGTCTTGACGGGCAAGGTCCCGATGATGGCAACTGGCGGGGTGTTGTCGCGATCACGCGCGGCGGCATGGCGCCTGCGATGATCGTCAGCCGAGAACTGGACATCCGTACGGTCGATACGATCAGCGTGCGTTCATACCACCACCAGGAACAGGGTGAAGCAGAGGTGTTGAAATCTCCGGACGCCGACCTGATGGGTGACGGAACCGGTATTCTGATCATCGACGACCTGGTCGACAGCGGAAAGACGTTGGAACTGGTTCGGGACATGTACCCAAACGCGCATTTCGCGACGGTTTACGCCAAACCCAAGGGCCGCCCGATGGTGGATACCTTCATCACCGAAGTCAGCCAGGACACATGGATCTTCTTCCCATGGGATATGGCCCTTCAATATGTCGAGCCGTATCGCGGCACCGATTGATTTCTGAACAGTAGACCGCTCATGACGCTCAGCCGCACCGCCGCAACATTCGCCCCTCCGGTGATGGAGGCGCGCCGATGGGTCGAGGGCGTTGCCTTCCCATCCGACCGCCCGTTGATCAACGTAAGCCAGGCGGCCCCGGTCGATCCGCCGCCGCTGGCCTTGCGGCAGGCTATGGCCGACTTCGCCGTTCGCGAAGACAGCGCACATCTTTACGGCCCGGTATTGGGCAATGACGATCTGCGCGCCGAACTGGCGGCGCAGATCAGTTCTCACTATGCGGCGCAGGTAGATGCACCTCGGATCGCCATCACCTCGGGCTGCAATCAGGCGTTTTCGGCCGTGATATCGGCGATTACCGGCGAAGCGGATGAGGTCATTCTGCCAACCCCCTGGTATTTCAACCACAAAATGTGGCTGGACATGGCCGGAGTACAGGCCGTGGACCTGCCGACCGGGGAGGATCTTTTGCCCGATCCAGAGCGTGCGCGCGGATTGATTACCGACAAGACACGCGCCATTGCGCTGGTCACGCCCAACAATCCGGGCGGCGTCGAATACCCTACCGAATTGGTCAAGGCCTTTTTCAACCTGGCCCGTAAAACCGGGATCCGCCTGATCGTCGATGAAACCTATCGCGATTTCGACAGCCGCAGCGGCCCCCCGCATGATCTGTTTCAGCAACCCGGGTGGGACGAAACGCTTGTCCACCTTTACTCTTTCTCCAAGGCTTATCGTCTGACGGGCCACAGGGTGGGTGCCATCGCAACAAACCCGGCGTTGTTGGCCGAGGTCGAGAAATTTCTGGATACGGTCGCCATTTGCCCGGGACAGATCGGCCAGTTCGCAGCGTTGTGGGGTATGAAAAACCTGTCGCAATGGCTGGCCGGCGAGCGTGACGAAATTCTTGACCGCCGCGCAGCCATTGCAGAAGGGATGCCGGCGCTTGAAGCACGGGGGTGGCGGCTTTTGGGACTTGGCGCCTATTTTGCCTATCTCGAACATCCGTTTGATATGCCCTCAGACGAGCTCGCGCGCCGTCTGGTCAGCGAAGCTGGCGTGCTGCTGTTGCCCGGAACCATGTTCATGCCGGATCATGACCCGGCTGGAAAACGGCAGGTGCGCATTGCTTTTGCCAATCTGGATCGGGCCGGGCTGGGCCAATTGTTCGACCGGTTGCAGGCCCTGTCCTTCTAAGCTTGCCCCTCGGCGGTGTGCGTCGTATTCAGGGCCGCAACCGACAGGGCAGAACTCTGCCGAAAAAACAAGAGGGCATCATGGCCGCAGGCGCTAAAAGTCTTTCGAAAACCTTTGTCTGGATTCTGATGGGCCTGCTGATGCTGGGCCTTGCGGGATTTGGCGCGGTCAACCTCAGCGGGACGATCCGCACAGTTGCGACAGTCGGCGACGAAAGCATCTCGGTCGATGACTACGTGCGCGAATTGCAGCGCGAGATTCGAGCGGTGGAGGCACAATCCGGGCAACCTTTGCAGATGTCGCAAGCCCGCGATCTGGGTCTGGACCGAAACGCCCTTGCCCGCCTGACCGCTTTGGCGGCGCTGGACAACGAGGTCGGTCAGCTTGGGATTTCCATCGGCGATGAGAACCTTCAGCAAGAGATCATCTCGATCCCGGCATTTCAGGGTGTCAACGGAACTTTTGACCGTGAATCCTATCGCTTTCAGCTGGAACAGGTCGGCATGACCGACTCCGAATTCGAATCCGATCTGCGCAAGGAATCCGCCCGAACCATCGTACAGGGCGCAATCATGGGCGGCGTGAAAATGCCGGCAACGCTGACGGACACGATGATCGATTATATCGGCGCGCGGCGCAGCTTTGCTGTTGCAACTGTTGGAACGGAAGCGCTGGATACACCTGTGGCCGATCCAACGGACGCACAGATCCAGGCATTCTATGATGACAATGGGGACCAGTTCATGCTGCCCCGCACCAAGCAGCTGACTTACGCGATTCTGTCGCCAGCAATGTTTGTGGATACGGTCGAAATCGACGAAGACGCTCTGCGCAAGCTTTATGAAGAACGAAACGACGAATACAACCAGCCTGAACGCCGTTTGGTCGAACGTCTGAACTTCCCAAGCGAACAGGCCGCCAAGGACGCTTTGGCGCAGCTTGAGGTTGGCGGCACAACGTTCGAACAGTTGGTTCGGGATCGCGATCTGGAACTGAATGACATCGATCTGGGCGACGTGACGCGTGAGGATCTGGGCGAAGCTGCGGACGCCGTTTTTGCGGCCGAGCTTGACACTGTCGTGGGCCCGTTGCCTTCGGTGTTTGGTCCGGCCCTGTTCCGCGTCAACGGATCACTGGCTGCGAACACTGTTCCATTTGAAGAGGCCGAGCCGGCACTTCGCGAAGAGTTGGCGACTGAACGCGCCCGCCGTCTGATCGAAGCGCAATCCGAAGATATCAACGACATGCTGGCAGGCGGTGCCACGCTGGAAGAACTGGCGGAAGAAACCGAAATGGAACTGGGTCAGATCGACTGGACTCGTGACAGCGACGAAGGTGTTGCGGCCTATGACGGGTTCCGAGCGGCCGCAGAAGCCGTGCAGGAAGGAGATTTCCCTGAAATCGCATTCCTGGAAGATGGGTCAATTTTTGCCCTGCGCCTGGACGAGGTTCTGCCGCGTCGCCCGGAACCGCTGGAGAGCGCGCGCGACCGTGTCGCCGAGGCCTGGCAACAGGCCGAGATCAACAAAGCCTTACGCGAAAAGGCGGATGCCATTCTGAACCAACTGACACCTGACGGTGATTTCGCAGCGACCGGCCTGCCCTTCCGCGTCGAAAACGCCCTGACCCGCACAGCGTTTCTGGATGATGTTCCGGCCAGTTTCATGAACGAAGTTTTCGCGATGGAACCGGGCGAGATGCGCGTTGTTGAGGGCAATGGTGCGGCTTGGATAGTGCGTCTGGATGAAACCCTGCCGCCGGCGGATACGGATGAACTGCGTCAGTTGCGTGATGCCCTGAGCTCGCAGATGGATCAGGCTTTGGCACAGAATATCTTTAACGCCTACGTACGTGACGCCCAGACCCGGGCGCGCCCCGTGGTGGATCAACAGGCGCTGAACGCCGTGCAGGCGAGCTTTTAAACGAGACCGATATGGCCCTGACACCCGATTTCGAAACCTTCGCGCGCGCCTATGATGCGGGCGAAAACCAGGCTGTATATACGCGTCTGGCCGCCGATCTGGACACACCTGTGTCACTGATGCTCAAGCTGACGGGCGCGCAGAAAGATGCGTTCATGCTGGAATCGGTTACAGGCGGAGAGGTTCGTGGCCGCTATTCGATCATTGGCATGAAACCTGATCTGGTCTGGCGCTGTCACGGGGAAACCTCGGAACTGAATCGCTCGGCTCGGTTCGATGCCGAGGCGTTCTCGCCCCAAGATGGCAACCCGATGGACAACCTGCGTGCGCTTCTTGCCGAGAGCCGCATGGAATTGCCCGATGACCTGCCACAGGCCGCTGCCGGGCTGTTCGGGTATCTGGGTTATGACATGGTTCGGCTGGTGGAACACCTTCCGGATGTGAACCCTGATCCGCTGGGTTTGCCCGATGCGATCATGCTGCGCCCGTCTGTCATCGCAGTGCTGGATGGGGTCAAGGGAGAGGTGACGGTGGTTTCACCCGCCTGGGCCAGCGACGGTCAATCGGCCAAGGCGGCCTATGCGCAGGCGGCTGAGCGTGTGATGGATGCGGTCCGCGACCTGGAACGTGCCATGCCCGCGGAAACCCGCGATCTGGGCGACGCGCGCGAGGTCGCCGCGCCGGTGTCGAACTTTACCAAGTCCGGCTATATGGAGGCGGTTGAAAAGGCCAAGGAATACATCCGCGCGGGTGACATCTTTCAGGTTGTCCCGGCACAGCGCTGGACGCAGGATTTTCCGCTGCCGCCTTTTGCTCTCTACCGATCCTTGCGGCGCACCAACCCGTCACCCTTCATGTTCTACTTCAACTTCGGCGGTTTTCAGGTGGTGGGCGCAAGCCCCGAAATCCTGGTGCGTGTGTTTGGCAATGAAGTCACCATTCGCCCCATCGCAGGCACGCGCCCACGTGGCGCGACGCCCGAAGAAGACAAGGCGAACGAGCTGGATCTGCTGGCCGACAAGAAAGAACTGGCCGAGCATCTGATGCTGCTGGATCTGGGTCGCAACGATACCGGTCGTGTGTCAAAGATCGGAACCGTGCGTCCGACAGAAGAGTTCATCATCGAACGCTACAGCCACGTGATGCATATCGTATCAAACGTTGTAGGCGAATTGGCCGAAGACAAAGACGCTTTGGATGCCTTTTTTGCCGGTATGCCGGCAGGTACGGTTTCGGGCGCGCCCAAAGTGCGCGCGATGGAGATCATCGACGAGCTGGAGCCTGAAAAACGCGGCGTTTACGGCGGCGGCGTCGGCTATTTCAGCGCGGGCGGAGACATGGACATGTGTATTGCCCTGCGCACCGCCATCGTGAAAGATCAGAAACTCTATATCCAAGCTGGGGGTGGTGTTGTTTACGACAGCGACCCCGAAGCCGAGTTCATGGAAACTGTTCATAAATCCAACGCCATACGGCGCGCGGCAGCTGACGCCGCCCGGTTCACCGGCAACGGAAACGGCTAAAAAAGGGGCGGCCGATCAGATGATCACCGCCTCTTTTCGTTGCTGTCTGTGCGGGTCACTGCACCTGTTTCATCATGACAGCCGAGATCGGAGCCATTGCCACGCGGTTGCCCCGATCTTCCAGCCCCCACAGCAACAGGGCTGAAATCGTCTCGGGACGCACGCGCCCTAGCATGACCACTGTCCCTTCCTGCCCCGCACGGAACGCGGCCTGATCCAGGAATCTGCGCATGATTTTGGGATCCTGCCGTGCGCCGTCGATATCGCGGAAAACGACACTGGACGGAATTCCGTTTCGCGCCGCCAGTTTCTGCACGGTGTTGAGCCCATTGTCCTGCGTAATCAGCCCCCGGCCGGTTCCCGCAGCAATCGCAGCAACCTGATCAGCCAGTTTGCGATTGCCCTGAATCCCGCTGTTCACGCCTTCCAGAATACCAACCGTTTCCGGCAGGGTATCCAGCCACACCGACAGCGACACCTCGGCGTCCTGCGCGCTTGCCGCCTCGGGCAGATCCGCCAGGGCCAGCACCTCGAACCCGGCGTTGCGGTGACGGGCCATCTTTTCTGCCGCGTCAGGATCCGATGGGTTCACGGCAAAGCTGATCGGATAGGGAAAGTCCTGCAAAGCCTCGGACCCGAATGCACCCTCGTCATCGATCAGAATGATGGACATCAGCGGCTTGGATTCGGGGTTTTCGAACTTTGCCGCAAAACGCTCGATCGGCTTGGCCGATTTCGCCGGTTCAGCCGAGGCCTGTTCCACTACGGGCTCATCATCCCGTTCTGTCAGCGGAACGACGCGTTTTCCGATGATCGAGCTGGCACTTGCTTTCAGCTCACCCCCGATCTGGGGCAGCGCAGCGATGCGCGGCAGTTCCCGAGGCATGGTGTCTTCATCCCCCTCCACGGCAATCGGGCTGTTTTCAAAGGGGTTCTGTTCTTCGGCTTCTGTCGACTCTGGCTCCGGTTCTGGAACCGCCCGTGGCAGAGGGTCTGGCTCGGGCGCAAGCGCGGCCACCTCGGTGTTCTCGGGCTCTGTTGGCGGGGCCGGTGTTTCATCAATGACGGCAGGCAGCGCATCGTCTGGCTGAATCGCGGGAACCTGACTTGGCTCTGGCAGGGCGGCGGGCGCTTCGATCACGAATGACACTTCATTTGCACCTGCCGCTTCCGGTTGGTTCAGCGCGTCCGTTGCCGCGCCGACAACCGGCTGGGAATCGATTGACGTTTCCAGCCCCGACAGATCGGCCAGATCCTCGCCTGCGTCATCGGCGGCTTCTGGCGCACGCGGGGCAAGTTCCACCAGATCGGCGTCAGAACCGGCGTCTGCCACTTCAGCCGGAGCCTCGGGAGTCTCAGAAATCGTCGGCGCCGGTGCTTCGGTTGCAACAACCGGGGTATTCACCATCGGCGTCTTGAGTGACACAACCGCACCCAAGATCAAAACAACGATCGCGCCCGCGACCATTCCTCCGAAAAATCCGCCCATTTTCCTGCCTTTCGCCTCTTTCCTCTGCCTCGTTCAGCTCTGCGCCATCTGGTGTGGCGCTCGGCCAATTGAACGCGCCAGAAACGGGATGTCCTCTTGACGCTGCCGCTCAAGCCTGAGCATGTATGTGCGGACATTATACCGTGGCCCGGGGCTGCATCGCCAGCCCGAAATGCCCAAGCGAAGATAAGTGCCCAAATGCTGCTGCTGATCGACAACTACGACTCGTTTACCTACAATTTGGTACATTATTTAGGCGAACTTGGTGCCGAAATGGTCATTCGCCGAAATGATGCGCTGGACGTGCAGGAAGCGATGGCCATGAACCCCGCCGGCATACTGCTGAGCCCCGGCCCCTGCGACCCGGATCAGGCGGGGATTTGCCTGGCACTGACGGAAGCCGCCGCAGAAACCAAAACGCCGCTAATGGGGGTTTGCCTGGGCCATCAGACCATAGGCCAGGTGTTTGGCGGCAAGGTGGTTCGGTGCCACGAGATCGTTCATGGCAAGATGGGCACGGTGAAGCACACCGGCAAGGGGTTGTTTGCCGGGCTGCCCTCACCCTTTGAGGCAACGCGCTACCATTCGCTGGTGGTCGAGCGCGAGACCCTGCCCGATTGCCTGGAGATCACGGCCCAGCTGGACGACGGCACGATCATGGGATTGCAGCACAAGGAATTGCCGATCCACGGTGTGCAGTTCCATCCGGAATCCATCGCATCCGAGCACGGTCACGCCCTTCTCAAAAACTTCCTGCAAGAACTGAAAGTCCCGGCATGAGCGACGCGCTGAAACCGCTGATCGGAGCCGCTGCCGATCGTCCTTTGACACGTGCCGAGGCTGAAAAAGCCTTTGCCATACTGTTCGATGGCGAAGCCACGCCCAGCCAGATCGGCGGATTGCTGATGGCCATGCGGACACGCGGTGAGACGGTCGATGAATACGCCGCGGCAGCCGCCGTGATGCGTTCGAAATGCAATGCCGTGAACGCACCCGAGGGGGCGATGGATATCGTCGGCACCGGCGGCGACGGCAAAGGCACCCTGAACATCTCGACCGCGACCGCTTTTGTCGTGGCCGGTGCCGGAGTCACGGTCGCGAAACACGGCAATCGCAACCTGAGCTCCAAATCCGGCGCGGCGGACGCATTGGGCCAGATGGGTATCAACGTAATGGTCGGCCCGCAAGTTGTTGAAAATGCGCTGAAAGACGTTGGAATCGGCTTCATGATGGCGCCAATGCACCACCCTGCCATCGCCCATGTGATGCCGTCCCGGCAAGAATTGGGAACGCGCACGATCTTCAATATTCTTGGCCCCCTGACCAACCCTGCCGGCGTCAAACGGCAATTGACCGGCGCCTTCAGCCGCGACCTGATCCACCCGATGGCCGAAACGCTTGGCCTGCTGGGCTCGGACCGGGCCTGGCTGGTGCATGGTTCGGACGGGACCGACGAGCTTACGATCACCGGCATCAGCTGGGTCGCCGCTCTGGAAGACGGGATTGTGAAAGAGGTCGAACTGCACCCCGAAGACGCAGGTCTTCCGGTGCATCCGTTCGAGGACATCATCGGTGGCTCGCCCGAGGAAAACGCCGTTGCGTTCCGGGCTTTGCTGGAAGGTGCCCCGTCTGCGTATCGTGACGCGGTGCTGCTGAATTCGGCCGCCGCTCTGGTCGTCGCCGAAGCGGCAAAAGATCTGCGCGAAGGCGTGGCCATGGCTGCTGAAAGCATTGACAGTGGCAATGCCAAAATTAAAATTACGGCCTTGGCCGCCAAGACACAGGAAGCCGCATGACCGACACCGTTCTGGATAGAATCAAAGCCTACAAACTGGAAGAAGTCGCGGCGGACAAAGCGCAGAAATCCCTGGAAACACTGGAAAGTGAGGCCCGGTCCGCCTCGGAACCTCGTGGCTTTGCCAATGCGCTGCAACACGCCTCGCGGCAAGGCTATGGCCTGATCGCAGAGGTCAAGAAAGCCAGCCCGTCCAAAGGACTGATCCGGCCGGATTTCGACCCGCCGGTTCTTGCAAAGGCTTATGAAGATGGTGGCGCGACATGTTTGTCCGTCCTGACCGACACCCCCAGTTTTCAGGGTCAAAAAGAGTATCTGACGCAGGCGCGCGAGGCGACATCCCTGCCCGCCTTGCGCAAGGATTTCATGTACGACCCGTATCAGGTGGTCGAAGCACGCGCCCTGGGGGCGGATTGCATTCTGATCATCATGGCCTCGGTCAGCGATGATCAGGCGGCTGAACTGGAAGACACTGCATTCGATTGGGATATGGATGTTCTGATCGAAGTACACGACGAGGCAGAGCTTGAACGCGCGGCACAGCTGAAAAGTCCGCTGATCGGTATCAACAACCGCAATCTGAAGACCTTCGAGACAACGCTCGACACGACGCGCCGCCTGTCCAAGCTGGTGCCCGCCGATCGCACCATCGTGTGCGAAAGCGGTCTGGGTACACCAGACGACCTGAAGGACATTGCACGCTATGGGGCCCGCTGCTTCTTGATCGGAGAAAGCCTGATGCGCCAGGACGATGTGGAAGCGGCAACGCGCCATATCCTGTCAAACCCGCTGATCCCCGGAGTGATGTGATGCCACTGACCCATTTCGATGCCCAAGGTCAGGCACATATGGTCGATGTCTCGGACAAGGAGGTGACAGATCGCGTCGCCATTGCCGAAGGTCACATCAGGATGGCGCCGGAAACTTTTGAAATCATTTCCGAAGGTCGCGCCAAGAAAGGCGATGTTCTGGGCATTGCCCGCTTGGCTGGCATCATGGGCGCAAAGAAAACGCCGGACCTTATTCCGCTGTGTCATCCTTTGCCGGTGACCAAAGTGGCCGTCGAGCTGACTCTTGACCCGGACCTGCCGGGTGTTCGGATCCAGGCCACCGTCAAGACCTCGGGCCAGACCGGGGTAGAGATGGAAGCGCTGACCGCCGTATCGACGGCCGCCTTGACCGTATACGACATGACCAAGGCCGTCGATAAGGCGATGGAGATAGGCGGCATTCGCGTTCTGCTTAAAGATGGCGGTAAATCAGGGCGTTACGAGGCGAAATGATTACTGTCGAAGAGGCGCGCGCCCTGTTGTTCGATCTCGTGGGGCCTTTGCCGGCCGAATTGGTACCACTGGCCCAGTCCGCAGGGCGCGTGCTTTCGCGGGATGTCACGGCCACGCGGGATCAGCCGCCTTTTGCCGCCTCTTCCATGGATGGCTATGCAGTCAAATCTGACGAGGTCGAACTGCACGCCATGTTCAAAGTCGTGGGCGAGTCAGCGGCCGGGCGTCGTTTTGAGGGCGCTGTAGGCCCCGGACAGGCCGTTCGCATCTATACCGGCGCCCCTGTGCCCGAGGGCGCGGATTTCGTTGTGATTCAAGAGGATACGGACCGCCGCGGTGATCTTCTGACGATCACGGACACACCCGGCGCCAAAACGAACATCCGACCCGCTGGCGTGGATTTCAAGGCTGGCATGTCCATATCGGCCCCGCGATTGATCCGCGCTGAAGATGTGGCCTTGATGGCCGCGATGAACATCCCTCGCGTCCCTGTGTCGCGCAAACCCGTGATCGCCCTCATCTCGACTGGTGATGAGTTGGTCATGCCCGGGGAAGAACCCGGCCCGGATCAGATCATTGCATCGAACACATTTGGCCTGAAGGCAATGCTCGAAGGATTGGGGGCTGTGGTGCGCGTGCTTCCGATCGCGCGGGATACTGTTTCGTCGCTTGAAACGGCCTTTGGCCTTGCGCAGGGGGCGGATCTGGTCGTGACGATCGGCGGAGCGTCGGTTGGCGATTATGACCTCGTGTCGGACGTCTCGCAGGGGTTGGGGATGAAGCAATCCTTCTACAAGATCCGAATGCGCCCCGGAAAACCTCTGATGGCCGGTCGTATCGGCAACGCGGCGATGGTCGGGTTGCCGGGCAATCCGGTCAGTGCCATGGTCTGCGGCTATCTGTTTCTGGCCCCGATGGTGCGCCGGATGCTGGGGCTTGAACAGGTGCTGCCGCCCTTCCTCACGGCCCGGCTGAGTGGTCATTTGCCCGAGAATGGCCCGCGCGAGCATTATATGCGCGCCGTGGTGACGGATGCCGGTATCGAAGCTTGCGCAGATCAGGACAGTTCCCTGCTCAGCGTATTGGCTCAGTCCAACGCGCTTTTGGTCCGCGCCCCACACGATCCGGCGCGCGACATCGGGGAAATGGTCGAATATCTGCCAATCTGATGTAACCTCAAATTCGTTGACACAAAACGTGAACATGCGTAGAACAAAAGAAAACGCATGAGCGACGAGGTGTGAGCGATGCTGACCAAGAAGCAATTGGATTTGCTGGAATTCATCCACAAACGCGTGCAGGCGGATGGTGTTCCGCCCAGTTTTGATGAAATGAAGGCTGCTCTCGACCTGCGGTCGAAATCCGGCATTCACCGGTTGATCACCGCACTGGAGGAACGCGGGTTTATCCGCCGCCTTGCCCATCGCGCTCGGGCCATTGAGATCGTGAAATTGCCCGAAAGCCTTGGCGGCGAGCCGACGGCCGGCTTTACGCCACGTGTGATCGAAGGCGACCGGCCCAAGGGCCCCCGCCCTGCGAATATGGAGCCTGTATCGGTGGACGCGCTCGAGCTGCCGGTCATGGGCCGGATCGCAGCCGGTGTTCCCATCGAAGCAATCAGCCATGTATCGCATCACGTGGCCGTCCCCGGCCCCATGGTTTCGGGACAGGGTCAGCACTATGCATTGGAAGTTCGCGGCGACTCGATGATCGACGCTGGCATCAATGACGGTGATGTGGTCGTCATCCGGGAAACCTCGACCGCGGATAACGGCGACATCGTGGTTGCCTTGGTCGAGGATCAGGAAGCGACCCTCAAGCGGTACTTCCGCCGTGGCAACGCAATCGCGCTTGAGGCTGCAAACCCGGCTTATGAAACGCGCGTCCTGCCCGAAGAAAAGGTCAAGGTTCAGGGCCGGTTGGTCGGACTGATCCGCACCTATTGAGCCTGATTGGAATGACGGTCCCCGGCAGGTTTCGGGGACCAAAGCCGATGACCTGTCATGTCCGCGCTCGAGGTCAACTTTCCGTTCGAAACCGACAGGCTGCCGGTTTCGTACAACCGTTCCGGATCGAACACCCCGCACGAACCTTGCAGGGCAAGCGCAACGGCCGAGATGATGATCTGGTTTTCCTGACATTCATCAAACACCCGCGCCGCCCGTTTTCCGGTGATATGGATGATCTCAAAGTCATTCAACGGGTATCGTTGCACGATGTCGCTGTCCGGCCATCTGAGCGCCGCCTCGATCTGATCAACGCCATCTCCGTCATTTTCAAGCCAAACACCGGCGACAAACCCGCTGCCTTTGCTTTTGCTGAGGGCCCGCCCCTTGTCGGTCATGACCCCTACCAATCCGCCGTTTTCAGCAATCAGGACATCCGGTCTGTGCCCCGAGTTCCAAAGCAGAAATGCCAGGACAACAGGCACTGCTCCGGCCCACCGTGCTTGTCCCTGCCACAAGGCCATCCACAAGGCGCCGAGTGCGACCAAGGGCAGGATGTACCAAGGCGGGCTGACCACAAAACCCTGCGCGCCATCAAGGTGCGACACCCAGTCCGAAACCGTAAGGATCCAATGCAACGCCCACCCCATGACGGTCAGGGCAATTGCCTCCAGTCCAAACGGGGCCAGAAGCGCCGCTACGACGGCGGAGGGCACGACAAAAAGGCCCATAACAGGAACGGAAAGCAGGTTGGCAAGCAGACCGAAATGGGACATCGTATTGAAATGCGCGGCACCTATGGGGGCTGTTGCAAGGCCTGCAATTGCCGATGACATCACCACGCCGACGACGGGCTTCAACCAGTTTGGGCCGGGCATCGGGCGCATCTCTCGCAACGCTCCGAAGACGGCAACCAACGCTGTGGTTGCGGCGAAAGACATTTGAAATCCGGGGCTCAGCAGCGACTCGGGCCGAAGAACCAGCACGATTACGGCGGCAACAGCAACCGCACGCAGCGAAATCGCGCGTCGGTCGATCAACACGGCCCCCAGCATGACGCTGACCATGACAAAGGCCCGTTCGGTTGCAACGTTGCCGCCGGACAACAACAGATAAAGGGTTGCGGCACAAAGCGCGAGAACAGTAGCCACCTTCCGAACCGGAAGTCGCAACGCAACAGGGGGGCACAACGACAGCCCCAACCGACACGCCACGAATACGAAGCCTGTCAGAAGCCCCATATGAAGCCCGGAAATGGCCAGCAGGTGCGCCAGATTGGACGCCCGCAAGGATGATAGCGTCTCCTGCCCCATCCCGCTGCGATCTCCGGTGGTGACGGCGGCGGCAAATCCACCGATTTCACCGGGCAGGATCTGCCTGACCCGCTGCGAAATGGCCATGCGGATCGCAGTGATCCGAATGCCGTCGATCCCCTCGGTCGCTGGTGCGATGGTCATGATCGGGACGCGGGTATAGCCGACCGCGCCCAATCGTTGAAACCAGGCATGACGGCGAAAGTCGAAACCTCCGGGCTCGACCGGGCCCTGCGGCGGCGAAAGATGACCTGTGGTCATAATACGCTGCCCCGGTGCGATTGCGCCCGTTGAAACATGAACGGAAAGACGGATGCGCTGCGGCCTGCGCTCTTGAGGTACATCCCCTATGCGTACCTGATCAAGCGTCAACCGCAACGCATCCGAGGCAGACCGATCCATGGCGACGACCCTCCCCTCGACAGGGCCATAATATCGCCACGACAGTACCGGTTCTGCCACCATATGGGCGCGAACGCCTGCCAGAATGAAACCGGCAGCGATCAGCGCCCCCCCGATTGCCAAAGTTCCCACCCCCGGTGGCAGCCGGCGGCGCAAGGCGACAAGAGCGATTCCAAGACAGACAAGACCGGCATAAACTGACCAATCCGGCTCGACGCGGACGCCGAAATAAAGACCAATCCCCGTCGCCAGCAAAACCGGCGCCCAAGGGAAAAGGTAGCCTGTCTGGCGCAGCAGCGCGGCCTCGACCCGTGCAAGAACACGCATGGTTGCCCCCGTCCTTCGGGCTCGTTAGACAGGCTTCAAACTATGCCAGATACGGTTACCAAAAGGTTAATCCCCACCATGACTGAACAGGTCGTCACTCGTTTTGCCCCCTCGCCCACCGGTTTCCTGCATATAGGCGGCGCGCGCACTGCATTGTTCAATTGGCTGTATGCGCGTGGTCGGGGCGGCAAATTCCTGCTGCGGATCGAAGACACCGATCGCGAACGTTCGACACGCGAGGCGACCGCCGCGATCCTTCAGGGCATGGCCTGGCTTGGCCTTGATCACGACGGTGACGTGATCAGCCAGTTCGAAGGGGCCGCCCGTCACGCCGAGGTCGCGCATCAGTTGCTGGCCGAGGGCAAGGCCTACAAGTGTTTCTCGACCCAGGAAGAAATCGCGGCTTTCCGGGACCAGGCGCGCAGCGAAGGGAAATCAACTCTGTTCCGCAGCCCATGGCGAGATGCCGATCCTGCGACGCATCCGGATGCACCTTTTGCCATACGCATCAAGGCGCCTCAGGACGGGGTGACCGTGATCCACGATCAGGTTCAGGGCGATGTGAGCATCCGCAATGACCAGTTGGACGACATGATTCTTCTGCGCTCGGACGGAACACCCGTCTACATGCTGGCAGTCGTTGTCGACGATCACGACATGGGTGTCACCCATGTCATCCGCGGCGACGATCACCTCAACAACGCCGCGCGGCAAATGATGATCTACGAAGCCATGGGCTGGGACGTTCCGGTCTGGGCGCATATCCCGCTGATTCACGGGCCGGACGGCAAGAAGCTGTCCAAGCGCCATGGTGCTCTTGGAGCGCAGGAATATCAGGCCATGGGCTATCCCGCAGCCGGGATGCGCAATTACCTGGCCCGGCTAGGCTGGAGTCATGGCGACGATGAGTTTTTCACGGACGCGCAGGCAAAGGAATGGTTCGATCTGGACGGGATCGGCAAAAGCCCTGCGCGGTTTGATCTGAAGAAGCTTGAAAACCTGTGTGGACAGCATATCGCAATCTCGGACGATGCTGCGCTGCGGCAAGAGATCGAGGCGTATCTGGCCGCAGCAGACCTTACGCCCCTTACTGAAACACAATCCAGTGATCTGGAACGTGCGATGTATTGCCTCAAGGACCGGGCGCGCACCTTCCCGGAACTGCTTGAAAAGGCTCATTTTGCATTGACAAGCCGCCCTATCGTTCCGGATGAAAAGGCAGCAAAGGCATTGGCAACTGTATCCGATGGTATACTGACGGAATTGACGCCGCATCTGCAAAATGCTAGCTGGTCGCGGAACGAACTGGAGGAGGCACTGAATTCCTTTGCCGAGTCAAAGGAGCTCAAGTTCGGCAAGCTGGCCGGTCCGCTGAGGGCCGCCCTGGCAGGTCGGGCCGTTACGCCTTCGGTTTTTGACATGATGCTTGTGCTGGGACGGGAAGAAACCCTGGCGCGGCTTTCTGAAGCAGCGAAATAACCCAAGCTTCATAAACGGGTAACGCTGCTCCGCTAACACCCGGACTGCGCGTCCACGCGCAGTCATTGCCCGTATCACCGGAGGTATCTCTGGCGTGCGCATGAATGAAGAAGGGACAACCATGACTGATAGCAACAAAACAGCCACTCTGACCGTTCACGGCAAAGAGTATGAGTTGCCTGTTCATTCTCCGACTGCTGGTCCGGATGTCATTGATATCCGCAAGCTTTATGGTCAGGCCGGCGTCTTCACCTACGATCCTGGGTTCACTTCGACCGCAAGCTGCGACAGCACCATCACCTATATCGACGGCGAAAAAGGCGAACTGCTGCACCGCGGCTATCCGATCGACCAACTGGCCGAGAAATCGCATTTCCTCGAAGTCTGCTATCTTCTGCTGTACGGAGAACTGCCGGCGGCAAAGGATCTTGAGAAATTCGAGACCACGATCACACGCCACACCATGCTGCACGAGCAGATGCAGTATTTCTATCGCGGTTTCCGCCGCGACGCGCACCCAATGGCCATTATGGTCGGCGTTGTCGGCGCGATGTCGGCCTTCTATCACGATTCAACGGATATCTCGGACCCGCAGCAGCGTGAAATCGCATCGCATCGTCTGATCGCCAAGATGCCGACTATTGCTGCATGGGCCTATAAGTACCACACCGGTCAGCCTTTCGTGTATCCGCGCAACGATCTGGACTATGCGTCGAACTTCCTGCGCATGTGTTTCAGCGTTCCTGCCGAGGAATATGAGGTCAACCCGATCCTTAGCCGAGCGATGGACCGGATTTTGACCCTGCACGCGGATCATGAGCAAAACGCCTCGACATCTACCGTGCGTCTGGCCTCATCTTCAGGTGCGAACCCGTTTGCCTGTATCGCAGCCGGTGTTGCTTGCCTCTGGGGCCCTGCCCACGGTGGCGCAAACCAAGCCTGCCTGGAAATGCTGGAAGAGATCGGCACCGTCGATCGCATTCCCGAATACATCGCCCGGGCCAAGGACAAAGACGATCCGTTCCGCCTGATGGGCTTTGGCCACCGCGTCTACAAGAACTTCGACCCGCGCGCCAAAGTGATGAAGCAATCGGCAGACGAGGTTCTGGATCTGCTGGGCATTGAAAACAACCCAAAACTGCAGGTCGCCAAGGAACTGGAACGCGAAGCGCTGGAAGACCCGTATTTCGCCGAAAAGAAGCTGTTCCCGAATGTCGACTTCTATTCGGGCATCATCCTCGAAGCGATGGGTTTCCCGACCTCGATGTTCACGCCGATCTTCGCCCTGTCACGCACTGTTGGTTGGGTAAGCCAGTGGAAAGAGATGATCGCCGATCCGCAAAACAAGATCGGCCGCCCGCGTCAGCTGTACCTGGGCGAAACGCTGCGCGATTACGTGGATATCGAAAATCGCTGATACGCGCCTTACGGCAATCTGTTTCGAAGGCCCCGGCACTGCCGGGGTCTTTTTTTGTTTGGGCTGAAGCAATGAGAGCGCGAAGACCCGGTGTTTTCCCGCGCAAGACAGCACCGAACAAGCCGGGGCGCATGACCTCAGAACAGGCTCAGCTGATCCCCGGGCTGCGGCGGGACCGCAAACAAATCGCAACGCAACGGGGCCGATTTTATGGACAGCCCCAGACGTTTGCAGGTCTTCAAGAACCTTTGAGCGATAATCCCGGCATACTCACCCTCGCCCCGCATTCTGTGTCCCCAACGCGGATCGTAGTCCCGACCCCCATGCATTTCCCGCAGTTTGGACATGACCTTTTCCGACCGCGATGGCTCATGATCGGCTAGCCAGCCCTGCCAAAGCTGCGATACTTCGCGCGGCAGGCGCAACATGATCCAGCTTGCGGCATCCGCTCCAGCCTCTTTCCCGGCCTCCAGAAGGCTTTCCAGTTCATGATCCGTCAGCCCCGGCACGATGGGTGACGTCATGACACGCACCGGAACGCCCGCTTCCGTCAGCGTTCGGATCACGCGCAACCGACGAATGGGCGACGGCGCCCGTGGTTCCATTCGGCGGGACAATTCCGCATCCAACGTGGTCAGCGAAATACCAACCCGCACCAGTCCCCGGCCTGCCATGTCGGCAAGCAACTCCAGATCCCGCTCTATCAAAGTACCCTTGGTGACGATCGCGACCGGGTGGTTGAACTCACTCAAAACCTCAAGGCATGACCTTGTAATCATGTGCTTTTTCTCAATCGGCTGATACGGGTCTGTATTCGTACCAATTGCAATCGGCGCGACTTTGTAGGATCTGGCGGACAATTCCTTGCGCAGAACACGCCCCATGTTGGGTCGAGCGATCAGGCGGGTTTCGAAATCCAATCCTGCCGATAGCCCAAGATACGCGTGGCTGGGCCGCGCAAAACAGTAAACGCAACCATGTTCACATCCCCGGTACGGGTTGATCGACCGATCGAAGGGCAAGTCGGGGGATCGGTTGTAAGTAATAGCGCTGCGCGCAACCTCTTCGCGTGTCTCGGTACGCAGCGGCGGCAATTCTTCCTCAATGTCCCACCCGTCTTCGGTGGCCGTGGTGGCAAAGCATTCAAACCGACCAGCTTCGTTCGTCGTTGTTCCTCTTGCCTTGATCGTCCGCGCGATACTCATGTCATTTTGTTCTCTTTTTGTTCTAACGCAAACATAGGCTTGTCGCCAATTTGGCGCAAGCCCCGCCAAATCACAGATGGATTGAAGCGAGATGAAATCTCCGCAGGATGATCTTGCAGACTTTTCTATCGAGCCCCCCCATTTTTTGCCCTATAGGTCGGTCCCGAAACGACCGACGTCGCAATCGTCACAGTCACGATGCGACGTTTTGGCCAAAACGGAAAAAATGCCACCACGGGCCGATGGCCCGCCCAGCACAGGGAATACCCCATGTCCGACGAAGAAGACATCGTCCTGTCCGAATTGAATGACGACGAACTGGTCGAGCAGATGTTCGACGATCTCTATGACGGCCTGAAGGAAGAGATCGAAGAAGCCACCAATATCCTGCTGGAACGCGGATGGACACCTTATGACATCCTGACCAAGGCTCTGGTTGGCGGTATGACCATCGTGGGCCATGACTTCCGCGACGGCATCCTGTTTGTCCCCGAGGTTCTGCTGGCCGCAAACGCCATGAAGGGCGGCATGTCCATTCTCAAGCCGCTGTTGGCCGAAACCGGTGCACCGCGCGTCGGCAAGATGGTCATCGGCACCGTGAAGGGCGACATCCACGACATCGGCAAGAACCTTGTTTCGATGATGATGGAAGGCGCTGGCTTCGAAGTTGTCGATCTGGGCATCAACAACCCGGTCGAAAACTACCTGGAAGCGCTGGAAAACGAACAACCCGACATTCTGGGTATGTCGGCCCTGCTGACCACTACGATGCCTTACATGAAAGTGGTCATCGACACGATGGTCGAACAGGGCGTCCGCGACGATTACATCGTTCTGGTCGGCGGCGCGCCCCTGAATGAAGAGTTCGGCAAAGCCATCGGCGCGGATGCCTATTGCCGTGACGCAGCTGTTGCAGTGGAAACCGCCAAGGAATTCGTGGGCCGCAAGCACAATCAACTGGCTGGCTAAGACCCGAATAATACTGATTGAAAGGCCGTCCGATCCGGGCGGCCTTTTCGATTCCGAAGCGCTTTGTCACCGGAAAATCCGGATTATCCAATTCTAAACCAAAGCAGGTCTAAAAGAACGAGGCATCCACATCCCCAGGGGGTCTCGTGCCGACTACGTTCACAGCCATCTCGCTCGGCAAACTTGCCGATATCGACAGTTTCGAAGGCAACAACACAGCTGAAAACGCTTCGGTGCTTGTGGGAAAAACCTTTGGCGGGTCCGACGATCCGCTGGCTCATAACAGCGTCACCTGGAGCCCGGTCGGCAATCCGGGTTCGTACTACAACATGAACAACATGTCGGCCAATGATCGGCTTTCGATCAATGGCGGACCGCCTCAGACATTCGATGGCACTTCGGTCTACAACGCCACGATCATCTATTTTGACGGATCAACTGCCAGGATTTCCGCAGTTTTGGCGCAGGATGTGGATGGCAACACCTATCTGATGCCGGAATTCTCGGACAATTCGGACCAGTCCGCCTTGGAGGCTGGCCCTGTCCGCTCGATCACGCTCAACAGCCTTGCCGGAAACCGGTATTCAGGCCTGACATCCCGCCGTGAAGATTGGGATCTGGTGCCCTGCTTTACCCCCGGAACGATGATCCGCACCGAGCAAGGCGTGCGACCGATTGAAACCCTGTCCGTCGGTGACCGGATTGAAACCTATGATCATGGGCTGCAACCCCTGCGTTGGATGGGGCGGCGAACCGTCAAGGCAACGGGTCCGCATACGCCAATTCTCTTCAAAGCAGGCGCCATCGGAAACACGCGCGACCTTCTGGTGTCGCAACAGCACCGCATACTGATTGGGGATTGGCGTCTCGAGCTGTACACCGGACATTGCGAAGCCCTGGCGCCTGCCAAACATCTCGTGAACGGGTCCGACATCATACTGCGGCCCGGAGGGCTGGTGACCTACATCCACTTGCTGTTCGACCGGCATGAGCTGCTCTGGTCCGAAGATTGCCTGAGCGAGAGCTTTCATCCCGGCGCGCATATCTGGGACAGTCTCGGGTCTGCCGCACGGCAAGAAATCCTGTCGCTGTTTCCGGAACTGTCGCTGAACGGTGTTGCCGCGTACGGCCCGCTGGCCCGGCCGCTGCTGACCGCGTTCGAAGCGCATGCGTCGGCGGCCTGACATGAGATGTCGGATCGGGGCTTGCCCAACGGCCTCAATCATCCTCCTATGCAGCAGCCCCGGAGGATGCCAAGCGATGTCAAACGAATCCCTGCCAGATGATGCAGCCCTGACCACGAAGGGCTATGAGGATACGGGCAAGGGAAGCATCCTGTTGATTGCCTGCGGCGCTCTTGCGCGCGAAATACTGGACATCAAAACACGGAATGGCTGGGATCACATGGCTTTGACCTGCCTGCCTGCGATCCTGCACGTTCACCCAGAACGGATCACCCAGGCTGTGGAAGACGCCGTGGCCAAGCATCAGCGCAATTATGACAAGATCTACATCGTTTACGCCGATTGCGGCACCGGGGGCCTGCTTCAGGCCGCCTGCGAAAAGCTTGGGGTCGAAATGGTGAAGGGGCCCCATTGCTATTCCTTCTTCGAAGGAAATCAGGCTTTTCAGGACCGCGGAGAAGACGAAACAACCGCGTTCTATCTGACAGATTTCCTGGCCCGGCAATTCGACGCCTTTGTCTGGAAACCACTGGGCCTGGACCGCCACCCGGAACTGCGTGACATGTATTTCGGCAATTACACCAAACTTGTCTATCAGGCCCAGATCGACAGCCCAGAGCTGACGGAACGCGCGCGCGAATGCGCAGACCGGATGGGGCTTGAATTCGAACGCCGGTTCACCGGTTACGGCGATCTGGAAAACACGCTGTCGGACTGGGCAAACCGCCCAAGATGAGATCAGGCGTTTTCCTGTGCGACCTGCCGGATGCGTTCGATCATCGACCGCAGGCCGTTCGAGCGCTGAGCGGACAGGTGGTCGTTCAGCCCAAGGCGTGCCAGTTCAGCCCCCGCATCGACTTTGGGAACTTCGGCCACGGGCAAACCGTTGTACAAGGACCGAAGAACAGCGATCAGGCCGCGCACGATCAGTGCATCGCTGTCACCATCGAACTTGAAGACGCCGGATTCAATCATCGGATGCAGCCAGACCTGGCTGGCGCATCCATGGACTTTTGTCGCCGGAACCTTGAATGCGTCGTCCAACGGCTCCATCGCCTTGCCCTGCTCGATGACATGGCGATACCGGTCTTCCCAATCCTCGAGAAACTCGAAATCCTCGACAATCTCTTCAAAGGCGGGCGTGGCCATGATGCGGTGGTCCTTTGTTTGCATTCACAATTGTGACCTAAGCCGGTGACCCGCCACTGTCCAGCCCCCGCGGTGGCTTTTCAACGCGAAGAAATTGCGCTAACCCATTGCCTGAACTCGTGTGAAAGTCTGTGGGTCCATGCAAAAATCTCTGTCCGTTCTCATCATCGCCACGCTGACCCTGACTGCATGCAGCAGCTGGCGTGACTCTCGGGTGAACCCGTCAAACTGGTTCGGATCCAGCAGATCTGTCGAAGCCGAAACACCGCCCGACCCAAATGCCGCCGACGCATTGGTTCCGAAGCAAGGCGGAGGAACCGGCCTGTTTTCCCGCCCCGATGCTGAAGACACCAGCATTCCAATTGGTCAGATCGACGAATTGCGCATTGACCCGACCCCCTCTGGCGCGATCATCTATGCGTCTGGCACGGCTGTCCGGCAGGGGGCATTCAACGCGCGTCTGGTTCCTGTTGAAAAGGAAGAAAACCAGAAGAACGGAACTTTGGAATTTGTGTTCCGTGTGAACTACCCTAGCTATGAGACGCCGCAAGGGTCGGAACGTACTCGGATGGTATCGGACGCCATCAATATCTCGAAACAGGAACTGGAAGGTATTCGGCTGGTCCGCGTGGTCGGACAACAGAACGCACTGGAATCACGGCGCCGGTAAGCGCCGTTACAGGGACACGACCTTGACCGACTGCCCTTTGGCCGCCAGGGCAATCTTTCCCTCGCACAGCTTGAGAGCATCCTCGCCAAAGACTTCGAACCGCCATCCCGACAAGGCTGGAACATCCCGCTCGCCGGCTGCAATCTGATCCAGGTCCGAGCTTGTGGCGATCAATTTCGCCGCCACACCTGAACTTTCGGTTTTGGACTTCAGCAGAACCCTTAGCAGGTCAGCCAGCGCCGGATTGACCTTGAGCTTGTCGCGCGAAGTGTCGACCTTGGGCAATTTGTCGGGCGGGCAATTCACGCCGCGCTTGACCGCTGCCAGAATACCTTCGGCGACCGCCCCTTTGCGGGCTTCGCGCAGCAACAGGCGGGATCCGCCCAAATCCGAATGTGTTTTGGGTTTGGTCGATGCCAGCTCGATCAGCGCGTCGTCTTTGAATACGCGGTTCCGGGGCACGTTGTTTTCCTGCGCATAGGATTCGCGAAACTGCGCCAATTCACGAACCACAGCCAGAAACTTGGCCGAGTTCGTGCGCGTTTTCACCCGCTTCCATGCGTCTTCGGGGCGGATGTCATATGTGGCAGGCTGTGTCAGCGTCCGCAATTCTTCGGCAACCCAGTGGCTGCGCTGCGTCTTTTCAAGTTCTGCGGCCAGACGCTCGTAGATCCCGCGCAAATGGGTCACATCCGCAAGAGCATAGTTTTTCTGAGCATCGGTCAGCGGGCGCCGGGACCAGTCGGTGAACCGAGAGGTCTTGTCGACGCCCTGCTTGCAGATTTTCCGAACCAGAGTTTCATAGCCAACCTGTTCGCCAAAGCCACACACCATCGCTGCGACCTGTGTGTCGAACAGCGGTTTGGGGAACACACCGGCTTCGACCCAGAAGATCTCAAGATCCTGGCGGGCGGCATGGAACACCTTGACCACGCTTTCATTCCGGAAAAGATCGTAAAGCGGGTCAAGCGACAAGCCATCGCCAAGCGGATCGACCAGAACCGCGCTGTCTTCATCCTCGGACGGGACAGCCAATTGCACCAGACACAGCTTGGAGTAGTACGTCCGCTCACGCAGAAATTCGGTGTCGACCGTGATATAGGGATAGCCTTCGGCGGCCTTGCAGAAATCGGCCAGCTCTTGCGTCGTCGTCAGGGTTTTCATGCGCCGTATTAGTATCGCTCTTGTTTTTGTGCCTGCCCGTTTTTGTCCTCGTCCCGAGCGTCGTCGACGACCATAGGCCGATTATTACACGGGTGTAAATCACCCACAGAGCCTTCACGGCAACAGGACGGGCGACCTGTTGCCTTCTGCAAAGCGCCGCAGCACTTCGGGGTAGAGTTTATGCTCCCACACCAGCACCCGCGCAGCCAGCGATTCCGGTGTATCATCGGCTTTGATCGGGACCCGTGCCTGACCCAGAATCGGGCCATCATCCAGTGCCGCCGTCACCTCATGCACCGAGCAGCCGTGTTCGGAATCTCTGGCTTGAATCGCGCGGGCATGGGTGTGTAACCCTTTGTATTTTGGCAATAATGAAGGGTGGATATTCAGCATCCGGCCTTGAAACCGAGACACGAAATCCGCTGTCAGAACCCGCATAAAGCCGGCCAGACAGACAATGTCGGGGTGCGCCTCTTGCAGGGGCTTCAAAAGCTCGGCTTCAAAGGCGCTGCGGTCCCCCTTGAAAGGGCGATGATCAACCACTGCGGTCGGAATGCCACGGTCCGCAGCTTTTTTCAGCCCGCCTGCCTGCGCATCATTGGACAACACCAAACAGGGCCGCGCCGGATGATCTTTGGTCATGCTGTCAACAAGCGACACCATGTTCGACCCGCCCCCGGAGATCAGGATCGCGACGCGCTTCTGGCTCACAGCAGTTTGCCCGAATAGGCAACGCCGGGCGTTTCCGTGACGGCACCGATCCGAGCGACGGTTTCACCGGCATCGGCCAGCAGGGCTGACAGCTCATCCGCCTTGTCTGCGGCGCACACGACAATAAGGCCGATGCCGCAATTGAAAGTCTTGAGCATTTCCGCCTCAACGATACTGCCGGTCTTCGCCATCCAGCCGAAGACAGGGGGCAGTTGCCAGCTACCCAGATCGATCCGGGCCCCAAGCCCTTGGGGCAGCACGCGCGGAAGATTTTCGGTCAACCCGCCGCCGGTGATATGCGCCAGCGCATGCACACCACCTGCGCGAACCGCAGCCAAAGCCGGTTTTACGTAAAGGCGTGTGGGCGTCAGAAGTGCCTCACCCAGATTGCCCTCTCCAAAGGGCGACGGCGAATCCCAGCCCAGACCGGACAGTTCGACCAGCTTGCGCACAAGCGAATAACCGTTGGAATGCACCCCGTTCGAGGCCAGACCCAAAAGGACGTCACCGGCTTGAACGCCCGCAGGTAGATCTGCGCCGCGTTCCATCGCACCGACCGCAAACCCGGCCAGATCAAAATCGCCATCGGGATACATTCCCGGCATCTCGGCGGTTTCACCACCGATCAGGGCACAGCCAGACTGCGCACATCCTTCGGCAATCCCTTCGATGATCCGCGCCGCCGTATCGGTATCCAGCCTGCCGGTCGCGAAATAATCGAGGAAGAACAGCGGCTCGGCCCCCTGACAGATCAGGTCATTCACGCACATGGCCACCAGATCGACGCCGACCCCGTCCACGACGCCGGTATCAATCGCAATCCGCAGCTTGGTGCCCACGCCATCCGTCGCACCGACCAGAATCGGGTCCTGGTACCCGGCAGCCTTCAGATCGAATAGCGCGCCAAATCCACCCAGGCCGCTCATCACACCGGGGCGGTTGGTCCGCTTGGCGGCGGGTTTGATCCGATCGACCAGGGCGTTGCCCGCGTCGATATCCACACCTGCATCGGCATAGGTGATTCCGTTTTTACCCGCTGTCATGTCCGGTCCCTCAAGAAAGCTTTGCGGGCGGGTTAGTCGATTGTGGCGTTTGTTGCAACGGTCAGGCTTGACGCGGCCGTTCACCGTGATACCCAAGCGCCTAGGCGGGCCTGTAGCTCAATTGGTTAGAGCAGAGCGCTCATAACGCTTTGGTTGGGGGTTCGAGTCCCTCCGGGCCTACCATTTCGCCGAGACATCCAGGTGGGTTGTTGCCGTCTGGACGTTGATGCGCTGGCTCATCCGTCCGAATCTTCGAACCCAAAATAGGCGTCGAGCTCCTCTTGGGTTACTTGCCATTCATAGGAATAGCCGTCGCGCCCACCAAAGCTGTAATCCTCGTGACTGCCGGACAGGCTCGGATCTTGATGCACCGCCTCCAAATAGGTCTCGAATTCATCAGGATCGACCCAGAACGACGCATCCATGATCATCATGTAATAATCATAGGCGAGAGGCTCGTCGAACTTGCCGAAGTCATTCTGCAAATAGTCCAGCATTTCAGCGCAAAATATCGCCATATTGGCACGCACCTGAACCGGAAGTGGTGCAAGATCCTCGTCGCCATCCACCACGTCCTGCTGCGACGCATGCCACAACTCGGATGCCAACGATTCGATCAGGTCGGACCGCAACCATTTCAGACATGTATCGCCTGCCCCGATAAAACCGGTCAAACGTTCCACCCGCCTTTCATCGGTTTCGTCATACCACTGCCAAAGAGGCAGCAAGGCCGCAAGTGTCGCGCACCCGACAAACCCCTTTTCGGCCAATTTCACGAATCCTGCGATAACCATCCTATGCGCCCCCAAAAAAGCAAAAAACTATGGGGACAGGATGCCATGGCCAGACAAATTAACAAAATTGAACCCCAAGCGCAGACATAACAGGGGGTCTATCGCCCGATTATTATGTCCGCGCAGAGCCCTCCGAGACGTTCGCTTTTCGACAAGCGCAAAGCTCCACCATGCGCGCGCGCGACATCCGCCACAATCGCAAGACCAAGGCCAACGCCACTGCCCTGATTCTGATTGCGAGCCGGGTCGAGCCGCGTGAAAGGCTTTACCGCCTCTGTACGTTGGTCCGCAGGTATACCGGGGCCGTCATCCTCAACACGGATGCGCATCGATTTCGCGTTCAGAAACAGGCTGAGCTCGGCCCGGCTGCCATAGCGCATGGCATTTCCAATCAGGTTTTCCACCGCCCGGCGTACAGCCAAGGGGCGTATCATGACCGTCCCCTGCCCCTCGACCGCGATCAGCTCTGCCTGATGACCAGCCCGTTTTGCATCATCCACGATCTGGCGGAGAAATTCATCCGGTTGGACCTCTTCCGCCGATCCCTCGGCAGCCCCACGCGAAAAGTCCAGAAACGCATCCAGCAAGGACTGCATTTCCGTGACATCCTTTTGCAACGGTGCGGCCTCTTCTTCCGGCAACATCGACAGTCCAAGCTTCAGGCGCGTCAACGGGGTGCGCAGATCGTGGCTGACACCCGACAGCATCAACGTCCGTTGCTCGATCTGGCGTTCGATACGGGACCGCATATCCAGAAACGCATTTCCCGCCGCACGAACCTCGATGGCTCCACCGGGTGAATACGGAACGATTCGTCCCCGCCCGAAGGCCTGCGCTGCATCAGCGAGGCGCGTAATGGGACGCAATTGATTCCGCATGTAAAGAAACGAGATCGTCGTCATGATGACCGCAAAGAACACCATGGTGACGATCAATTGATGCGGGGCCGCGGGCGACAACCTGCGCCGATCGAACGTCAATTGCAGCACTCCCAGATGCGTATTCAGATAAACCCGCGCCTCTTTGCTGCTGGGTAACGCCACGGCGGCAAGATTGGGCAACCTGGCATACAGTTCGGATTCGACCTGCGGGGCGATGAAATCGTACCATCGCCGCGCGCCAATCTCAGGCTGTTCGTTGACGCCCAGAAACCTGGCCTTCATCTCAAGGGCCTGCAAATCGGGACGAATCGACGCCAGCGCCTGTTGTTGCGTTTCCGCGTCCTCGATCATTGTCGAAATCAGCATCACCTCGCGGGATGCCGCGCGTGTCATCTGGCCGGTGACATCCTCAAGATGCTTTTGAAGGAACGCGATTCCCACGACCAGCAACAGCACGATCACAGGTAAAACCAGGATCAGCGCTGCCCGGGCGTAAAGACTGCGAGGCATATAAGGTTTGAGCCAGTGCGAAGACATGCGCTAAACCTAACGGGCTGACCGGACAAGAGAAAGAGCACAGAATGCAGGCACCAGATGATTTCGATCCGCCCGTCGGCCAGCCAGAGGAACTGCATCCGGGTTTGCGGCGTATTCTGGCCCCGAATCCCTCTCCGATGACCTATCGTGGCACCAACACGTATCTGCTGGGTGAACGCGACATTGCCGTCATCGATCCAGGCCCCGCAAGCGAGGCACATCTGGGCGCAATTCTGGATTCCTTGGCGCCGGGTCAAAGGATCAGCCATATCATTGTCACACATACGCATGTGGACCATTCACCCCTGGCGGCTCCGCTGGCGGCGCGCACAGGGGCGACGATTTATGCTTATGGCGGGCCCGAGGCGGGGCGCAGCGCCGTCATGACCGATCTTGCCGCGCAGGGGCTGACCGGCGGCGGCGAAGGCATCGACACCGCGTTTCGCCCTGATGTCGAAGTGGCGGATAGTGAGACCATCAATGGCGACGGGTGGCAGCTTGAGGTCATTCACACACCGGGCCATCTGGGCAATCACATTGCTCTGGCCTGGCAGAACATCTGTTTTACGGCGGATCATGTCATGGGGTGGGCCAGCTCGTTGGTGTCCCCTCCGGATGGTGATCTGACCGACTTCATGGCTGCCTGCCATCGGCTGCGCGCGCGCGACTGGTCGGTTTTCCACGCCGGCCATGGCGCACCGATTACCAGCCCTGCCCAACGTTTGGACTGGCTGATTGCACATCGCCAGACCCGCGAGGCGCAGATTCTGAGCGCATTGGAAAAAGAAGACGGGACAGCGCGGGATCTGGCTGGGCGCATCTATACGGATACGCCAGCGGCATTGCTGCCCGCAGCCGAGCGCAACGTTTTCGCTCATCTCGTTGATCTGACTGGAAAAAACAGAGTGACGCCCATTGGCCCACTTTCAGTTTCATCTGTTTTTCGGCGGCTTCGCTAGAACAGTAAAATTTTTTGAAGGTTCTCGTACTTAACCACTGGACGTCCGGAATCGGGGTTGCTATATGCGCCTCAGTTCCGGCGTAGCTCAGCGGTAGAGCAGTTGACTGTTAATCAATTGGTCGTAGGTTCGATCCCTACCGCCGGAGCCAAAATCCCCCTTCGTTCAGACCTGCATTGGCGTCAGAAAACACATCGATTTATGCCGGTTTTTTTCGTCGAAAAACACACGCACCCTCTGGACGTCTGGAAACCGGATTGCTATACGGCGCGAACCGTTCCGGCGTAGCTCAGCGGTAGAGCAGTTGACTGTTAATCAATTGGTCGTAGGTTCGATCCCTACCGCCGGAGCCAATTCCCCAAAACGCAGCAGACCTACCCTGTCAGGGCGTCGCCGAACTCGGCCCGAAGCTTGCGTTTCAATACCTTTCCGGTCGCGCTCAGCGGCAATGCGTCGACAAAGACAACCTTGTCCGGGATCTGCCACTTGGCGATTTTGCCTTCGAAAAAGGCAAGCAAATCCTCTTCGCCGGGATTTTCACCATCGGCTTTGACAGCAACCAGCAAGGGGCGTTCATCCCATTTCGGATGCGGAACACCGACCACGGCGGCCGTCGCAAGCTGGGGGTGGGCCACGGCGATGTTCTCAAGCTCGACCGAACTGATCCATTCCCCACCGGATTTGATGATGTCCTTGGATCTGTCGCGAATGGTCATGTAGCCATCCGGGTCCAAAGTGGCCACATCTCCGGTGGCGAACCAGCCATCCTGCAACAGATCCTGATCCTGCAACTGGAAGTAGCTGTCCAGAACCCAGTGACCCCGCACCATCAAATCGCCCTGGGTTTCGCCGTCATGCGGCAGATCATTCCCATCTTCGTCCACGATTTTCAACTCAACCCCAAAGGGTGGTCTTCCCTGGCTCAGGCGGATCTTGTGCTGGTCTTCCGGTGGCAGCTTCAGGTGTTTGGCCAATGGATAATTCGTCGTGCCCAGCGGGCTCATCTCGCTCATGCCCCAGGCGTGGACCGTGTCAACGCCATAGGTTTCGCGGAAGGTTTCGATCATCGACGGAGGGCACGCGGCGCCGCCGATAACCGTACGTTCAAGGCTTTTGAGTTCGGTTCCGCATGCTGCGGCATGGGCCAACAAGCCCTGCCAGATGGTCGGCACACCCATGGCCAAAGTCACGCCATAGGTGTCGATCAGATTGACCAGTGCCTCGCCGTGCAAATCCGGCCCGGGCAACACAAGCCGCGATCCCGACATGGCGCAGGCGTAGGGCGATCCCCAGGCGTTGACGTGGAACATCGGCACAACCGGCATAACAACATCCATCGCTGAATACCCGATCACATCCCGTGTGTTCGATGCAAAGCTGTGCAGCAGTGTTGACCGATGAGAATACAACACGCCCTTTGGATTGCCCGTGGTTCCCGACGTATAGCACAGACCGCAGGCCGTCTTTTCATCCAGGTCGGGCCATTGGAAACCTGCATCCCCGGTCTCCAGCAACTCGTCATAGAACTTCAGATCAGGAACCTGAGCCGCAGCCTCTTCATTGCGAGGCCCCATCACAACAAAATGCTGAACCTCGGACAAAGCGTCATGCAGCGCGGCGACCAGCGGAATGAACGTCGCATCAAAGAACAGAACCCTGTCCTGAGCATGGTTGATGATAAAGGTCAGCTGCTCGGGGAACAGGCGGGGATTGACCGTGTGACAGACATAGCCCGCGCCCGACGTGGCAAAATAGATCTCAAGATGCCGCCGATTGTTCCAGGCCAGTGTCCCGATCCTGTCCTGCGGTTCCAGCCCCAGATTCGTCAAGGCCGACGCCATCCGTCGGGCATTCACCGCAATCTCGGACCAGTTGGTTTCAGTGACCGTTCCATCCGTTTCAACCGAAACAATCTCGGTCTGGCCGTGATAGCGGTCTGCGTGATCGATCAGCGACGAAACCAGCAAGGGCTGCGTCATCATCTGTCCTAGCATGGACATCCTCCCGTCCTTGGCGAGACCTTGGATGGCCTCTGCCTTGTCCATCTGGCATTGACGGCTTGGGGCGTGACCCGATGCGTCAATACAGTCGTTTCCTACGGAGGAACCCTGCCAATCATTTAATTGTCTGACAATAAAAGAATGCAGCCCAACACGGTCGTGGGCGGCATTTTTTCACTCTTGGTTTCGGTGTTTCAGCGCGTAGGCGACCAATGCGGCGGTTGATCCGTCTTTACCGTCAGCACTGGCAACACCATCCACGACAGGTCCGAGCGAGTTGGCAAGTTCTTTGCCCAATTCCACACCCCACTGATCAAAGGAATTGATGCCCAGCAGAACACCTTCAACGAACACACGATGCTCGTACAGCGCGATAATCTGCCCCAGAACGAACGGTGTAAGCTTCGGATGGATCAGCGTCGTGGAAGGGCGGTTGCCCGGGAACACGCGGTGTCGCGCCTGCCGGTCAAGTTCGTCGCCATCAAGGCCTTTTTCCGCCATGCGTTCACGGGCTTCATCCAAAGACCGGCCACGCATCAAAGCCTCTGACTGGGCCAGACAGTTGGCCAAAAGCAGGCGGTGATGGTGGGTCAACTCGGGTTCGTGCCCTTCGGCGGCGACCATGAATTCGCAGGGAATGACATCCGTCCCCTGATGGATCAGCTGATAGAACGCATGCTGGCCGTTGGTGCCCGGCTCTCCCCAGACCACCGGCCCGGAAGGGGCAGCCACCGCAGATCCGTCCATCGCGACAGATTTGCCATTCGATTCCATTTCCAACTGCTGGAGATAGGCCGGCAGGCGCAGCAGCCGCTGATCATAGGGCAGCACAGCGCGGCTGGTGCAACCCAGAACCTGACGGTGCCAGATGCCGACCAGCGCCAGCATCACAGGCATGTTTTCCACCCAATCCGCCGAGCGGAAATGCAGATCCATCGCCTGCCCGCCTCGCAGAAACGCATCAAATGCATTTGAACCGACGGCAATCATGACCGGCAATCCGACCGGCCCCCAGACCGAATAACGCCCACCCACCCAATCAGCGAAACCAAATACATGCGCCTCGGGGATGCCGAAAGCCTGCGTCTTGTCCAGCGCGCTGGATACGGCGGCGAACTGGCGGGACGGATCACCTCCGCCCTCGGACATCCAGGCGCGGGCCGTGCGCGCATTGGTCATCGTTTCGATCGTGGTGAATGTCTTGGACGCGACAATCACAAGCGTCCGTGCAGGATCCAATGGGCGCAACGTATCCGCGATGTGGGCCCCATCCACGTTCGAGACATAATGCAGGCGCGGCCCGTCATGATACGGAGCCAGCGCATGAGTGGCCATGACCGGGCCAAGATCCGACCCACCGATGCCGATATTGACCACATCGGTAAAGCTGCCCCCTGCCCCGGCAATCGCACCACCGCGGACTTCTTCGGCAAAGACCCGCATTCGTTGCAGCGTGTCCAGAACCCCGGGCATGACGTCCTGACCATCCACTTCGACCGGGCCACCGTCCAGATTGCGCAACGCCGTGTGCAGCACCGCGCGCCCTTCGGTTTCGTTGATCTTCTTCCCGGTAAACATGGCGTCGCGCCGCGTCGCAAGCCCGGCATCTTCACACAATTGCAGCAGCGCAGCGCGCACGTCTTCATCAATCTGCGTTTTTGAATAATCGAACAGCAAATCCCCGGTCGAGGCTGAAAACGCCGCGGCCCGGGTTGCATCCTTTGCAAACAGGTCGACGATACGGCGGTCAGCCGCTGCAAGCGCCTTTAAAGCATCCAACTGCATTGCCTCACTCCGCCCAATGAACCGTCATGCCGCTGAGGACCGCGGCGATCGGTGCCTCTTCCGGTGGCATCGACATGGCCTTGTCCAATACGTCTCGTTTTGCCTGCCCGTAGATGATCAGATGTTTCGACAAAGCCCCGTCCAGCACAGGGGCCGTCAAAGAAATCCGGGGCTCTGGCTGCACATCGGTCCGGGCGACGATCAAGGTCGGCGCCTGGCTGTCGAGGGCCTTGTCCAGCCCATCCATTCCGGGGAACAACGAAGCCGTGTGCATGTCTTCCCCCATCCCAAGGACAAGAACCGACAAAGGCAGCACCGGCGCGATCAGCGATTCAACTTCCGGCAAAGCCGATTCAGGCTCTGCGCCCGGAACATAAAGTGGGATATACTGTGCCACGGATGCCCGGTTGGTCAGCAGTCTTTCCCGGATCAGGCGTTCGTTCGAACGTTCGTGATCAGCCGGCACGCAGCGTTCGTCCGTAGGCAGAACCCGCACACGGTCCCACTCGAGATCGGCAGCACACAGGCTGTCAAAAACCGGCCCCGGTGTCGTCCCGCCGGGGACGGCCAATGCAACCGTGTCATTGTGCAACAAAGCGGTCTCAAGCTCACCCGCCAACGCGTTTGCCACATCGATGGCCAGCATTTCTCGGTCGGCATATTCTTGAATGTTCATGGCTTTATTCCCTGCCAGCGGCGACCATCCCGTTTCATCAGCAGCTCGGCGTCGCCCGGCCCTGTGCTGCCACTGTCATAAGGTTTGGGCACGTCCCCGCGCGCCAGCCATCCGGCGATGATCGGATCGGTCCAGGCCCATGCGGCCTCGACCTCGTCCCCACGCATGAACAGCGTTTGGTTGCCCCGTATCACGTCCATGACGAGGCGCTCGTAAGCATCTGGCGGGTCTTGATTCTCGGGCCCCAGCGCTTCGGCGAAACTCATGTCCAATGGCACGTCGATCAGCCGCATCCCGCCTGGCCCCGGTTCCTTGATCGTCACTTTCAGCGTGATCCCCTCGTTGGGTTGCAACCGGATCGATAGCGCATTGGCGTGACGCCCGGCCTCTTCCCCGAAAATCGAATGCGGCGCGTCCTTGAACATCACATTGATAATCGACGAACGCGCCACCAGCCGTTTGCCCGTACGCAGATAAAACGGCGTGCCTGCCCATCGCCAATTGCTGACATGCGCCTTCAGCGCCACATAGCTTTCAGTGGTCGAGCGTGGGTTGCCGACACATTCGCGGTATCCCGCCCCGTCCGGCCCTGCCGAAAACTGGCCGCGCACGATGTGATGCGGCTCCACCGGATCAAGCGCCCGGATCACCTTGAGCTTTTCATCTCGCACCGCGTCCGGATCGAACTTTGCCGGGGGTTCCATCGCAATCAGGCACAGCAGCTGCATCAGGTGATTTTGCACCATGTCCCGCATCGCGCCGGCGCGTTCATAGTATTCTTCGCGCCCATCGATACCGACGGTTTCGGCAACGGTGATCTGGATATGGTCGACATACTGGCTGTTCCACAGCGGTTCGAACAGCATATTGCCAAACCGTACGGCCATCAGGTTCTGGACGGTTTCCTTGCCCAGGTAATGATCGATTCGGTAGATCTGGCTTTCATCAAAATGCGCAGCCAGTGTGGCATTCAGCTCTCGCGCGCTGCCCAGATCATGCCCGAACGGTTTTTCCACCACGATGCGCGTATCTTCGGTCGCCAGATCATAGGCCCGGACCCGCTCGGCCAAAGGGCCGAACAGGCTTGGGCCGACCGAGAAATAGAACGCGCGCACGCGGTTAGGCAACAGTTTTTCACCCAGCAGGTCCCATCCTTCGGCTGATACTGCATCCAGCGGGACATAATCGACCCGCTGTAGAAAACGGGACACTCTCTGGGACTCCGAAGCGCGGACCGCAGCATGCCGGTGCAGCGATTCTGCGACCATCTGCCGGAAATCTTCTGCGGAATGGCCCGCACGCGCTGCTGCGATAATCCTGGCATCCTCATACCATTGCCCGGCGCAAAACCGACGGTAAAGCGCGGGCAGAATCTTGCGCTGCGCCAGATCGCCGGTGCCGCCGAAAATGATCAGATCAAAGGGATCAACAGGTATGACGCGTGAAACCATGAATTGTCCTTACCCCGCCCCTTCCGGCATGTCCAATGTTAGCGCAACCATACGGCAATAAATCACTCTGTTCAAAACTCTGTCAGAACCGCTGCGTCACCCTTACCAAATCCGTGACAAAGGGCTAGATCGGATTGATGACCTTTAAGAACCGGATGCGGGAATGAAAGACAACGCCCCACAGCTCGCCAATATCGGCAAGTTTCAAAACAAATCGGTGACAGCTGACGGCCAGACCCGCGCAAAGGTTTCCCTGACACGGCCCGAGACCCTTTGGTTCAATACGGGCACTTTGTGCAATATCGAATGCGTGAACTGCTATATCGCCAGCAGCCCGACCAATGACGCTTTGGTTTACATCACCGCTGACGAGGTCCGGAACTACCTTGATCAGATCGAAGCTCGTAACTGGCCCGTGCACGAGATCGGGTTCACGGGCGGTGAGCCGTTCATGAACCCGGACATGATCGACATGACACGCGCCGCGCTGGAACGAGGGTACAAGGTTCTGATTCTGACCAACGCAATGGCGCCGATGATGCGCCGCAAAATGCGCGACGGGTTGCTGGGATTGCAAAAGGAATTCAACCACATGTTGACTCTGCGCGTTTCGGTCGATCACTTCCGCCCGGCCCTGCATGACGAAGAACGCGGTGACGGCAGTTTCGACAAAACCCTGGCCGGTATGGAATGGTTGCGCGACCACGGTTTCAACATGGCCATCGCCGGGCGTACGGTCTGGGGGGAGTCAGACGCGGAAAGCCGTGCGGGCTATGCCAGGTTCTTTGCCAGGCACGGATTTGACATTGACCCGCAGAACCCGGCTCAGACCGTTCTGTTTCCCGAAATGGACGAAACTGTCGAGGTTCCAGAAATCACCACCGCATGCTGGGGAATTCTTGACAAATCCCCCAACGACGTCATGTGCGCCAGCGCCCGTATGGTGGTCAAGCGCAAAGGGGCCGAAAAACCTGCTGTCCTGGCCTGCACCCTGCTGCCCTATGAGCCCGAGTTCGAGATGGGCCATACCCTGGCCCAGGCCGAGGCGGACGTGCATCTGAACCACCCTCATTGCGCCAAATTCTGCGTTTTGGGCGGGGCCAGCTGTTCTGGCTGATCAATTCAGCTCGGGCGATTTCCAGAACTTGGTGCCGGACGCGCCGGCCGATACGCGCCAGCCCTTTTTGTTGAGAACAAAAAACGAGCGTCCATCAGTGAAACGCAGGGTTTCGCCCGTTTTATCCTCGCCATACATGGCCCCCGTTTCTGCGGTCGCGTCATAGCCCTGGTTTATAAACTTATCCAGATCAGCAGGGGTTTCGAACAGGATTACGAATTTGGTCTCGAAACCACCGATGCCGATGGCGCCGCCAACGCCGCCCGTTCCCATGTTCATATATGTGTGTTGCCCGGTGTCTTTCGACACCGCCACGCCCCGGCCATAGCCCGCCGACACAGGGAATACCGTAACCTTACGGGAGTCGAACACCGCATACCCGGCACTGACGTCATAAAGTGGCCGCGCATCGGGGTTTTCCGCCAGAAGCTGATCCAAAATCTCACCTGCCATCGCGTCAAGCTTTGCGCGCGTTTCTTCAGGTGTTGCCTCGTTGGACAGCAGCTCCGAAGTGGACGTGATCGTATCGTCAACCGCTTCGGCACCTTTGTCGATCGTCTTCCCGACGCTCTCGGCACCTTTCTTGATCTTGTCCAGAACACCCTCGGCAAAAACGGGGCTGCTCATGCAAAGCGCTGCAACAAAGAGAACGGCTCTGATCATTGTTTTTTCCTGTGACGCCATTAGATTGGCAGTCACCATACGCGACTTGCCTCAAATGAGAACAGGAATTCCGACGCACACGCGGACCTGGCCGATCACTCAGTTCACGCGAAACTCACCAACCATGTTGCGCCACTCGCCCGGTGCGATCATCTTGCGGTGCGTGAATTTCACGGAATGCAGCGGCCCTTCTATTTCTCGTTGCCAAAACTCGATGAATTCGAAGAGTTTCGGATGATCCGGCGCAAGGTCATATTCCTGCCAGATGAAGGTATTCAGGACGTGGACGTAATCGGGCATGTGATAGAAAAATTCGGCCGTTGTCAGGCCATAGCCCTTGAGCATCAATTCGGTTTCACTTGTCTTCATGCAGACCTCCGGTTTGTTGCACGGTATTCTCAGGCTAGCACGAAAACCCCCTAATACTTAGATAACAATATGTTACTTGGGTGTTACCGAGGATTCGAACCTTGGGGAGCGCTGCTTGCTTGCACCTTATGTGCCGGGTCTGATAAGGTGCATCCACAAGATATAGACCCAGCACAAAATACGGGCAGTTTACGTGAGCGATACGCCAGAAATCCCCGAAAACATGGATGAAACCCCGCCCGAGCGCCCTGTCTATGACGGCCCGACGGTCTCGATCGAATCCGAGATGCGCACGTCCTATCTGGACTATGCGATGTCGGTCATCGTCAGCCGCGCGATCCCCGATCTGCGCGACGGTTTGAAACCGGTGCATCGGCGCATCCTCTATGCGATGCACGAGACCGGAAATACCCATGACAAGGCCTATCGCAAATCGGCCCGTCCGGTGGGTGACGTGATGGGTAAGTATCACCCCCACGGTGACAGCGCGATCTATGATGCGCTGGTGCGGATGGCGCAGGATTTCTCGATGTCGCTGCCGCTGCTGGATGGTCAAGGCAACTTCGGCTCGATGGACGGCGACAATCCGGCGGCCATGCGTTACACCGAAGTGCGGATGGACAAGCCCGCCGCAGCCCTGCTGGCGGATATCGAGAAAGAGACGGTCGATTTCCAGGACAACTACGACGGCAAGGACAAGGAACCGACTGTCCTTCCCGCCCGTTTCCCCAACATGCTGGTCAACGGCGCCGGCGGTATCGCCGTGGGCATGGCCACCAACATCCCGCCGCACAACCTGGGCGAAGTGGTTAACGCGACGCTGGCCCTGATCGACGACCCGGACCTGACGTCCGAGCAACTGATCGAATACGTTCCCGGCCCCGATTTCCCGACCGGCGGCGTGATGCTGGGCCGATCCGGCGCGCGCAAGGCCTATCTGGAAGGCCGCGGCAGCGTAATCATCCGCGCCAAGACCCGCGTTGAAGAGCTGCGCAAGGATCGCTATGCCATCATCGTGGATGAGATCCCCTATCAGGTGAACAAGGCTTCGATGATCGAGAAGATCGCCGAAGCCGTGCGCGAAAAGCGCATCGAAGGCGTCAGCCATGTTCAGGACGAATCCGACCGCAACGGCGTACGGGTGGTGGTCGAGCTGAAACGCGACGCAACGCCCGAGGTGGTGCTGAACCAGCTGTACCGGTTCACGCCTATGCAAACCTCGTTCGGCTGCAACATGCTGGCGCTGAACGGCGGCCGCCCCGAGCAGCTGACTCTGCGCCGTTTCCTGACCAGCTTCATCGATTTCCGCGAAGATGTCGTTGCCCGCCGCACCGCCTTTGACCTGCGCAAGGCGCGGGAACGCAGCCATATCCTGTGCGGTCTGGCCGTGGCGGTATCGAACGTTGACGAGGTCGTGGCCACGATCCGGTCTTCGGCCGACGCGGCCGAGGCACGCGAAAAGCTGATGACCCGGCGCTGGCCGGCCGCCGACATCGCGGACTATCTGCGCCTGATCGACGATCCGCTGTCCAAGATGAACGACGACGGGACCTATAACCTGACCGAGGTTCAGGCCCGCGCCATCCTTGACCTGCGCCTGCAACGCCTGACGCAACTGGGCGTCAAAGAGGTCACGGACGAGCTGGAAGACCTGGCCGCAAAGATCAAGGAATACCTGGATATCCTGTCCTCGCGCGAACGCATAATGGGCATCATCGCTGATGAACTGCGCAGCGTCCGCGAACAATTCGCGGTACCGCGCCGCACCGAGATCGTCGACTGGTCGGGCGACATGGAAGACGAGGACCTGATCGAGCGCGAAGACATGGTCGTGACCGTGACTTCGGGCGGCTATATCAAGCGCACGCCGCTGGCCGATTTCCGCGCGCAAAAGCGGGGTGGCAAGGGGCTGTCGGGCATGCAGACCAAGGAAGAGGACGTGGTCACCACCCTCTTCGTGGCCAATACGCACACCCAGCTTCTGTTCTTCACCACCGACGGGATGGTCTACAAGCTCAAGACCTGGCGCCTGCCCCAGTCGGGGCGCACCGGCAAGGGTAAGGCGATCGTCAACATCCTGCCGATTCCCACTGGCGTTTCCATTGCGGCGATCATGCCGGTCGATGTGCCGGATGAAGAATGGGAAAACCTTCAGATCGTCTTCGCCACCAGCGCCGGAGACGTGCGTCGCAACGCGCTGAGCGACTTCACTAACGTCAAGCGCAACGGCAAGATCGCGATGGACCTGCCCGAGGGCGTGGAACTGGTCAACGCGCGCATCTGCTCGGACGATGACGATGTGATGCTGGTCACCAATTCCGGCCGGGCGATCCGTTTCTCCACAACAGACGTGCGGGTGTTCAAGGGGCGCAAATCGACCGGCGTGCGGGGCATCCGACTGAACGCGGGCGACCGCGTGGTCTCGATGTCGGTGATCCGTCATTTCGAGGCCACCCCCGACGAGCGCGCCGCCTATCTGAAAATGCGCCGCCTGATGGCCGGCGTGACCGACGACACCGACGCCGACGAGGATGGCGGCAATGCCGACAGCATCCTGCCGCAGGAACGCTATGCCGAGATGTCGGCGGCCGAGAACCTGATCCTGACCATCACGGCCAAGGGGTCCGGCAAGCTCAGCTCGTCGCATGACTATCCGGTGCGCGGCCGTGGTGGCATGGGCGTGATGGCGATGGACAAGGCGATGCGGGGCGGCCCGCTGGTGGCCTCGTTCCCGGTCGAAATCGACGATCAGATCATGCTGGCCACCTCTAAGGGACAGTCGATCCGGGTTCCGGTCGACGGCATCTCTTTCCGCTCGCGCAGCGCCGGCGGGGTCAAAGTGTTCAACACCGGCAAGGGCGAAGAGGTCGTCAGCGTCGCCCGGATCGCCGATCAGGGTGATGAGGAAACCGAAGAATAATCCTCACGCTTAATTACGGATATGAAACAAAACGCTCGCTCTGCGGGCGTTTTGTCATTCTGGATCACGATATCGATAGCTCTCGGGATGATCCGCTTGCCCGAAGCCATTCTGACGCCTAGCTTTTTCATATGTGGTCATTTGCACATATCCGACCAGCTTACAGCCGCACAGAACGTATCAGCGACGGGGTGGTCCATGTGCTCGGTGTCTCGAGTGCGTTGATTGCGGTTCCCCTGCTGATCACGATGACCATCAATTACCGGTATGATCAATCTGCGGTACTGGGTGCCTCGATTTACGGGGTGACGTTGATACTCATGCTGACGTTTTCTGCGTTGTACAACATGATCGAAAGCAAGGAATGGCGCGGGTTTCTGCAACGGCTCGATCATTCCGGCATCTACGTCAAGATCGCGGGGACGTATACGCCGTTTTTACTGTTGTCCGGTGCTCAGTCCCCCGGGCTGTTGCTCGGGTTGTGGTCCTCGGCAACGCTTGGGTCAGTTCTCAAGATGTTAGACCCAAACCGGTTCCGCTGGTTCGGGCTTGCGTTATACCTATTGATGGGTTGGGCGGTGGTCTGGGCCGGGCAATCCATGTTGGCAGACCTGTCCCCCACAATCGTCACGCTGATGATTGCCGGAGGGCTCGTGTACACGGCCGGGGTCGCCTTCTACCTGCTGGACTGGCTGCCGTTCCACAATACGATCTGGCACGTATTTGTGTTGGTCGGCAGCGTTTTGTTCTTTGCAGCCGTCGCGGCCCGAATCGAACTGGTTCAGGTCGTTTAGGATAACCTGTTCGTGTTTGTCAGGGAAAAAGCTTGCGCAAAACGAGAGTTGGCGTCGCCCAATAAAGGGTTCCGCGTGAAGCCGAAGACAAATTGCGCGGCATGTCCCGCGACCATCTCTCCGTCTTCACCAGTCCAGTTTTGTGTTGGAAGCCCCTATTCCAAGGCATTCACCGTCTCAAACCAGTCAAGCATCAGATCGCTCCAGCCACTTGGAACGCCATGCCCGGCCTCATAACCGATCACCGAAATGGTCAAGCCAAAGCCAATGTTGCAACGCAAATGGCGAGAAACCTTACCAATCGGCTACCGATTCATGCTGTCACAGCCCGTACAATCCGCTGAACTTCTGTTCCAGATAGTCCAGCAAAGGTTCGGGTCCCGGCTCTACTCCACTCGCCCGTCGGATAATCTCGCGCGGGGCATAAAGCCCGCCGTGCTGCTGGACGTGTTCGCGCAGCCAAGCAGTTGCGCCAGATGTGTCGCCGTCTGCCAGTTGGGCATCCAGTTCAGGAACTGCGCCGCGCAGTGCCTGATACAGACATCCTGCATAGACATTGCCCAGCGAATAGGTCGGGAAATAACCGAACAGTCCAACCGACCAATGCACATCCTGCAAACAGCCGTTCGACGGTTTGTCGACCGCATAACCGAAGTCGGCCTTGAACCGGTCATTCCACGCCGCTTCCAGCTCGCTGACCTGCAAGTCCCCGGCCATCAGAGCTCGCTCAAGATCGAAGCGAAGCATGATGTGCAGATTGTATTGCACTTCATCGGCTTCGGTCCGGATATAACCGTTATGAACCCGGTTGACGGTAGCGTAGAAAGCATCTGCATCGGCAATTCCGAAATCGCCGAATGCGTCTTTCATCTGATCGAACAACCATCCCGTAAACGCACGCGAACGGCCAAGCTGGTTTTCATAGATCCGGCTTTGGCTTTCATGCACACCCATGGACACGCCGCGCCCCAGCGGCGTCAGCAGGTAGTCGCGGTCGATCCCCTGTTCGTAAGCCGCGTGGCCGACCTCGTGAATGGTGGAATAAAAGCAGTTGAACGGGTCCGTTTCGCTGGTTCGCGTGGTGATGCGCACATCCAGGCCCGAACCCGAGCTGAACGGGTGAACCGCCTTGTCGACTCGGCCGTTATTGAGGTCATAGCCGAAGGCGACCGCCAGTTTTTGCGTAAGCCGCATCTGGGTCAGCTCGTCAAAGCTTCCGGTCAGCGCGGCAGGTTCCGGGCGTTCCAGAACGGCCGCACGCAAGGCCACAAGACGTGGGCGCATTTCATCAAAAATGGCCGCGATCTGAGCGCCGGTCGTATAGGGTTCATAATCCTCGACCATGGCGTCATAGACGTCTCCGCCCTGTGCCAGCGCCTCGCCTTCCTGACGCTTCAGCGATACGACCTCTTCCAGCACGGGAACGAAGGCCGAGACATCTTCATCCGCGCGCGCCTGTGCCCATGTTCCCTGTGCGGCGGACGTGGTCCGGGCAATCGCCGTGGCCAGATCAGCGGGCACCTTGACCGCCCGATCATAGGCGCGCCGGATTTCCCGAAGCTGCGCCTTTCCGACTTCATCCTGTGGCGCGGCCTGATCCAGCCACTCTGCCACGCGCGGATCCGATCGGCGCGCGTGCAGGACGGCCTCGATCGCTGCCATTTCCTCGGCGCGTTGAGGCGCGGCCCCGCGCGGCATGACGGTTTCCTGATCCCAACCCAATCGTCCGGCAATCTGGCCCAATGCCGAGGTTTCACGCTGAAAAGCCATCAGTTCGTCGAAAGCGGTCATGTTAATTTACTCCGCGTACAGATGTTGCGATTGGATATGCAGTCAGGAACCGCGCGCGCAGGATCAGGGTCCAGACGACAACGGCCATGAACTGGTGGAAGATGGCGATCTGCCACGGCGCTCCGTAGACGACGGTCACGATACCGACGACAACTTGCACCGACAGGGCTGCGAAAGCCGCGTTGAAGGCGAAGCGCGTCTGAGGATGCGCGCTGGCGCCGCCGCGGCGCCATACGACAATCGCAAAGATGAACAACAGGTAACCTGCGCAGCGGTGAATGAACTGCACAAGCCCCGGGCTTTCGAAGAAATTGCGCCACATCGGCTCCAACGCGGTGGCATCCGGCGGCAACAGCTGCCCGCCGATCAGCGGCCAGTCGGTATAAGACCGACCAGCGTCGATCCCGGCGACAAGCGCGCCAATAAGTATTTGCAAAAAGGCGAAATGCATCAGGCCGGTGGACAACGAGAACAGTTTCGCTTCCTTCATGCGACGCGCCTGCATCAGGTCACGTTCTTCCCGGCCAAGCTCGAATATATACCAGGCGAGGAACCCGAGAATGACGAATGCCAGTCCCAGATGGGTGGCCAGGCGATAGCTGGCGACGGCGGTCATCCCCTCGCCCTGCGTCACACCCGAGGCGACCATCCACCAGCCGACAGCCCCCTGCACACCGCCCAGAAGGCCGGGGATCAGCAGCTTGCCGGTCCAACCCGTGGGTATCTTGCGGGTCACGAGGAAGCCCAGGAAACCGGTGGCCCAGACCAGCCCGATCACGCGGCCCAGTTGGCGATGCCCCCATTCCCACCAATAGATGGTTTTGAAGTCGCTCAACTGCATCCACTGGTTCTGAATGCGCCACTGGTCAATCTGCTTGTACTTGTCGAACTCGGCCTGCCAGTCGGCCTCGGACATCGGCGGGATCGCCCCTGTAATCGGACGCCATTCAGTGATCGACAGCCCGCTGTCAGTCAGCCGCGTCAGACCGCCGACAGCGATCATCACCACGACCAAAGCGAACAGGATCATCAGCCAGGCACGGATTGCCTTACGCGCACCGCCACGCCCCCGGTCGATCATACCGGGTTGAACGGCCTGTTGTTTTTCGGTGTCCGAGACCTCTTCGAAGATGCTGCGCTTACCGCTCATGCTGTCCTCATGTCCTGATTTCGTCGCAAGCTAGGGCTTGGTGGAAGATAGGTCCAGCCTCAGCCTTTGTCTTTCCAGCGGACCATCTGCCGCATGATCCCATGCAGCATCTGCACGTCGGCCCGCGTCATCCGCATCCGCGACCACAGGTTGCGCAGGTTGGTTTTCATGCCCTCGGCCTTTTCAGGGGGATAGAAGAACCCGGCCTCTTCCAGCCGGTCCTCGTAGTGTTCCACCAGTTTCTCAACTTCAATCCCCGTGGCCCAGTCCCCCTTGCCCAAATCGGTGGATTCATGCGCCACGTCGCCGGTCTGGCGCATCCACTCATAAGCGGTCAGCAAGACGCATTGGCCCAGGTTCAGCGACGCGTATTCCGGGTTCACGGGCACCGAGATGATTGCATTTGCCTTGGCGATGTCTTCGTTCTCCAACCCCGCGCGTTCGGGGCCGAACAGAACCGCAACCTTTTCGCCCGCCGCGACCTTTTCAGCGGCGATCTGCATGGCGCGCTCGGGGCTGTAGACGGGTTTTGTCAGCCCGCGTTGCCGTGCAGTGGTGGCGAAGACAAAAGTGCTGTCGGCCAGCGATCCGGCCAGATCGTCAAACAGCTGCGCTTCGTCCAGCAACCGGCCGGCACCGCTGGACATGGCCACCGCCTTGGGGTTTGGCCAGCCGTCGCGGGGCGCCACGATGCGCATCCGGTCCAGTCCAAAGTTCCACATCGCCCGGGCGGCGGCACCGATATTCTCACCCATCTGCGGGCGAACAAGCACGAAGGAAGGCTGGGATTTGTCGCTGGGCATGGTTCACCTTGTAAAAACTTGGCCTGCTGTAATCGGCAGGCTCTTGCAGGGCAAGGCGCTGGGGCTGGAAATTGCGTGGTCTCGGCCATAAAAGTTTGCTTCCCCGCCGCAATCCGCTAAACCGCGCCAAAGACCAAAAGCCGAAGGACGCGCCCATGGACACCCCCGAGCAGCCGCAGATTTACCTGATAACGCCTCCGACCATCGAGCTGAGCACGTTTCCGGCCAAACTGGCATCGGTTCTGGACGGGGCCGAGATCGCCTGCATCCGCCTGGCGCTGGCTGGCAACGACGAAGACACCATCGCCCGTGCCGCTGATGCCTGCCGCGAAGTGGCCCACGCCCGTGACGTGGCCATCGTTATTTCAAACCACGTGCTGCTGGCGCAACGTCTGGGGCTGGATGGGGTGCATCTGGATGACGGCGCACGTTCGGTCCGCGCCGCGCGCAAGGAGCTGGGTCCGGATGCGATCGTCGGAAGCTTTTGCGGCGCGTCCAGCCATGACGGCATGACGGCGGGCGAACACGGCGCAGATTATGTGGCCTTCGGCCCCGTTGGCACCGCCACGTTGGGCGACGGAACCCGCGCCGAAAAAGATCTGTTCAAATGGTGGTCCGAGATGATCGAAGTCCCGGTCGTGGCCGAAGGCGGCCTGACGCCCGAATTGATCGGCGATCTGGCCCCCTGCACCGATTTCTTCGGCATCGGGGACGAGATCTGGGGCGATGACGACCCGCTGGGTGCGCTGAACAAGCTGCTGGCGGCAATATCTTAAGCCAGCAACCAGGGTTCAGCCATCCAATACACGCCGATCCCGGCGATCAGCATCGAGGTCAGAACCGAAATCCGGCCTCGTTTTCTGTGTGACCCGCCTGCAAGCAAAAGCGCGCAGGCAAAGGCCAGAACAGCCACAAAGACGACAGGAACTAGATTCCCGACACCAAACCCCAAAACAGCCGGGGCCAGATGATCGGGCGGCACCCCGATCTTTGTCAAATCCGAAGCCAGTGCCAATCCGTAAACACAGCCTGCGGCAAGCACGGCCAACAGGCGCCAGACCTGCAAGTGCCGGGCCACCAGGTTCCATAGCGCCAGAATGATGATCGCAGCCACCAAGGCCTGATCCTGCATGTTTTCTGGTACGTCCAGCACGCCGTACATGCCCAACCCGAGCCCGACAAAAACCCCTGCTGCCAAAAACGCCACCTGAGACATCACAGGCCGCAGGCTCAGCGTCAGCATCACGAGTGTCAGAACAAGGATGGATGGCTTGAGGGGGCTTTGAACAAATCGGCTGATCCCCTTTGCGAAATACGTCTGCAGTGTCTGCTCGGTCGTCAGCGATGCCCCACCCTGCAACGGGATCAGTGGGCTGATTTCTCCGGCAGTCAGAAACCCTGTATACGGGGCTATCACGTTTTGCTGACGAAGAACGACTGACCCGCTGTACTGCGGCCAGGTCAGGCGCAGATTCGATGCGTGATCCGGCAAACGTGCAGTCAACAACAACCTGGAAACACGCACTTTTTCCGTGTCGCCCACCACCGGTATACGCACACCTTCATAAGACAGGTCCAGGCGATCAGGCGCTTCGACCACAAGGCTTTGCTTCCAGACCTGAACGAAATTTCTGATCTGGGGTTCCAGTTCCGACGACACCATGCGCCGCAGAGATCTGTACTTTGAATTGCCGGAATAAGCGTCGGGTTGTGTCGGATCGGCACCGACCAGCATGGCCTCGGCGTTCAGTTTCACCTCGAGAAACAGAGTGTCATCCTTGACCCAGAAATCAATGACCGTCGACGGGGCAGTTTGCGCTTTTACGGGTCCCGGATGCAAAGTCAGAAGAAGGATAATACTCAGGGCGCAGGTATTGAGGGCTCGGAGGATGGCACGGAAGACGGGGCCATTCATACGAAACGCTCCAACAGGAAAATCAAATCACCAATCATTGCTTTTGATTGTTCCCGCGAAGGCCACGGATCGCAAGCCCAAAGGCCATATCGGCCCAGGCCGGTCGGGAATCTCTTGTTGCGATGACGTTCCGGCTTGCACGGGCAACACCGCTGCGGCATGACGTCCCGTATGACTCAGAACACCAATATCCTGTGCATCGGCTCGGTCCTGTGGGACGTGATCGGCCGATCGGCCAGCGCCATGCGACAGGGCTCGGACGTGCCGGGCCGGATCACCCGCCTGCCAGGTGGCGTTGCGATGAACATTGCCATGACACTGGTACGTTTCGGCATGACACCCACCCTGCTGACCGCCATTGGCCGCGATCCGGAAGGCGACGAGCTTGTCCATGCCTGTTCGCGCCTCGGCATGGTGACGGATCACATCTATCGGTCGCAGGATTTGCCGACTGACCGCTATATGGCCGTCGAAGGTGCGAACGGGTTGATCGCGGCGATTGCCGACGCGCATTCGCTGGAGGCCGCGGGCGCAAAGATACTGCACCCTTTGATGCACGGACCTCTGGGTTATGAGAACGCCCCATTTGAGGGCCCGATCGCACTGGATGGCAACCTGACACTGGACCTGCTGGAAGAAATTGCCCAAAGCCCTGCTTTTGCGCGTGCGGATCTGCGCGTGGCCCCGGCATCGCCGGGCAAGGCCGAACGTCTGCTGCCGTTCCTGAAACATGCTCGCGCCACGCTCTATGTAAACCTCGAAGAGGCCGGTATCCTGTGCCAGCGTGAATTCACCGATTCCGAATCCGCGGCCAAAGGCCTTCTGGATCGCGGCGCGCTGCGGGTGCTGGTCACCGACGGCGGCAATTCGGCAACCATCGGCAGCTCGACAGAAATCCTGACGCAAACACCCCCTGCCGTTCTGGTCACCCGCGTGACCGGTGCCGGGGATACTTTCATGGCGGCCCATATCGCCTCAGAATCCGGCGGTGCATCCAGTGACGAGGCCCTGACCCGCGCCCTGCACGCCGCTGCAACCTACGTTTCCGGAGAAACCCCACTGTGATCGACATCAAATACTCTGCCGAGGTTCGCGCCGCCAAGGACGCGGGCCTGCCCATCGTTGCGCTGGAAAGCACCATCATCACCCATGGGATGCCCTATCCGCAGAACATCGAAGTCGCGGCTCAGGTCGAACAGGACATCCGCGATGCGGGTGCGGTTCCTGCAACCATGGCCGTGATCGAAGGCAAATTGCATGTCGGGCTGGAGCAGGATCAGCTGCAATGGCTGGGTCAGGCCCAAGGCGTTGCCAAGATTTCGCGCGCGGACATGGCGGCATGCATCTCGACCGGTGGCACCGGGGCCACCACCGTTGCCGCCACGATGATCGCCGCGCATTATGCCGGGATCGAGGTTTTTGCCACCGGCGGTATCGGCGGCGTGCATCAGGGGGCCGAGACCACCTTCGACATCTCTGCCGATCTGCACGAGCTTGGCCATACGCCCGTGACCGTCGTCGCAGCCGGGGCGAAAGCCATCCTGGACCTCGCCAAAACGCTTGAGGTTCTGGAAACGCTGGGCGTGCCTGTGATCTCACATGGCCAGGACGAGTTTCCTGCGTTCTGGTCAGCAAAGTCGCCCTTTAACGCGCCCCTGCGCATGGACAGTGCCGATGCCATCGCCAAAGCCCACACGACCCGCCGCGCGCTGGGTCTGCCCGGCGGGCAGTTGGTGGCGAACCCGATTCCAGCCGCCGATCAAATCCCGGCCGAGGAATTGGCCCCCATCATCGCCGAAGCCCAGTCAGATGCAGATGCCCATCGCATCACCGGCAAAGCCGTGACCCCCTATCTGCTGCAACGTATCTTTGAAAAGACCGAAGGCCGGTCATTGGTCGCCAACATCGCCCTTGTTCGAAACAATGCGCGTTTGGCGGCCAAGATCGCGCAAGCGCTCGTCAAACAGAGGTGACGTTAACCTATTGTACCAAGGCCGTGGATTGACTACCTAAATCCGGAAACCATTCGGAACCGCAATGAATACACCCTTCGACGAAGAGCCTCACCGCCGCCCGGGCATGCTTTCACGGCTGCGCGCGTCCTTTCTGACGGGCATCGTGGTCATTGCGCCTGTCTGGTTGACGGTCTGGCTGATCTGGTCGGTGGTCGGCTGGATAGACAGTGCGGTTCTGCCGCTGGTGCCCCAACAATTCCAGCCCGAACAATACGTGGGCATCAACCTGCGCGGCGTGGGCGTGGTGATCTTCCTGATCTTCACCGTTCTGGTCGGCTGGATCGCCAAGGGCATTCTGGGCCGTTCCCTGATCCACTTCGCCGAAAGCGTTGTTGACCGGATGCCCGTCGTGCGCTCTGTCTATTCCGGGATCAAGCAAATTTCGGAAACGGTGTTTGCCCAGACCGAGCGTTCTTTCGAAAAAGCCTGCCTGATCCAGTACCCGCGTCGCGGGATCTGGGCCATCGGCTTTGTCTCGACCAGCGCCAAGGGTGAGGTCAGCCAACGCGCCGAAACCGGTGGCGAACTGCTGAGCGTGTTCGTACCCACGACACCCAACCCGACATCGGGGTTTCTGTTGTTCTTCCCCGCAGAAGACGTGATCCTGCTGGACATGAGCATCGAAGACGCCGCCAAACTGGTGATTTCGGCGGGGCTTGTCTATCCGAATGGAAAAGATCCGACACAGCCGCCCGAGTGATCAGCTGAACATCGCAGGCAGATCAATTGTGCTGGTCTGGCCCAAATCCTTCTTGTGGTTGGCAAGAAAACCGTCTGCGGCGTTCCGTCCGGCCTGTTTCAGCTTGTGCAGAATGACCGGATTGGGCACGGTTTTGGTGGCAACAGACAGGCTGTTCATCAAGTCGTTATCTGCAATCATGTGAACCAGAACGCGGCTCATCTCTCCGGCTGTCAGCTTGCCTTCTTTCAACAACCGCTGGACAAAGCTGATCGCCCGCAACTCGCGAAACAGGGATGAGTTGAAGCTGATCTCGTTGATCCGGTTCTGGATTTGCTGCGGCGTGATCGGAACTTCGTCACGCTCCAGCGGATTGATGTTCACGATCACCACGTCATCCGGCAAATCATCGTTGAACAGCGGATAGAGCGCCGGATTGCCGGTATACCCTCCGTCCCAATAGGCTTCGGTCCGGTTTGTCTTCGGGTCGAAAATCTCAACCGCCTTGAACAGGGTCGGCAAACAGGCCGAGGCCAGGATGGCGTCGGTGCTGATTTCGTCGCCGGTAAAGACGCGGATCTTGCCGCTGCGTACGCAGGTGGCACACACAAACAGTCGCGGGCCTTCATCTGCGCACACCTCGTCAAAATTGAACCTGTCCACCACCGGCTTCAAAGGGTTGCTGTAGAACGGCCCGTACGCATAGGGCGACACCATCCGCGACCAGGCATCCCCAATCGAAAACGGCACCGAATATTCCATCGCCTGCGCAATGGCCGCCGGTTCAAGGCCGCGAAACCAGTTGGCAAAGCGCATGTCGCCAATAGCGCCCATGCGCTTCCACAACCCGTCCAGGCTCGCCCGCGCGCCGTCGCGCCCGGAATGAACCATACCAGATTTGTAGGCCGCACCGTTCAGCGCCCCTGCGGAAGTTCCGGTAATGGCAGCGACCACGATGTCGTCCTCGTCCAGCAGCCGGTCGAGCACACCCCAGGTGAACGCCCCATGCGCCCCACCCCCCTGCAAAGCCAGATTGATCCGCTTCATGCCGCAACCCCTTCATCATTTCCAAAATACTCTGGGGGTGTGGGGGCAGCGCCCCCGCAAAACCTCAAAGCGCGGTCCAGCCACCATCGACGGAAATTGTGGTTCCGGTGATCTGAGCGGCCGCGTCCGAACACAGGAAGATAGCCGTTCCACCCAGTTGTTCGACCGTGGCGAATTCCTTGGACGGTTGCCGTTCCAAAAGAACGTTCTTCACAACGTCCTCACGGCTCATGTTGTATTCTTTCATCGTGTCGGGAATCTGGGACTCGACCAGCGGCGTCAGCACATATCCCGGGCAGATGGCATTGCAGGTGATCGGTTCCTGCGCAGTTTCCAGCGCTACGGTCTTGGTCATTCCCACCACGCCGTGCTTGGCCGCAACATATGCCGCCTTGAAAGGGGATGCCGTCAGACCGTGGGCCGAGGCGATGTTCACCACACGTCCCCAACCTGCCTTGCGCATCATCGGCAACGCGGCCGCCGTGGTGTGAAAGGCCGAGTTCATGTTGATTGCGATAATCGCATCCCATTTATCAACCGGGAATTTGTCAATCGGTGAGACATGCTGAATCCCGGCATTGTTCACCAGAATGTCACAAGACCCCGCCTGTTCGATCAAGGATCGGCATTCCTCGCCCTTGGACATGTCGGCCTTGATGTAGCGCGCATTGGTTCCGGTCTCTTTCGCAATCTGCGCGGCAAGCGCGTGATCTTCATCGCGATCGGTAAAGGAATTCAGAACCACATCGGCACCGGCCTTGGCCAGCTCGCGTGCGACGCCCAGGCCAATGCCCGAATTTGATCCCGTGATGATTGCCGTTTTGCCGGACAGGCTCATGTCCATTCTCCCTCAAGCGTTGATCAGGCGCACCATGCCATGCTGCACCTGCAAAGAAAACGGGGAAACATGTGGGATTGGAATACCGGTCTGAGACTTCCACAGGCAAAAAAAACGCCCGCACGAAGCGGGCGTTAAGTTATTGAGGCAGGTTTCATACAGGCAAGAAACCTATCGAGCAGTGCAACCTTTATAAGCAATTCTGCGCCTTGGTCCAAGCTAAAAGTTTGATAATAAGAAAAATCATCACTACGGTGAATACCAACAAAATAAGGCCAGAGCAGGATTGTTTCCAAAATGAGCCCGGATTTTCTCCGTCCGTTTCGATCACTTGTGGCAGGAATCGCCACCATTTTCGTGATCTCTGTCGCCCATGCAGAATCGTCTCATGGCATAGCTATGTATGGGGACCCGGCCCTACCACCGGATTTTGTGTCCCTCCCATACGCCAACCCGGATGCGCCCAAAGGCGGCAACGCCGTGTTCGGAAACACTGGCGGCTTTAACAGCCTGAACCCGTTTTTGCAAAAAGGCACCTCGCCTTGGCAATTGCCTTTCTGGACCCATGAAAGCCTGATGGGGCGGTCATGGGACGAACCTTTCACACTTTATGGGCTGTTAGCCGAATCAGTTGAGACCGATCCAGCCCGGTCCTGGGTCGAATTCACCCTGCGGGAGGAGGCGCGGTTTTCCGACGGTAGTCCGGTCACGATCGATGATGTTATCTGGTCTTACGAAACGTTGGGCACGCAGGGGCATCTGCGCTATCGCGGTCTATGGGGCAAGATCGACAGTATCGAACAAACCGGCCCGCGTTCGGTGCGTATCACGTTCAATGAACCCGACCGAGAGCTTGCGCTGCTGGCCGGGATGCGCCCGATCCTGAAAAAAGCGCAATGGGAGGGCAAGAATTTCGCGGATGCACAACTGCATGATGTGCCGATTGGAACCGGCCCCTACGTGATTGAAAGCTACGAAGCGGGACGCTTTGTGAATCTGCGACGCAATCCGGACTATTGGGGGTACGACATCCCGTTTCGCCGCGGCACCATGAACCTTGATGAGCTGCGGATCGAATTCTACGGCGACGGCAGCGTCTTGTTCGAAGCGTTCAAAGCCGGAGAGCTTTCAGCCGTGCGTGAATTCAACGCCGACAAATGGGACACGCAATACAACTTTCCCGCCGTGCAGCGCGGCGATGTCATCAAGACCGAAATTCCGCATGGAAAACCTTCGGGAATGACCGGGTTCGTGATGAACACAAGGAAGGCTCCGTTCGACGACTGGCGCGTGCGCGAAGCGCTGACGCTTGCGTTCAACTTCGAATTCATCAACGACACGGTAACCGGTGGTGCGCAACCAAGGATCGCGTCTTATTTCTCGGGGTCCGACCTTGCCATGCAGCCCGGCCCGGCCCAGGGGCGGGTAAAAGATCTGTTGCTTCCTTATGCTGACATCCTGTTGCCCGGCACGCTGGAAGGGTATGAACTGCCGAAAGGCGACGGATCGGCCCGGAACCGGGCAAACCTCCGCAAGGCCGCGGGACTATTGGCCGAGGCAGGCTGGACCGTTCAGGAAGGCGTGCTGCGCAATGCAAATGGTGATGCCTTTCAGATGACTTTCCTGCTGCAACAGGGTGACAGCGAGATGGCAACCGTGGTCGAGATCTATTCCCGCGCGCTGGAACGTCTCGGCATCGGGGTCACGACGGAACAGGTCGACAATGCCCAATATGTCGGGCGCACGTCTGAGCTGGACTTTGACGTCACGACGTTCCGCCGGGCGCTTTCCCTGTCTCCTGGCAATGAGCAGCGTCTTTATTGGGGCAGCGAAACTGCTGATGCCCCCGGCACTCGTAACCTGATGGGCGTATCTTCGCCCGCAGTTGATGCCATTATCGATGCCATGCTGGCCTCAAAAACCCGCGATGACTTTACCGCGGCCACCCGCGCGCTGGACCGGGTACTGACCGCAGGCCGCTATGTCATCCCGATCTGGAGCTTTGACATCGGGCGCATCGCGCATGTCAAAGAGCTGAAGCACCCGGAAACTCTGCCCATCTATGGCGACGGTCCGCAATACATGCCCGAAATCTGGTGGTACGACGCCCAGTAAAAGGCGCAAACCCAAGACCAGCCGTTGTACATGTGAATCCGGCTGGTCTTTCCAACTGAAGTTTCCGAAAGACGGAAGCTCAAAGTGCCAGCAATTTCATACAAACAGCGCTCGGGAAATTTCCACCAATCGGCAAATTTCAGCACATTATCATCCCACACAAGATATCGTTTGGCCGCATTGGAAGCATCGTAATCAGCGTCCAGCATCGTCACATGCAAGCGATCCGGAAAGAAACACCCACAGACAATTTTACTTTTCTGGAAAATATGCATATAAATTGGGCATTTAGGCTTAATAGCGAGCTGGCGATGACCCCGCCTCTCTGCCTGCCGGGACAATATGGCGCTGCGGATTACAGAACAACCGGGCCCGCCACCACTCACACCAAATGTAGGCCCGTCGGCCCGTTGCGGAAACTTCGCAGCGGGCACAAATCCCCCTGAAAAAAGCGCGGTCCAGCGCTGCGACATTTTGTCATGTCTTACGTGGCGGCACCCTGTCCGTACTCTGGTGTGGGGGAGAGCAGTCCTAATCGTTGCTAAGGGAAGCTCATTGATGATGAACTGGACCGATCTTACAAACGACTGGAATGCGGCATGCGAACGCGCAAAGCGGCGTTTTCCGAACCTGCGTGACAAGGACATGATGCGCGTGTTGAAGGATCGAAAAGGGTTTGAAGCCTATTTGGCCGAACGTCACCAACTTACGATGAATGAGGCGCATGAAGAGGTCGAAGATTTCCTGTTCACCGAAGGGCTGAACCGGGAATTCAGCAGAACCGCTTTAGGCAAGTGATGTAACCCAAAGGATCGTCGCGTCTTCGTCACTGACGGAAATCACGTTGTGGCCCATGCTGCCGTCGTAATACGCGCTGTCCCCTCTGCGCATCTCAACCGGCTCGTAAAACTCGGTGTAAAGCTTGACGACACCGGTCAGCACATACATGAATTCTTCGCCGTCATGGCGCACCCAGCCGTCAAATTCATCCATTGATCTTGCGCGGACCCGCGCACGATAGGGCAGCATCTGTTTCTTGGTCAGGGTTTCGGCCAGCAGCTCATGCTCATAGGTGGTGGTGGCATGAGCCGTGCCGTCGCCCACACGGGTGATCGCCATGCGTCCGATCACCTGATCGCGCTGGGGCGGCGTAAACAGTTGCGGAACAGAAATCTCCAGCCCGGTCGCAAGCTTCTTGAGCGCGTCGTAAGTCGGCGACATCTGCCCGTTTTCAATCTTGCTGAGGGTCGAGCGTGCCAATCCGGCCTGACTGGCGGCCTGTTCCAATGTCCATTCCCGCGCTTTGCGCAGCTCTCGCACACGGGCGCCAAGGTCCAAGGGTTCGACTTCGGTATGGTCGCCAGAATCGCGGGCAATTCGGATCAGAGATTTGGGATCTTGAGTGCTCATGACCCTTCTATAGGCCCGGCCAGCCATGCTTGCAACGCGGCAGGCGGCGCGATAGCCAGAGGCCATGTTGTCAATCTTCGATCAGGGGTCGCCCGCACCCTGCCCCACGCCATTCAATCTGGCGGCCCATGTTCTGGGCCGCGCCGATCACGCGCCGGATAAAGTGGCTTTGTCGATATTGCGCCCGAACGGCGCGCAAGACTGGACCTATCGCGATCTGAAAGCGGCTGTGCTGGGCACAGGCATGGGGTTGCTGCGGGCCGGGTTGAAACCTGGTGATATCGCGCTGATGCGGCTGGGAAACACGGTGGATTTCCCGATTGCCTATCTGGGGGCAATTGCCGTGGGCATCGTACCGGTGCCGACATCGTCACAACTGACGGAACCCGAAACCGCCAAGATGATCGACGAGCTTTCTCCGGCGGTGATTCTGCGTGATCCGGGCGTCGCCTGCGCCTCGCATTCCAAACAGATCGGGCTGGACGCGTTGGAAGCCATGCGAAACCTGCCCCCGGCAGAATTTGACATGGGCGATCCGGAACGTATGGCCTATGTCGTCTATACCTCTGGAACCTCGGGCAAGCCTCGTGCCGTGGCCCATGCCCACCGAGCAATCTGGGCGCGGCAGATGATGGTCGATGGCTGGTATGGTCTGCGCGAGACCGACCGGCTGTGTCACGCCGGAGCATTCAACTGGACCTATACGCTGGGCACCGGCCTGATGGATCCATGGACCATGGGCGCAACTGCCCTGATCCCCGCGCCCGGCACGGAAATCACGGCCCTGCCTGCCCTGCTGCGCCAGCATGGCGCAACGATCTTTGCAGCGGCCCCCGGGGTCTTTCGCAAGATGGTGCAAGGGTGCGATCGGGTGGAGCTGCCTGACCTGCGCCACGGCTTGTGCGCGGGTGAGAAACTGTCGCGCGCGCTGCACGAACAATGGCGAAAGGCCACCGGCACCGAGTTGTTCGAAGCCTATGGCATGTCCGAATGCTCTACCTTCATTTCCTCCAGCCCGGATCACCCCGCGCGCAGCGACGCATTAGGACAACCGCAACCCGGGCGTCGTGTGGCGATCCTTGGTCCGGACGGTCCGGTGCCAAAGGGCCAAGAAGGCACCATCGCCATTCACCGCTCTGACCCCGGTTTGATGCTGACCTATCTCAACGCACCCGATGAGGTTGAAACGCGGATGCAGGGAGAGTGGTTTCTGACCGGCGACCAGGGCGTCATGGCCGTGGATGGTCAGATCAGCTATCTGGGCCGCGACGACGATATGATGAACGCGGGTGGCTATCGCGTGTCCCCGGTCGAGGTCGAAGCCGCCCTGTCCCGCTTTCCGGGCATCACTCAGGTCGGCGCCGCCGCGGTCGAGGTCAAACCGGACACATTTGTGATAGCGGCCTTCTATACGGGCCCGGAAAAGCTGGACGATGCGGCCTTGCGCACCTATGTCGAAGCCAACCTGGCGCGTTACAAACAACCACGCGCCTTCATCCATCTGCCCGCCCTGCCGACCGGCGGAAACGGCAAACTCCTGCGCCGGGCGCTGCCGGCCTATTTCGAGGCACCAACAAAATGACCCAGACCGTCAAGCTCGACATCCTGTCCGATCCGATCTGCCCGTGGTGCTATATCGGCAAGACTCAACTGGACAAGGCACTGGCCAACGTACCCGACCACCCCTTTGTCATTGAATGGCATCCGTTCCAGTTGAATCCTGACATGACGGATGCGGGAATGGATCGGCGCGAGTATCTCGAGCGCAAGTTCGGCGGCAAGGACGGCGCGGTTCGCGCCTATGCGCCGGTGGTGGAACACGCCGAAAAGGCCGGTCTGAACATCAACTTCGAGGCCATGAAACGTACCCCCAACACGCTGGATGCGCATCGCCTGATCCATTGGGCTGGCATCGAAGGCAAGCAGAATGCCGTCGTCGATGCGCTGTTTGACGCCTATTTCGTGCAGGGTCGCGACATCGGCGACCACGAAGTCTTGGCCGATATCGCGGACAGCGCCGGAATGGACGCCGCCGTGGTCATGAAGCTGCTGAAATCAGACGCCGACCGCGAGGATATCCGCAATCGCGATGCTCATTCCCGCAAAATGGGTGTGAGCTCGGTCCCGACCTTCATTGTCGCCAATCAACATGCGGTTCCCGGCGCCCAACCTCCTGAAATGTGGGAGAAAGTGATCGCTGAAATCATGTCTCAACTTGAGGCTTCCCCTGCAGAATAGCACAGAGGTCTGTGCAAATTTCCAGTCTGGCCTATGCCGACCCGCCGTGATAGCGCGAACGGGTTAGGAGGTCTTCATGGCCAATCGCATGTCGAAGGCGGAATTCATTGCACTGATTGCAATGATGTTCGCCACCATAGCCTTTTCGATCGATTCGATGCTGCCTGCGTTGCCCGAGATCGGCGCGCAGCTCAGCCCCGATGACGTTAACCGTGCCCAACTGATCCTGACGTCATTTGTGTTGGGCATGGGGATCGGCACGTTTTTCACCGGCCCGCTTTCGGATGCGCTGGGACGCAAGCCGGTCATTTACGGCGGCGCGGCTTTGTACATTGCGGCGTCTGCAGTCGCATGGGCCAGTTCTTCACTGGAACTGGTCTTGATTGCACGTGTGGTTCAAGGCCTGGGCGCCGCAGGTCCGCGCGTGGTGGCCATGGCGATCATCCGCGACTTGTATTCAGGCCGCGAAATGGCGCGGATCATCTCAATCGCGATGATGATTTTCACGTTGATACCCGCGGCGGCACCGATGCTGGGCGCCGGAGTAATCGCTTTGTTCGGATGGCGCGGGATCTTTGTGTCTTTCATTCTGTTTGCTTTGATCATCATTTCCTGGATGGGCGTTCGGTTGCCGGAATCTCTGGCCCGGGAAAACCGTCGCCCCTTTCGCATTCCGTTGATGTTCTCGGCCACGAAGGAAATGTTCTCGCATCCGACCGTGCGCCTTTCGATCATGGTTCAGACCCTGTGCATGGGGGTGCTGTTCACCATGCTGACAATGGTTCAGCCCGTTTATGACGTTATCCATGACCGCGCCGAAAGCTTTCCGTTCTGGTTCGGGTTCGTGGCGCTGATGTCCGGGTCGGCCAGTTTGCTGAACGCGGCACTAGTGGTGCGTGTGGGCATGCGCCGGATGGTGACATGGGCGCTGGGGGGGCAAATCCTGATTACCACCTTTGTCATGACCCTGAACGCCGCGCATCTTTCGCCAGACGCCTCGTTCGCATTGTTCGTGTTCTGGCAAACCATGGTGTTTTTCATGGCCGGCGTGACGCTGGGCAACCTGAACGCCATCGCGATGGAGCCGATGGGGCATATTGCCGGAATGGCAGCCTCGGTCATCGGATCGATTTCGACGGTGCTGGCCGCTGCCATCGCCGCCCCGATCGGGCTGTTGTTCGACGGTTCGATCACGCCTTTGACCTTTGGTATCCTGAGCATGTGCATTCTGGCCTTCGGGCTTATGCTGCATATGGGCCGCGTTGAAGAACGTCTGCCAGCCTGATCTGTGCGACTCGTCAGAAACACGCTACCCTCGACGTGAACCAAGCGGAGGGCTTCTGATGCGTGAATATTATGATCTGGGCAGCTATTCCTGTCCGGTAACGACCTCCGTTCCCGAGGCTCAGCTGTGGTTCGACCGCGGCCTGAACTGGACCTATGGGTACAATCACGAAGAAGCCGTGGTTTGTTTCCAGCGCGCAGCTGAACACGACCCCCAATGCGCCATGGCATATTGGGGCGTCGCCTACGCGGCGGGGCCGAATTACAACCTGCCATGGGACTTGCAGGACGAGCGGGGACGCCGCAAGGCGCTGGCGCTGGCTTATGATGCCATGCAAAACGCCCTTCGATTGGCAGACGGCTGTACGCCTGTCGAGCAAGCTCTGATCCGAGCCCTCCCTGCGCGCTATCCGCAACGAGATCCGGCAGAGGACATGCATCGGTGGGATCACGATTTTGCCGAAGCGATGCGCGCAGCCTTCGCTGCGCACCGCGATCATGCGGACCTGCGCGCGATCTACGTCGAGGCGCTTTTGAACCTGACACCCTGGAAAATGTGGGACCTGAAAACCGGCCAACCGGCACAAGGCGCTGCAACGCTTGAAGCGCAAGAGGCGTTGGAATGGGCCATGGCCAACGATCCGGCCGCCATGTCACATCCCGGCCTGCTGCATCTTTATGTTCACCTGATGGAGATGTCGCCCACGCCGGAAAAAGCTCTGAAAGCCGGTGATGTCCTGCGCACATTGGTGCCCGATGCGGGGCACCTGGTGCATATGCCGACACATATTGACGTGCTGTGCGGCCATTATCACAATGTGGTGCAGTGGAACGAAAAAGCCTCGAATGCGGATCTGAAGTATTACGAACGCGAAGGCGCGTTCAATATCTACACCGGCTACCGTCAACACAATTATCACTTCGCCATCTACGGCGCGCTGTTTCTGGGTCAGATCGAACCTGCCCTACGCGCCAATCAGGGTTTGTGGGATACAACGCCAGAGGAGATGCTGCGCATCGAAAGTCCCCCAATGGCGGATTACTTCGAAAGCTACATGTCCATGGGGCCGCACATCCTGATCCGCTTTGGCCGCTGGGAAGAGGCCAAGACGCTGGAGCTGCCCTCCGATCCGGATCTCTACCGGACCCTGACGGCCACGACCCACTACGCCCGCGCCATCGCGCATGCCGCAACGGGTGATGTTGTCCATGCCGAAGCGGAAGAGAACCTGTTTCTGGCAGCTAGGGAATGCGTTCCGGAAACACGCAGGTTGCACAACAATCGTGTGATCGACCTGCTGGAAATCGCGGGGGAGATGCTGCGCGGTGAGATCGAGTACCGAAAAGGCAATTTCGAAATCGCCTTTGCCCATCTGCGCCGCTCGGTCGAACTGGACGACACCCTGCCCTATGACGAACCCTGGGGCTGGATGCAGCCCACCCGCCACGCGCTTGGCGCATTGCTGTTCGAACAAGGTCATGCGGCAGAAGCAGAAGCCGTCTATCGCGAAGATCTTGGCCTTGGCGGCTCGCTCAGCCGCGCTTCGATCCATCCCGACAACGTCTGGAGCCTGAAGGGACTGTACGATTGTCTCAAAGCCCGCGGGGAAGATGTTGAAATGCGACAGGTCAAACAACGCCTGGATCTGGCTCTGGCCCGTGCTGATCGGGCGGTTGCAGCGTCTTGCTTCTGCGCGCAGGCTGCAATGCGAGTATAGGCGGGATCGCGCTGCCGCGCGATGCCTCCGGCGGGGATATTTTCAGCCAGATGAAGCTGGGATCCGTGACTTCATCTGGCCGCAAATATCCCGGGGGAGATGCGCGGCGCGCGCAGCGGGGGCAGAGCCCCATCTTGCCCATCAGCCAGCCTTGGTCTTTTTCTTTTCCGCGACCACTTTTTCAGCAAGGTCGCGGGCAATCGCAAAGGCCCCTTTGATCTTGTCGCTGTCTTTCTTCCAATCCCGGCGCACGACGATCTTGTTATCCTTGACCTTGGTCATGCCGCGCTGGTTCTGAATGAATTCGACCAATCCCTGAGGGGATGCGAACTTGTCATTGTGGAACTGGATCGTCGCGCCTTTCGGGCCTCCGTCCAGCTTGGCGATGCCTGCCCGTTTGCACATGGCCTTGATGCGCACGACCAGCATCAGAGTATTCACCTCTTTCGGCAATTTGCCAAAACGGTCGATCAATTCCGCGGCAAAACCTTCCAGCTCGACCTTGGTCGACAGCGACGACAAGCGGCGGTAGAGGCCGAGACGAACATCCAGATCGGGTACGTAATCATCGGGTATCAGAACCGGCACGCCCAGATTGATCTGTGGGGCCCATTGGTCGTCGGCATCTGACAGGCCCTCCATCTCGCCGGCCTTGATCTTGGCAATCGCTTCTTCCAGCATGGATTGATAAAGCTCATAGCCCACATCGCGCATCTGGCCAGACTGTTCTTCGCCCAGCAGATTGCCAGCGCCCCGAATGTCGAGGTCCTGACTGGCCAAAGTAAACCCGGCACCCAGCGTGTCCAGCGAGCCCAGAACCCGCAGGCGTTTCTCGGCAGTGGCGGTCAGTTTCTGTCGTGGCTTGGTGGTCAGATAGGCATAGGCGCGGGTTTTGGACCGGCCCACCCGGCCCCGGATCTGATAAAGCTGCGCAAGACCGAACATATCGGCGCGGTGCACGACCATCGTGTTCGCCGTTGGAATGTCCAAACCACTTTCCACAATAGTTGTGGCCAACAGCACATCATACTTTCCGTCATAAAACGCGTTCATTCGGTCATCGAGTTCACCTGCCGCCATCTGGCCGTGTGCAACCACACAGGTCAGTTCGGGCAGCTGGCTTTTCAGGAACTCCTCGATCTCGGGCAGGTCCGAGATGCGCGGAACCACGTAGAAACTCTGCCCGCCGCGATAGTGTTCGCGCAGCAGCGCCTCTCGGATCGTGACCGCGTCGAATTCGCTGACATAGGTTCTGATCGCCAGACGGTCGATGGGCGGTGTGCCGATGATCGACAGATCGCGCACCCCTGTCAGTGACAATTGCAAGGTTCGCGGAATCGGGGTTGCGGTCAGGGTAAGAACATGGATGTCACTGCGTAGTTGCTTCAGCCGTTCCTTGTGTCCAACACCGAAATGCTGTTCTTCGTCGATGACCAGCAGACCCAGATTGTGAAACCGTATGTTCTTGGCCAACAGCGCATGGGTCCCGATCACGATATCGACCGTGCCCTTGGCCAGCCCGTCACGTGTCTGCTGCGCCTCTTTGGCCGAGACGAAACGCGACAATTGCCGCACTTCCAGAGGGAAGCCGCGAAACCGTTCCCTGAAGCTTGCGGCATGCTGTCGGGCAAGCAGTGTTGTCGGTGCCACCACCGCAACCTGCACGCCGGACATGGCGGCGACAAAGGCGGCGCGCATCGCCACCTCGGTCTTGCCAAAGCCGACGTCACCGCAGATCAGCCTGTCCATCGGCGCGCCCGAGTGCATATCCTCCATCACCTCGGCGATGGCGCGCAACTGATCATCGGTTTCCTGATAGGGGAAACGCGCGCTGAATTCCTCCCACGCGTGCGGCGGTGGATCCATCACGGGGGCTTTACGCAGCGCACGTTCCGCCGCGATGCGGATCAGCTTGTCCGCCATCTCGCGAATGCGCTCTTTCAGCTTGGCTTTCTTGGCCTGCCAAGCGCCACCGCCGAGTCGATCCAAAAGCCCTTCGTCATGGCCGTATTTCGACAGCAGTTCGATGTTTTCGACCGGTAGGTACAGCTTTGCCTGCTCGGCATATTCCAGCAGCAGGCATTCATGGGCGGCACCGGCGGCCGTGACGACCTCCATCCCCATATAACGACCAATGCCGTGATCCACATGCACCACCAGATCGCCGGGGCTGAGCGACTGGGTCTCGGTCAGGAAATTCTCGGCCTTGCGGCGCTTCTTGGGTTGCCGGATCAAGCGGTCGCCCAGTACGTCCTGTTCAGCGATCACCGTTAGATCAGGAGTTTCGAACCCGTGCTCCAACGCCCAGACGGCAAGGTGCAAGCCGCGCTTTCCGATGCGCGTTCCATTGGCAATGGGAATCGCCTCTGCCAGACCTTCATCCTCGATCAGGCCGGTCAGACGTTCGCGCGCACCTTCTGAATAGGACGCGATCAGCACCGGACCTTTGTCAAGCTTGGCGCTGATGTGGCTGGCCAAAGCACCGAACAGGCTGATGCTTTCCTGCTGACGTTCCGGAGCAAAATTGCGCCCGATCCGCCCGCCCGCATCGATGACACCGGGACCCGAGGCCTGCGGCAAGGGGCTGAACTGCATGACACGCCGATCCGCGACAGCCGCCTCCCACGCGGCATCATCCAGATACAGCAACCCCGGAGGTGTGGGTTTATAGACCGTATCCATGCGGGATCGGTTTTCCAGCGCCAGACGCCGGGTTTCGTATTGATCGGCAATCGTCTCCCATCGGGCCAATCTGGCCGGTGTAACCTGATCATCGACGGTGATCGTGGCATCCGGCAGATAATCAAACAGTATTTCAAGCTTCTCGTGGAAGAAGGGCAGCCAATGTTCGATACCCTGATGCTTGCGACCGGCGCTTACCGCTTCGTATAGCGGATCATCCGTGCCCGCGGCGCCGAATTCGATGCGATAGTTCTGGCGGAACCGCGTGATGGCCGCATCATCCAGAATGACCTCGGACACCGGCGCAAGTTCAACCATGTCCAGTTTTTCGGTCGTGCGCTGAGACACGGGATCAAAACGGCGCGCGCCGTCCAGTACGTCTCCGAACAGGTCCAGACGGACGGGGCCCGATTCACCCGGCGGGAAGATGTCGATGATACCGCCGCGAATTGCATAATCACCCGGCTCCATCACGGTGGGGCTTTGCGTGAAGCCCATGCGCACCAGGAAGTTACGCAGCGCGGCCTCATCAATGCGCTGATCGACACGGGCGGTAAACGCCGCCTCGCGCAGCACGTCTCGCGCCGGGACGCGTTGGGTTGCCGCATTCAATGTCGTCAACAACACGAATTTCTGCGGCATCTGGTGAACCAGAGCCGCCAGCGTGGCAACGCGGGCCGCTGAAATGTCGGCGTTGGGTGACACCCGGTCATAGGGCAGACAATCCCAGCCCGGAAACACGAAGACCGGCATGTCGGGGGCAAAGAAGGCCAGTGCCGCGCGCATCGCCTCCATCCGCTTGTCGTCACGTGCGACATGGGCCACCGGCCCGTTGCTGCGGGCGATTTCGTTCAGCACAAGCTGCGCGTCAAACCCTTCGGGGGCGCCGCCAACTGTCACGTGGTTCGGAGCCTTCATCGCCTCGCCTTTCAGATTTTGCTATCCCAGAACGCCAATCGAGATGTTCTGATACATGCCCCAGAACGAAGTGACCAGTATCGAGATCATGCCTATGATCTGGGTATAGAGCCGGCAGCGCGCAATGGTTTTCGAAACAGACTCGAGCGTCAGTTCCTGCCGCCGCAATCGTCGCGCGTGCACGATGTTCACCACCAGAACAAGCGTCAGTGGAAACAGAAGAAGGAACACGGCCTGCGCGAACTCGACACCGTAATAGAATCCAAGCGTGGCCAGCCCGGTGAACAGAAAACACCCGAATGCCAACAGGATGGTGCCTGACATGTCGACGATCAACAGGATCCGGTTGGTGTGTATGCGAACGATGTCCAGAAGGTCGATCTCGACCTGCCCGCCAATGCGTCGGGCACGTACCACCAGATCGTAGGGAATGCCCATTACCCAGTGACTCGCCGAAGACCAGACAACCGCCAGCACGATCCAGAACCAGAGATTCGAAAAGCTGCGCATGTCGATGACTTCAAAGATCGAAGAGTACCAGTCCAAACCCAACCCTTTATTCAAACCACTCAGGGAGGTTCGGCCACGCTGCCGCGTCCATTGATACCCTTGAGACCTTTGTGAATTCATGCCACCCAATGCACGAATGTTCAAGGAGAACGCGCCATGAAACCGACCGTTGCCCCCTATCCCATGACCCGCTTTCGGCGTGCCCGTCAATCCCGGGCAATCCGCGGACTTGTGCGCGAGAATGTCTTGACCACGGACGACCTGATCTGGCCCGTTTTCGTCCGCGACGGCGAAGGGGTTGAAGAACCCGTTCCCTCGATGCCGGGCGTGGTTCGCCGGTCGGTGGATCTGATTGCAAAAGCGGCCGTCGAAGCGCAAGCGCTTGGAATCCCGGCGATATGCATCTTTCCCTACACGGATTCCGCGCTCAAGACCGAAGACTGCGCCGAAGCCTGGAACCCCGACAACCTGTCGAACCGGGCCATCCGGGCGATCAAGGCGGCAGCCCCCGACATCGCGGTGATGACGGACGTGGCGCTGGACCCGTACAATATCAATGGTCATGACGGTTATGTCGTCGACGGCGAGATCGTGAATGATCAGACCATCGAAGCGTTGGTCAAGATGACCCTTGCCCAGGCCGATGCCGGTGCCGACATCATCGGACCGTCGGATATGATGGACGGCCGGATCGGGGAAATGCGCCGCGCATTGGAAGGCGCCGGGCATCACAACGTGATGATCCTCAGCTATGCCGCGAAATACGCCAGCGCTTTTTACGGCCCCTTCCGCGACGCCGTCGGCGCCTCGGGCGCGCTGACCGGCGACAAGAAAACCTATCAGATGGACCCGGCCAACTCGAACGAAGCCCTGCGCCTGATCGAACGCGATCTGACCGAAGGCGCGGACATGGTGATGATCAAACCCGGAATGCCCTATCTGGATATCTGCCGTCGTGTGAAAGACTGCTTTGGTGCGCCCACCTATGCCTATCAGGTATCGGGGGAATACGCGATGATCCAGGCGGCCGCCCAGAATGGCTGGATCGACGGAGAAAAGGCGATGCTGGAAAGCCTGCTGGCCTTCAAGCGCGCCGGGTGCGACGGTATTCTGACCTATTTCTCGCCTCAGGTTGCCCGGATCCTGCAGGGCTAAAACCCCGAAGAGTCGCAACTTTTCGCCGACAAGCCCCCTTGAGCGGGCAGCTTTCCCGTGACACAACGCCCTAATCGGCGTATCCTTGCCGGCAAGATCGGGATCACCCGACACATCAGGCACAGTTACAGAGAAAAAAACCATGAGCAGTTCCAACTCCCCCCGACTGAACCGTCGCGGCTTTGCCTTGGGCATGGCAGGCCTGTCCCTGACCGCTGCCTGTGGCAACGGCGTCGGCAACTCAAACTCGGCCACGATCGATGCCCGCGTCGATGCCACGCTGACCGAAATGTACAGCCGGTACCCCAACACCGTGGAAATCGCGAACAAAGCCAACGGCATGTTGGTTATGCCCCTGATCACCGACGCCGGATTGATCTTCTTTGGCGGTGCCTACGGCCAAGGCGCGCTGCGCATCAACGGCGCCACGGTCGATTACTATTCTGCAATTTCCGGAACCGCAGGTCTGCAAATCGGTGCGCAGCAATATGCGCATATCCTGTTCTTCATGACCGAAGATGCGCTGAACGATTTCCGCCGTTCCAGCGGATGGACAGCCGGCGCCGATATTGGATATGTGGTTGACGCAACCGGGAATTCCTTGTCCACGGACACGACAACACTGCGTTCACCGGTGCTGGCGGTGGTCTTTGGCCAGGCCGGTCTTAAATTCGGCGCGACCGTCGAAGGTACGAAATACACCCGCATCATTCCCTAACCCGGATTACCACTTCCCCCTCAAACGGCCCCGTCGCAGCGTAAAACTGCGGCGGGGCATTCGTTTTAACCCTTTCCACGCAGGTTCTTGCCGCGTTCCTCTTTCGGTCAGACCCACCATCCTCTAGTCTTTGTCCAACCTTCATCTGAATAAGAATCTGGGGCAGTAATGGGTCTTGTTTTCCGCTGGCTGGTGCGCATCGCGTCGGGTCTGATCATCCTGATCCTCGCCGCCATGGGCCTTGTCTATTTTCTGGCCAGCCAATCCCTGCCGGACTATGACCAAACGCTTGAGGTCGACGGTCTGACCGCCCCGGTTGAAATCGTACGCGACACCGCCAACGTGCCGCATATTCTGGGTCAGACCGATCCCGATGTGTTCTTTGGATTGGGATATGCCCATGCTCAGGACCGACTGTGGCAGATGACCGTCATGCGCCGTACCGCGCAAGGCCGACTGTCCGAGGTCTTTGGCCCGCGCACGCTTCACATCGACAAGCTGCTGCGCAGGTTGGACCTTTACGGGCTGGCCCACCGCTCGGTCGAGGTGCAGGACGATTATACCAAGGCCGCCTTGCGTGCCTATTCCGCCGGGGTCAATGCCCGCCTGACCGAGATCAACGAAGAGGCGCTGGGTCGCGGCGCACCCGAGATGTTCCTGTTCAACGCCCCGGTCTCACCCTGGCAACCGGGTGACAGTATCGCGATGATCAAGCTGATGGCGCTGCAACTGTCAGGCCACCTGACCGATGAAGTTCTGCGTGCGCGCACGTCCCTGATGCTGAACAACCCCGAACGTCTGGCCGATATCCTGCCCGACGTTCCCGGGCCCGGGATCGCGGCGTTGCCGGAATATGCCACCCTGTTCCCAAATCTTCCGAGGTATGCGGCGGGAACGGACATTCCCGACACACCTCTTTCGCCCCTTCCCAAACGTGGTCTGGCCGGAGCTTCAAACGCCTGGACCGCCGCGCCGTCACGTTCTGCAAGTGGCGGAACCCTGTTGGCCAACGACCCTCATTTGGGTTTCACTGCGCCCGGGATTTGGTACCTGGCACATCTCGGATTGGAAAAAGGCGGTGTCATCGGGGCCTCGATCCCCGGTGTGCCCGCCATCATGACCGGACGCAGCGACCGGCTGGGATGGGGGCTTACATCCTCGTATCTTGACGATCAGGACGTACATATCGAGCAACTGAATCCTGGCAACCCCGAGGAATACCTGACCCCGACCGGCTTCAAGGAATTCCAGACCCGCCCTTCGATCATCGAGATCAAGGGGGAAGCTCCGGTTACGCTGACCCTGCGCTGGACAGACAATGGGCCAGTGCTGCCGGGCACGGATTACAAGCTGGAAACGATCACACCGCCGGGCCATGTGGCGTCGCTGTCCTGGACGGCGCTCAGCCCGCGGGACACGTCGATGTCGGCGTCCATGGCGCTGATGAACGCCGACAACGTGGAGCAGGCCATCGCGGTCGGTGAGCAGTTCACCGCGCCTTCTCAAAACCTGTCGCTGGTCGACAAGACGACCATCGGGATGAAGCTGATCGGCGCCATGCCTCGGCGTGATCCGCAAAACCAAAGCCGGGGACGTATCCCCTCGCCCGGCTGGATCGAGACCAATCGCTGGCAAGGCCGCCTGCCCTATGCCGACAACCCCGAATTCGTGGCCCCCGTCGGCGGTGTTCTGGGCAACACGAACAACAAGATCATAGACCGCCCGTTCCCGGATCACGTTTCGTATGAATGGGGCGATACGCAGCGCGTGCATCGCTGGGAGCGCCTGATGCAATCGCGCGAGGTGCATACCCGCGACAGCTTTATCGAGGCACAGCTGGACACGGTCAGCTTTACCGCACGGTCTCTGCTGCCGCTGATCGGTGCCGATCTGTGGTTCACCGGGGCTTCGGCCCCCGAAGGAACGCCGGAACGCCAACGCCAGATCGCGCTGTCGCTGCTGGCGGACTGGAACGGTGAGATGAACGAACACCTGCCCGAGCCGTTGATCTATGCGGCCTGGCTGCGTGCGCTGCAAATCCGGCTGATCTCGGACGAGCTTGGGCCTTTGGCCAGTGAATACAAACATGTCGAACCGCTGTTCATCGAACGGGTCTACCGCGACATTGACGGCGCGGGTGTCTGGTGCGACGTGATCCAAAGCGCACCGGTCGAGACATGCACCGAGATGGCACGGCTTGCGCTGGACGACGCGCTGATCTGGATCTCTGAACGATATGGCAGCGCACTTGAATCCCTGCGTTGGGGCGACGCGCATCAGGCAACGCATGATCACCCCGTGCTGGGCTCTGTCCCTATATTGCGTTTTTTTGTGAACATTCGCCAATCGACCAGCGGCGGCGACAACACATTGCTGCGTGGCCGAACATCGGGCGAAGGGCCTGATCCGTTCCAGAATGTGCACGGCGCCGGGTATCGCGGGGTTTATGACTTTGCCGACCCCAACAGCTCGGTCTTCATTACGGCGACCGGGCAATCGGGTCATTTCCTGTCGCGTTACTATGACGATCAGGCGCAGCTGTGGCGGCGTGGCGAATACATACCCATGTCACTGGATCTTGATCTGGCCCGCGCTGCGGCTGTCGGGGTTACCAATCTGATCCCGCGATAATCCGCCTATTCGGCAAGTCCCCGCCCTGTGCGCGGGGGCATCGTGGCACCGACAGCTTTATTCGCCTAACATAACGGCACCGATCATGTGGGACCAAAAGGGGGCGAGTATGGCCAGCATTCGGGATACTCTGAATAACCTCGCGCGAGACTACGCAATAGCCTGGAGCTCGGGTGACCCCGACGCGGTTGCCGGCTTCTTCGCGTCAAACGGGCAGGTCACCATCAACCGGGGCGACCCGATCGAGGGGCGCGTGGCGATCGCCGACATGGCCCGGAGTTTTTACGCGGATTTTCCGGATCTCGAGCTGCGTTGCGACATGATGCGATGGGCCGGATCTCATGCCATATTTGTCTGGACCCGCGAAGGGCACCATTCCGTAACCGGCAATCACGTCATAGCGCGCGGCTGGGAAGAGTGGGAACTGACGTCAGATTACCTTGTACAATCATCATCGGGCTGGTTCGACGCCGATGACCATCAACGGCAGATTGACGGGGCCTGACTCAACGTCCACTGGATGCGCGTTCTATCCTGTAGTCCCGCGGTATCCCCTGAGTGACCCGCGACCAGTCAGACGCCCGTGTCCGGGCCTGATGTGCATCGAAAGCCTGCTGATCTGCAAATACTTCTGACACGTTGAACCGACCCGGACAGGTCTGATCCTCGATCACGTCAAAGGATACGCAGCCCTGTTCCGCACGGGTCAGTTTCACATGGTCCGGCAACGCCGCGCGCACCTCTTCCAGCCGGTCCACAGGCACATCGATATGGCCGGTCAGGAACACTCTTTGGTCCGGCTTGTCGGACATATCCGGCCCCATCGCTAATTCTTCAGCGCCTCGAACTGAGCCGCCTGTTTATCGGTCCACAATACCGTGATGCGGAAACCGTCATCGGTCTGTTCTTCTGTGCGCACCACATCCTGCCGGAACAACCAGGCCCGCTTGTCCCCGTCCGAGAAAGACAGATCCAACACCGCCTCACGCCGTGCACCTTGCAGATGCATCGCGATCTCGGACAGCAAAGGTGCGATGCCTTCCCCGGTTACAGCCGAAATCGCAAATATCTCAGGATCTCGGTCCGCCCGCGCTAATGTCGCCTCGCGTTCATCAGCGCTCAGCAGATCTATCTTGTTCCAGACCTCAAGCCGGGGCCTCTCTTCGTCGACGCCCAGCGAGGTCAGGATCGCCTCGACATCCTGCGCCTGCGCCTCGGTTTCCTCGTGGCTGATATCACGCACATGGACGATCAGGTCGGCCCCCAGGACTTCTTCCAGCGTCGCCCGGAAAGCCGCCACAAGCTCGGTCGGGAGGTTCGAGATAAAGCCCACCGTGTCCGACAGGATCACTTCGGGGCCGTCGGGCAACTGTACGCGGCGCATGGTCGGATCCAGTGTGGCGAACAGCATGTCCTTGGCCATCACTTCGGCCCCGGTCAGGTGATTGAACAGCGTCGATTTCCCTGCGTTCGTATACCCGACGAGTGCGACGATTGGATAAGGCACCTTGGCCCGGGCGGCCCGGTGCAGTGTCCGGGTCTTGACCACCTTCTGCAACTGCCGCCGCAAGCGCACCAGTTGCTCGTCAATGGCGCGGCGGTCGGCTTCGATCTGGGTTTCGCCGGGTCCGCCGACAAATCCCAAACCACCGCGCTGACGTTCAAGGTGAGTCCACGCCCGTACCAGCCGCGTCCGCTGATAGCTGAGCGCGGCCATCTCGACCTGCAACACCCCTTCCCGCGTGCGGGCGCGATCGCTGAAAATCTCAAGGATCAACCCGGTCCGATCGAGGATCTTGACCTTCCAAGCCTTTTCCAGATTGCGCTGCTGCACCGGGGTCACCGGCCCGTCGATCAGAACCAGCTCAACCTCGTTGTCGCGAAAACGCGCACCAAGTTCTTCAATCTTGCCGCTGCCGAACAAATACCCGGCCTGCGCGCGTTGAAGTCGCACGACTTCTGACCCGATCACGTCCAGATCGGGCAAAGCGGCAGCCAGTGCCACCGCCTCTTCCAGCGCCGGTTCGGGGACACGGCGCTGTTCGTCTGATTTGATTTCGGGATGCAGCACCCAGGCCCGGGTGCGCGCCCGCTCATGTTCCATCAAGAGGCGTCTTCGCCCTCATACAGGTTAATCGGCTGTGACGGCATGATGGTCGAAATCGCGTGTTTGTAGACCAGCTGCGACTGTCCGTCGCGGCGCAACAATACGCAGAAATTGTCGAACCAGGTGATGACACCCTGCAATTTCACACCGTTGATCAGGAAAATCGTGACCGGAACCTTAGCTTTCCGTACATTGTTCAGGAAGGCATCCTGAAGATTCTGTCTGTCCGAAGCCATATTTTTATAATCTCGCCATTGTTCTTGCTACGCGCTGCGGACCAACGCGCTCCCTCCGGCAGAGTATGGAGTGCTACGCACAGATATTCCAGATGAAAAATCAGGCGTTAGCCGCCGCACGATGTGCCCGGCTCAATCCCGCCAAAGCGACGGGGTGATCAGGGCGATGATCGCCAGCGTTTCCAGACGCCCGATGACCATGGCCGCGCACAGCGTCAGCTTGGCGCTGGCAGAAAGATCGATCAGGCGAATTGGTACGTCGGTGGCCAACTCGATCAACGGCCCCGTCGTGCTGAGCGTGGCCACGCTGAGCACCATGGCCTGTTCGAATCCGGACCCCATCGCCGCAAGCAGAAGGTTGAAGACCGCAAGGGTCAGCGCAAAGAGCATCAGAAAGATCCAGGCGATGAACGCACCATCGCTTTGAATGCGGCGATTGCCCCCCCCTGCACCGCTGACGGATGAGGGATAGATCAGGCGGTCGATCTCTCGTGCGCCATTCAGATACAGCGCGAAGACCCGCAACAGCTTGACCCCTCCGGCTGTCGTCGCGACCCCGCCGCCGATCAATGCCAGCCCCATCAAAAGCAAACCGGGCGTTCCCAAACCCGACAGTTGCTGTGCGTCGTTCCAGTTCGCGCTTTCGAATCCGGCCGTCGTCAGGAAAGCCAGAACGGTGAACAGCATCCCCCAGATGACCTGCAAGGCCTGCAATGGTTCCATTTGACCACCGATTTCCGTCACGCCCGCAACAACCCGGAAGAACAACAGGATTGCGACGCCCAGGACAATCATCAGACCAATACGAAACTCGGGGTCCGTATCCAGACGGGAATAGCCTGTTGTCGCGGTATCCTTCGAAAAAGTCAGACGCGAGAGAGCAAAGAACAGGAACAGAAACAGGATGGCTTCGCCCGTAAACCCGGCCTGCGCCCCTTCCATGCCCCCGACCGGGGAGATGCCGGACGTGGCCATCACTGCCATCGCATGGCACACCGCCGTCAGACCGACTTCACCGGCGATCAACAGAAGAACCCAGATCACGGTCGTCAGCCCGACATAGACTGGCGTCAGGGTCCTGGCGACACGGATCAGACGGCCACGCGGGTCCACGCGTTCGCTCTGCGCCACCCCTGACACCGGGCGCCCCGGCTGGCCTTTGGCAGTGACCTCGAACCCGCCAAGCGACAGCGGCGCAAGGATAGCCGCAGCGGCGATCCACATCAGCAGGCCGCCCATCCAACCGACCATGGCGCGCCACAAATGCAACGGGGCCGTCAGGCGGGCCGGATCCGGAAACAGGTCCGCCCCCGTGGTCGTAAGAGAGCTGACCATATCGAAATAGGCGTTCAGAAAGGTGGTCGTACCAAGCGCGTCGTGAAATGGGATCGCAAGAAATATGGGCAGCAGCGTGAAACAGGCCAGCATCACCGCCAGTTGCCCCAACGTGCCGCGCCGGGGTATGCGGTTGGAGGACGCCATCGCGATGGTGGCTACCAGAAACAAGCCGAGAATCCCGGAATACAGAAAGGATCGTGACGTGTCGTGATCGTCCAGAGCCAACGCATAGATCGCCGGAATCCACATGGTCAGGGATGCAATGCCCCAGATCAGCAGGAACAACGGCAACCGCCGCAACAATCCAACCTGTTGTGTCCCTGCATGCGCCATCAGAAGAAATCGATTGAAACCTGCATCAGTCGTTCAACCTCTGGCACGTCCTTGGCCATGGCAAAGATTGCGACCACATCTTTTTCATCGATCCGCAGGCTGCCTGTCGGTCGCAGAACCTCGTCTCCCTTGCGGACCGCGCCCACAAGCACCCCCTCGGGGAAGTCGATATCGCGCAGACGTTGCCCGGCCATAGGCGAGGTCGACAGAACCTCGGCCTCGATCACTTCGGCCTCGGCGTCCCCGATTGAATAGACCTGACGCACCCGTCCATGCCGGATGTGCCGCAGGATCGAGCTGACGGTCGTGGCCCGCGGATTGATATAAGCATCGATCCCCAAAGGCCCCATCAGGGCCACCATGCTGGGGTCGTTGATCAATGCAATCGCCAGAGCGCACCCTTCGGCCTTGGCACGCACCGCAGCCAGCATGTTCGTACGGTCGTCATCCGTAACTGCCAGCATCGCATCGGCCCGTTCGATCCCCGCCTCGCTCAGCAACCCGGCATCCAGCCCGTCGCCATGCAGCACGATCGTCCGTTCCAGAGCTTCGGCGGCGAGTTCAGCGCAATGGCGGTCGCGCTCGATGATCTTGGCCCGCACGCGGCTTTCGCGTTCTTCCAGCGTTCTGGCCACTTCCAGCCCGACATTTCCGCCGCCCACGATCACCACGCGATCCTGCCGCTTCTGCGCCTTGCCGAACACCTCCATGGTGCGATCCACGTCCTTGACGTTGGTGAAGACATAGCATTCATCGCCCACGAACAGCTGATCCTCGGATTCGGGAGCGAACAGCGTGCCTTCGCGCCGCACCCCAACCACGATGGAACTGAGGGTCGAGAACAGATCCGTCAGCTGCCGCAACGGTGTATTGACGATCGGGCAATCCTCTTCCACCCGCACTCCAAGCAGCTGCGCCTTGCCGTCCATGAAAATCTCGGTGTCAAAGGCGGATGGGGCAGACAGGCGGCGCATTGCGGCGGCGGCAACTTCCCGTTCGGGGCTAATCACCACATCAATCGGCAGATGATCACGACGGTACAGATCCGAGTGGATCGCCTCGAGATAGGATTTCGACCGCAGGCGCGCGATCTTGCGCTGGATCGAAAAGACCGAGTGCGCCATCTGGCAGGTGACCATGTTCACCTCATCCGAATGGGTGGCGGCAATGATCATGTCAGCGTCACGGGCCCCTGCCCGTTCCAGCACGTCCGGATAACTTGCAAACCCGGCGATCCCCTGCACATCAAGCGTTTCAGTCGCCCGCCTTACAAGGTCGGGATTGTTGTCCACGACGGTAACATCGTTCAGCTCGCCCGAAAGATGCCGCGCGATCTGCCAGCCGACCTGACCCGCACCGCAAATAATGACCTTCATGCTTCTGGCCCTTCTGCCTGAAAGGATTGAATGACAGATGCCCCCAGAGCGGTCAATTGAATTGTCATCGCAGCCCGGCTGCGGCATGATAAGCATATGAAAACGCTGTTTCCTATGCTGTTACCTTTGATGGTGCTGTCTTCTTGCGGACCACTTTCGCTGTACTACCGCGAAGGTGAAACCGTATCGCGCCTGCAAAAAGAGACCACTCAGTGCCAGCTGAAGGCGGTCAAGGAAGTGCCGGTAGCCAATCAGATCCGCCAAAGCCCGCCAACCTATTGGCCGGGGCGCACATATTGCGATGGCAGGGGTCGTTGCTATCAATCACCCGGCTGGTGGCAGCCCGGCCGTGTTTATACCGTGGATGTGAATCAGGGCCTGCGCAACACGGTCGAAGCGCAATGCATGGCACAGAAAGGGTTTCGACCCGTAAGCCTGCCGCCGTGCAAACAGAACGTGAAATCACGCGTGCCCGCAACGCGAACAACCACTTTGCCACCGCTCAACAGCGCGTCGTGCTTTGTGAAATTCGATGACGGCTCATTTCAGATCATAACGCCCGGTCAGGCCGGCTGAGGCCGTGCGACCGGCAGATTATTCTGCCGGTTCGGGTTCATCGATTTGCGCCACGCGCGCGCCGGATTTGTTCGAAGTCACTACGCCCAGCGATTTCAATTTCCGATGCAGGGCGCTGCGTTCCATGCCCACAAAGCTGGCCGTACGGCTGATATTGCCGCCAAACCGGTTAATCTGTGTCAGCAGATACTCTCGCTCGAACGCCTCGCGGGCTTCGCGCAACGGCAAGGTGGCCAGTGCGCCAGACAACACGACACGACCTGAATCTTCTGCCTTTTCTTCTTCGTTGGGCAACTCACGCGCCTCAATCGGGCCGGAGCCATCGCCAAGGATCAGAACCCGCTCGATCAGGTTTTTGAGCTGGCGCACGTTGCCGGGCCATGTCATCGTCTGCAACAGGGCAACAGCCTCTTCCGACAATTCCCTGATCGGCAAACCCTGGGTTTCGTTGCACATCTCAATAAAGTGCTGCGCCAGAACCGGGATATCTTCGCGCCGATCTTCCAGTGACGGCACGGCAATCGGGACGACGTTCAGACGGTGGTACAGCTCTTCCCGGAACCGTTCAGCCGCGATTTCTTCGTCAAGATCCTTGCTTGTTGACGAGATCACGCGAAGGTCCACGCGCACCTTGTCACTGCCACCGACACGCTGGAACTGCTGATCCACCAGCACCCGCAGGATTTTTGACTGTGTCCCAAGGGGCATGTCGGCGACTTCGTCAAAATAGACCACGCCTCCATGCGCCTCTTCCAGCAAACCCGATTCCACGCCGCGTTCCGCCGATTCCCGGCCAAACAGCACCTCTTCCACACGTTCGGGTTCGATCCCGGCGCAGTTTACCGTGACAAATGGCGCGTTGGCGCGATTGGAGTGGGCATGGATATACCGTGCTGCGATCTCTTTGCCGGACCCAGCTGGGCCGCTGAGCATCACGCGGCCATTCGACTTGGTCACCTTGTCCAACTGCCCCTGCATGGCGCGGAACGCGGCGGATTTGCCGATCATGTCGGAATTGTTGACTTCTTTCCGCTTTAGAGACGCATTCTCGCGACGCAGGCGAGAGGTCTCCATCGCGCGGCGGATCACCACCATCAACTGGTCTATGTTGAACGGCTTTTCGATAAAATCATAGGCGCCCTGCTTGATTGCGGCGACGGCAATTTCAATGTTGCCGTGGCCGGAAATGATCACCACCGGCACATCCGGGTTGTCGCGTTTCACCGCTTTCAGGATATCGATGCCATCCATTCGGCTGTCTTTCAGCCAGATATCCAGGATCAACAACCCCGGCGGTTCAGAGTTGATCGACGCCATGCACTCGTCCGAGTTGGCCGCCAGCCGGGTTGAATAGCCTTCGTCCTCCAGAATGTCGGACACCAGCTCGCGAATATCGCGCTCATCATCTACGATCAGAATGTCACTCATCTTTGGCCTGCTTTCAGTTTGTTGGTTCTAATTGCCTGCTTCTGTGGCGCTGCCGCTTGGGACCCAGTAACCCCCGGCAATCGGATCACGGCCATCGCGCCAAAATGGTCCTGTCCGTCAAATACGGGCGCATCCTCGAGGGTCAGCGCGCCGCCATGCTCTTCAATGATCTTCTTGACGATGGGCAGGCCCAGCCCGGTCCCTTCGTCACGTGTCGTTACATAGGGCTCAAACAGCCGTGCCCGATCCTCGGGCAGGCCGATCCCGTTGTCTGCAATGGTTATGACCGTACCCGCATCATCACTGGTGACCGCCACTTTGATCTGGGGCTGAAGGTTGTCGAGCGCCCCTTTTTCCTTAAGGGTTGCAATGGCTTCCCCGGCATTCTTGATGAGGTTGGTAAGCGCCTGGTTCAGCATGGTTGCATCCACATCGGCCATGATGGGCTGTTGCGGCAGATCGGCATCAATCTGCACATCCGGCTGCCCGGCCTGTTGCAGCAGCACAGCCTCGTGCACCAGATCAACAAGGTTTTCTTCCCTGCGTTCAGGTTCAGGCATCCGTGCAAATTTCGAGAATTCATCCACGATGCGACGCAGATCGTTGGTCTGACGCACAATCACGTTCGTCATCGAATCCAGGCTGCTGCTGTCTTCCTCGTCCAGTTTGCGCGAGAACTTGCGCTTGATCCGTTCCGCGCTCAGCTGGATCGGGGTCAGAGGGTTCTTGATCTCATGCGCGATGCGGCGGGCCACGTCACCCCAGGCCGCCATCCGTTGGGCGCTGACCAGATCGGTGACGTCATCGAAGGCAACCACATAACCTTCCAGGCCGCCATCTTCTCCGCGACGGATGGCCATGCGGACCAACAGGTTCTCAAGCCGTCCCTTGCGGGTCACTTTGATTTCACCCTGAACGGCCTCTTGCCCGCTGTCCTTCAGACTTTCAAACAGGGGCAGAAATTCCGGCACCGCAATGCCGATGGCCAGATGCTGCTCGCCCCCGGTCCAATCCAGCAACCGCTCGGCCGAACGGTTCACGAATGTAATGCATCCTTCCGGGTCCACTCCAACGACACCCGAAGTGACCGAACTGAGCACCGAATCGAACAGACGGCGCCGGCTTTCAATTTGCCGCGTGTTCTCCAACAGCGTATCGCGCTGTCCTTTCAACTGCCGGGTCATCTGGTTGAAATACCGGCCCAGCATCGCGATTTCGTCGTCGCTGGCCTCTTCAATCACCTGGACGCTCAGATCACCGGCCCCAACCCGCTGCGCCGCGGTGGTCAACCGCCCCACGGGACGCGACAACCGCTCGGCAAACCACATGCCCAGGGACATAGCCGCAAGGATCAGGATCAACGCAAAGCCCAGATACAACAGGCCGAACTCGAACAGCACCCTGCCCCGTTCGCTTTCCAGTTGCTGATAGAACTGTGCCGTTTCCTTGGTATCGTCCAGCAGCGTCAACAACTGCCCATCCACCTCGCGGCTGACATAGAGATAGCGATCCAGATAAGCCTTCAGAGGGACCAGCGCCCGGAACTCATTGTTGGGCCAGTCGGCGATGATCAGCAGGCCCTTGTCCGTGGCTTCTGCAATCTGCTCGGGGGTTGGGGCTTCGTAGTTGAACAAGTAGGACCGGTCCCCGCGCGATTTGATTTCGCCACCACCGTCGATGACATAGGCTTCGCGCAGCCCCCGTTGAATCTGAGCCTGCCCCTGCGCCAAAACTTCGCGCAGTTCAGCGTCCGAGATATAGAAGTCCAGCGATCGCGCATTATCCAGATATCGCGCAAGAACAGACGCGTCTTGCGTCAACCCCCGACGGTGTTCCTGTTCATACGCTTCTGCCGCGGTCAGCGAAGATCCCACGACCTGACGCACGCGGTCGGAAAACCAGCCCTCAAGGCCGATATTGACGGTCAATCCGGCAAAAATCGCCACGGTCACGGTTGGAACCAGCGCCAGCAGAGTAAACGCCCCGATCAGGCGCAAATGCAGGCGCGAACCCGCCGACTTGGCCCGACGTGCGGCAATCAAGCTGCCAACCTGCCCAAGCACAAGTGCAGCAACAACCAGAACGTATACGAGATCGGCCAACAGAATCAGCCGCAAAGTCGGTGCCGTCGCGCCAAGATCGAAAGGACCGATGACAAGATAAGTGGCCAGCGCCAGAACAGGCCCCATGAGAACCAGGCCAAACGTGCCAAAGTTGCGCAGTTTCCGTGATTTACGCCATCGACTGATCGATGGGATCATCCCGCTCTGTGCTCGGGTTGCCACTGTCTGCCCTCATCCTGATGTGCCGCTTGCGCGGCTTACCGCCATATATCGTGATCTTTTCCCAACAGATGCCGGGATGCCACGGTTTGTGTGGCGATATTACATCAGTTTGCGTCGACGTGTCACCTGAATATCGAGATCCGTAATCTTTTTTCGCAACGTATTTCGGTTGATTCCCAGCAAATCGGCACATTTCGCCTGATTTCCGCCAGTTGCATCCAGCGCGATTTCGATCAGCGGGGCCTCAACTTCCCGTAAAATGCGCTGATACAGGCCCGGGGGCGGCAAAATGTTGCCGTGCAGGTCAAAATATCTCCGCAGATGCCGCTCGACCGAGGTCGAAAGCTTTTCGCGTTCGCCGCCGCTCAGGACCGGTTCCGCCTCTGGCTGGCTGCCCAGCACCATTTCCACTTCGGCTTTGGTGATTTCATCGGCCCGGCTGGTCAGACCCAACCGGCGCACGGCATTTTCCAGTTGCCGCACGTTCCCGGGCCAGGAATAGCGCCGCACCAGTTCCACCGCCTCGGGGCTGAGCCAGCGTTTGGTGCCGTTTTCCCGCTCTTCCCGAGCCAGAAAGTGCTCGGCCAGCAGCGGAATGTCATCCACCCTTTCACGCAGTGATGGAACGTGGATCGTCGCCCCGCACAAACGATAATAAAGGTCCTGACGGATGCGCCCGTTCTCCATCCCTTCGGTCAGGTCTGATTGGCTGGTGGCCATGAAACGGGGAACGTGATCGCCCGGAGTATCCATCATGCGGACGATACGCGCCTGAAGCTCATCCTCGATATCTGCGATTTCGTCTATCAACAATGTGCCGCCGCGAACCCGCGCCATCACGCGCGCCGGGCCCTCCAGATCGCGCAATTCGGCAGCGGTGACAGTGACAAAGGGCAAGGTTCGACGGTCGGAGAAATCGTGAATGGCCCGCGCAATCAATGACTTGCCCGTGCCGCTTTCGCCGGAGATCATGACCGAGAGATCCGTGTTCATTACCCGCGCGACCAACCGGTACAGGGCCTGCATCACCGGTGTACGCCCGACCAGAGGCAGTTCTTCGGGGCGCTCGCTTGTGCCTTCGGCAGGCACTGGCTGGGCACGTTGTTTCTGATCCAGCGCCCGCGCCGTCCGTTTCATCAGGTCCGGCAGGTCGAAGGGTTTTGGCAGATAGTCATAGGCATCCGCCTCTGTCGCCTGAATCGCCGTCATGATGGTGTTTTGTGCGGAGATCACGATCACCGGCAAACCGGGGCGGTCTTCGGCAATCTTCGGCAGCATCTCAAGCCCGTTTCCATCGGGCATGACCACGTCCGAAATCACCACGTCCCCTTTTCCCTCGCTGACCCAACGCATCAACGTGGTCAGCGACGAGGTCGCATGCACCTTGCACCCGGCACGCGTCAGGGCCTGTGTCAGAACAGTGCGGATCGTGCGATCGTCGTCCGCGACCAGTACGGTGCCATCCATCAGGTGCTCTCCTTCTTGTCCTCGATTGCGTCTCGCGGCGCGCGGCGCAGCGACAGTTTGAATACCGTTCGCCCGGGCACGGATTCGGCCGAAATCCAGCCGTCATGGTCCGAGATTATCTTGCTGACCAGCGCCAGCCCCAGGCCGGTGCCGTTTTCCTTGCCGGATACGAAGGGATCAAAAATATCGCCGCGGATGTCTTCTGGCAGGCCCGGACCATCATCGATGATCTCAATCTGCAAGGGCAGCGAATGCCCTGACCCGTCACTGCGACGCAACCGGAAGGAATGTTCGAAATAGGTCCGCAGGCGGATCGTTCCGCCCTGCGGTCCTGCCGCTTCGGACGCATTCCTGAGCAGGTTCAGGATCACCTGCAGGATCTGATCCGGGTCTCCGTAAGCCAGCGGCAGCGACGGGTCATAGTCTTCGACGATCGTCATGTCAGCGCCAAATCCCAACAATGCCGACCGTCTTGCGCGATCCAGCACATCGTGGATGTTGACTGGCTTGAAGTCAGGTTTCTGAAGGTTCCCGAATTGCTCGACCTGTTCCAGCAACTTCACGATCCGGCGGCTTTCGGCAACAATAAGATCCGTTAGTTCAAGATCTTGCGGCGGTATATTCATGCTGAGCAACTGCGCCGCACCAGTGATCCCGGCCAGCGGGTTCTTGATCTCGTGCGCCAGCATTTCCGCCATGCCGATGGCGGATTGTGCCGCGGATTTGACCGTATTCCCCCGCGTCATCCGACCTGCCAGTTCACGAGGCGAGATGATCATGATCATGGAGCCCGGATGCCCGACCAAAGGCGCAATCTGCAACGCGCATTGCAGCGGCGCTCGGCTACCCGACCCCACATCCACATCATTCACGAACAATGGCGTGCCCTGCCAGCGGGCGCGCTCGAACGCCTCTTCCAACGGCGCGTCCACGGCGATCTGATCCCACACCGGATGGCCGATCACCGATTTGCGCGACGCATTCAGAAACCCCTCACCCGCAGCATTCACATCGGATATCCGATCCTGTTCATCAATAATGAACGCCGGAACCGGCAGCGAGTTCCAGATGCTGGCATCGGAATTCATGCCGCCACCTCGTCCGTGTCGCTGAGTGCATCCGCCAACAGGCGCAGAACTTCCGCGGGATCACGTGACGTCAGCACAGCCCGACGCAAGGGCGCGGGCGTTGCGGCTTCGTCCATGTACCATCCCAGATGCTTTCGGGCGACACGCAAACCCAGATCGGCGCCGTAGAAATCCAGCATCGCTTGATAATGCGCGCAAACCAAATCAACCAGATCATGGCCGGTCGGAATCTCGGGCGCCTCGGCCCCGTACAGGTCGTGACAGATTTGCGCCAACACCCAAGGCTTGCCCTGGGCGCCACGACCGACCATCACCCCATCCGCGCCGGATTGGCGCAACGCGGATCGGGCGGCGTCAGTGTTCACGATATCTCCGTTCGCGATGACCGGGATCGATACGGCCTCTTTCACCGCCCGGATTGCCCGCCAATCGGCGTGACCCTTGTAGAACTGACAGCGTGTGCGGCCATGGATCGTGACCATCTGAATACCCGCGTCCTGAGCGCGGCGTGCCACGTCGGGCGCGTTCAACAGAGTGTCGTCCCATCCCAGCCGGGTTTTCAGCGTCACCGGCAGATCGACCGCTCCCACCACGGCCTCGATCAGTGCCAGCGCGTGATCCGGTGTTTTCAGAAGGGCCGAGCCGGAATAACCGTTTGTTACCTTCTTGGCGGGGCACCCCATGTTGATGTCGATCACCCGCGCGCCACGGTCGGCCACCTGACGGGCCGCCTCGGCCATCCAATGGGCCTCACGCCCGGCCAGTTGCACGGCGGTGTTTTCCACATCCGCGGACAGTTCCGCCCGTTCCCGCACACCGGGCTTGGCCTGCACCATCTCTTGACTGGCGACCATTTCACTGACGACCATACCCGCACCGAAACGCATCACCAGATCGCGAAACGGGCGGTCGGTGATTCCGGCCATGGGGGCCAGCAAAACAGGCGGTGTTATTTCTTTGTCGGCAAGGTGCAGTGTCAACGTGCTTAATCCTTGGGCAGTTGTGGATTTGATATCGTTTTCTGCGCATATGAACAACAAATCGGCATGCAGCAAGCCCGCAAAATCATCATTTGCCTAATTATTAATCTCATGACCATGGGTGATTGCCTCTGCATTCACCGCCGCCTAAACAATGCCCATCACGAGGAGAGCGCGCACATATGACAACCGCTGCCATCATAGTTGCCGCCGGTCGCGGGTCGCGCGCCGGGGGTGGCGTGCCAAAACAATGGCGCAGCCTTGCGGGCCGGCGGGTGGCCGATTGGACGATCGAGCGCTTTCGCGGACAGGTGGATCACATTGTTCTGGTGTTGTCCGACGAAGACAGCGTCGCATGGGAAGAATTCCGTGAAACCGACCTGATCCTGGCTTCGGGCGGAACGGATCGCGCGGGATCGGTGCGCAATGGATTGGCTGCACTGGCTGGCCGGAACGTACAGCGCGTTTTGATCCATGACGTTGCAAGGCCTTGCGTCACACCCCGCATCATCACCGACGTTCTGAATGCCCTGGAAACATGTCCGGCGGCGGCGCCCGGGCTGGCGGTGACGGATGCGCTGTGGGTTGGGCATGAACAGGCCGTGACCGGCACGCAGGATCGCAGCAAACTGTTCGCCGCGCAAACTCCGCAGGGGTTTCACTATGACGCGATCATCGCCGCCCACGCCGCCCATCCGGGCGAAGCTGCGGATGATGTCGAAGTGGCCCGCGCCGCCGGCCTTGATGTCTGCATCGTACCGGGCGACGCGGACAATCTGAAGATCACCCGACCCGAGGATTTTGCCCGGGCGGAACGCATAATGGGAACGGAAATGGATGTAAGGCTGGGCAACGGGTACGATGTGCACCGTTTTGGCGATGGGGATCATGTGATCCTTTGCGGTGTGAAAGTGCCGCATGACCGCGGACTGCAAGGCCATTCGGATGCCGATGTCGGAATGCACGCGGTCACCGATGCGATCTATGGCGCTCTGGCACAGGGCGATATCGGGCAGCATTTCCCGCCTTCGGACCCGCAATGGAAAGGCGCCGCCAGCGAGATTTTCCTGCGCCACGCGGTCGAGCTGGCAGGGCAGATGGGATACCGCATCTCGAATGTCGATTGCACGCTGGTCTGCGAATATCCAAAGATTGGCCCGCACGCAGTGGCCATGCGAGAAAGGATGTCTGAAATCATGGGTCTGCGTGCAGATCAGGTTTCAGTCAAGGCGACAACGTCCGAGCGTCTGGGCTTCACCGGCCGCAGCGAAGGCATCGCCTCGCTCGCCACGGCATGTCTGGTGAAAGCATGAACGCGGCACAGATGATCGGGACTGTCGGCGGCGTTGGCTATTTGCGCCCTGCCCCGGGCACCTGGGGATCGCTGGTGGCCCTGCCGATGGCCTGGGTATTGCACATGCTGGGTGGTTTCCCGTTGCTGGCCCTTGCATCGGTTGCGGTTTTTGTCGGCGGCCTCTGGGCCACACGCGTGATGACCGAAGGTCAGGATGACCACGACCCATCCGAAATCGTCATTGATGAGGTCGCAGGCCAGTTCATCGCGCTTTGGGCAATTTCCTATCCGTCCTGGGCGCATGGAATCGACATTACCGCGCTCTGGCCCGGCTGGGTTGCCGGGTTCATCCTTTTTCGTCTGTTCGACATCACCAAACCCGGCCCTGTCGGCTGGGCCGATCGGCGTGGCGATCCGATGGGCGTGATGCTGGATGACGTGATTGCAGGTATATTTGCAGCCATCGGAGTGATGGTTCTGGCAGGTATCGCACACGGAGTTCTGGGGCTATGAACGTGACAGACCTGCTGGACCGCGCCAAGGCGCAGGGCGTGATGATCGCCACCGCCGAAAGCTGCACCGGCGGCATGGTCGCTGCGGCCCTGACCGATATTCCCGGCAGCTCTGCCGTCGTGGATCGGGGTTTCGTCACCTACACCAACGAGGCCAAACAGGACATGCTGGGCGTTCAGGCCGAAACGCTGAACGCGCACGGTGCGGTTTCCGAACAGGTGGCCCGCGAAATGGCAGAAGGTGCGCTGCGCAATTCACTGGCGCAACTTGCCGTCGCGATCACCGGTATTGCCGGGCCGGGCGGGTCCGAATTCAAACCTGAAGGGCGTGTGTGTTTCGGGTTGGCCGCCGAGGGGCGGCCGACGCATGTGGAAACCGTCGAATTCGGCGCACCCGGTCGCGATGCCGTGCGTCGCGCGGCGCGTGACCACGCCTTGGCCCTGCTGTATACGGCCCTTTCCGCAGGTGCCTAATCTTTCAGCACCTGACCAATAGAACCGCTGCTTTTAAAGTCAGTTGAAAAAAGGCCGCCAAAACAGGCGCTTTTTTTTGCCATGCCTCTTTTTTCTCCAACCGACGGTGGCTTGAAACAGCCCACACCGCTCACGCAGCGCCGATCCGCGCCCAGTTTCCACGGATCCGCGCACTCATTCGGAAGGGAGAATGGCCCATGAACGGAGCCGATACAGCCTGGATCATCGTTGCAACCGCGTTGGTCCTTTTCATGACAGTGCCGGGCCTCGCCCTGTTCTATGGCGGGCTCGTGCGTGCCCGAAATGTACTCAGCGTTTTCATGCATTGCTTTGCCATTGCCTGTTTGATGAGCGTCCTGTGGCTGGTCGCAGGGTATTCCATCGCGTTCGGACCCGGTGAAAGCGGGCTTTGGGGTGGTTTGGGCAAGGCCTTCCTCAACGGCGTCGATGTTGACAGCCTTGCCGGAACCCTGCCCGAGATCCTGTTCTTTGCTTTCCAGATGACCTTTGCCATCATAACCCCTGCGTTGATCGTTGGCGCTTATGTCGAACGTGTGGGCTTTGGCTTTGTCCTGACCTTTTCGGCGCTGTGGATGCTGCTGTGCTATGCGCCCGTGGTGCACTGGATCTGGGGCGGCGGGATGCTGGCTGATGGCGGCATTCTGGGCGAGATCGGCGTTCGCGACTTTGCGGGTGGCATCGTGGTGCATGAAACCGCTGGTCTGGCAGCGCTGATTGTCGCGGTCATCCTCGGGCCGCGTCGCAACCGCACCACTCCGCCGCACAACCCCGGTTACGTCATGGTCGGCGCAGCAATGCTGTGGGTCGGCTGGTTCGGTTTCAACGGTGGTTCGCAACTGGCCGCCGATGGCGGAGCGGCGATGGCCCTGACCGTCACGCACCTGTCCGCGGCTACGGCATCGCTAAGCTGGGCCCTGTGGGAGCGTATCCGCTTTGGCAAGGCCTCGATGGTCGGTCTGGTCACCGGCACAATCGCGGGTCTGGCCTCGATCACGCCTGCATCGGGTTTCGTCGGTCCGGTTCAGGCCCTGATCATTGGCGCGGTGGCCGGTGTTCTGTGTCAGGAAGCCGTCAGCGTCGTGCGTAACAAACTGAATATCGACGACACGCTGGATGTCTTCGCCGTGCATGGTGTCGGCGGTATCTTTGGCACGCTCATGATCGCCCTTTTTGGCCTTGGAACCTGGACCGCTCAGTTGGGCGGGCTGATTGTCGTGGGTGCCTTTACGGCAGTTGTCACGTTTGTGTTGGTCAAACTGGTTGCACAGATCACGCCACTTCGCGTAGACGCCGAGACCGAGACAAATGGCCTCGACCTCTCGGTACATGGCGAGCGGGCCTATGACATGAGCAGTTAAGCCCACCTTGGCTGCCCATCGCCCGTAAGGGCAAAAGCGGACCTCTTGGGGGTCCGCTTTTCTTTTGCCCAATCCCTCTCGACTCCAGCCCAAGGGTCGGGCTATCAGCCCGCAACGTGTTTTCAGCCCCGAGGTTTGCGCCATGATCCCCAGTTCTTTTCCCGACAGCACCGAAATCGCCCGCCTGACTGCACGGATGCTGCTGGAGATCAAGGCCGTGCATTTCAACTCGCGGGAACCGTTCACGCTGGCCAGCGGGTTGCCTAGCCCGACCTATATCGACTGCCGCAAACTGATCTCGTATCCGCGTATCCGCTCGACACTTATGGATTTCCTGACCGTCACGGTGATGCGTGATGCTGGCTTTGAGGCATTCGACAACATCGCAGGCGGGGAAACGGCAGGCATCCCCTTTGCCGCCATGGTCGCCGAGCGTATGGCTCTGCCCATGACCTACGTGCGCAAGAAACCCAAGGGCTATGGCCGCAACGCCCGAATCGAGGGGGCGATGAGCGAAGGCGAGCGTGTGTTGCTGGTTGAAGACCTGACCACTGATGGTGGCTCGAAACTGTCCTTTGTCGATGCGATCCGCGAAACCGGTGCTACCTGCGGGCACACCGCCGTCATCTTCTACTACGGCATCTTCCCCGAGACCGAGAAAACGCTGGGTGATCATGGCGTCAAGCTGCACTCGCTCTGCACGTGGTGGGATGTTCTGGCCGAGGCCAAGGCACAGAAAGCCTTTGATCAGGAAACACTTGAGGCTGTCGAAGCTTTCCTGAACGACCCGCGCGGATGGCAAGAGGCCAATAAACCAGCGTAAACCTCTTGTGGAAGGATTGGGGATAAACCCGGAAGAATCGGGCAGTTCGCCACGATATATGGTGACTTTTCCGACAATTCCTACATAATAAGCGATGCATATGCAGGCATCCAAGCGGTCTGGAAAGTTATCCCTAGGCTTTACCCCAAGTTAGCCACAGGTATTTCCAGATAGCTTGCGGTGACGTTTCGCGTGTAGAACCTCGGAACGGGCAGCGGGGATAAAATGAACGAGATCAGCAGTATCGAGCAGGCAGCGGCACAGATTCAGAATGCCGAAACCATGCCGCATTCCATCGAGGCCGAGCAGCAATTGCTGGGCGCGATTCTGACCAATAACGACCTGTACGACCGGGTCGCCTCGATCATCGGGGCTGAACATTTCTATGATCCGGTCCATGCCCGGATTTACGAGGTGGCCTCGGCCCGTATTGCAAAGAACGCGCTTGCCTCGCCCGTGACGCTCAAATCATTCATGGCCGAGGATGAGGGCCTGAAAGAACTGGGCGGTCCCGCTTATCTGGTCAAACTGGCGGGCGCTTCGATCAGCGCATTCGCGGTGCACGACTATGCCCAGATGATCTATGACCTTGCCATCCGGCGCGAGCTGATCCGGCTGGGTCGCGACATCTCGGACAAGGCGGCGCGGGTCGATGTTTCGAGCGAGCCGAAAGAACAGATCGTCGAGGCCGAGCAGCAGCTTTATCAGCTGTCCGAGCAGGGCCAGACCGAGCAAGGCTTTCAGTCCTTCCTCAAGGCCGTCACCGAAGCCGTCAACGTCACCAACGAGGCCTACCAGCGCGGCGGCGGCATGGCCGGGATTTCCACCGGTCTGGCCGATCTGGACAAGCAATTGGGTGGGTTGCACCCGTCCGACCTGATCATTCTGGCCGGCCGTCCATCCATGGGTAAAACCTCGCTGGCGACCAACATCGCCTTCAACGTTGCCAAGGCCTACAAGCGTGGCACAAAGCCCGACGGCAGCGAAGGCGCGATCGATGGCGGTGTTGTAGGCTTCTTCTCACTCGAAATGAGCGCGGAACAGCTTGCGGGCCGGGTTCTGGCGGAAGCCTCGGAGATTTCCAGCCACAAAATCCGTCAGGGCGACATGACCGAGGCCGAGTTCCGTCGATTTGTGGATGCGGCCAAAGAGCTTGAGGCCTGTCCCCTGTTTATTGACGACACTCCTGCCTTGCCGATCTCGCAACTTGCCGCCCGTGCACGACGGTTGAAACGGACCCACGGGCTGGACTTGCTGGTCATCGACTATCTACAGCTGTGCCGCGGCATGGCCGACAACCGGGTGAACGAAATCGCCGAGATTTCGATGGGCATGAAAGCTATCGCCAAGGAACTGAACATCCCGGTCATTGCTCTTTCACAGCTGTCGCGCCAGGTGGAAAACCGCGACGACAAGCGCCCGCAGCTGTCCGACCTACGTGAATCCGGCTCGATCGAGCAGGACGCCGACGTTGTGATGTTTGTGTTCCGCGAGGAATACTACAAAGAGCGCGAAAAGCCCGGTGATCACGAACTGGAAAAGATGGAAGAGTGGAAGCAGGCGATGGAACGTCTGCACGGCAAGGCCGAGGTCATCGTCGGCAAGCAACGTCATGGCCCAATCGGCACGGTCGAGTTGTCGTTCGAGGCCCAATTCACCCGCTTTGGCAATCTGGTCAAGCCTTGGCAACAGGGTGGTGAAATCGAGGGTTATTGATCGCGGGCAGAACACCTGCCCCAGATATTGAACGCCAAGTCCTTTGGTGTTTTTCCTGCCCGGTGTTAACGTGACGGTGACGTTCAACCCAACGCGCCAAACCCGCCCGGAGACCCACTGATTTGCCCGCGATCATATCGGAAATAAGATATCGCAACGGCCCGAACTTTGCTCCGGACGGAGATTTCATTGAAATCCGGGTTCCGACCGGAACCGACGTTACCGGCTTGCAGGTCGATGTTTACAACCCCAATGGCTCGGTGCGCAGTTCGACGGATGTCGACAACGGAACGATGACCACCGTGGGCGGGTTCGACTATTACGTGATTTCGGCGCGCATCAACCGGTTTGGGGCGGTTTCTCTTTCGGACAATGGTTCGGTTCTCAGCTTTGTATCCTTCGACTCGCTGGTAACTGCGACACAGGGGCCGGCCAGTGGCCAGACTTCGACCCAGATCGGCAGCAACGGCACGGACGATACCGCGTCTCTGTCATCGAAGGACGGGGTCAACTTTGTTGAGGATCCCAATCCCAGCCCCGGCGCCCCCTGTTTCGTTTCGGACACCCTGATCCTGACGGACCGTGGCGAAATCAGCGTTCAGGATATCCGCCCCGGTGACAAGGTGATGACGACCGAACGCAGCTCGGCAACCGTTCGGCTTGTTCTATCCCGGTCCCTGCGCCAGGCCGATCTGTTGAAATCACCCGAACTGCGCCCAGTCCGCATTACGGCCGGCGCCCTGGGGCACGGCCTGCCCCGCCGAGACCTGACGGTTTCGCGACAGCACAGAATGCTGGTCCGATCGGACATCGCGCAGCGCATGTTCGACACAAGAGACGTTTTGGTCTCGGCCATCCGACTAACAGACCTGCCGGGCGTTTACGTGGATTACGATGCGACGCAGGTGGTTTATCATCACGTTGTCTGTGACCGTCACGTGGTTCTTCTTGCCGAAGGCGCGCCAAGTGAAAGCCTGCTCACCGGCCCGGAAGCCCTCAAATCCCTTCCGCCCGAAGCGTTGCAAGAGCTGTTGCAGATTTTTCCGGGTCTCGACTGCAATAAGGATATGGACCCTGCCTTTTATATCCCCAGCGGCAGGCGACAGAAAAAGCTGGTGGCCCGACATGTCTGGAACAGCAAGGCGATCATAGATCAGGCCCTGTTCTAGGCTGTGGAACCAAGGCCATCGACCAAAGCGAATAAACCGATCCCGCCTACCACAGCAATGGATTGTTCAGCGCGGAAACGCATCCCGACGGGCCTTTCAGCGGTTTCAGGTCAAAACCGTCTAGCGCCTGTCCCAACCAGCCGTGCGGATGGCTGAGTTTCAGCGGTGGCTGAGCAGTATCCTCGGTGATCTGCACAAAACCCGTTTTGCAATAATAGGCCGGGTCGCCATAGGTCAGTGCCACGTCCACACCTGCCGCCCGCAAGCGATCCAGACCATAGGTAATCAGCGCCTGTCCAATACCTGTTTTTTGCCTGCCCGTTCGCACGGCCATCGGCGACAGGATGAACACATTGCGCGTATCCTGCGAAAACGTCATCCGGGAAAAGATGGCACAGCCAAGCAGCTCGTGATCCTGTTGAGCCGTGCACACAAGGATATCTTCAGGCGGCGTGGTGTTGAGCAATTCACGTACGAATGCACCTATTGCCGCCCCTTCCTCTGGCCCTTCCGATGCGGAAAAAACGTCGGCAAAAAGACGGATGATCTCTGACGGGTCCCGGGTCAAACCGGTAGAAAAATCCATGGCTCCCTCATGAGTTGACGTTGCGCCCGGTCTTTACCGGAACCGAACGATCCGGCTCTCAGGATCGCTTTAACCTTGACGTGAAGACAATCCCAAAAACCTGCAACCATGGCGGAATGCTGCCATTTCTTCTGGTTTTTTGGTGTTTTCCGTAACAACAGACCAAACACCAACATAAACCGACAGGTAAATGCGCCATTCCCTCTTGACCTTAAGCGGCGCAATGTCATGAACAGTGCCATGAGTACTGCACGTTTGACGATCAATCTTCAGGCGCTCGCCAGGAATTGGCGGGCGCTCGACGCGAAAACCGGGGTCGAAACCGGCGCCGTGGTCAAGGCCGATGCCTATGGGCTGGGTGCCGGGCCCGTCAGCGATACGCTGGCCGAGGAAGGCGTTCGCAAGTTTTTTGTGGCGGCCGCAGAAGAAGGCGCCGCTGTCCGCAATGCGGTTGGCCCCGGCCCGATGATCTTTGTCTTTTCCGGCCATATGGAGGGCGACACAGACCTTCTGCGCGCCAATGATCTGACGCCGCTGATCAATTCGGGCGAGCAGTATCAGCGCCATATGGAGGCCCTGCCCGACCATCCCTTTGGCATTCAGCTGGACAGCGGCATGAACCGGCTGGGGCTGGAACCCGCCGACTGGGCCGAACTGCGCCCAAGGGCCGAGGCCCTGAACCCAGCCGTTGTCATGTCTCATCTGGCCTGCTCGGACGAGCCAGACCACCCGATGAGCCGGCAGCAGCTGAAAACCTTCCGCGAGATGACCGACGGTATGGCCGCGCCGCGTTCTCTGGCTGCGACCGGCGGTTTGCTTTTGGGGCCCGAGTTCCATTTCGATTTCTGCCGCCCGGGCATCGGCCTGTATGGCGGCCTGCCCTTTGCGGATGCCAAACCCGTTGTCACGGTCGATCTGCCTGTCATCCAGGTGCGCAAGGTGGCCGTGGGCGAAACTGTTGGTTACGGCAACAGCTGGGTTGCGCGCCGACCCTCTCGTATTGCCACAGTCGCGGCGGGGTATGCAGACGGTCTGCATCGCGCCATCGGCGGCGGCATAGACACCTTCGCCGGCAATCAGCCCTGCCCGGTTGTTGGCCGTATCTCGATGGACCTGATCACGGTGGATGTCACGGACCTGCCCAAAGACCCGGAACGCCTGCGTATCCTGAATGGCCATCAGACCGTCGATGATCTGGCTGAAGCTGCCGGGACAATTGGCTATGAGATCCTCACATCAATGGGCAATCGCTACTCGCGGGGCTATGTGGAATGAACCCTCTCACCGCGCTCGAAGGTCTGGGCCGCACGGTTCTGAGCCTGCTTGCGGCCTTTGGCCGGGTGGCACTGTTCGCGCTTGATGCGATCTCGCACATTCTGCGCCCCCCCTTCTATCCGCGCGAATTTGGCATGGCCCTGCTGAACATCGGCTGGCTGTCTCTGCCGGTCGTCGGCCTGACCGCGATTTTCACCGGCGGTGCGCTGGCGTTGCAGATCTACGCCGGCGGCGCGCGTTTCAACGCCGAAGCCGTGGTGCCCCAGATCGTCGCCATCGGCATGGTGCGAGAGCTTGGCCCGGTTCTGGTCGGCCTGATGATTGCTGCGCGCGTGACCTCATCCATCGCGGCCGAAATCGCCACGATGAAAGTGACCGAACAGATCGACGCGCTGGTCACGCTGTCGACCCACCCGATGAAATATCTCACCGCCCCGCGCGTTCTGGCCGCCCTGATCACTGTGCCGGCTTTGGTGGCAGTGGGTGACATCATCGGAATTGCCGGCGGCTACACCGTCGCCACGCAAAATCTGGGCTTCAACCCGGCCGCCTATCTGAAAAACACGGTCGATTTCCTTGAAACCCGCGACATCGTCTCGTCGCTAGTCAAAGGCGCGGCCTTTGGCCTGATCGCGGCGATTATGGGCTGTTACTACGGCATGAATTCCGGCCGTGGCGCACAAGGCGTCGGCCGCGCAACCAAAGGCTCCGTCGAGGCCGCGGCTGTGCTGATCCTGGCCGCAAACTTCGTTCTCACAGGGGTATTCTTCTCGCTATGATCCGGATGGAGAACGTACACAAGGCCTTTGGCGACAACCACGTGCTGCAAGGCATGAACCTTGAGATCCCCAAGGGCACCTCGATGGTCATCATCGGCGGTTCGGGCACCGGCAAATCGGTCGCCCTGAAATGCATTCTGGGCCTGATCAAGCCCGACAGCGGCATGATCTATGTGGACGGCAAAGACGCCAGCAAGGGCGACCGTGATGCCTTTCTGGCCCGGTTCGGTATGCTGTTTCAGGGCGCGGCGCTGTTTGATTCACTGACCGTCTGGCAGAACGTCGCCTTCCGCCTGCTGCGTGGTTCTCTGAAACGTCCAACCGAGGAAGCCCGCGAAATCGCCATCGACAAACTGCGCCGCGTAGGTCTGAAATCCGACGTGGCCGACCGCTTTCCGGCGGAACTGTCAGGCGGCATGCAAAAACGCGTGGGCCTTGCCCGCGCCATCGCCGCCGAGCCCGAAATCATCTTTTTCGACGAACCCACCACCGGCCTCGACCCGATCATGTCCGGCGTCATCAACGATCTGATCCGCGAAATCGTGACCGAGATGGGTGCCACCGCGATGACCATCACCCACGACATGAGTTCCGTCCGCGCGATTGCCGACAACGTCGCCATGCTGCACGGAGGCGTAATCCAGTGGACCGGCCCCGTTGGGCAGATGGATGCATCGGGTGATCCTTATGTAGAGCAGTTCATCAGCGGGAGCGCAGAGGGGCCGATTGAGGCGGTGCGTTAATCTTCGCTCTTTGCCAGCCACTTTGCCGAGCGTTCGATAACGTCCTGAGGAATAGCTTCGGCGCGCCTTGTCTGCAGGTTGAGCAAGACGCATTTAAAAACCGTCGAAAATGTCGTTTCACCGTCCATCACTCGAACTAATTTGTGGCTGAAAGTCATGGACTTCGTTCCTACTTTCAGGATTTCGCTTTCCATTTGGATCGCCTCGCCAGCACTCAATTCCGCAAGGAAATTGCTTTCTGCATGGACCACCGCAAAGGATAGCTTTCTTCCTGACCGCATGTCTTCGGACGTCAGCCCCAACTCTGCCTGCAACGCAAAAACGGAATCCGAACATGCCGCAAAATACTTGGACACGTTCATATGCCCCAGAAAATCACAGTCCGATGGATCGACAATTGACTTGAAGGCCACAAAACCCGACATCATTCCTCCCCGTCTAAAAATAACTCAGTGGCGAGTGCTGGTTTAAGGTAACCATATCAAATCATCGCCGCAAATTTCGAAATCTTACCTAGACGCCCAGTCATGCCCCTCCGCCTCGCCACCCTCTCCCTCCTGATCCTCTACCCCATCGCATGGTTCGCCCCGCTAATGCGTGCGGGGTTCCTGCCGATCTTCGGCCTCAGCGAAATCAGTGTCATCACCGGGCTGCAATCCTTGTGGAAATCCGACGTCTTCCTTGCGCTGATCGTCACCATATTCGCCCTGTTCGCCCCTTACATAAAAACCATCGGCACCGCGTTGATCCAATGGAACCTGCTGGATGCCCGCGTCCAACCTGCGCTCAATATCCTTGGCAAACTGGCCATGGCCGACATCTTCCTGATCGCGCTTTACATCACTTTGGCCAAGGGCATCTCATACGCCACCATTGAGACGGCATGGGGTCTCTACCTGTTCACGGCCTGCATTTTGGCTTCGATCGCACTGGGTCATATTACAGAGATGACATCCACTTCACGAAAAGCTCAGACCTAATTGATTGAAAACACAAATCTAAGTATCATCCTTATATTTCGAGCAGCAGTGTTTTGTAGTTTTCGGGTCCGCAGCGGATCGTACGCAATCGTTTGATTACCTTCCGCTTCGGCCCGGTGTGTACCGGTTTGAAGAAGGAGTACGACGATCATGGCCGCCCTCCACAGTATCACATTGCAATTTCAGAATGCCTTTTTAAGACTGACTTTTTTCCTGATCTGTTTGGCGGCCTTGTTGGCCGTTTCAGCCACATTGTTATCCGCTTTGGGCGTATTGCCCTGGCTCTCGATGCAGGCCGGATTTGGCGAGGCACCGGCAAAGGATGCCGGCATGTTCATCCAGATTGGCCTGACAGCGCTGATTCTCATGCTGGCGTTTTACCTGCCGGCAAATGCCCGAATGATGGCGCTGGAAAACAACCACCGCAAATTTGCGCTCAATATGCATGACATCGCGGACGCGTATCAAATGGCACATGCCGCCGATCGCGGCGGGCTGTTCATGATGTCGTCCGAGTTTGACGCCGTCAAGGAACGCATGGGGTTTCTGCGCCAGCACCCCGACCTGCAATCACTCGAGCCCGAGATTCTGGAACTGGCCGCGCAGATGAGCCAGATCAGTCAGGAACTGGCCCGGACCTATGGCGATGCGCAGGTCGAACGCGCGCGGATGTTCCTGCAACAGCGACAGGAAGAGATCGAACTGTTTCAACAGCGGCTGGAAGAGGCGCAGGTCATCCAGAACGAATTGCGCCAATGGACGCGGGATGTGGAAATGGAAGAGACGATCGCCAGGTCGCAACTTACCCGCTTGCGGGATGAACTGTTCGAGCTTCTGCCCGAATTGTCGACCCAACTGCACACACCGCGCAACAAGGGCGCCTCAAAGGCGTCCAGCGTGGTTGCAATGTCGCCCCTTCGACCGGCGGAATAGGCGCGTCAGCGCCCGCTGCGGACGATGGCCCAACCGGGCCTGAGGCCGCAGCGCGCCATCGGCGGTGAGGAACGCCCGCAAGGGCTTGAAGAACCGCCCAAGCTCGGGCACCAAGTGCGTCATGGCAAAGACGACATCCTTCTCCTGCTCGGCCTGCGGTGCGACGCATACACGATGGTCCGGACGCTGCGACGGTTGCGGCGAATGGAACACCATCGTTCAGGACGCGCCCATATCGACTGGCCCGGCCAGAAAATCCCTCGGCGGCAAACGCGGCCAGTCCATCGCACTCACGGATTTGTCCACCGAGGAAACACCGCCGCCCCGCACCCTCTGCGGGGTCGAGGAGTTGGACCGTGTTCTGGGCGGCGGGCTGGTCCCGGCCTCCGCCCTGTTGGTGGGAGGAGACCCCGGCATCGGGAAATCGACCCTGCTGCTGCAAGCCGCAGCGCGTTTCGCGCGTGCGGGCGTGAAAACCATCTATGTCTCGGGCGAAGAAGCCAGCGCACAGGTGCGTATGCGCGCCCGCCGTCTTGGGCTTGAGGACGCCCCCGTTCAACTTGCCGCCGAAACCAACCTGCGCGACATCCTCACGACGTTGGAAGCCGAAAAACCAGGCCTGGCCATCATCGATTCGATTCAGACGATGTGGGCAGACAATGTCGACAGCGCACCCGGTTCCGTATCACAAGTCCGGGCCGCGGCCCATGAACTGACCACGTTTGCGAAACGGCACGGTGTTTCGATCATCATGGTTGGCCACGTCACCAAGGAAGGCCAGATCGCGGGCCCTCGCGTGGTCGAACACATGGTTGATACCGTCCTATATTTCGAGGGCGAGCGCGGCCATCAGTTCCGCATCCTGCGCGCGGTTAAGAACCGCTTTGGGCCAGCGGACGAAATCGGCGTGTTCGAAATGACCGGCAAGGGTCTGGCGCAAGTGACCAACCCCTCGGCCCTGTTCCTGTCCGAACGTGGCAGGCCAAGCCCCGGCTCTGCTGTTTTTGCGGGCATTGAAGGCACCCGACCCGTGCTGGTCGAATTGCAGGCTCTGGTCGCACCCTCGCCCCACTCACAGCCCCGCCGCACCGTTGTTGGGTGGGACAGCGGGCGGTTGGCAATGATCCTTGCGGTGCTCGAGGCCCGCTGCGGCATACCCTTTGCCGGGCTCGACGTCTATCTCAACGTTGCCGGAGGTTTGAAAGTGAGCGAACCCGCCGCCGATCTGGCTGTGGCTGCCGCCCTTCTCAGTGCCCGAGAAGACACAGCATTGCCCGCCGACACGGTCGTATTCGGAGAAATCTCGCTGTCCGGAGCACTTAGACCGGCCCCACAGACCGAAAACAGGTTGAAAGAAGCGCAAAAACTTGGTTTCACGGCGGCAATTGCTCCGGCTGGTGGCAAAACCGGCACTGTGGCAGGTCTGACACTCACCCGACCCTCTGATTTGGTGGGGTTTGTTGGCGAAACCTTCGGAGCAGGTTAAAGTCGCGCCCCGAGGGGCAGAAAAAGAACAGGCGAGGGCCATGGAAGGTTTTACTATAATTGACGGGGTCGTCGCCCTGATCATCGTGCTGTCGGGCTTGCTGGCCTACTCACGTGGCTTCATGCGCGAAGTTCTGGCCATTGCAGGCTGGGTCGCGGCGGCCGTTCTGGCATTCATCTTTGCCCCACAGGCTGTGCCGCTGGTCAAAGAAATCCCTGTGGTCGGAGATTTCCTGCGCGACAGTTGTGAACTGTCGGTGATCACCGGCTTTGCAGCCGTCTTTGCCGTGGCTTTGATTGTGGTCAGTATCTTCACACCGCTGTTTTCATCGCTGGTGCAGCGCTCGGCATTGGGCGGTCTGGATCAGGCGCTGGGGCTGTTCTTCGGCATCGCGCGCGGCATTCTGCTGGTTGCAATCGCCTTCTTTGTCTATGATACGGTCATGACCGGCCAGTCCTATACAATCGTGGACGAAAGCCGCTCGGCCAAAGTGTTCGAGCAGTTCAGCAGCCAGATTGAAGAGCAAAACCCCGAAGCCGCTCTGGGTTGGGTGACTGCACAATACGAAGAACTGGTCGCCAGCTGCACGGCAGGAAACGAACAACTTGAAACCACAGCACCAACTGACGGGTAATCATGGGGTGCATTGCGTAATGAAAGCCCGGCACTGTCCGGGCTTTTTCGATTCAAACATACCCTTCCCCGCCACAGACCGTGCAGCGGATCGTTTTCAGCCCAAAACACCCGTCGCATCGGCTGGAGATCGGTTTGCCAAGAATATCCCGGCTTTTGACAACTTCGCCCGCCCCGTTGCAGATCTGACAGGGCGCCCGGCCCATTCCCCGGCACCTGTGGCACCGTTGTTTGATCCGGTCCTGCTTCTTTTGAGGTTTATGTTGCCACATTCCGGCCCTTTGCGTGCTTCACCCATCCTGTTTTGCACATATTAATTGGCATGACAGCACATTTGATTGCACATGTCATCTTCTTCCTGACCCTGCCCCGATCCGCGAAATCCCGACCTGCGGCAATAGGTGAGTGTGATCCTTTGATGACAGCCACGCTATTAGGCATTATGTGGAGGCCAACCCGCCACGGAATCGGAGCCACCGATCTTGTTCTTTCTGTTCGAATGCGCGCTGGTCGTTGTGATGGTCGCCCTATTGGCGTCTTTGTCGCCTGCCACCAAACCGACCGCACGCGCCTTGCAGAGGATCCGATGCCGAACGGCGGTCAACCCTCAGGTCAAATCGTCATAGAAGTTGGAGCCCCTTAAATGTGTGGGATTTTGGGAATCGCAAGCCGGACACATGATGTGTTTGCCGAAATCTATGACGGGCTGCTGATGTTGCAGCACCGGGGTCAGGATGCCTCAGGGATCGTGACCTACAACGGCGAATTCTTCCGGGAAAAGAAGGCCAACGGTCTGGTAAAGGATGTGTTCAACGCCCAGGATGCAGAAACCCTGTTGGGTCGTGTGGGCATGGGGCATGTGCGCTATCCGACGGCGGGGTCCCTCAGCGCGGCCGAGGCGCAGCCCTTTTTCGTGAACGCCCCTTACGGCATCTATCTGGTTCACAACGGCAACATCACCAACACCGCCGAACAGCGCGAAAAGGTTACCGGCAAATACAGCCGTCACCTGCGCACCACGTCAGACTCTGAAATCCTTCTGAACGTGCTGGCCGACAAAGTGGCGGACGCGATCAAGGTGAATGGCAACGGCGAACCCATCCGCAATCTGTTTGCCGGTGTGAAGATGACGATGGAACGCGTTCAGGGCGCCTATTCCGTGATCTGTCTGGTCGCGGGTGTCGGTATGTTGGCCTTCCGCGATCCGTTTGGTATTCGCCCACTTTCGGTCGCCAAACGCGAAGTGGACGGAGACGGTGATGATTACGCCTTTGCCTCGGAAGACGTGGCCTTTGGCATCAACGGCTTTGAAAAGCTGCGTGATCTTCGCCCGGGTGAGGCGATCCTGATCGATCTGGACGGCAATATGCACGAGTTTCAGGCGGTCGAAGGCAAGCTGACACCCTGCATATTCGAGTATGTCTACCTGGCGCGCCCGGATTCTTTGCTGGACGGTGTTTCGGTTTACAAGACGCAGATGCGCATGGGCCAGACGCTGGCGAAACAGATTCAGGACTCGGGGCTGGAAATCGATCGGATCATCCCGGTGCCCGACAGCGCCCGCCCCGTGGCCCTGGAAGCCGCAAAGATCACCGGCATCCCCTATCGCGAAGGGCTGGTGAAAAACCGCTATGTCGGGCGTACGTTCATCATGCCGGGTCAGGCGGAACGGCAGAAATCCGTTCGCCGCAAGCTGAATGCCGTGCCGCTGGAATTCGACGGCCATAGTGTTCTGCTGATCGACGATTCCATCGTACGGGGCAACACCATCAAGAAGATCGTTCAGATGTGCCGCGATGCCGGGGCCAAGAAGGTCTATGTCGCCAGCGCCTCGCCGCCGGTGAAATACCCCAATGTCTACGGTATAGACATGCCAACCAAGGCCGAACTGATCGCGAACGGCAAGGAAATCGAAGAGATCCGCGAAGAACTGGGTGCCGACGCCCTGTTCTATCAGCACCTGGAAGATCTGATCTGGGCCGCCAAGGAGGGCAATCCCGAGATCGAAGCCTTCGACTGTTCCTGTTTTGACGGCAAGTACATCACGGGCAGCGTCAGCGAAGGTTATCTGGACAATCTGGAGAACAGCAGCCGTGTCAGCCAGAAGCGCGCCGACATGCAGGTTCCGGGCGAGTCTTGGAACGCGGCGAAACTGGTCTCGGGCTGAGCGGACGAAACGGGACTGACACAGTCAGTTTTCCGTTCTGAAAAGCGAATCAAAACGGCGGAACATCCCGGCCAACCGATAGCTGTCGACCGCCTGATTGCTGTCATGGGATGTGAATGAGTGGAAATCTGCCACAACCAGTCGGCGAATTCCACGCAATCACAAGGGCTTTTTTCAAGGGCGCCAAATCGTGATGACACCTGTCCGTGCAGCGCTTTTGTTCGCTTGAGCGTTTTGCTATCTGGCCGCGACCACTCACTCAAAAAGGGGTCCGGGCCACAGCCCGGTCCGCGGATCATGTCAAACGCCAAAGTCCAAAGCGCGGCCACACAGCGGGGCGCGCTGAAGAAGAATTCCGTCTCGGTTCTGGGCGTATTCGGGCCGAAAGCGGATATGCGCGCCCTGATGCGCCTGTCATCAGGCCGCGTGAAAGAAGTAAAACCCGGAAGCCGCGTTGCCTCGGGCACAGTTATCGCGATTGATGAGCATGGCATAATGCTGCGACAAAGCGGCCAGACCCGGCGTATCGCCATCCCCGGCGGCTGATCACATCTTGACGCCCCGCGCGCGGGGGTTCAAACCGCAGGCATGACCGATACGACCAAAATCGCCCTGATAACCGGGGCCTCGCGCGGGCTGGGCGCTGCCCTGGCCGAAGCGCTGGCGCCCGAATACCACATTGTCGCCGTCGCCCGGACCACTGGCGGGCTGGAAGAACTGGACGATCGCATCAAGGCCAAGGGTGGCTCTGCCACGCTGGCACCGATGGACATCACTGATCCGAACGCGATGGCAACCCTGTGTCGCGGGATCCATGACCGTTGGGGCAAGGTGGATTTGTGGCTGCATACGGCCATTCACACTTCGGCGCTGACACCGGTACATTTCGTTGACCCCAAGGAATGGACCAAGGCAGTCAACACGAATGCAAACGCAACCTCGGTCCTGATCCCATATGTCGCGCCGCTGCTGGGTGAAAACGGCCACGCGGTGTTTTTCGATGACCCGAAAGCCGGTCACAAGTTCTATGGCATCTATGGTGCCACCAAGGCCGCGCAAATGGCGCTGGCCCGCAGTTGGGCGGCCGAGACCGAACGCACCGGTCCGCGCGTTTCGATCGCGGAACCAGCACCGATGCCGACCGCCGTGCGTGCCCGGTTCCACCCGGGCGAAGATCGCGATGCACTGACGAGCACCGCAGATGAAGCTGCGCGGATCCTGGCGCTGCTTTAGGAAATGGCCCTGACGGGCCATGCCTCCGGCGGGGATATTTTTAGCCAGATGAAGCTGGAATCAGGCGATATGAACGCCGTTCCGCCCGGCCAGATCGACGAAGAACTGCCACGCGACACGGCCTGAACGCGATCCGCGCGTGGCCTGCCATTCAATTGCTTCGGCGCGCAGGATTTCGGCATCGACCGAAACGCCATAGGCGGCACAATAGCGGTCGATCATGGCAAGATATTCGTCCTGATCGCAGGGGTGGAATCCCAGCCACAGACCGAAGCGGTCGGACAGTGATACCTTTTCCTCGACCGCCTCTGACGGGTTGATGGCGCTGGAACGTTCATTTTCAATCATGTCCCGCGGCATCAGGTGACGGCGGTTCGAGGTCGCGTAGAACACCACGTTTTCCGGGCGACCTTCGATACCGCCATCCAGAACGGCCTTGAGCGATTTGTAATGCTGGTCATCGTGACTGAACGAAAGGTCGTCGCAAAACAGGATGAACCGATAAGGCGCCGCGCGCAGGTGGTTCAGCAGACGCGCGACCGAGGCCATATCCTCGCGCTGTAGTTCCACAAGCTTCAGGTCAGGATGATCTGCGCTCAGCGTGCCGTGGACGGCCTTTACGAGGCTGGATTTGCCCATCCCGCGCGCGCCCCACAACAGTGCATTGTTTGCCTTGTAGCCGGCCGCGAAGCGGCGGGTGTTGTCAAGTAACGTGTCGCGCGACCGATTTATGCCGACCAGCAGATCCAGATCGACGCGATTGATCTGTTCGACCGGTTCCAGGCGTTCCGGTTCCACATGCCAGACAAAGGCCGGGGCCGCATTGAAATCCGGTGTGGCCAAAGGCGCCGGCGCCATGCGCTCCAACGCGGCAGCAATACGGTTCAGGGCTTGGTCGTCCATCGGCTTCTCCGGTCAGATACGGATCGGTTCAAAGCATGTTCTGATTGGCGCAACAAGGCCCGCGAACGAAAAAGGCGCGCCCGAACGGGGCGCGCCTCGGCTGTTGTTTCAGCAGGTTACTTGTCGTCTTCGAATTCCCGCATCAGATCTTCGTCCGCTTCGGCTTCTTCATCGTCGTAGTAACCTTCAGCCCGCAACTGCTCTTCCCGCTTCCTTTCAACCCGGGCCACCAGGAAGATCGAAATCTCATAAAGGCCATAAACCACCACAAAAAGGATAATCTGCGTGATCACGTCAGGAGGCGTCACGATCGCCGCCAGCACCAGAATGCCGACCACCGCATATTTGCGCACGGCCCCCAGACCCTCGGCGCTGACCAGACCTGCCTTGCCCATGAGGGTCAGAAGAACCGGCAATTGGAAGCACAGCCCAAAGGCCACGATGAACTTGATCGTCAGGTTCAGGTATTCCTGTGCCGAACCCTGAAACACCACGCTCAGCGGCGCGGCCGTCGCGCCATCGGCCACGGCCTCGCCTTCAGCGCCGAATTGCTGGAACCCAAGGAAGAAGTCATAGGCCAGGGGCGTGACGACATAGAAAGCAAAGCTGGCGCCCAGAAGGAACATGAAGGGCGAAGCCAGCATGAAGGGCAGAAACGCATTCTTCTCTGACTTGTAGAGGCCCGGAGCCACAAAGCGCCACATCTGCATCCCGATATAGGGAAACGCCAGAATGAAGCCCCCCAAAAGCGAAACCTTGATCGCGACAAAGAACCCTTCCTGCGGCGAGATGAAGATCAGGCCGCAATCCTGTCCGCGCTCGGTCAGGACCTCACACAAAGGGTTGGTCAGAAAATTGAAGATCGGCGTGGCCACCGTAAAGCAGATGATCATCCCGACCAGAAAAGCCACGACGCAGTGGATCAACCGCGCACGCAGCTCGGCCAGGTGCTCGATCAATGGGGCCGAGGTATCTTCGATCTCGTCGGTCTTGGTCATGTTTCGCCTTCAGTCTTCAGCGCCGCTTCGGCTTCTTCGGCCTTGGCCAGTGCCTCGGCAGCTTCCTTGGCCTTGCGCTCGGCGGCAGCGCGGGCCGTTGAGGCCTGAATTTTCTTGGCCTGTTCGGCTCGCTCGGCTGCCAGTTTACCGGTTTCGCTGTCAGGATCGAACTTGGTGGGATCCATGCTTTTTGCCATATCCTGCGCGGCTTGTTTCACGCCGTCCATGGCCGAACCAACCGGATTCGCGGCGGCGTTGAGACCTTTCTTGATCTCGTTCACACCGGCCTGATCGGCGGCCTCGTTCATGGCGCTGCTGAATTCGCGTGCCATGCCACGGGCCTTGCCGACAAACCGCCCGACATTGCGGAACAAAACCGGCAGGTCCTTCGGCCCGACAACGATCAGGGCGACAATGCCGATGACCAGAAGTTCGGTCCAGCCCAGATCAAACATCTGCGCTTACGCCTTGTCTTTCTCGGTTTCAGGCGTCACGTCCTTGGCCAGTTCCGACGCGTCCTGTTCCAGTTCTTCCGAACCGTCCTTCACGCCCTTCTTGAACGCGGTGATGCCTTTGCCGACTTCGCCCATCAGCGAGCTGATCTTGCCGCGACCAAACAGAACCAGAACCACAACGGCGATCAGCAGAAGACCGGGAAGGCCAATATTGTTCAGCATCTCATTTCTCCTTTTTCATCGGCGCCCTTGTGCGCCGGGAATATGAACTGGGTCCGTGTTTACGCCCCCAGGCCCTGTCCCAAAAGGGATCCGGCACAGATTGAGGGCGAAAATTGACCTCATCTGCAAAAAACTATGGGCTCGCATTTTCCAACTGACAGGTTTATGTCAGTTGGAAGTGGCTAGAACGATGGCATCGAAACCTGGTCAACGGAGACTCACATGACCCATGTTGCTGAAATCGTCACCTTCACTCTTGCCAACGGCACCACCCCTGAAGAGTTTGTAAAGCTCAGCAAGGCATCCGAAGCCTTTGTTCGCAGCGCACCTGGCTTTGCCCATCGACAGCTCAGCCAAGGCGCAGACGGTCGCTGGACCGACTATGTCGTCTGGACGGACATGAAGGCCGCGCAGGACGCTGCGGCACAGTTCCCGCAACAGGAATGTGCAGCAGGCATGATGGCGGCCATCAACCCTGAAAGCGTTCAGATGCGCCATGAGGCTGTTTTATGGAACATGACTGCCTAGGCGCGGTCCGGACGGCGTGTCATGCGCCGAACTGACCGCCTGTTCGATATCATCCAGATCCTGCGCGACGGAAAACTGCACCGCGCGCAGGACATCGCGGACCGGCTCGAGGTGTCGGTCCGTACCATCTATCGCGACATGGACACGCTGGTCGCCTCGGGTGTTCCTGTCGAAGGAGAGCGGGGTGTGGGTTACATGGTGCGCGAGCAGATCACCCTGCCGCCGCTGAATCTGACCCCGGCCGAGCTTGAGGCCCTGAACCTCGGCATGGCGATCGTGGCCGAAGCCGCAGATCCAGACCTGAAAGCCGCCGCGAACTCTCTGGCAGACAAGATCGATGCAGTCCTGCCCACACAGGTTGTGGCCGAAGCCGATAGCTGGAAATTCGCGGTCTACCCTTTTGCAGATGCAGCCCGCGGGCTTGCACATATGGCTCCGATCCGCGCGGCCATCAAATCACGCCAAAAGCTTCGGCTGTCCTACCGCCGCATTGACGGCGTTCTGACTGAACGCACAATCCGTCCCTTGCATATGGAATACTGGGGACGGGTCTGGACACTTACCGCATGGTGCGAATTGCGAAACGGTTTCCGTGTCTTCCGTATCGACCTGATCGAATCCGTCTCGCCGCTGCCAGAGATCTTCGCAGACGAGCCAGGAAAACGCCTGAGCGACTACCACCCAAACGCCTGACAGGCAGCCGTATTCAGAAGTGTTTCGGGCAGAGGCACAGCCCGAAACGAGCGATGTATCATTTCAGGTAGGGATCTGGATCCACCGATTCAAACCCTTTGCGCACCTCGAAATGCACATAGGCATCGTCTCCGCCCCTCAACTGCGCCAGCTTTTGTCCACGGCGTACACGATCCCCTTTCTTGACGGTGATGCCATCAACATTGGCATAGACCGTCAGCAGATCGTTTTTGTGTTTGACCACGATGATCGGAACCTGATCCGCGTCCGCGGTAATCGCCGCTACGGTTCCGGCCTCAGCCGCGGTGACGGCTGTGCCGGGGGCCGCAGCGATGTCGATACCTTCGTTCTTGCCCTTTTTATAGCCGCGGATGATGGTGCCGCTGACCGGCAGGGACAGGGCCGTAGATCGCGTGTTTGTCGGGGCTTCGGCCGTCACATCAGGGGCTTCAGCGCGCGGCGCGACCTTTTCGTCGGGCAAGGGCTGCGTGGCACTTGGAGGCGTCGGCGTCGGCGACCCCTGCCCCGGCTCCGTTACCTCGGTGGCCGCAACCGGTGCCGTTGCAGCAGCGCTTTGACGTGGCGCGGATTGGTTCTTGACCGGGATCAACAGAAACTGACCTTCACGCACGGTGAAGTCGGACCCCAGGCCGTTCCATTCCGCCAGCGATTCCACCGGAACCTGATAGAGGCGCGAAATTGTGTACGCCGTTTCGCCGCGCTTGACCTTGTGGCGGACAGGTTCCGGCCCGCTTGCGACGGGCGCCGGGGCTGGCTTGGCGGGCTCCAGCGTCGTCGTCCGGACACCCCCCGTTTCAGGGGCCTGATCAATGGCGGCTCCGGCAACTGATGCGATATCTACGCCACTGCCTGCACCTACCGAACGCGGCAAGGCCAGAACTTCGCCCTCTCGCAGGGTATCGGTTGTCTGAAGGCCGTTGAACCGCGACAGCTCACCCTCGGGCAGGCCGACACGCGCGGCAACATCGCGCACCGTGTCGCCGCGTCGGGCCACGACAACCTGGTAGTTCGGATAGGTTATCACCCCCCGGCTGTCGGGCGACGGGCGCGACGTTGTTGCCGACTGCACTGCATCAGTGGTCGAAAATCCGCCGACCTGACCGCGCAGGTCGTAATCCAGTGGCCCCTCACACCCGGCCAGAATGGCCAGAGCGGCCACTCCGGTCGCGCAGCGACGCATAGCTGATTTGGATACTGCACTCATAATACTGTCCTCAACGCCCGCCCCTGTTGTCCGGGGTTCCGGCGACCAAATTTATCAAGCCTGTTACGCCTCGTCCTTGCCAAGCCCCTCAAGCAGGGGCACGAAACGGACCGACGTCAATTCTTCATAGTCCAGGCCGGCCTCGGTGCGCGTTACTTTGATCAACTGCTGCACCGTGTCCGACTGACCCACGGGTAATACCATAATACCCCCGATTTTCAGCTGCGCCAAGAGCGGTCCCGGAGGGTCTTCGGCTGCGGCCGTCACGATGATCCGATCAAACGGAGCCTGTTCCGGCAAGCCAAAGGATCCATCCGACAACATGGCCGTGATATTCGTAAGCCCCAGATCGGCAAAAAGCTTCCCTGTCTCGCTGACCAGCCGCCGATGGCGTTCGACCGTATAGACCCTGCGCGCCAGTTTCGACAGGATTGCGGCCTGGTAACCTGACCCGGTTCCGATCTCGAGCACGGTATCGCGCGGCCGAACGTCCAGCGCCTGCGTCATGAGACCAACGACCGACGGCTGACTGATCGTCTGACCGCAGGAGATCGGCAATGGCATGTCCTCGTAAGCGCGATCTGCGAACAGGCCGGTGACAAAGCGGCCCCGGTCAACCTGTTCCATTGCCTCCAGAACGCGCGCATCCGTGACCCCCCGTTTGCGCAGGGCAAACAGGAACTGCATCACGATTTCCGGGTCCAGTCCGCTCATTCGACCGCCTTCAATGCCTCCAGCATGTCATATGCGGTCAAGTCGGCGCGCATCGGTGTAACCGAGATATAGCCTTCCAGATTGACCGCAGCATCCGTTCCCGGCGCAGTCGGGTTATGCTGATAGCCACCCTTGATCCACAGGAACCGCCGCCCCGAGGGCGAGCTGTGCGGCTCGACCGTAAAATGCGTGTCGCGCCGGAACCCCTGCGCGGCAACGCGCGTACCGCGCACTTCATCTGCCGGAACAGGGGGGAAGTTCACGTTGTAAAACAGGCGGTAATCGCCCTGCTCGACCGGGGTTGCATCCAGAATACGCCGGACCAGATCGGCCCCGAACCGCGCGGCAGCCTCGAACGGGTCGTCCAGCCCCAGATTTTGCGGGCCGAAATACTGTGACAGAGCAATCGCAGGAACCCCCTGCAGCGCCGCTTCCATCGCGCCGCCGATAGTGCCCGAATAAAGCGTGTTCTCGGCCGAGTTGTTGCCCCGGTTCACGCCGGACAGGACCAGATCCGGCGGGCAGTCTGACATCACGTCATGCAGCCCCGCCAACACACAATCCGCAGGCGACCCTTCCGCCGCATAACGCCGTTCGCCCAACTTGGCGATCATCGTGGGATGGGTATAGCTGATGCAATGCCCAACACCCGATTGTTCAAAGGCGGGCGCGACCACCCAGACCTCACCATCCGGACCTGCCAGTTCGGCAGCGATCGCTTCCAGCGTGATCAAGCCCGGAGCGTTGATCCCGTCATCATTGGTCAGAAGAATACGCATGTGCCCGATTTACCCCCGCGTTTGGCCCTTGATAGACCCAGCCCCGCAATGCGGCAAGCGACGCGACCCTGCAATCTGAGGCTTTCGCGCACCACTTGCACGGAAATCGCGAGGTTAACTCTGCGCCTCGGGGAAAACGAAACATTTGTCGCGACGAATGGTCAGCCACATGACACGGCCCGGATTGGGCACAAAGACATTGGGGACCGTCGCCCTGAGGATCGAGCCGTCGTAGTCCATGCGAAACTCGACCAGGCTTTCGTTTCCCAGAAAACGCGCGCGCTCGACCACGCCCCGCGCGGCAACGCCATCAGTTGCGGTCGGCAGCGGGCCCTTGCCGTTACGGTCGAAATCCAGTTTGACATGCTGGGGGCGAAATACGATCTCGACATCCGTTCCATCCGGAATACCCGGTGCCAGAAACTGGCCGAACGGCGTGTCTGCCAGCGCTCCGTTCACCTGCGCCCGCAACACGTTGACATCACTGAAAAAGGCCACGGCAGCCTTGTCCGCCGGCCGGGTATAGACATTGTATGGCGCGCCCTGCTGGACGATCTTGCCGCGCCGCATCAGCGCGATCTCATCCGCCATCCGCATCGCCTCTTCCGGTTCATGCGTGACCAGCAGAACGGCCGCATCCTCTTCCTTGAGAATGGACAGCGTCTCATCCCGAATACCGTCGCGCAGACGGTTGTCGAGGCCCGAAAAGGGCTCGTCCATCAGCATGATCCGGGGCCGTGGCGCCAAAGCGCGGGCCAGGGCCACACGTTGTTGCTCGCCGCCAGACAGCTGATGTGGGAACCCGTCGATGAACCGCATCAGGTCCACTTTGCGCAAAAGCTCTTCGACCCGGGCTCGTTTTTCGTCCTTGCTGCCTTTCAGGCCAAAGGCCACGTTGTTGGCCACGCTCAGATGAGGAAACAGCGCAAAGTCCTGAAACATCAACCCGATCTCGCGCCGTTCCGGGGGTACCCGAAACACGGTGTCGCAGATCAGTTTGCCATCGACGTAAATCTCGCCCGAGTCCTGCATCTCGACCCCGGCAATCATGCGCAGGGTGGTGGATTTCCCGCAACCTGACGGCCCCAGCAAACAGGTCACCTTGCCGGCCTGCACCGTCAAAGACACGTCATCCACAACGACCCGCCCTTCGAACCGGCGAACAATGTTGCGAATTTCCAGACGCGGAGGAGTTGCGTTACCTGTCACCGATGGACCCCATTGCCTTTCCCGATCAAATCCATCGGGCTTGGGCGGGGATAGCAACCCCGCCCTTCAGGTGCAAGAGATCAGCAGCAACCGCCGGATGATGCGGTTTCGCCTGTTGCCTCGAACGGGCTTTCGCCGCCGCAGCCTTCGAAAATGCCGAAATGGGTGGAAAAATCGCCGATAAAGTCGAAATGGCGGGCAAACCGCGTGTCCCGCAGCATCATCCAGGTATTGCCGCAGACCGGAAAGACCTTGCCGGCTTCGATGACATGGTGATCGTCCAGAACAAACGCATGCGGCGCGTTGGGAACGGTGCCTTTGTAGACCACCGCCTGGCCGTAATCCTCGCAGGCCGGTTCCAGCTCCGGCAGCTTGAACAGACGGTAGGTCGCCGACAGGAATCTGAGCGGGGCAACACGATCCTCCAGCGCAGGATTCTCGATGGTCAGCGGGCGGTGCGTCACCCGGCGCGGATCACCGAAACCTGCCTTGCGCGCCATCGACAGAAAGTCATTCCAGTACAATGCACCCGACAGACATTCGCCATACAGAACCTCATCCGCGGCCATCGCGTGCGGGACACGGCGGTCGGCATAGACGTCCGAGAAATACATCTCGCCGCCTTCTTTCAGCAACCGATGCGCGCCGCGCAGCACGGCATCCTTGTCGGTCGCCAGGTTGATGACGCAGTTCGAGACGATGATGTCGAACGATCCGGGTTCCAGATCCAGTTCCTCCAGCGTCTCGATATAGCCGTGATGGAATTCCACATTGCTTTTGGCGTGCCCAAAGGCTTGGACGTGATAGTCCTGATGCGCGCGGGCAACGTCCAGTTGTTCGGGCGTCATGTCCACACCGACGACCCGGCCCTTTTCACCAACCATGGCAGACAGCGCATAGACGTCGCGCCCCGCCCCACAGCCAAGATCGAGGATCGACATGCCCTCGAGATCCAGAGGCGCGATCAGACCGCACCCGTAATATCGGGTCAGCACATCGTCATGAATCCTGGACAAAATCCGCTTGAGATGATCCGGCATGTCGTCAGGCGTGCAACAGGCGTTGGTCTGTAAGTCCGCACTGCTTTGCAGGACTTCACCATAATAATTCCGTACCGAATCGTGTTTCATCGCAGCTTCCCCGTCATGCTAGCCTGTACGCAGCTAGTGCAGTGGCCTTGCATTCGCAATCCGGCCACGGTCGTTCTGACGAAAGCGTGAGTTTTCCTGCACCCAACTACTCCAGCAACTCAAAGTCCACACCGGCACGGACTACGCCGTTCACCTGAACCTCAAGCCGATGCGCGCCGGGGATCAGCCTGAAGGTAGACGCATCACCCTTCAGCCTGTGACGCTTGGCCAACGTGAGCCTGCCGTTGTTCAAAGCCGCCTGTTTCAGCTTGTACACCTTGGGTGATGTTTTTCCCGCAGGGCGCTGAAAATAGATAATATAATCCACCAGAACCGGTTGTTTCCCTGCCCCGGTCAGATCAACGGAAAACTCCAGCGCTTCGCCGATACGGGCCTCGGAACTCAGATCAATTGTCACGGCGATATCCGCATCAGGGTCATATCCCAGCATCTTCATCGCCTCAGGGTGCCCGGCCTTGACCAATCCGCGCAGCGTATGAGAGGTCATCCACTCCAGCTCTGCCGCGGTCTGTCGCGCCTCGGTGCGCCACTTGTCCAGACGCCCCAGCACCAGGCTCGGGTCTTTCTTGGTGATATCATTCAAATGGTTGGCCACCGACCGCGTCACATACCGGGTTGGATCGCCGTGCAACCTGTCCAACAGCGGCAACGGGTCCGTCAGACCCAGATCAATGCCCTGCCCCCATGGCAGACGGGGCCGCGTTCCCTCGCTGACCAATCGGCGCACGTGATAGCTGCCGTGGGTACACCAGTCCTGCATCCGCCCAAGCACCCTGTCTGGGGCATGGTTCAGGAAAGGCCGAATGGCCCATTCCATCGAAAACCGCTGCGTCAGCTCCTCCAACACATCCAGAGACAGATCGACGTGATCCAGCCCGATGGCCGCGACCCATTCACCCAGCGGCGCGAAAATGAAATCGCCAAAATCATCATCCGATCTGGCAGGGTCCAGCGGAGGCGGCAAAGACCGTAAAATCACCGGGGCGACTGTCGGCAAGTCGCCCGGCACGGCCTGTTGCAGGCATGTCGCGATCCAGCTCATACGCTGTTTCAGTTCCAGTTCAGGCAGGCGCGACATGACCTGTGCCTGAAACGCAGAGGCGTCGAAGCCCGGTTCAGCATCCAAGAACAAGTCGCTGAGAAAGCGGACTTTCTCAGCGTTGAACAACTGATCTTTCAACGAAAACCCCTGCGCCATGATCACATCGTCAGGTTGGTCGCACCGCCGTCCAGCAGGATATTCTGGCCAACGATGAAGCCCGCATGTTGCGAACACAGAAACGCGCAGGTCGCACCAAACTCCTGCCGCGAACCATAGCGCCTGACCGGGATCGTCGCCGCTCGGTTGGAACGCGCTTCGTCAATTGAAATACCCTGTTGCGCCGCCACACCGCTGTCCAGAGAATCCGCTCGGTCCGTGGCATGGATGCCCGGAAGCAGGTTGTTGATGGTCACCCCGTGTAGCGCCACCTGACGCGAGGTTCCGGCCACATAGCCCGTCAGACCTGTACGCGCCGCGTTTGACAGGCCCAGAACCGCAATTGGCGCACGCACGGATTGCGAGGTGATATTCACCACCCGGCCCCAACCCTTTTCCATCATTCCGGGAAGCAGGGCCTTCATAAATGCAATCGGCGTCAACATGTTGGCATCCAGCGCCTTGATGAAATCATCACGCTCCCAGTCCGACCACGATCCGGGCGGCGGTCCGCCGGCATTTGTCACAAGTATATCAACGCCCTGCGCGGCCTCGATCACCTGCGCCTGACCGTCGGGCGTGGTCACGTCGCAGGCCACGGTCTGCACCTCGACGCCGTGCTCTGACCGCAGGCGTGCGGCTTCAGCCTCCAACACCTCGGGGCCGCGTGCGTTCATCACCAGACTCACGCCAGCCGCGGCAAGCGCCTCGGCGCAGCCAAGACCCAATCCTTTGCTGCTGGCACAGACCAGCGCGCGTTTTCCTTGAATTCCCAGATCCATCGGATCCTCCCTGTCAGTCATCGCCGCATGTCTAGCACCGGCCAGACAGGGAAGACCAGAAACGGATCGTCGATCAATAGAAGAACTCTTCCCGGATGATCTTGCCGTCGGCGACGTGATAAACACCCACTTCGCGCATATCGAACGCTTCGCCGGTTTCCTTCACGGTGCCCTGCACTTCGAAAATCACGGCAAAACGGTCGTCGCCATGAGGAAGCGGATCGCTGACAGACGCACCAGACACTTCATGCGCGCTTTCCCACCACTCATGCTTGCCACGGATGGCGTCGATTCCTTTGGTTTCCCGACCCATTCCCTGAAAATCCTGCCCTTCGACCGACACCGCATCCGGCGCATACAGCTTGGACAGGTTTTCTTTGGCCCGGTCTTCCCGGCAACCAGCCACGAGTTCATCGGCAATCTCTTTCAAATTCATTGATCCACTCCATCATTTGTTCACTATATGTTCTTTTTGCCACAGACCCATGATTCGTACCAGACCCTTTGTCTTGCTTCGGCAGGATTCCCCGCATATACGCGCGCTCATGCTTGATACCTCGAACCAACCCACCCTGCCGCCCGAGATCGCCCGGCGCCGGACATTCGCCATCATCTCGCACCCTGATGCGGGAAAGACTACGCTGACGGAAAAGTTCCTGCTGTACGGGGGCGCGATTCAGATGGCCGGTCAGGTGCGTGCCAAGGGCGAGGCGCGGCGGACCCGGTCGGACTTCATGCAGATGGAAAAGGATCGCGGCATCTCGGTCTCGGCCTCAGCGATGTCGTTCGACTATGGGAACTTCCGGTTCAACCTGGTGGATACACCCGGCCACAGCGATTTCTCGGAAGACACCTATCGCACGCTGACAGCCGTGGACGCGGCCGTCATGGTGATCGACGGCGCGAAAGGTGTGGAAAGCCAGACGCAGAAACTGTTCGAGGTCTGCCGCCTGCGCGATCTGCCGATCCTGACCTTCTGTAACAAGATGGACCGCGAAAGCCGCGACACGTTCGAGATCATCGACGAAATTCAGGAAATGTTGGCCATCGACGTCACGCCCGCCGCCTGGCCCATCGGCGTGGGGCGCGACTTCATCGGCTGCTATGACATGCTGCGCGACCGGCTGGAACTGATGGACCGCGCCGACCGCAACAAGGTGGCCGAAAGCATCGAGATCAACGGGCTGGACGACCCCAAACTGGCCGAACACGTCCCCGAGCATCTGCTGGACAAACTGCTGGAAGAGGTCGAGATGGCGCGCGAATTGCTGCCTGCGCTTGACCCGCAGGCGGTTCTGGAAGGCCACATGACCCCGATCTGGTTCGGCTCCGCCATCAACTCGTTCGGCGTCAAGGAACTGATGGAAGGCATCGGCGCCTATGGCCCGCAGCCACAGGTTCAATCCGCTGAACCCCGCCAGATTTCCCCAGATGAAAAGAAAGTTGCAGGCTTTGTCTTCAAGGTTCAGGCCAACATGGACCCCAAGCACCGCGACCGGGTGGCCTTTGTCCGCATGGCCAGCGGCCACTTCAAGCGCGGCATGAAGCTGACCCATGTGCGCAGCAAGAAACCGATGGCGATCTCGAACCCCGTATTGTTCCTGGCCTCTGACCGCGAGTTGGCGGAAGAGGCCTGGGCCGGTGACATCATCGGCATTCCCAACCACGGGCAGCTGCGCATCGGTGACACGCTGACCGAAGGCGAAGCGCTGCGGGTGACCGGCATTCCGTCGTTCGCGCCGGAGCTTCTGCAAGGCGTCCGCGCGGGCGACCCGATGAAAGCCAAGCATCTGGAAAAAGCCCTGATGCAATTCGCCGAGGAAGGTGCGGCCAAGGTGTTCAAGCCTTCGATCGGCTCGGGCTTTATAGTGGGGGTCGTGGGCGCGTTGCAGTTCGAAGTGCTCGCCAGCCGGATCGAGATGGAATATGGCCTGCCGGTACGGTTCGAAGCATCGCAGTTCACCTCGGCCCGCTGGGTAAGTGGTGACAAGGCCGAGGTCGAAAAGTTCGTCAACGCCAACAAGCAGCACATCGCGCATGATCATGACGGCGACGTCGTCTATCTGACCCGCCTGCAATGGGATATCGATCGGGTGGTCCGTGACTATCCCGCGCTGAACCTGACCGCGACAAAAGAGATGATGACCTGAGGCAACTGTCTGATTGCACAGGCAGGTTTGGCTGTGCAATCCTGCGCGCATGAGTGACGACAAACTGACCTATTCCGGTGGCCTGCCCGACATGCTGGACAGCTATGAGAACCGGCGCAGCCCGTTTCAGTTCGGCACCCTGACCCTGCCCGAGCTTGACGTCAATCTGGAAGGACTGGCCAAGCTCACCGTGCCCAACACCGCCACCGAATTGCCGCCCGGGCGCAGCACCAACTGGGATCGCAAACGCGTTCAGATCGCGCGGGAATTCGTCGGAAAGTCAGAGCTTGCCTTCCTGAACGCCCAGCTGATCTCGAACCTCAGAAAACGCTCCTTTCCGCGTCAGGCCCCTGCGCTGTTCTGCCGGTTGTGGGACGAACAATCCGACCATCTTCTTTCCGCCCTCGACCTGCGTTGGCTGGTGTCGTCTGTTCAGACTTTTGCGGATCACGGTCAAACGCCGACACAGCGCGAGGTCGGACATGCCTTGCGCGTGTTCTTCAGCATGATGAAGCTGTATGAGTTCGAGCGGCTCTTCTCGGGGCTGGCCCCGGAAACGCCGTTTCAGTTCAAGGACAGGAACCACGTCCCGCTGCCCTATCAGATGAAAGGCTTTTCCTTTGAAAAAGGCGGGCTTGACGTCAATCTCATCGCTCCGATCTGGACCAAGGCGATGAATGATCCCACGATTGCGCCGCTGGTGGATCACCTGATGATCCAATTGAACAAGGACCCAGGTGGAATTTTTCGACGCCTGAAACGCATGCGCGACGCCCGCGCACCGCACAAATGACCACCTGGGGCATTGTGTCCATGGTCCGGGGACCAACCGAAGACGTCCTTCGGTTCGTGGCCCATCACCTCGAACTGGGGGCGGATTTCATGTATATCTACATGGACGAACCCAACCGCCGCACGTTCAGGGCTCTGAGAATGCATCCCAAGGTCCGGGTCCGTAACTGTGATGACGCCTTTTGGGAAAAACGCGGACGCGCACGACCGGAAAAGCATCAGGTGCGCCAGTCGGTTCACGCCACTTTTGCCTATCGAAACACCCGGCTGGATTGGTTGACACATATCGATGTGGATGAGTTTCTTTGGCCGGCGGCCCCCATTTCTGATGTTCTGCGCGATGTTCCAGACACGGTTCCCGCGGTGCGTGTCCGCCCGTTGGAGGCCTTGGCCGGGGGCGATGACCTGTACAAAGCTCATATCCCGCGTGGCCCGAACCGCGAAGCGCTGGTCGAGACCATTTACCCGAATTACGGCGCCTTCGTCATGGGCGGTTTCCTGAGTCACGTTCAGGGAAAGCTGTTCGTGCGCACCGGCTTGAAAAACCTAAGCATCCGCATCCACAACCTGTTTCAGAACAAGGTGCTGCTGCCCTGCAAATTCGAGCTTGCCCAGATCGATCTGTGCCATCGTCATGCGCCGGACTGGAACCACTGGATAGCACATTACCAGTTCCGTATGGATCGTGGCTCGTATCAGGCCGGCATGGCTCCGAATGTTCCGCGCGAACAGGGCGGGCTGAACAAGAATGAACTGCTCAACTGGATCGAGGCCGAACAGGGCATGGACGGGCTGCGCGCGTTCTACAATGAAATGAGCGGCGCGGACGCAGAGGTGCGCGCCAACCTGGAACGCCACGGCCTGCTGCGCCACCGCCCTTTGAACCTGGACGAAAAACTACAGAAACACTTTCCCGGAAGCTGCTGAATTGTTGCTGAAATTCACCGCAGACAACAGGCAGGGACAGGTGAAATTCTCTTCATTTGACCCCGATCAACGTTTTTGTTATGTCCGCGTACAAGCCGAAATGTCGCATTACGCGCATGGCCATCCGGGCCCGGCACATCTTTGACGCGCGGGCCTGGTCAAGTGTCCGCAAAAACCGGACATACATGACAAAATTCAACGAACTGAACCTGAACCCGAAGGTCCTCAAAGCCATTGAAGAGGCCGGATACGAATCCCCCACTCCGATCCAGGAAGGCGCGATTCCGCCCGCTCTGGAAGGCCGTGATGTCTTGGGGATTGCCCAGACCGGCACTGGCAAGACCGCCAGCTTCACACTGCCGATGATCACCCTGCTGGCCCGTGGCCGCGCCCGCGCGCGCATGCCGCGCTCGCTGGTCCTGTGTCCGACGCGGGAACTGGCTGCTCAGGTGGCCGAGAATTTCGACACCTATACAAAGCACCTGAAACTGACCAAGGCGTTGTTGATCGGCGGTGTCAGCTTCAAAGAGCAAGAGGCGCTGATCGACCGCGGCGTCGACGTTCTGATCGCAACTCCGGGCCGCCTGCTGGACCATTTCGAACGTGGCAAGCTGCTGCTGACCGGTGTTCAGATCATGGTGGTGGACGAAGCCGACCGGATGCTGGATATGGGCTTTATTCCTGATATCGAACGCATCTTCTCGCTGACGCCGTTCACGCGGCAGACATTGTTCTTCTCGGCGACCATGGCTTCCGAGATCGAGCGCATCACGGATACTTTCCTGTCCGCCCCTGCCCGGGTTGAAGTCGCCCGGCAAGCGACCGCATCCGAGACGATCGAACAGGGCGTTGTCATGTTCAAAGGCGGCCGTCGGGACCGTGAAGCAAGCCAGAAACGCAACGTGCTGCGCGCCTTGATCGACGCAGAGGGCGAAAAGTGCACCAATGCAATCATCTTCTGCAACCGCAAGACAGATGTTGATATCTGCGCGAAATCGCTGAAGAAATACGGCTATGACGCTGCGGCGATCCATGGCGATCTGGACCAATCGCAGCGGATGAAGACGCTGGACGGGTTCCGCGACGGATCATTGCGTCTGCTGGTTGCGTCCGACGTCGCTGCGCGCGGTCTGGATGTTCCAGCCGTCAGCCACGTGTTCAATTTCGACGTCCCCGGCCACCCCGAAGATTACGTGCACCGTATCGGCCGCACCGGTCGCGCCGGGCGCGAAGGCAAGGCCATCACGATCTGCTCGGTCCGCGATGAAAAAGCCCTGGCTGCGATCGAAAAGCTGATCCAGAAGGACATCCCGCGCATCGACAATCCGGTCAAGGAAGAGCCCAAGCCAGAAAAGCCGAAGCCCGAGAAAAAAGCCCGGGACTCCGAAGCCAGGAAAGACACCCGGAAAGAGCGAGAGCCCAAAGGGCGTGGCCGTGGGCGCAAGGAAGACAATGGCCGGGCCGTGGTGGGTATGGGCGATCACCTGCCCAGCTTTATTGCCCTGAGCTTTGACGAGCGTCGTGCCGGCTAAATCGCCAGCACCATGGCCAGTATCGAGACACCCAACAGCAACATCCCGGCGATTTCTCGCCGGGTGATCGTCTCGCGGAAAAACAGGATCGAGGCCATCAGGCTGAAGATCAGCTCTACCTGCCCCAGCGCTTTGACATAGGCTGCGTTTTGCAGGGTGAAGGCCCAGAACCAACAAAACGAACCGCCCAGACTGGTCAGGCCGACAAACACGCCGGTGGATCGGGTCTGCCACACCGCGCGCAGTTCGGCCCGGTCGCGCCACAACAGCCACAGGCCCATGCTGACGAACTGAAACGTCACGACGGCGGCCAGGGTGATCAATGCCCGGAACCAGGCGTCGACATCACCCAATTGCAACGAGGCCCCGCGATAGCTGACGGCGGAGAACGCAAACAAAACCCCTGATCCAAGCCCCAATTGGGACGCGCGGTTGGTCAGATGCCGCCACCAGGCGCCGCCTCCTCCGGGGGTTTTCGACAGCAAAAGCACCGCCATCAACCCCAACAAGATCGCAACCAGCGCGCCGCTGGAAACGCTGTCCCCCAAAACCAGAAATCCGACGATCGCGGTCTGAATGACTTCGGTTTTCTTGAAGGTGATCCCGACCGCAAAGTTTCGTTGTTTGAACAACGCCACAACACAGATCGTCGCCAGGATTTGCGCCGTGCCTCCGATGACAGCGTACAGCCAGAACACTCCGCCAATCAGAGGCAAGCTGGCGCCCGTTGTCAGCATCGCCACAAACAGCCCAGCAACGGCCAGCGGCATGGAATACGCAAATCGCGCAAAGGTCGCGCCGGCGGCGGACAGTTTCACTCTGCTCAAGGATTTTTGCAGCATGAACCGCACAGTCTGAAAACTGGCGGCGGCGATGGTGACAGGGATCCAGAGACTCATGTCACCTGTTGTGTCGTCAAATCAAGACTTTGGCCAGAGCGGATGCGGCACCGGGTCCTTGGCGCGTAGAAGGTACTGCCGGAAGATCTGTGCATAAGAGCGGTAAACATACGCCTCATTGCAGGCCAGATACCTGTCTTTGCCATCCCGATACAACGACGGCAGCCGATACCATGGCGCGGCGGGATTCATATGATGTACAACATGCAGGTTGTTGTTCAGAAACAGAAACGCCAACGGCCCGCTGTCTTCGATAATAACGGTCCGCGCGCGGGACTTCTCGTGCGCGCGGTGTTCCAGAAACGTGCGGATCTTCAGCAACGCCAGCCCGATATAGGCCGAAATCAGATAGGCCCAGATCGGCATGGCCGATTGTGCAACGATCCACAGCACCGCAACCGCGCCGGGGATGTGCAAAGTCCAGGCCAGCAGGATCGCCCTGTCGCCGCGCCGCAGCCCCCGCCATTCGTCGCGCAGAAACAGCACCTGCCCAATGGCCGGACCCAGAACCATCCGCCCCAGAAGCGTGTTGTTCAGGGCCAGCACAGCCTGCACGCCGCGCGGCAGGTCCGCCCAAACCTTGGGATCCAGATAGTTGGATTCGGGGTCGTCATACGGGTCGGTCAAAGTGGCATCCTGATGATGCGCCAAATGCAGATCGCGAAAACGGTTATACGGAATGGCCAAGGTCAGCGGCAGCGCCATCAGCGCCTCATTCAGCCATTTGGCTCGGAACGGGTGCCCATGCAGGGCTTCGTGTGTCAAAGACGAATGCAGGGCGGCAACAAAGCCCAAAACCAGCGCCGTCAACCACAGCGAAACATCCGCCAACCAGAACAGCCCGACCAGCCATGCGGCATAGCAGCCGACGATCAGGGCAAATGTACCCCATTCGGGCGACTTGGGTGTCGAGGGCTCAGCCATTGCGCCCCCACGAAACTCCGGCCCAAATTCTTTCATAGACAATGTAAAGCGTCAGGCCGATGGCGGTATTCACCAGCGCCAATGCCCCGCCGACGGCGGCCGAGCCTGTGGCGATCAGGCCCACCAGCGTCATGGTCGCCAGCCCCATGACATTCCACACGATTGCTTTCACGACAGATCTTCGCCGCGTTTCCATTTCGAACCCCATTCTTTTTGCTTTTACAAAGGGGTTACCGTTCAGTGCGCGTGCTGAAAATTCTGTATATGATTAACAAAACTCATCACTTGTGATATTTTTCATCTTATGCAGGAAAATATCGACAAACGCGACCGCGCCGCTCAATTCCGCCTACGCCTTGCCCGCGCGATGGAGGACCGTCACGTCAGCCAAAGCGCGCTTGCGCGCCATATCGGCGTGGACCGATCAACCGTATCTCAGTTGTTGACCGATCATGGCGCGCGTCTTCCCAATGCGCATGTTGTGGGTGGCTGCGCCGCGGCACTGGGCGTTTCGGCCGACTGGTTGCTGGGCCTGTCCGACAGGCCGGAAAGCGCGGCAGAGATTCTGGCCAGTTCCCTGTCCATTACCGAAGCGCCCCGCGCCCTGGTCGATGAGCGGATTTTCGACTGGCACAAAGAAGCCGCCGGGTACAAGATCCGCTATGTTCCGGCCACCCTGCCCGACATGCTCAAGACGCGCGCGGTGCTGGAGTGGGAATATGCCCCCCATTTGGGGCGCACGGCGGATCAGGCCATCGGTGCGTCCGAAGACAGGTTGGCCTGGATGCGCAGTGCGCAGTCTGATTACGAAATTGCAATGCCATTGTTCGAGATTGAAAGCTTTGCAAGCGGCACGGGGTATTACCATGGCCTTTGCCCGGAAATTCGCCAGGAGCAGATCGATCATCTGCTGGAGCTGTGTGAACAGCTTTATCCCCGAATGCGTGTCTATCTGTTCGATGCCAAACGGCTTTATTCAGCCCCTGTAACGATTTTCGGGCCGCTGCTGTGCGTTTTTTATGCAGGCAGTCACTATATGGCGTTCCGAGACCGGGACCGGATCGAGACGTTTTCACGGCACTTCGACACACTAGTGCGCGAGGCCGATGTGGCCGCCCGCGATTTCCCGGACCACTTGCGACAACTCAGAACGGCTGTATCCGGCAAGAATTGATGCAGCGGCGCAAAACCTGTGCTATCGTCCCTTGGCGCGAACCAACGGGCATTCCGATCACAAACGGAGGACCACAGGAATGGACGCAATTCAAACCGCTCAATACGCGCGCGCGCTGTATGCCGCGCACGGAGACCGGGCCGAGGCGGAAGCCGCGCAGAAAATGCGTGAATGCGAAGCCGCCGGAAACCAGAAAGAGGCGCAGGATTGGCAGGCGGTCCGTCAGACCATCCGCCAGATCCGAGGACCAAATCAGGGCTGACCTACAGTTTTGGGTCGGGATTGACCGTGTGCCCATCCACCGCAATCACCTGCCCAGACACCAGCCGCGCTGCGTCCGAAGCCAGAAAGACGGCCATATTGGCGATATCCTGCGCTTCCACGAAGCGCCCCATAGAGGTGCCCGAGGCATAGCCCTGATAGACCTCATCGCGGGTCATGCCTTTGGCGGCTGCCTCTCGGGCCAAGACACCTTCCATGCGCGGGCCCTCCACGGCACCCGGGCATATGGCGTTTGCGCGAATGCCCAGCGGCCCAAGTTCCATCGCCAGCGTTTTCATCAACCCTATGACCGCCCATTTGGCCGAGGCATAAGGCGCTCGGAACGGATAGCCGTACTGACCGGCGGTCGAAGAGGTCAGAATGATGCTGCCCGCCCGCGCCGACTTCATCATAGGGGCTGCGTGCTTGGCGGCCAAAAAGGCCCCGTCCAGATTGACCGCGACGCAGGCGCGCCATGCATCCAGATCGATATCCTCGATCGCGCTGGTCGGCCCGGCGATTCCGGCATTTGCGCACAGAACATCCAGCCCGCCTGCGGCCCCGACAGCCTGAAACACCGCGCTCATGTCGGCCTCATTTGTCACATTAGCCCTTTGCGCCACCCAATGGTCGGGCAAGATATCCAGGGCTGACTGGTCAATATCCGTCACCCAGACATCATAACCGGCGGCGTCAAACGCCGCGGCCAAGGCTCGACCGACACCCGATGCCCCGGCTGTTACCAATACGCGCCGGGTCACGATGGCTTCCGAATGGCTGCACCCGCCCCTTCAGGGTAAGGCAAACCGGCCTGTGCCTCGGCAATCCGCGCCATCGCGGCTTCGATCCTGGGCGACGGCGGGCTGGGACGGCGGGTTTCAAGGCTGACGTGCAGCAGAAAGCTCTCGCCCGTGGCCAACAGCTTGTCGCCTTCATACATGCTGTGAAAGACATGCAGCTTCTTGCCCTGCCCCAACAGCATCTGCGTGCGCACGTCGATCTTCGCCCCTGCATGGACCTCGTCGATGTAACGGATGTGGTTCTCGGCAGTGAAATAGCTGCCACCCGACGCGATATACTCCATATCGCAACCGATGATCTCCATGAAACGGTCCGTGGCGGCCGCAAAGGCTTCCAGATACTTGGCTTCGTTCATGTGGCCGTTGTAATCCGTCCAGTCCAATGGAACGGCGCGGGACAGGGTCAGGATCGGCTGGCTCAGATCCGCCTGATCCAGCGACGGCAGGGCACCCGGTTTCAACAGCGCATCATGCTGGTTCAGCACCGCCCCCGCACCATAATTCTGCGCCTTGAGGGCCCGCATCATGCCAACAAGATTGTTGTCGCGAATGCGTTCCAGTTCCCGGATTGAATGCATTCCGGATTGCGCGTCTGACTGATCGGCGATCAGGTCGACCAGTTCATCGGTGAATTCCGGCACGTCCATCAGTTTGGTCCAGGGCCATTTCAAGGCTGGCCCGAACTGAGCCATGAAGTGCCGCATTCCCGCTTCACCTCCGGCCACGCGGTAGGTTTCGAACAATCCCATCTGTGCCCAGCGGATGCCAAAGCCCATTCGGATCGCCTCGTCGATTTCTTCGGTGGTGGCAATGCCATCCTTGACCAGCCAGAGCGCCTCGCGCCAGACGGCTTCCAGAAAGCGGTCGGCGATATGCGCGTCGATCTCTTTCTTGACATGCAGCGGAAAGAAACCAACCGAGGTCAGCAATTCCCTGGCCCGTTCAATCATCTCCGGTGGGTTTTTGTCGGTCGGCACCAGCTCGATCAGCGGCAGCAGATAGACTGGGTTGAACGGGTGCGTCACGACGATCTGTTCGGGCCGCAAAGCACCGTCCTGAAGCTCGGATGGTTTGAACCCGCTGGTCGATGACCCGATGATCGCATCTGGATCACAGTCCTCTTGCAAGCCCTTGTAAACCTTCAGCTTCAAGTCCAGCCGCTCTGGCACGCTTTCCTGGATCCACGTCGCGCCCTGTACGGCGTCGGCCATGTCGCCATGAAAGCTCAGCGCGCCCTCGGCCGGTAATGGAACGTCACTCAGCCCCGGCAGGGATCGCCGCGCATTGTCCAGCACTTCGCCTATTTTGCGTTCTGCTTCAGGGTCCGGGTCGAACACCCGAACGTCCCAGCCATTGAGCAGGAACCGTGCGGCCCATCCGCCGCCGATGACACCGCCCCCGATAATTGCTGCCGTCTTTGTCATGCTGTCCTCTAATCGATACAGATTACCTGCGCGCGCCCCGCCTCATCCAGATGCGGAATGCATCCGAATTGCGGTGTCACCGCGCTGCATTGTTTGGTGTCCGACAGGCAGAACCCTGCGCAGTCAGAGGCTTTTTCACAGGAGCTTCCAGCGTCGGGCAAAGGTTCAAAGCAGATAAACTGCCGTATCCGCCCGCCCATCTCATAGCTTCCCCCTTTGGCTTCGCAGTTCTTGCGGGCCAAAGGGTCTTCCGCGGTCTGTGCCACCCCGACCCGGGGCAGACATACGGCCAGAACCGTCGCGCAGATTACAAGCACCGATCGCATTGCTCACTTCCTTTTGCTGGCACCCCTGCACTTACCGGTCATGGCAAGGGACGCAAACAGGTCAACCTTTGGGCGCCCGTTTGACCAGCCCCAGCTTCTCACGCACTTCCTGCGGCCCGATCACCCGCGCGCCCATGTTCTCGATGATGGTGCCTGCGCGTTCGACCAGTTGCCAGTTTTCGGCCAGCACACCCTTGTCCAGCCACAGGTTGTCCTCGAGCCCCACGCGCACATTGCCGCCCGCCAGCACCGAGGCCGCCACATAGGCCATCTGATGCCGCCCCAGCGAGAACGCGCTGAAGATCCAGTCATCGGGCACGTTGTTTACCATCGCCATGAAGGTGTTCAGATCATCCGGCGCGCCCCACGGCACGCCCATGCACAGTTGAACCAGGGCGTTGGGTTCCAGAATTCCCTCTTTAACCAGTTGCTTGGCAAACCACAGATGGCCGGTGTCAAAGGCCTCTATCTCGGGTTTCACGCCCAAATCGGTCATCGTCTGCCCCATAGCCCGCAACGCGCCGGGCGTGTTGGTCATGACGTAATCCGCCTCGGCAAAGTTCATCGTGCCGCAATCCAGCGTGCAGATTTCGGGCAGACATTCGGCCACATGCGCCACACGCTCGGTCGCGCCAACCAGATCTGTTCCTGCCTGGGCCAGTGGCAGCGGGTTTTCGATGCCGCCGAACACCATGTCTCCGCCCATGCCAGCCGTAAGGTTCAGCACTGCGTCCACCTCGGCATCCCGAATCCGATCGGTCACCTCACGATACAGCGCCAGATCGCGCGACGGGGCGCCTGTTTCGGGGTCGCGCACATGGCAGTGCACCACGGCCGCACCTGCCTTCGCGGCGGCAATCGCACTGTCGGCAATTTGCTTCGGTGAACGTGGCACATGAGGGCTGCGATCCTGTGTCCCGCCCGAGCCGGTCACGGCGCAGGTGATGAAGACTTCGCGGTTCATTTCCAGAGGCATGGCGTTTTCCCCAAGTTATACCCGGTTTTGCCTTGGGTTTTCCCCAGGCTTCTCCCCGGATTCCGATTTGCGTTCTGCCCCGACTCTGGCGCAGCTTTGGGAAAACCACTTGGCAGAATGCGAATCGAACTTGATGCAATCCGCAAAAAACATACTGCAACCCGAACATCGGGCCCTGAAAACCGCCGTTCTGGTGCTGGATGAATGCAACACGCTCAGCTTCGCCTCGGCGGTCGATCCGATGCGCGCTGCCAACCGTCTGGCGGACCGGCCCGCCTTTGACTGGGATTATGTGACCGCCACAGCCGAACCCGCGATGCTGACAAGCGCCCTGCAAGTGCCCGGCATCCCGCTCTCTCGCCTGCAAGGCTGCGACCTTATGATTGTCGTCGCGGGCTTCCAACTGGCCCGCCACGCCACTCCCAGCCTGCTGGCCGGGCTGCGCCGCATTGCCGGTACCGGGGCGACGATGGCCGGGATTGACGGCGGCCCCTGGCTGCTGGCCGAGGCAGGGCTGCTGGACGGTCACCCTGCGACGACCCACTGGGAAGACCTGCAAAATTTCGCTTCCCGCTTCCCCGACGTCGACGTGCGCCCCGACCGCTTTACTGTCTCGGACGGTCGCCTGACCTCTGGCGGCGCGATTCCCGCTGTCGAGATGATGCTGCACATCATCGCCGCCCGTCATGGCGCGGGTTTCGCATCCCGTGTCTCGGGCCTGTTCCTCTATGATGGCGCGCCGGACCCGGGCACACCGCAAAGCCGCACCGGCGTACCACACCGCCACACCGCGCTGACGTCAAAGGCGAATTCGCTGATGCAGGCATCCCTGGATGACCCCCTGCCACTGGCCCATATCGCTGACCAGCTGGGCACCAGCCCGCGCACCCTGCAACAACAGTTCCGCCTTCGCCTGAACACCACGCCGCAGGATCACTATCTGCAACTGCGCCTGGCCGAGGCCCGCCGTCTGGTCACCGACACCGACCTTCCACTGATGGATGTCGCGCTGGCCACCGGTTTTTCCTCGCAATCCAGCTTTGCCCGCGCTTTCCGCACCGCCCACGGTCAATCGGCACGCGACCTCAGGCAAGAGCGCGCGCACCCCACCCACCACTGACCGGATCCAACTTCATCTGGCCAGAAATATCCCGGGGGAGGCACGCGCAGCGTGCCGGGGGCAGAGCCCCCTCGCCTCAGTACGGCATCGGGTGCGCCTTGTGGACAGCGTCCAACTCGGCCAGCACCTCGTTTGACAACGTCAAATCCGCACCGGCCAATACGTGTTCAAGCTGCGCGACCGTGGTCGCGCCAAAAATCGCCGACATCATGAATGGTCGCGAGCGGCACCAGGCCAGCGCCATATGGGTCGGATTCAGGCCATGTCGCGCGGCAACATCCATATAGGCCGCGACCGCATCAAAAACCCGGTCAGACTTGCGCCCGCCCAATTGAGGCGAAAGCGACATACGAGAGCCGTCCGGCACGGCCCCGCCCTGATATTTCCCGGTCAGCAGCCCGGTGCCCAGGGGTGAAAACGCCATCAGGCCGACATCTTCATGTACGCTCAGCTCGGCCATGTCGGTATCGAACAGACGGCACAGCAACGAATACTCATTCTGCACGGACGCCGCTCGCGGTGTGCCCGTCTGTTCGGCCAGTCTCAGCCACTGCGCCGTACCCCATGCGCTTTCATTCGACAGACCAAAAGCGCAGATGTTGCCTTTGTCCACCTGAACCTGCAAGGCCCCCAGACACTCCTGCATATTTTCCAGAACGTCCGCAGTATTGTGGCCCGAAGGCGCATAATCCCAGTTTTGACGGAACATATAGCTGCCGCGATTGGGCCAGTGGAACTGGTAGAGATCGATGTAATCCGTCTGCAAACGCCGCAAAGACCCTTCGATGGCCTCAGGAATGGTCTTGGCCGTGATCGGCGCACCGTCGCGAACATATGACAACCCCTCACCCGAATGCTTGGTCGCCAATACGAAATCCGCCCGGCGCGACGAATTTGCGGCGTTCCAGTTTCCAAGAATTTCTTCGGTACGACCAATTGTCTCTTTGGCGACAGGATTCACCGGATACATCTCGGCGGCATCCACAAAGTTGATCCCCGCGTCCAGCGCCATGTCCATCTGCCGGTGCGCATCCGATTCCGAGGTCTGCGTCCCGAACGTCATCGTCCCGAGGCAAAGATCGCTCACGACAATCCCGGTGCGGCCCAGAGGCTTCATCTGCATCCTCAAATCTCCTGATAAATGGCACAGCCCGTCAGGCTTCGGCCTTCTTTTCCCACCGCCCGGACTCCTCCGACCAGTATTGCGCGGCGCATCCGGCGCCGGTCAGCGCCTTCCACTGCCCGCGCGCGTGCTGCACGGCCATGTCGTCATTGCCGTCGAACAGAATGCAAACCCGCTCCAGAGCCGACACTTCTTCGGGTTCGACCGGCGCGCCGTCCACCGCCATGACACACACCGCGCCGTTGGGGGCCTCGGCGCTGGAGGTCAGAAGGATCGGCTGCTCGGCGTCATGCGGGCCGCCTTCGCGACCATGCGGCAGGAACCCGTCCTCGGGGCCCAGCCACAGCTTTTCATCCAGCCAGTCCATCCGTGCGGGTTCGGTGCCCCGCACGGCAATCTTCCACCCGGCCTGTCGCGCCTTGTCCAGCAGCACAGGCAAGGTGTGCTCCAGCGGCTTGCGGGTCAGATGGTAGAAATAGACAGCACCCATTCGCTTACTCGAAATTGTCCTGCACGAACCGGCTCAGCGCGCGCACACCCCAGCCCGTAGCACCTTTGGGCGCATAGGATGTCTCGGACGCCACCGAGGCCACACCCGCGATATCCAGATGGATCCAGGGTGTATCCTCTTTCACGAAACGTTGCAGAAACTGCGCCGCCGTGATCGAGCCCGCCGGACGGCCACCGACGTTTTTCATGTCGGCGATGCGCGATTTGAGCAGCTTGTCATAGGCATCGCCCAACGGCATCCGCCACGCGCCTTCATCCTCGGCCCGGGCCGATTTCAGGAAGGCGTCACAGAATGTGTCATTGTTGGAAAACACACCTGCATTCTCATGACCCAGCCCGATGATGATCGCTCCGGTCAGGGTGGCCAGATCGATCATGCCCACCGGATTGAACCGCTCCTGCGCGTACCACATCACGTCGCACAGAACCAAACGGCCTTCGGCATCGGTGTTGATGATCTCGACCGTGTCGCCTTTCATCGACTTGACCACATCGCCCGGACGGGTGGCATTGCCCGAAGGCATGTTCTCGACCAGCCCGACAAGGCCCACCACATTGGCCTTGGCCTTGCGCTTGGCCAGCGCACGCATCGTGCCCGCGACAACGCCCGCGCCGCCCATGTCCATGGTCATGTCTTCCATGCCACCGGCCGGTTTCAGCGAAATGCCACCTGTGTCGAAAACCACGCCCTTGCCCACCAAAGCCAAGGGCGCATCGTCCTTGTCGCCACCATTCCAATGCATCACGACGACTTTGGACGGGCTGGCAGAGCCCTGCCCGACGCTCAACAAAGTGCGCATGCCCAGTTCAGCCAGCTTGTCCTCTTCCAGAACTTCGACTTCCAGGCCCAGCTCCTGCATCTCGACAAGACGATCGGCAAATTCCGTGGTCGTCAGAACATTTGCAGGTTCGTTGGTCAGATCACGCGTCATCCGCACACCGTCGGCAATCGCGTATAGCGGTGCAAACTCTGCTTCGGCTTCCTTGGGTTTCGAATGTCCTATCGTAATCGAACCGCTGCCTTCGCTGTCCTTGGTTTTGTGCGCGTTGAAATCATAACTGCGCAGCACCATGCCAAGGGCCAGGTTTTCGGTCTGCGCCTGATTGCCGATCATCACCAGCATGTCCTTGCCACCCGCTGATTTGACCAACGCGGCACCAGCCTTGCGGGCCTCATCGGCTTCCGGGCGGCGCGGCAGCACCACGACGTCCAGCGCTTCGGCCGCCATCCCAGCCGGCCAGGCCATCGAGATAACATCGCCGGTCTTGGACTTTCCGAATTTCTCACTTTCGACAAGCCGCGCCACAGCGCCTTTCGTCAGGCGATTGGCCCGGCGCGCCGCAGGGTTCATTTTTCCGTCCGACGAAATGATGATGGCCACCCGCCCTTCGGCCTGCGCCATCGCATCCAAGTCAAACTCCTGAAAGCGGACCGGTATCAGACTGCTCATTGCAAACTCCTCGAATTCTGTTCCCCAAGACCTAGCCCGCGCCGCCCGACTTGACCAGATAGCAGTTTTCCCCGCGTTTCAATTGCAGTAAGGTCCCGCAAAAATAACCGGCAGGCTCGGGGGAGAAAGACGTGACACGAGAGGGCAGGCATACGCCGTCGCGCAGGAAGACATGCATGCGCGATTTCGGCCCGTTTTCCGGCGCAAAAGGCTTGGCGGGGGCAGTCTTGTGATCCTCGACCGCTATTTCGCCCGCCGCTTTCTACAAAGCTTTCTGGTCATCGGCGGTATTTTTCTGACCTTAATGATTCTCATCGATCTGATCGAACAGATCCGCCGATTTGACCAAGTCGACCTGTCCTTCGGCCAATTGCTGCACCTGACGCTTCTGAACACACCGGCGGCCATCAGTGAAATGCTGCCCCTGCTGGTCATTCTGTCCACCATTGCCTTGTTCGTCGGGCTGGCACGGACCTCTGAACTCGTGGTGACCCGCGCCACGGGTCGCTCGGGTATCCGCGCACTGGTCGCGCCAGCGGCTCTGGCCCTGATCATCGGTGCGCTTGCAGTGGCATTGCTGAACCCCATCGCGGCGGCCACATCCCAGGAATTCCAACGCCTGTCTGATTCCTATCGCAACAACGGCAGTTCAGCGCTTTCGATCAGCAGCGAAGGCCTTTGGCTGCGTCAGTCGGCGGAAAACGGTCAGGCTGTCATCCACGCCCGGGGCACCTCGAACGGGGATGCTCTTGGCCTGGACGGCGTGACCATCATCACCTTCGCGCGCGACGGCAAACCCACCCAGCAGATCGTCGCCGACAGGGCCGTGCTGGAAGACGAAAACTGGGTCTTGTCCCGGGCCAAGATCTGGAATTTGCAGAATGGGCAGAACCCCGAAACCAGCTCGGTGGAACATGAACGGCTGGAGTTGCCAACCTCGCTGACGCGGCAGCGGATTCTGGACACGCTGGGGCAACAGGATTCAGTGTCGGTTTTTGACCTGCCGCAACTGATCAAGGATCTGCGCGAAGCCGGGTTTTCGACCAAGCAATATGAAGTCTGGTTGCAGGTGCAACTGGCCAGGCCGTTCTTTCTGGTTTCGATGGTGCTGATCGGGGCTGCGTTCACCATGCGTCACGTTCGGTTCGGCGGTACCGGAATCGCCGTTCTGACGGCCGTACTACTTGGCTTTGCCATCTATTTCGTCCGCAATTTTGCGCAAATCCTCGGGGAAAACGGACAATTGCCCATCTATATCGCGGCCTGGGCGCCGCCCTTCGCCGCCATCCTGCTGTCCCTTGGCCTGCTTCTTCACGCGGAGGACGGCTGATGCGGAACATGATTTCCCTACTGCTGACCAGCGCAATCGCTTTGTCGGCACCGACGGTTCTGGCGGCGCAAACCACCTCGGCTGAGCCTGACCCGCAAGCTGCGCAGTCACAGGCCGAACCCGCCCTTCTGGTTGCCGACAAGGTCTTTATCACACCCGACAGAAAACTGGTGGCCGAAGGCAATGTCGAAGCCTTTCAGGGCGATACCAAGCTGTCGGCCCAACGTGTCACCTATGACCGGGAAACGGGTGAGCTGACACTGGAGGGGCCCATTCGCATTGATCAGGGGGGGCAGTCGACCCTTCTGGCCGATTCCGGACAGCTGGACAGCGGCATCCAGAACGGTCTGTTGATCGGTGCCCGAATGGTTTTCGATCAGCAGATCCAGATTGCCTCGGTTCAGGCGAAACGGGCCGCGGGTCGCTATACGCAGTTCAGCAAGGTCTCGGCCACTTCCTGCCATGTCTGCACCAACGGTAAGCCACCGCTTTGGCAGATTCGGGCCCGCAAGGTCACCCATGACCAGTTGGAACGGCAATTGTACTTTGAGGGCGCGCAGCTTCGAGTGCTTGATTATCCGGTATTCTATTTCCCCTATCTGCGCTTGCCGGATCCGACATTAGAGCGCGCAACCGGCTTTCTGGTGCCATCGATCCGCAGCACCTCGCAACTGGGAACGGGGGTACAGGTTCCCTATTTCTTCAAGCTGGGGGACCACAAGGATCTGACCTTGACGCCGTATCTGTCGGCCAAGACCACGACGCTGGGATATCGGTATCGCCAGGCGTTCGTGAATGGGCGCATTCAGCTTGAAGGGGCCTATACCCGAGATGATGTCCAGCCCGATCAGGATCGCGGTTATCTGTTCGCCGGCGGTTGGTTCAACCTGAAGAATGATTTCCGGCTGACATTCGATCTGCAAACCACCTCGGACGACGCCTATCTGGTTGACTACGGGCTGCCGGATCTGGACCGTTTGCGCAGCGAGATAGCGCTGGAACGGATCAAACGAGACACCGCATTTAAAACAAGCCTGATCCATTACAAAACTCTGCGTGAAAGTGAAAATCAGGACGAAATCCCATCCCGCGTCTTCGACCTGAACTATGAAAAGCAATTCTTTCCGGGCGCGCTTGGCGGCGAGGTTCGGCTGGCTTTTATCGGCCACGCACATGAACGCACCAGCGACGCCGATATCGTTGGCCGTGACATAGCAAGGGCAACTGTTGATGCCGAATGGTTGCGAAGCTGGACATTTGCATCGGGGCTGCGCGCGGACGCGACGCTGGGCGCATCGGTGGATACGTTCAATATTCGCCATGACAGCAATTTTCCCAGCAATGTGACCCGCTCGACCCCGCGCGCGGCGTTGACGCTTCGCTATCCGATGACCCGTCGCGAAAAAACCGGCGCGGTTCAGCTTCTGGAACCGATCGCGCAGTTGGGATGGACCCATGTCTCGGACACTGATGCGCCAGATGATGAAAGCACGTTTCAGGAATTCGATCAGGGAAACCTGCTGGCCCTGTCTCGTTTCCCTGCCGAAGATCAGCGCGAAGACGGTGCCACAGGGGTCATCGGCCTGAACTGGGCGCGCTATGGTGCGGACGGACAGCAGGCGCTCGTAACGGTGGGTCAGGTGTTTCGGGCGGATGCCGACCCGAATTTCACCCTGACATCCGGGTTGCAGGGCACCACGTCCGACTTGCTGGTGGCGGGACAAGTCACCACGGCCAACGGTTGGTCGCTTGGCGGGCGCGGTCTGATCGACAGCGATTTCAGTTTCGTCAAAGCTGAATTGCGCGGGGCCTGGGCTTCTGAATTTGCCGGCCTGTCCGGAAGCTATATCTGGCAGGAACCGGATCCGGCGGAAAACATTGCGGAAGAAATTTCGGAAATCTGGCTTCTGGGCCGCTATCAGGTCGACCAGAACTGGCTTACAAATGCCGAGGCACGCTATGATCTGAACCAGTCAGAGCCAATCCGGCTTGGGCTTGGTGTAACATACCAGAATGAATGTGTTCAGGTTAACATGTCCGTAAGCAGACGCTTTACTTCAACATCCACTATTGAGCCTTCGACAGAATTCGGCTTTACCCTATCGCTGACAGGATACGCCCTTGAAGGCGGTGGTAACACATACAAGAGAAAATGCAGTTGATATCAGGTTTCTCCAGGTTTCTCCGTTCCGGTTGGCACAAACCGGTCACGCCGGCACTGGCCGCCGTTTTCCTCGCTTTATCGGCGCCGCAGGTCAGCGCCCAAAGCCTGTTCTCGCCAGCGATCCGCGTGAATCAGGACATCGTCACCTGGTACGAGCTGGAACAACGCCTGCAATTCCTGAATGTTTTGGGTTTGCCCGGCGGCAATGAGGCTGACGTCAGGGAAGCCCTGATCGAAGAAAAATTGCGCAAGCAGGCCATGCGCGAAGCAGGCGTGCAAGCTGCCCCGGAAGCCGTACAACTGGGGATCGACGAGTTCGCCTCGCGCGGGCAATTGTCCACCGAACAGTTCCTGCAACTTTTGGGTGAGGCAGGCGTCGACCCGGAAACTGTCCGTGATTATGTTGCAGATCAGCTGGCCTGGCGCGACTATATCAGCTCGCGCTACCTGTCGCAGGCCCGACCGACCGAAGACGAGATTGATCGCGCGCTGGGACAAACCGGTGGCGGCGGTCTTCAGGTCCTGCTGTCCGAGATCATCATCCCGGTGAACCCGCAAACCGTTGCACAGACCGAGTTGCTGGCGGAAGAGATTTCGCGACTTGAAACTATCGAAGCGTTTTCAGCCGCAGCGGCGCAATATTCCGGAGCGGCCACCCGCAACGAAGGCGGACGTCTGGACTGGCTGAATATCTCCAACCTGCCTCCTGCCTTGCAACCGGTTATTCTTGGGCTCCAGAACGGTGAGATCACCGATCCCATCAGCCTGCCAAACGCCGTCGCCCTGTTTCAATTGCGCGGATTGCGCGAGGTGGCGACCGCTGCGCCGGCTATCTCCAAACTTGACTATGCGGCCTATTACCTGCCGGGCGGCCGCAGCGCCGAGGCTCTGGCACAGGCTGCTGCCCTAAGGGAAGAGATCGACACCTGCGACGACTTGTACGGAATCGCCAAGGATCAACCCGTCGAAGTCCTGGACCGTATCGAAGCCAGCCCGTCAGAAGTACCACGCGATTTCGCCGTGGAACTGGCCAAGCTGGATCGCTTCGAAGTGTCAACAAACCTGACCCGCAACAACGGGCAGACGCTGGTGTTCCTGATGCTGTGCAACCGCACCCGCAACCTGGGCGAAAACACCTCGCGGGCGGATGTCGCGAATGCACTGGCGCAACAGCGGCTACAGGCCTTTGCGGCCAGCCTGGTAGAGCAGCTGCGGGCTGACGCCACCATTGTTCAGGAATGACACGCCCGATTGCGCTCAGCTGCGGTGAACCGGCCGGGATCGGCCCTGAAATCGCGGCCAAAGCATGGGCAGAGCTGCGCCAAACCTGCCCGTTTTTCTTTATCGGCGATGCCAGCCACCTGCCTGCTGGCACCCCCGTTGTGAAAATCCAAACCCCTTCGGATGCCGTTGCAGTCTGTGATCAGGCCTTGCCCGTGCTGCAACTGAACTTTCCTGCTGCGAACATGCCCGGTCAGCCAGACCCGGCCAATGCCCCATCGGTGATCGATGCCATCGAAACCGGCGTCGACTTTGTGAAAGAGGGGGCAGCGGCCGCTCTGTGCACCGCGCCCATTCACAAGAAGGCCCTGATCGACGGGGCCGGGTTTACCTATCCCGGCCATACCGAGTTTCTGGCCGCGCTGTCGGGCACCCGCCGGGTTGTCATGATGCTGGCCAGCGACCAGTTGCGGGTTGTCCCGGCGACAATCCACATTCCCCTGGCGCAGGTTCCCGCCGCGCTGACGCCGGACCTGCTGCGCGAGACGATCGAAATCACCACGCGCGGTCTGCGCGACCAGTTCGGCATACAACACCCCCGCATCGCCATAACCGGCCTGAACCCCCATGCCGGCGAAGGCGGTAAAATGGGCCGCGAGGAGCTTGACTGGATCGCCCCAATGCTGGCCGATCTGAACCCGGAAGATGCGACCCTGACGGGCCCGCACCCTGCGGATACACTGTTCCATGCCGCTGCCCGCGCCCGCTATGACGCGGCGATCGCAATGTATCATGATCAGGCCCTGATCCCGATCAAGACACTGGATTTCGACCGGGGTGTGAACGTCACCCTTGGCCTGCCCTTCATCCGCACGTCGCCAGATCACGGCACTGCACTGGATATCGCCGGGAAAGGCATCGCCAATCCAACCAGCCTGATCGAAGCTCTGAAGCTTGCCCAACGCATGGCGCAAGGCTCTTGATCCTTCATCTGGCTGAAAATATCCCCGCCAGAGGCAAAAAACTTCTGGCGCTGCCCCTGCGGCCTGCGTCACGGTAATCGGATCATGAGTGCAATCGACAATCTCCCCCCTCTGCGCGAGGTCATCGCCACACATCAACTCTCGGCGCGCAAATCCCTGGGTCAGAACTTCCTGCTGGATCTCAACCTGACCGCCAAAATCGCCCGTCAGGCTGGCGATCTTGCAGACTGCGACGTACTGGAAATCGGCCCCGGTCCTGGCGGCCTCACCCGAGGGCTCCTGTCCGAAGGCGCACGCAAGGTCGTGGCGGTGGAAAAAGATACCCGCTGCATTGCCGCCCTGAACGATATCGCCGCCGCCTATCCCGGAAGGCTGGAGGTCATCAATGGTGACGCGCTCGAGATCAACCCGCTGGAACATCTGACCCCGCCAATCCGCATCGCAGCCAACCTTCCATACAACGTCGGCACCGAACTGCTTGTGCGCTGGCTGACACCCCCTGAATGGCCCCCCTTCTGGCAGAGCCTGACGCTGATGTTCCAACGCGAAGTGGCCGAACGCATCGTGGCCCAGCCCGGTAGCAAGGCGTATGGCCGCCTCGCCATCCTTGCCCAATGGCGGGCCGAGGCGCGCATCGCCATGTCCCTTCCCCCCGGCGCCTTCACCCCTCCGCCCAAAGTCTCCAGCGCGGTGGTCCACCTGACCGCCCTGCCCGAACCGCGCTATCCTGCTGACGCCGCGACCCTGTCGCGTGTGGTGGCCTCCGCCTTCAATCAACGCCGCAAAATGCTGCGGGCCTCGCTCAAAGGCGTTGCCCCGGATATCGAGGATCGCTTGCAGGCCGCAGGTATCCAGCCCACTGAACGGGCCGAGCAGGTTCCGCTTGAAGCGTTCTGTGCCTTGGCGCGCGAAATCCAGACACCCTGATCAAAAAAAGCCCCGAGGCTTGACCTCGGGGCTTTGCGGTTTCTGATGCCGGCTTTATTCAGCCGCTTCCGGTGCGTCGCCATCCGTTTTGGGCGCATCTTCAGCCGCTGGCGCCGGTTTGGGTTTGCGTGCCCGCGGTTTGCGCGCAGGCTTTTCCTTCTTTTCCGGCGCCGGGGCTTCGGCCCCCTTGCTTTCCGGTGTCTCGACCAGACCGCTTTCCGGAGCAGCGTCCGGTGCGGCGAAATCCATTACGTCCGGCTGCGGGGCTTCGGCAGGATCGGCCTGCCGGGCCGCTTCACGTTCTTGGCGCTCGGCGCGCTCACGGTCACGCTCGGCCTGGCGTTCGCGGTTCTGGCGCTCCTGCTCTTCGCGGCGCGCTTCAATCTCGCGCTGCGCCTCACTCAGCATGCGCAGATAATGTTCTGCGTGCTGTTGGAAGTTTTCCGCCGCAACGCGGTCGTTTGACAGTTGAGCGTCACGCGCCAGCTGATTGTACTTATCAATGATTTGCTGCGGCGTGCCACGCACCTTGCCTTCAGGGCCCGAGCTGTCAAATACCCGGTTTACGACGTTACCGCCGGAAGGACGATTGCGGTTGTTCTTGGCCCGCGAGCGGGATTTGGAAGATCTCATTTTACTTTACGTCAGCCTTATCAATGCGCTGTCGCTCAACCCGTGTTTTGCACTGCTCTGAGGCGTTTGCCGTGACGGGATGTCGACTTTTTTGGGCTTGGCGTCAGGGGTGCGCTGCAACAGCGTCAACCTCGCCGACTAATCCTGAGTAAACATGTCCTGACCGTGCAGACAAGAGGAATCTCGAATTTTCACACGCTTTTTTACTCGGGGCAGCGTTTTTTGGCCTCAGACACCAGTTTCAACCCGGCATCTTTGCGCCGACAACCCGGTCACGCCCGTCCAGATCGGGGATTACGCGAATATCCGCCAAACCCGCCGCATCAAACAAGGCAGACACCAGATTTGCCTGTTTCGGGCCAATTTCCACAAGTAATCGCCCGCCTGGCAACAGAAAATCCGGGGCCGAGGCCGCAATCTGCCGATACGCGCCCAGCCCGTCCCCTTCATCGGTCAGCGCCATGCGCGGCTCGTGCTCCCGCACTTCGGGCGAAAGGTCCTCCATTTCGGTTACGGAAATATACGGCGGGTTGGAAACAATCAGGTCAAACCGGCCTTCAATGCCTTCAAACCAGTTTGACTGCGCAATCTCGGCTCGTCCCTGCACCTGGTGGAGCACGGCATTGGCGCTGGCCTGAAGACAGGCGGCTTCACTCAGGTCGACCCCAAGACCCGAAGCGCTGGTTCGTTCCGCAAGCAGTGTAACCAGAATACAGCCAGACCCGACCCCGAGGTCCAAAACATGGTCGAAGGGTTCGCTCAGCGCGGCCTCGATCAGGGTTTCAGTCTCGGGGCGTGGATCCAGAACATCGGAGCTGACACGAAACCTGCGCCCATAGAACTCGCGTTCGCCCAGCAGATGAGACACCGGCACCCGAATGGCACGCAAAGAAACCAACTGGTCATAGCGTTCAGCGATCTCGGGCTGCAACTCTTCCGGGGCAATCAGCGTCACTCGGCTGGCCTCTATCCGTGCGGCATGGGCCAACAACAGGCGCGCATCCCGCGCCGGGTCATCCACGCCCGCGGCCCTCAAGCGCGCGGTTGCGGCCACCATGGCCTGCGCTGCTGTTTGCAGGCCCGTCATTGCGCCATCTCGGCCAACAACCGGGCCTGATCATCCGCCGTCAGAGCGTCAATCACTTCGTCCAGATCCCCCTGCATCACCTGATCCAGTTTATAGAGCGTCAGGTTGATCCGGTGATCCGTCATCCGCCCCTGTGGGAAATTATAGGTGCGAATGCGTTCCGAACGATCCCCTGACCCCACCTGGCTGGCCCGGTCGGCGGAACGTTCGCTGTCGATCCGCTGCCGCTCGAGGTCATAAAGCCGCGTTTTCAGCACCTGCATGGCGATCTCGCGGTTGCGATGCTGGGACTTCTCGGAACTTGTGACCACCAAGCCCGTCGGAATATGGGTGATCCGCACCGCCGAGTCAGTGGTGTTCACGTGCTGCCCGCCCGCGCCGGAACTGCGCATCGTGTCGATACGGATGTCATTGGCGTCTACCTGGATGTCGACATCCTCGGCCTCGGGCAGTACCGCCACCGTCGCCGCCGAGGTGTGGATGCGCCCGCCGCTTTCGGTTTCGGGCACGCGCTGCACACGGTGCACGCCGGATTCGTATTTCAGCCGGGCAAAGACGTTGTCGCCCTTGATATGGGCCACCACCTCTTTGATCCCGCCCAGATCAGAAGCCTGTTCTTCGATGATCTCGAACTGCCACCCGCGGGCCTCGGCATAGCGTTGATACATACGCAACAGATCGCCCGCGAACAAAGCGGCCTCGTCCCCGCCGGTACCCGGGCGAATTTCCAGCATCGCCGGACGCGCATCCGCCGCATCCTTCGGCAGCAGCGCCAGTTGCAGCGCGTGTTCCGCCTCGGGGATGCGCGATTGCAGGTCCGGAATTTCCTCTTCGGCCAACTCCTTCATATCCGGGTCGGCCAGCATCGCCTCGGCCTCAGCCAGGTCTGCCACCAGCTGGCGCCAGGCCATGATCTGATCGACCACGGGTTTGAGGTCGGAATATTCCTTGGCCAACGCCGCAATATCGCCGCCCGATGCGCCATCCGCCATGGCTGCTTCGAGGTATTGGAAACGCTGGGTGATCTGTTCAAGACGTTCTTCGGGGATCATCCCGGCGGTGTCTATCATCCGGGGGCTTTGGTCAAGGGCCACGTCGTGCTAAGCTTGCTGTCATGAAACGGTTTTTGCTTGCCCTTTTGCTGACGTCCACGCCGGTTTACGCCGATTACGTCGGCCCTGACGGCAAGACCCGCGATTGCTATTGCACCGACACGTCCGGGTCCCGCATCGAACTGGGTGAGATGATCTGCCTGCAAGTCGACGGCCGCATGTTCACGGCACAATGCCAGATGTCCCTGAACGTGCCCATGTGGCGCGAGGTGCAGGAAGGATGTTTGTCATCCGGGTTGCAGAGCGATCCTGTTGATCACTTTGAACAGGATGAGGCGTCCTGAGCGCCGGTAGAACAGTTACATCTGCTCTAACCACCCATCAACCCGTGCCTTGTTCACACCGAAATCCCTGCGACCGAACCGCAAACGGCCATGGATGCGCAGCGTGTCGCCGTCCTGCTGAACAGTGGTATAGTCGGGGAAACCAATCCATATCGTGCGGGTGACATAGGTGATCATGCCCTCATCGACCGAACCTGCCAAAACCGAGGTGCGCGGCGTGGCGCGGGCGATCCGATCGAGGTTCTCCAACCCTTCCGGGCCGGTTGCAACAACGCGCAGAACGCCACCCGGCAAGTCCTGATCAACCTCTGCAACCGGTGCAATATGCCATTGCGCCAGAGCTGACGGGGCCAACCGGACGTAAGCGACCAGCCCAAGCACCAGCGCGATCACTGCCCACAAAACCATCTTTTTCATCCCGCTTTGCCCTCTTGCAGAAACCCTATGCGGATCAGGCGCCGGGGCAAGCCGTTCCGGGCCGGTTTACCGCGACGTCACACCCGGCAGGATACACAGCATCTCGTAGATCAGGTTGGCTGCCGTCAGGGCCGTGTTGCCGGATGGGTCATACGGAGGTGAAACCTCGACCAGATCACACCCCACCACATTCACACCCTGCAACGCGTGGATCAGTTGCAGCGCCTGCGGCGTGGTCAGCCCGGCAATCTCTGGTGTACCCGTGCCCGGTGCAAAGGCCGGGTCCAGGCTGTCGATGTCATAGGTGACATAGACCGGATGATCCCCGATGATCTTGCGGATCTGAGAGCCGATCTGCGTCAGGTTCTGCTGCCACAACTCCCAGGCCGGGAACTGGCGGAAGCCCCAATCCCTGGCTTCGGTGAAATCCGAAGCCGCATAGCCCGATCCGCGAATGCCGATCTGAAAGGTCTTGTCGGGGACAATCAGCCCCTCTTCATAGGCGCGGCGGAAGACGGTTCCGTGGGTCTCTTTCTCGCCGAACATCTCGTCATTCACATCCGCATGGGCATCCACATGCACCAGAGCCACCGGCCCATACTTTGCCGCAATGGCCCGCAGGATCGGCAGGGTGATCGAATGATCGCCCCCCATCGCCACCGGGGTCACGTTCTTTGCGAGGATCGCGTCATAGCTTTCCCTGATGATCCTCAGGCTGTCCGCAAGCGAGAAGGTGTTGATCGCCAGATCCCCGATGTCGGCGATTTGCAAGCTGTCGAACGGAGCCGCCGAGGTAGCCATGTTGTAGGGCCTTATCATCGCGCTTTCGCTGCGGATCTGTTTGGGTCCGAACCGGGTGCCCGATCGCCACGAGGTGCCGATATCCATCGGAATCCCCAAAACCGCCACATCCAGCCCCGCCAGCGAGGCTGCCTGGGACAGGCGCATAAACGTATTCGGCCCCGAAAACCGCGCCAGATCATTACCGCTGATGGGTTGGTTGAATTGTGTCATTTTCTTTCTCGACAAGCCCCAGAGTATTTTGCTTTACGAACTGTTTCGAAGTTCGCGCAAATTTTCCGAAACATCATCATTAATTGGATAAGAAACACTTAATGACGTCTCAAAATCTGCGTCCGATGAAAAACGGGTGTACGTCGCACCCCAGCGCCTATCATCCCCTCGGGGATGGCTTTCCCATACGAGAAACGCGTCCCAAGTGTCCAATCCGTGATTGTTGTCGGGCCTCAGTGCAGGCAATTCTCTTTCGATCAACCCGATGACACCTGTGTCCAGTGCGTGGTGTTCGCTTGCGTTCATCGGTCGCAAGGCATCAGAAACAGAGCACCTTCTATCACTATATCGAAGCATCATTACTGTTTCGGGATCAACCCAAGCCAGCCCGTCAGCCCGCTCGAGGCGCACTAGACGTTTTTCTGGAGCAACGACCTGACCGTCGGCAAATGGTACGCAGTATGTCTCAAACAAAGTCATTGCTGAATGCTCGCGAGCAGTTGGCTGATGCAGGCGATCACGCGCAAAATACCCGAGCGGCAACCCAAGGAGAACAATGCACGCCCAGATCAGAGCTTTTCGTTTAGTCATGCGAGTTTATTCCACCCCAACAGGCAGACGATCTGCGTCGCCACATGCGCCCCCGCAATCGCCGTCGCGCCGGATGTATCGAACGGCGGAGACACTTCGACCACGTCGCCGCCCTTGATGTTGATCCCCGCAATGTCGCGCAGGATGATCTGCGCCTGAATGGAACTCAAACCACCCCAGACCGGTGTCCCCGTACCCGGTGCAAAGGCCGGGTCCAGACCGTCGATATCAAAGCTTAGGTAGACCGGGCTGTCGCCCAGAATGCCCTTGATCTTCTGCGCCACGGCGGCGGGGCCAGATTCGTAGACCTCGCGCGCGTCGATGATGTTGACGCCCAGCGTGTCCTCGTTGGTGGTGCGGATCCCCACCTGAACCGAACGTTTCGGATCCACGATCCCCGACTTCACCGCCTTGTAGAACATGGTGCCGTGGTCCACCCGGCTCATGTCGTCATCGGCCCAGGTGTCGGTATGGGCGTCGAACTGCAACAGCGACATCGGCCCGTATTTCTCGGCATAGGCCTTGAGGATCGGAAAGCTGATATAGTGGTCGCCCCCCAGCGCGACCGAGGCCACATCCGCCGTCAGAATGGTGCGGATATGGTCGGTCAGCGTGTCGGGAAAGGCGGGAATGTTGGCATAGTCATAGGCCATATCGCCGTAGTCGATGATAGCCAGCTCGCTGAGCGCATCGAAGGGCCAGCCATAAGGTGCATCGGGCGATTGCAGCGCGCTGGCCTCGCGGATTGCACGCGGGCCAAGGCGGGTGCCCGGGCGGTTGGTCACCGCCTGATCAAACGGCACGCCGGTCACGGCGATGTCGACGCCGGTCAGGTTCTTGGTATACAGCCGCCGCAGAAACGAGGTCGCCCCGCCAAAGGTGTTTTCATAGGACAGGCCTTTGAGATCCGGGTTGGTGAATGCCTCGTCCACCTGGTTTTTTGCGTCTTCCAGTGCCATTTCGCTCCCCCATCAGCCCAACGGCTGCGCCTTTTCCACGATCCGTGCGAAGAACGATGCCCCCACCGGCGCGATATCATCATTGAAGTTGTATTTCGGATGATGCAGCCCGGCACCATCACCCTGCCCAAGGAACAGATAAGCCCCTGGTCGCGACTGAAGCATGTACGAAAAATCCTCGGCCCCCATGTCGCGCCCCATTGTGTCGATCACCCGTTCAGCCCCCGACACTTCGCGCGCGACGGCCGCGGCAAAGGCTGCCTTTTCAGCATCGTTGATCGTCGCCGGGTATCCCACCTGATATTCAAGCCGTGCCTCGACACCGTAAGACGCGGCCTGCCCCTGAACGATCTGCTCCATCCGGTCCATCACCATTTTCTGCACCGAAGGATCGAATGTACGAACCGTGCCGTTCAGATAGGCGGTGTCCGGGATCACGTTGTTCACCGTTCCGGCGTGGATCTGAGTGACCGAAACAACCAGGTCTTCCACTGCATAGTGGTTGCGGCTGACGATGGTCTGGATCGCCTGTGCAATGCCGCAGGCCGCCATGACCGGGTCGCGGGTCTGATGCGGCATGGCGCCATGGCCGCCGACGCCTTGGATATGAATATCGAACGTATCGACCGCCGCCATGATCGGCCCCGGCGTTGTATGGAACGTACCTTCCGGGTTTCCCGGATCGTTGTGTATTCCATAGACCTCAGAGATATCGAACCGCTCCATGATGCCTTCTTCGACCATGACACCCGCACCGCCACCTTCTTCCTCGGCCGGTTGAAAGATCAGGGCCACACGGCCGCGGAAATTTCGCGTCTCGGCCAGATACCGCGCCGCGCCCAGCAGCATTGTGGTGTGCCCGTCATGCCCGCAGGCATGCATCTTTCCAGGATTCTTCGATGCATAGTCGACGCCTGTTTCTTCGGTGATCGGCAATGCATCCATATCGGCGCGCAGGCCAATGGTCGGGCCGTCGCCCTGCCCGTTGATGATCGCGACCATCCCGGTTTTTGCGATCCCTTCATGCAATTCATCAACCCCGAATTCACGCAGACGCTCGGCCACAAACGCGGCAGTCTCAAAGCACTCGAACTCCAACTCGGGTATCGTGTGCAGATATTGGCGCCATCTGGTCATATCGGCAGAGAAATCGGCAATTCGGTTGACGACGGGCATCTGGGGTGGACTCCTGATCGGGACTGCGGGATGGATGCATCTGACACCGGAATGAAAGGGTTCGCAATGGCCGATAATCCTCTGATCCATGACAGTGACGCAGGGATCGAACGCCTGCTGGAAATCATGCGCCGCCTGCGTGATCCGCAAACCGGCTGCCCGTGGGATATCGAACAGGATTTCGCCACCATCGCGCCCTATACGATCGAAGAGGCCTATGAGGTCGCCGACGCCATCGAGCGTGAGGCCTGGGACGAGCTGAAGGGAGAGCTGGGCGATCTGCTGTTCCAATCCGTATTTCACGCTCAAATGGCGGAAGAAGCGGGATATTTCACCTTTCAGGACGTGGTTCGCACCATGTCCGACAAGATGGTGGCCCGGCATCCGCATGTCTTCGGTGACGAATCCCGCGATAAATCCGCCGAACAGCAGACCAAGGACTGGGAAGCCATCAAGGCCGCCGAACGTGCGGGCAAGGAACAGAAAGGCGCGTTGGACGGGGTGGCCGCCAACCTGCCAGCCCTGCTGCGGGCGCATAAGCTGCAAAAACGGGCCGCGCGCGTAGGGTTCGACTGGCCCGACGCCAGCCACGTTCTGGCCAAGATCACCGAAGAAGCCACCGAACTGGAAGAGGCGCGTGACAAGATGGACGCGGATGCGCTTGAGGATGAGTTTGGGGATCTGCTGTTCGTGATGGTCAATCTGGGTCGTCATCTTGGCATCGAACCCGAGGCCGCGTTGCGCCGCACCAATGCCAAGTTCACCCGTCGCTTTGAACAGGTCGAGACCCGGCTGGCCGAACGGGGAAAGACCCCCTCGCAAAGCGATCTGGCCGAGATGGATGCGCTGTGGGACGAGGTCAAAACCGAAGAGCATCGCGCCAACGGCAAACTCCCGCCGGTTGAAGCCATGGCCGCACCCAGAAACGGGTAGACAAGGCACCCGACACTTGCGAGTGTCCCACCTTCACGACCACCGGAGACGCCCATGCCCCCTCGCAAGATCATCATCGACACCGATCCCGGACAGGACGATGCCGTCGCCATCCTGCTGGCGCTGGCCAGCCCGGAGGATATCGAGGTTCTTGGCATCACGGCGGTCGCAGGCAACGTGCCCCTGGAATTGACCGCCAAGAACGCTCGGATCGTGTGCGAACTGGCGGGCCGGACCGATATACCTGTTTATGCGGGCTGCGACAGACCGTTGAACCGCCCGCTGGTCACGGCCGAGCATGTGCATGGCAAGACAGGTCTGGATGGCCCGGACCTGCCCGATCCGCAGATGCCGCTGACCAAAGGGCATGCGGTGGATTTCATCATCGACACCCTGCGCGCTGAAGAACCGGGCACGGTAACCCTTTGCCCGCTGGGGCCACTGACAAATATCGCGACCGCGTTCAGCAAGGCTCCGGACATTGTGGACCGGGTACAGGAAATCGTTCTGATGGGCGGAGCGTATTTCGAGGTCGGCAACATCACCCCGACAGCTGAGTTCAACATTCACGTCGATCCAGAAGCTGCTGATATCGTTTTCAAATCCGGCAGTCCTATCGTGGTCATGTCGCTGGATGTCACGCACAAGGCGCTGGTCACCAAACCCCGCAATGATGCGTTCCGTGCGCTGGGAAACAAAGTCGGAATCGCCGTCGCCGAGATGACCGATTTCTTCGAAAGGTTCGACAAGGAAAAATACGGCAGCGCAGGTGCGCCTTTGCACGACCCTTGCGTGACCGCCTATCTGATCCGGCCCGAGCTGTTTTCGGGCCGTCATGTGAATGTCGAGATTGAAACCCAGTCCGAGCTGACAATGGGCATGACGGTCGCCGATTGGTGGGGCGTAACCGACCGCGCGCCCAATGCGCTGTTCATGGGGGAAATCGACGCCGACGGCTTCTTCAATCTTTTGACGGAAAGGCTGGCCAGATTATGAGCGCCGCCCTGCGCCTGGCGCGCCCCAAGGACCTGGATCGTCTGATGGCACTGGTCACCGCCTTCCATACCGAAGCCGGATTGACGCAAGACCCGGACCAGACCCGAAACGCTCTGACACCCCTGCTCGAGGGTATTCCCCATGGCTGTGTCTATCTGATCGGCCCCGGACGCGCGCCGTTGGGCTACATCATCCTGACCTTCGGCTGGTCCGTCGAATTCGGCGGCATGGACGGTTTCGTGGACGAAATCTATATCCGGCCCGCTGTTCGCGGCCGCGGCATCGCAACCGAAGTTCTACTGGCGCTGCCCAAAGCTTTGTCCGAAGCGGGGCTGACTGCCCTTCATCTGGAAGTCGACCGGCACAACGAGGCCGCACAGAAAATCTATCTGCGTACCGGGTTCAAACCTCGCGACAGATATATGCTGATGAGCAAGTCGCTTTAACGAGACTCGCCGCGGAAGATATTGGCCGGGTTCATGTCCTGTACCGGGTCATTCGACGAAACTTCTTCTCCGGTTATCGGATACGTTCCCGGACCCGCGCAGGCGGACAATACTGTGATGGACGCTGTGACGATTATCAGAAGGAATTTGGATACAGACATCGTGGTCTCCTTTCTGCAATGAAGAAAGACTACGGCATTTGGAGTGAACGCGATAAGTAACAAGTTCACACATAAGAATAATTAAGCCACTTAAATATTATCAAATTTCCACGTCTAAGACGACCATGCCCCTGAGAATTTTATCTTTTTTCTGGCACGCCAATGTCTTCTTCAAAAAGCGGCATCTCGAAAAAAAGCAGGTGATCGCGTGCGATTTCAGGAGTTTCGTAATAGGCGTCGCGCAGGTGAAAGCCCAAAGACAGGTATAACCGAGTCGCCACTTCCAGGGGTTTGCCGGTGTCCATTCGAATATAGTCGAACCCAAGATCTCGGCACATTTCGATCAGCGAAAGCATGATGGCACAGCCTGCGCCGGTCCCCCTTGCTGCGTCGGTTACAAATACGCGTTTGATTTCAGCCACACCGGGCTCGTAGGTGTGAAACATGCCGCAGCCGACCGGTTCCCCATGCAGCAATGCCAGTTTGATCCCACCGTTCGGCGGTGCGTGTTCCGCGTCAATGTTGTCCATTACACGGGCGTATTTTTCGCTTGGGTAGAAAGCCTGCACAATCTGGGCGGTTCTTTCATCCAGTGCCAGCAGGAAATCCCTGTAATCCCAACACAAACGCCGAACCGCTTCAAACTGGTCCGGCGTTTCCGGTTCGATGATGTTCAGCACAATGCGACCCCCGGATTAAACCCGGGGGTCAGCCTAGCACCAAGTGCGTTATTTGCGAAGGATCGACGCGCCTGCGTATTCGGCCACTTCCCCCAGCGACTCCTCGATGCGGATCAGCTGGTTGTATTTCGCCAACCGGTCCGATCGCGCCAATGAGCCGGTTTTGATCTGACCACAATTCGTCGCCACGGCCAGATCGGCAATGGTCGCGTCCTCGGTCTCGCCCGAACGGTGCGACATCACGTTGGTGTACCGCGCGCGGTGCGCCATATCGACGGCGCGCAGGGTTTCGGTCAGCGAACCGATCTGGTTCACCTTGACCAGCATTGAGTTCGCGCAGCCACGTTCGATCCCTTCGGCCAGACGTTCCGGGTTGGTCACGAACAGGTCATCACCAACCAGTTGCACCTTGTCGCCGATGGCATCGGTCAGGGCCTTCCAGCCATCCCAGTCATCTTCAGACATGCCATCTTCGATCGAGATGATCGGATAGTCATTGACCAGAGCAGCCAGATAGGCTGCGTTTTCCTCGGATGTCAGGGTGATCCCCTCGCCCGCCAGAACGTATTTGCCGTCTTTGAAATACTCGGTCGCCGCGCAATCCAAGGCCAGGTGGATTTCTTCGCCCGGCTTGTAGCCCGCCTTTTCGATGGATTTCAGGATGAAATCCAGCGCCTCACGTGTGCTGGCAATGTTGGGGGCAAAACCGCCCTCGTCGCCCACGCCCGTGGCCAGACCCGCGGAAGACAGTTCTTTCTTCAGTGTATGGAACACCTCGGACCCCATGCGCACCGCTTCGCGAATGTTCGCGGCGGCGGTCGGCATGATCATGAATTCCTGAATGTCGATCGGGTTGTCGGCATGTTCGCCACCATTGATAATGTTCATCATCGGAACCGGCAGAACCCGCGCCGAGGTGCCGCCCACATAGCGATAGAGCGGCTGGGTGGTGAAATCCGCCGCCGCCTTCGCCGTGGCCAGCGAGACACCCAGGATAGCGTTCGCACCCAGACGGCCTTTGTTCTCGGTGCCGTCCAGCTCGATCATGGCCTGGTCAATGGCCACCTGCTCGGTCGCGTCAAAGCCCACCAGTTCTTCGGCAATCTCGCCGTTCACGGCGGCGACGGCTTCCAGAACGCCTTTGCCCATATAGCGCGCCTTGTCGCCATCGCGTTTTTCAACCGCCTCATAGGCACCGGTGGACGCGCCCGAGGGTACGGCAGCGCGACCCATGGTGCCGTCTTCCAGAATCACGTCAACTTCGACTGTCGGATTGCCCCGGCTGTCCAGAATTTCGCGTGCGTGGATGTCGATGATGGTGCTCATGAAGCCTGTCCCTGTGACTGCGGTCGGTTGCACGCGTCATAGCAGCAACCGGCCAAAAGTAAACCGGTTCCGTTAACGCTAACACGTATATTCCCGGACATTTAGGGCTAACAATTCGCTGTTTGCGCCAACAGGGTCAGGCAGGTGCCAATTCCCGCGCCAGACGCCGTTCGCGGACAAAGGTATAAAGACCCGAGCCGATGATCAGGGTCGCCCCCGCCATTGTCAGCGCATCAGGGCGTTCACCGAACATCAGCATTCCAGCAAGGATCGAGAACACAAGGCGCGTGTACCGGAACGGCATCAGGGCCGAGGCTTCGCCCACCCTCATCGCAGTGACAATGCCGTAATAGCCCAGCACGCCAAATCCGATCGCCCCCGCATAAGGGCCCGTTTGACCGGCTTGAACCGGCACGAAGGATGCCCCGGACATGACCATCAGAACCAGGCCGGCCACAGCCACCGCAATATAGGCCTGCATCGCAACGACGGATGAGGGCACGCGTGGGTCCAGCTTGCGGGTGATCAGATCGCGCGCCGCAATGGCGACCACGGACAACACCACAAACAGGGATTCCGGCCGAAAGCCCTCCATCCCCGGACGGATGATCATCAGAACACCGACAAAGCCGACACCGATCGCGCTCCAGCGACGCCAGCCGACCTGCTCTCCAAGGAACAGGGCCGCACCCATGGTGACGACCAGCGGCATGGCCTGAAACACGGCCGCAACGGTGGACAGGTCGATCAGCGACAACGCCGTCACGAACGCCACCGCGCCAAAGCCTTCGGTCGCAGCGCGGATCAATGGCAGGGCTTTCCATGCCACGGGGTCAAAGATCCGCTTTCGGGTGACCACTGACATCGCGGCAAACACGAGCCCGCAAAACACGCCCAGAAACACCATGATCTGCCCTGTCGGCACAGAGCCGGACAGGAGCTTGATGAACATGTCCTCAAGTGCAAAGGCCGCCATCGACCCGATAAGCAGCAGGATGCCGTTTACGTTGTTCATTTGCGCGTCCGTTGGAAAGGGCACATCTGGTGCCTGTAGATGCACAACAACCTCAACCAACGGCATCTGGCAAGACAATTCCCGTCACGCCTGATGAATTAACGTGAGGCGATCAATCGCGTTTCGTGATGGGTCAGTCCTTTTCCAGCGGGACGCCGTACAGCTCCAACCGGTGCCCTTTCAGCTTATACCCAAGCTTGGCGGCGATTCTTTCCTGTAGGGCTTCGATCTCGGGGTCGACGAATTCGATAACCTCTCCTGACTGCATGTCGATCAGGTGGTCGTGGTGATCGCGCTCGGCGTCCTCGTACCGGGCCCGTCCGTCGCCGAACTCAAGACGTTCCAGAATACCAGCCTCTTCGAACAGTTTGACCGTGCGATAGACCGTTGCAATGGAAATGCCTTTGTCCGCAGCAGACGCCCGCGCATAGAGTTCCTCGACATCCGGGTGGTCGTCGCTCTGTTCCAGTACCTGCGCGATGACCCTTCTTTGACCGGTCATGCGCAGCCCTTTGGCTTCACAACGCCCAATAATCGTTTCCGACATGATGCCCCTCAGACTTGCTCGGGTGTCTGTCTTAATATGTCTGCGCAGGTTTCGCTACAGGGATTTCACCTTTTGCGACCTTCTGATCTGGCGCGCGTCAGATCGGCCCAGACCGGCAGGTGATCAGATGCGATATGCGCGGGACGTGTGTCGTGAACACCGTGCGCCACGGCCTGTATTCCGCTGCCCAGCGCGATCCGATCCAGCGCGCCCAGGGGCTGCGCGGCGGGAAAACTTGGTCTGGGAGGCAGAAACCGCATTTCGGGGACCAGGTGATCCAGAACTGGCTGACGTGACCACTCGTTGAAGTCACCGGCCCAAACAGTCGGCATCTGGTCCATGTCCCAGTCGTTCCGCCGAATGTGCAAAATCTGCTGTCGCCGCGACGCTGGCAACAGTCCAAGATGCATACCCATCACGCGCAATGGCCCGATATGGGTGTCGAACTCGACACGCACCGCACCGCGCGGCTCCAGCCCCGGCAACTCGTGATGCCCTTTTCGGCGGACCGAGATACCCTCTCCGCGCCAGATCACCGCGTTGCCGTGCCAGCCCAGACTTCCCGCGCCGCCCAGATCTACGATCTGCCATCCCGCCTCGTCCAACATAAAATGCGGCAGCGCGGCCGGACGGGGGGGCAGGCGCTTGTCGGCCTCCTGCAACACCACGATATCCGCTTTCATGTTTTCGATGACTTGCAGAATACGTTGGGGTTGGCGCCGGAAATCCAACCCGACGCATTTCTGAATGTTGTAGCTTGCGATACGCAGCGTGGAGGAAGTTGGCATGAGGGCGTGACCAAATGAATTGCCCTAAAGTGCCATGCCTGACGTGAGGCGCAACCCCTCTGCTTGGTTTCCTGCTGCGACAATTCCGATACGGCATCCGCCCCCAGCAATCTGCCTGCTATTTCGGCGATTGAAACCTGGCTGATATCAAAGCGAAGGTTCCGCTTGATCCCCGGCCCTGCAACGCTCTATCCCGATGCGGTGACGACAACGCATCGCAGCCAAAGCGGGGCCCGCATGAGCCTGAGCCAGACCCAACCCGACAACAGCACCCGGGCCAGTATCGTTTTGGTGACAGGCGGCGCGCTATGGGGCCTTTATTGGATTCCGGTGCGGTTTTTCTTTGATCAGGGCCTGACCGGCCCTTGGTCAGGGATCGCGATGTACTGCGCGGCCCTGATTGCGTTGATCCCCTTCGTCTGGTCCGACAGGCGCATGCTGGCCCGGCAATGGCGCGATTTGATGCTCAGCGGAATGTTCACAGGGGCTGCATTCGGCCTGTATTCGATCAGCCTTGTCTACACCGACGTCGTCCGCTCGATCCTGTTGTTCTATCTCACCCCGATCTGGGGCACGATTCTGGGCGTCGTATTTCTGAAAGAACGCCTGAGCCTGATGCGCCTTGCGGGTCTGATCTGCGGGCTTGGCGGGCTGTTTGTCGTGCTCGGAGGCGCCGGGTTCGTGCCATGGCCGCAGAACTTGGGTGACTGGCTGGCACTGGCATCGGGCATATGCTGGGCATTGGGTACACTGGGCCTGTACAAGGCTGGCAGCATGACCATCTCGGGTCAGGTCTTTGCCTTTGTGATTGGCGCGTTGTTGCTGTCGCTTGTCAGCCTGCTGATGCTTGGGGGCCAAACCCTGCCGAACATCACAGGCGAAGAGTCGATCCGCATAGCGGGATATGCAATGCTGTCCACCTTTTATGTCCTGCCCATGATCTACATGACCATCTGGCCAGCAACCAAGCTGTCCCCCGCAAAGGTCGGCCTGCTGCTGATGAGCGAGGTTGTCGTTGGCATCGCTTCAGCCGCCGCCCTGTCAGGAGAACCATTTGGCCTGCGTGAGTTTCTGGGCGCCATCCTGATCGTCAGCGCCGCGGTGATGGAAATCCTGCGGAAATAGATGCAGGCCTCGCGTCACGTCCCGCAGAATGTTGCATGGACCACCTCATTTTCGGCCGGAGGACGCCTCAGGTCTTCCGCATCCCCCTGATCCTCGTACGGTCGCGCCAACACAGCGTTCAGCCGGTCGAAGGGCGCGTAATCACCCTGCACCGCCGACTGGATCATCTGTTCGATCCGGTGATTGCGCGGAATGAATGCGGGGTTTGCGGCGGTCATCACCTCCAGTGGCGCCGCTTCGTGCGCCAACCGTGCACGCCAGTCTTTTTCCCAAGCGTCAAACGCTGCCGGGTCAAGGAACTGATCCCGCGCCGTGCCACCGCCCAGCGCCCGGAAGGTATTGGTGAAATCCGCCTGCCCCCCGGCCATGCGCTTCAGAAGGTCGGTGATCAGTTCCTGATCGCCCTCGTCCGCGGTTGCCAGTCCGATCTTTGCCCGGAACCGGGACAACCAGTTCTGTTGCAGCAGGTCCGGCATCGCGTGGACGATCTCGGTCGCCTCTTCCACGGCGGCCTCTTTGTCGTCCATCTGCTGGATCAAGGCCGTTGCCAACTGCGCGAGGTTCCACACCGCGATATCAGGCTGGTTCGAATAGGCATAACGACCCATCCGGTCAATCGAGCTGTAGACGGTGTTGGGGTGATACGTGTCCATGAACGCACATGGGCCGTAGTCAATGGTCTCACCCGCGATCGAGCAGTTATCGGTATTCATCACCCCATGGATGAACCCCACGCTCATCCATCGTGCAATCAAACCGGCCTGCGCATCGCGCACCGAACGTAACAGGCCCATCGGCCCATCTGCCTTTGGGTAATGCCGCGCAATGGCATAGTCCGTCAGGCGCTTCAGGCTGTCCATCTGCCCACGCGCTGCAAAAACCTGAAAGGTCCCCACCCGCAGATGACTGGATGCAACCCGGGTCAGAACAGCTCCGGGCATCGGAGCTTCACGAAAGACGGTCTCGCCGGTTTCCACGGCTGCCAAGGCGCGTGTGGTCGGAATGCCCAGGGCATGCATCGCCTCGGACACCACATATTCCCGCAGCACCGGCCCCAGCCAGGCCCGGCCATCGCCCCGGCGGGAAAACGGCGTAGGACCCGAACCTTTCAACTGGATGTCCCGGCGCACCCCGTCCGTTCCAACCGTCTCGCCCAACAGCACCGCACGCCCGTCGCCCAGCTGCGGGTTGTATTGCCCGAACTGATGCCCGGAATAAAGCTGTGCGATGGGCTCGGCACCTTCGGGAATACTGTTTCCCGCAAAGGCTTCGGCCATGTCCTCGACGTCTCCGGGCGATATCCGCAGCAACCTGGCCAGATCATCGTTGAACGCAATCATCCTTGGCGCGCGCACGGGAACCGGTGACTGCCGTGCAAAGAACGCATTCGGCAGACGGGCATAGGAGTTATCGAAGGGGATTTTCAGGGTCATGTCGTAAACATATCCCTCGGACGCATGAATACCATAGCGGATCACGCCGGCCCGTGCATAATCGCACCCAAACACGAGGAACCACATGACCGCACAAGAGATTATCGACCGCCTGAACCTGCAACGCCATCCCGAAGGTGGTTGGTATGCCGAGACATGGCGCGCCGAAAACGAAGGTCGCCCCACCGGCACCTGCATCTACTTCCTGTTGCAGAAAGGCGAAAGCAGCCATTGGCACCGTGTCGATGCGACCGAGATCTGGCTGTACCATGCCGGCGCGCCGCTTGTCCTGTCGCTCAGCGCAACCGACCAAGGCCCCGCCACCGAACATGTGCTGACACACGACCTTTCCGCTGGCGCACCACAATTGATCGTCCCGGAAGGCCATTGGCAAGCCGCCCGCAGCACGGGTGATTACACGCTGGTCAGTTGCACAGTCTCGCCCGGCTTCCAATTTGAAGGATTTGAATTGGCCGCCCCGGGCTTTGATATCCCAAAGGCGTAAGGCGACGGAGTAACGAGTGAGTATGAAGCAGGTCCTGCTGACTGTCTTGTTCTTGTGTCAAAGCGCAGCATTCGCCAGCGCAGAGCCCGCTTGCGCCGAGGCCCGTCTTGCATCCGATCTGACTGCGCCAGAACTGAACGTGGAAGAAACGGCTGAAGATGCTGACCCGATCGTGACAGCCGAACCTGCGGTGCTGGTTTCCAGGCGTCCTGCCCTGCGACCCTGCAAGTTTCGGAAATTCGAAGTGGGCCGTGAACGAATGCAGGAACGGGGCGCCGTGTGCGGCGACTGGACCATTCTGGGTGAAACTCGCAAGCCCGTCGCCGGAAAGGCCCGCGGATGCGGGATCACGAACCCGGTTCGGGTTTACAAAATATCAGATATCGCTCTCAGCCAGTTCTCATTGATGGACTGCCAGACAGCGGTCACGCTGAAAACGTGGATCGAAAACACGGCCAAGCCAGCCTTTGCCGAAATGGGCGGCGGGCTGAAGGGGATGCGGATCGTTGGCCACTATGCCTGCAAGACCCAGAACAACCAGCCGCGTTCACGCATCTCGGAACACGCGCGCGGAAAGGCGATCGACATATCGACCTTCGTTCTACAGGACGGAACACAGATCACGGTCCGGGACGGATGGAACAACGCGCAAGGCGCTGTTTTGAGAGAGTTGCACGAAGGCGCCTGCGGCATATTCGGAACCGTGCTTGGCCCGGACGCCGACCGCTATCACGTCGGGCATTTCCATTTTGACACGGCCCGCCGCAAGGGCGCTCCGGTGTGTCGATGAACCTTCGGGTTGCGCCTCTATTTGTCGCTTCGGCTTTTGATCAACAAATTGATCAGCGGTACCAGCAGCGTCGCTGCCGATCCTAAAGGGTTCGATCCAATGCTCTTGACCGCCTGCACGACCTCTTTGGCCTCTGCCGTCATCTCCTCCAATTCGTCTTCAATATCCGCTATGGCCATATCGCGCACCTCGACGGCCGGTGCGACTTCGTCGTCGATATTTCGGCGTCTTGCAATCAGCACAATAAGCCCGGCGAAAACGATGTTTCCAAAGGCCAACAGCGCCGCCGCCGATGCTGGTGACATCGCGCTCTGAAGCGCCAAGAAAAAAGAGACATTCAAAAGCACCACCGCCGACAATGCCGCGATGCCCGCGATGCCCATCAGTATGGTCTGTTGCTGAACCACCCCAAGACGGCGGCGTGCAATCAAACGTTCGGTCCGATAGATCGTAACCAGGTTCTTGCTCAGTCTGCTCATAATCCGCCTCCTAGCCCTGCGCGCGCCCGACGACGTACCCCAGCGAAAACGCAATCAGCAACGCCGTGATCGGATAGTCTTTCTGAAGCCGACCGAACTCCTCGACAACGTCATGTCCCAAGGACTGAACCTGGCTCAGGTCGATCCCGTGGTCTTCCAGCAGCTGCCGGATTTCATCCGACGATTTGGCGCCCTCAGGCGGATCATCGGAACCCGATTCCTTTTCGGCCTGCGCCTCCAACGTCGCATTCCGCTTCCGCAACTTCTCCAACTCGGCCTCAAGCTCTGCCTTGGTCGCCATACTGCCATGCCCCTGATCCATCGGTCCGGGCAATCGTCGCACAAAGAGTTGTTTTTTTGAACTGTTTTCCGGATCGGGTTATCCGACCGGGTCCATCGACACCGTACTGACGACCCCGCCACCGACAAGCGCCTTTACGCCGGTAGTTCCGGGACAAGAGGTCGGCAGCCCCCGCGCGACACGCACCGCCAGATAGGCAAACGCCTGCGCCTCAAGCATGTCGCCGTCCAGCCCCACCGCCTCAACCGGTTCGACCGGGCAATCCAGCGACACGCGCAACATCTCCATCAGCACCGGGTTGCGTCTGCCGCCCCCGGTGACCAACACACAAGACGGAGGTTTCGGACAATGCTCCATCCCCTGCACCACAGCTGCGGCGCACATACCGGTCAGGGTCGCCACCGCGTCAGCGTCATCCAGTTCCTTGACCAAACCGATCATTTCCGAAAAATCGTTCCGGTCCAAAGATTTCGGCGGCATGCGAGAAAAATACGGCTCGGCCAGAAACAGCTCCAGCGCGCCCATTTCCACCGTTCCATCGCGCGCAAGCGCCCCGTCGCGGTCCATCGGAAGCCCCAGCCGGGCCTGCATCAGATCATCGACCGGCGCATTGGCCGGGCCTGTATCAAAGGCCAGCAACGCACCGGGCGCTTCGGGGCCCTCGAACGCCGGGTCCACATAGGTCAGGTTGCCGACCCCGCCCAGGTTCAGGAAACACAGCGGCCGGTCCGCGCCGAACCATTTGGCACAGGCGAAATGAAAGAATGGCGCAAGCGGAGCCCCCTCGCCCCCCATCGCCACATCGTCGCTGCGGAAATCCCAGACCACCGGGCGCCCGAGGGCCTGCGCCAGCCCCAGCCCATCACCGACCTGCAATGTCCCGCGCCCGCGCGGCTCATGCGCCAGCGTCTGTCCGTGAAAGCCGATCAGATCCACATCCTCGAACTCGGACAGTGCTTCGGCATGGGCGATTGTCACCATCTCTGCCGCCGCATCGACCTGGGGTCCATGCCACTGGCCCAGCGCGGCGCGCAACACATCGCGTTCCGCATCCGAATACGCGCGGTATCCGCTTTGCCCAAACCCGTAAATCAAATGCCCGTCGGTTTCCACCACCGCGGCATCAACCCCGTCCATCGAAGTGCCGGACATTGCGCCCAAAGCCCGGAGCTTTCCGTGTTTCGCGATGGTCTGGCCCAAGCCTGCCTCCTGAATTGGCTGTGTCATTCGCCGCCTCCGGGTCCGGGATTTCACCTTTGGGTTGCAGCCCGGTCAACGTGCCTTCTGTTGGGGCGCAAAGGCAAGCGTTCCGGACCGGCCCGGCAATTTTTTTCTCAGCGCGCGTGTCTGGATCGACACCCTCGACCACACCCCGCGCCCGAGGTGAAAAGGTGGCTTTTCCTCCCACGCGCTGCCGCCTATACAGTGCCCCGCAACATTAACCCAAAGGGCACGATATGACCTACCACCCCAAATCGGATTTCATCGCCACGATGATCGAGCGCGGCTTTCTCGCCGACTGCACCGATTATCAGGGCCTTGACGACGCGCTGATCAGTGGGGTGCAAACAGCGTATATCGGCTATGACGCCACGGCGCAGTCGCTGCATGTGGGTCATTTGATGAACATCATGGTACTGCGCTGGCTGCAAAAGACCGGCCACAAACCGATCACGCTGATGGGCGGTGGTACCACCAAGGTGGGTGATCCTTCGTTCCGATCGGATGAACGCCCCCTGCTGGGCCCTGAACAGATCGACGCCAATATTGCGGGCATGAAGCAGGTCTTCGCCAAGTACCTGTCCTATGATGACAGCGAAACCGGCGCGCTGATGCTGAACAATGCCGAATGGCTGGACAGCCTGAACTACCTCGATTTCCTGCGCGATATCGGGCGGCATTTCTCGGTCAACCGGATGCTGTCATTTGAATCCGTGAAATCTCGGCTGGATCGGGAACAATCGCTGAGCTTCCTCGAATTCAACTACATGATCCTGCAAGCCTATGACTTCCTCGAGCTGAACCGCCGCTATGGCTGCGTTCTGCAGATGGGTGGTTCAGACCAGTGGGGCAATATCGTCAACGGGATCGACCTGACCCGCCGCGTGCTGGATCACGAGATCTATGGCCTGACCACCCCCCTGCTGACCACCAGCGATGGCCGCAAGATGGGCAAGTCGCAAGGCGGCGCGGTCTGGCTGAACGGCGACATGCTGAGCGCCTACGAGTTCTGGCAGTTCTGGCGCAACACCACAGACGCAGATGTTGGCCGGTTCCTGAAAATCTTCACGGAACTGCCGGTCGAAGAGTGCGACCGTCTTGCAGCGCTTGAGGGTTCAGAGATCAACGAGGCTAAGAAAATTCTAGCTGATGAGGTCACCACTCTTCTTCACGGCGTTGATGCAGCAAAAGCTGCCCGAGCTACTGCGGAAGGCATTTTTGGTTCGATGGCAATTCGGGAGGGCGGGCAAGACTCATTCTCAGCTTCTGGTAATGTAAGCGCACTACCCACCCTCACGGTCACTAAAGATGAGCTTGGCGACGGAATTTCTATTGTTCAACTCATCGTCAAATCCGGCCTCGCCAAATCCGGCAAAGAGGCCAAGCGTCTGATCGCCGAGAACGGTGCCAAGCTGGACGACGCGCCGCTGACCGATGCCGGGCTGATGATCGACGCAAACGCCCTGTCTTCGCCGATCAAGCTGAGCGCAGGCAAAAAGCGCCACGCGCTGGTTCAACTGGGCTGACCCGGCAAGGCTGAAAGACACGAAATCGAAACGGCCACCCAAACGGGTGGCCGCTTTTCATTCGGTAAGCCGTGCTTATCTGCGTTCTTTTCCGCCGCCACGACCGGGCCGGTCGCCACTTTCGTCATTATTGGCGTTATGACCGCGGCCCGGGCTGCTGCCTTCACCGCCATTGCCATGGCCGTTGTTGCCCTTGCCACCACCTTTACCCTTGCCGCCTTTACCTTCGCCTTTGCCTTCACCGCCGCCGCCGGATTCACCTCCGCTGCCGGATTCACCACCGCCACCGGACTCACCACCGCCGGACTCACCACCACCGCCAGTTTCACCGCCGCCAGTTTCACCGCCGCCACCGGTTTCACCTCCACCGCCAGTTTCACTACCGCCACCGGTTTCGCTACCGCCACCGCCGGATTCGCTTCCTCCACCGCCGGACTGGCCACCTCCATTGTTATCGCTTTCTTCAGACGCGCCGCTGGGGCCACTTTCACCGCCTCCGACAGCTCCACCAGCATCGGCGAATCCAGACCCACCGGGTTCAGATCCGCGGCTTTCACCCCGGTTTTCTGCCGAACCAGACAGGTTTGCCGTCGGCAAGTCCGTCAGCAACGCGGCCAGCCCCGGGCATTGCGCTCCGGTTACAGTCAAAGTTGTTTCAAAGTCGGCACGCTTTTGAAGCCTGTCCAGAAAACTCGGGGTTACCTGCACACAATCGCACAACCCGGCATAGTCCCCCGCGTTGGCAAGAGTCCGAGCCGTTTTCCAGTTGCAGGTTTCCGGTGCGGCAGCGGCATCGCCAACCATCACCATTCCAAAAACGGGCACAGCGACAACTGCACCCAGTATGTGTTTCGTACTTATTACCATAACAGATCCTCCTGACGGAAAAACACACAAAGGCGCCGAGTTCTTCGCTCACGAACAGGCGCGTTTTCGTGAAGTCGGCATTAAGTATTGTTGAGGATCGGCCGAAAAATCGGGGCCAAGGACCCTACCCGCCAACCAAGTTCCTGCCTTCTCAAATATGTGGACTCTGGCCCCAAAATGCAGTTATTGAACAAGTGTTCATATCCTTGGGAGGAGTTCACCATGCACCTGTCCACCACTGCCGCCCTCATTACCGGAGGCGCATCCGGTCTTGGCGAAGCCACGGCACGCCACTTCGCCTCGGAAGGCGCGCAGGTCACCATTCTGGATCGTGATGCGGATCGTGGCGCACAGGTCGCCGCCGAGATTGGCGGGCATTTCGCGCAAACGGATGTAACCGACGAAGAGTCGGTGGCCGCAGCCGTGCGCCATGGCATGGACAAGATGGGCAAGATCACGGCCACGGTGAATTGCGCCGGTATCGCCTATGGTATCAAGACCGTCGGCAAGGATGGCCCTCACCCTCTGGATGCTTTCCAGCGTACGATCGACATCAATCTGGTTGGCACCTTCAACGTGTCCCGGCTGGCCGCTGCCGAAATGGCAAAGAATGAACCCGAACCAGACGGGGCACGCGGGGTGATCATCAACACCGCCTCGATCGCTGCGTATGACGGGCAAAAGGGTCAGGCGGCCTATGCGGCCTCGAAGGGCGGCGTCGTGGGCATGACGCTGCCGATGGCCCGCGACCTGGCCTCGACCGGCATTCGCGTCATGACCATTGCGCCGGGCGTTTTCATGACCCCGATGCTGGCGGGCCTGCCCGAAGAGGTGCAACAACAGCTTGCCGCCGACGTCCCGAACCCTGCCCGCCTTGGCGATCCGCATGAATACGGACGACTGGCCGGCTTTATCGTCGAGATGGGCTATCTGAACGGTGAGGTCATCCGCATCGACGGTGCCCTGCGTATGCGCTAAACCGGGGCTCATGACCGAGCGGCAGAAAATGGAAGCGGGTGAATGGTATTGCTGCCTTGACCCGGAACTGGATGCGCTCCGCGCCGAATCGCGCCGGGCCGTTCATGCCCATAACACATGCCCGCCGGATGCCCGTGGGGCCATCGCGCCGGAACTGGCAGCCCTGTTCGCGGGCTTTGGTCAGGATAGCTTTCTCGAGGCTCCGTTTCACTGTGCCTACGGAATAAACCTGTCGTTGGGAGACCGCGTGTTTTTCAACGCAGGCTGTGTCGTGCTCGACACCGCGCCGGTGACGATTGGGAATGACACGATGCTTGGACCTGCGGTGCAGATCTATTGCGCCGAACACGCGAAAGATCCTGCCTTGCGCGCTCAGGGCCTCGAAGTTGCCCACCCTGTCAGGGTCGGCGACAACGTCTGGATCGGCGGGGCCGCAATCATCATGCCGGGCGTTACGATCGGCAACCATGCCATCATCGGTGCGGGCAGCGTGGTGACAAAAGACGTTCCCGCCGGCGAGACCGTGGTTGGAAACCCTGCCCGGCCGATACGCGCCGGCCGATAACCCTGCTCTTCCGCCAATCCACCAGGGTCTTGTTCGCGGGGCGTAGCGCCTGTTTTTTTGATCAGGCCGCGCCGGGTCAACGTGTCCCCAAGGAGGGGCGCCCGGGCAAGGTGGATTTCGACTGCGCCGAACTCGAAAGAGACATCGCCTACGCCGAAGAAGAATGCACCCAAAACGACCCGCATATGGTTGCGACATATCCTGGTGTCGTTGCCTTCCATGCAATTTGGAACAGCCGCGAACCGTGGCAGACGCATTTGAACGCGCTTCATCTCGCCACTTGCATGAAAACGATCGACGGGGTCGCAGCCTAATCAAGCTGAACGAAATGGCGCGGATCGGCTGGCCCGGTCCCCGGCAAAACCGAAGCAGCAGGCGAAACTCGGCTTTCAGCAACTTTTAAACGCCGCCTGATAAGGCGCGCGCAGTTGGCGTCTACTCAGCCTGTGCCTTCTCTTCCAGTGTCAGCCATTCCTCTTCGGCCGCCGACAACTTGTCTTGCCGTTCGACAAGCGCCTCGGACGCTTTCTGGAACTTGACCGGCTCGCGGGTAAACAGCTCGGGGTCGGACATCAATTCTTCGAGCTTTGCAATCTCGGCCTCCAGCCGTTCAATCTCGGCCGGCAGCTTTTCCAGACGGTGCTTCTGGGAAAAGGATAATCCCGATCTGGCTTTTGCTTCCTGCTTCACCTTCGGCTTGGAAAGCTTTGTCTTGATGTCTTTTTTCTCGGAAACTTCGCCCCGCTGCGCAATATAGTCGGACCAGCCGCCGGCATAGACGGTCGCCCGCCCGTTGCCTTCCATCGCGATGGTCGTCGTTGCAACGCGGTCCAGAAAATCCCGGTCGTGGCTGACCAGCAGAACCGTTCCATCGTAGTCGTCCAGCAGTTCCTGCAATAGATCCAGCGTTTCGACATCCAGATCGTTGGTCGGTTCGTCCAGCACCAGAAGATTGGAAGATTTCGCCATCAACTTGGCCAGCAGCAACCGAGCCTTTTCCCCACCCGACAAGGATTTGACAGCCGCCCTTGCCTGCCGCTCGTCAAACAGGAATTCCTTGAGATAGCCCACGACATGTTTGGGCTGCCCGCCAACCATCACCTGATCGGCCTTGCCGGAAACCCGCATATCCGGGTCGCCGGTCAGGCTGTCCCACAAGCTCATCTCGGGGTCCAGTTGCGCGCGGGTCTGATCGAACACCGCGACCTCAAGATTGGTGCCCAGCGACACCGAACCTTCGTCCGGCTCCACCTGCCCCAGAAGCATCTTCAGCAAGGTCGTCTTGCCGACCCCGTTCGGCCCGACAAAGGCCACACGATCACCGCGCTGCACCAGAAGATCAAAATTCCGAACGATCTGCTTGTCGCCGAACCCTTTGGCCAGCCCTTTGGCCTCGATCACCTTGCGGCCCGATTTTGGCCCGGCCTCCAGCGTCATCGCAGCGGAACCCTGACGCTTGATCTGTGCCGCCTTTTCGGCCCGCAGCGCCTGTAGGGCCCGCACCCGGCCCTGATTGCGTTTGCGTCGGGCGCTAATGCCCTCAACCGCCCATTTGGCCTCGGACTTGATCAGACGGTTCAGCTTGTGACGCTGCTGGTCTTCTTCTTCCCAGATCTTGTCCCGCCAAGCTTCGAACGCGTCAAAACCTTGCTCCTGCCGTCGGACAGCACCCCGATCAATCCAAAGTGTCGCCCGCGTCAGTGCCCGTAAAAAGGCCCGGTCGTGCGAGATCAGCACAAACGCCGCTCGTGTCGACCCAAGCTCGCGCTCCAGCCACGCGATGGCTTCGATATCCAGATGATTGGTCGGTTCGTCCAGCAGCATCAGGTCCGGTGCCTCGGCCATCAGCTTGGCCAATGCCGCCCGCCGCCGCTCACCACCCGAAGCAGTCTCAACGGCGCGCGCAGGATCGAATTTCAGCCCCGCACCCGCCCGTTCAACCTTGTAGAGCTCCCCCGGCTCCAACCCGCTCGACGCATAGTCGCCCAGGGTGGCAAAGCCCTCCATCGTCGGGTCCTGCTCCATATAGCCCACGGATTTTCCGGGCGGCACGACAATTTCACCGCGGTCAGCCTCGACCAGGCCGGCCATCACTTTCATCAGCGTGGATTTGCCCGATCCGTTGCGCCCAACCAGCGCCACGCGGTCTCCGGGCTGTACCACCAGATCCAGTTCGGAAAACACCGGTTCGCCCCCGAAAGTCAGGGATATGCCGGACATCTGCAACAAAGGAATTCTCGCCATGCCCGCCAGCTAAACCGGCGGCCACACTGCGTCAACGCCCTGTTTTCACCTTTTCGGAAATACTCACCTTAAACGGCCAATGCCCGAAACAGGCGTCTTCGGGCCGGCGGGATCGCCCCGATTTCAAGCCCGGTAAACACATGCAACGTGTTCATGTGACGATCCACAACCGCGTGATCACTCACCCACCCCCCCATCATCAGATAGGTTCGCAACAGGGGCGGCATGCGCGACATGGCCTTTTTCGCATCCGGCCGGCGCCGCAGACGTGCGGCAAAGCGGAACACGTCCGGAGCCTTGACCCGCGGCAACCACCGTTTCGGGGCCAGGTGGCGATGTTTGAGCATCGCAAAGGCATCAAGGTATCGCCCGGTTTCGGTCCCGGCAAAGGACGAACATCCAAACAGCATCTGAACATTGTGTTGATCGACATAGGACGTCATTGCACCCCAGGCGACACGCAGAATGTCAGGATCGTTCAGGCCCGGATGAACGCAAAACCTGCCCATCTCGACCATGCGGCCACTGAACCCTGCCAACGAGCTCAGGTCGTAGAACTGTGCTGAATAGCTGCGTCCGATTTCACCGCCATGTTCCATTGTCAGCATCCGAAAGCAGCAGACCAACTGCCCGGCGGATCGCATATTTTCAACCAGGACATGGCTGCATTGCGCGTCAAAAGCGTCAATGTCCGGTTGCCGGGTGCCGAATGCCAATGTCCGCAGGCTTTGTGCGGCCCTGATATCCTCGGCCGATTCCGCCATACGGGCGCGATAGCGCCCCTTGCTTAACATAACTGCCGCCGCCACGGTCGCGTCCTCCATGGGTGCCGACCCACGAGTGTCGGCACGACACCGTTAACACAAGACATGTGACCGCCTTGTGACCAACGCAAGGTTCCGCCGCGATCAGTTGGCGCCAGGAATATTGGCCGGGTTGAAGTTGCCGATATTGCCCAACAGCTGACGCAGGAAGCCTTTGTCCTGAACGTTGGAATCGGTCACACGGCGTTCCAGCGGAATCACGATGCCGTCTTCCAAGCCAAAACGCTCGATGTTTCTGACCACTCCACGCTGATCAAAGCTGATGGCGACCAGTTCGCGCGCCACCACTTCGGGCCGTTTCGGGCCGTAATGGCGGACCCGCGAGCGGACATAGTAATAGCCCGTATCCCGCACGACCCCGGACGCACCCGGTGCGCCGATGGCTTCTTCCACGCTGTCACGCGTATCGACGCCCACTTTGATTTCGGCCAGTTCCTCGGCCGGAGGCACATAGCCGTGATTCTTGTAGATCGGCGTACAGGCCCCGGCCGCAGCCAGACAGGCAACAAACACAAGCGATTTCGTCGCTGGTTTCAACCGGTTCACTACCTTCAACATGCACACCCTCTTGCCTTGGCCTCTTGCGGCTTCTATCCGATTACAGAAACCGCTGCCACGGTTCAACACATAGAAAGGCTCACGAATGGGCAACGTTACATCATTTCGGGTGGCTGACCTGCCCCAGAACGCCCCGACACCCTTTGAACTGCGCCCCGCAAGCGCCGAATTGGATGAGATCAGGCAGGATCTGGGGCTGCTAGGGCTGCGCAAACTCAGCTTTTCCGGCGAGCTTCGCGCACAGGGCAAGCGCGACTGGGTTCTCAACGGCAAACTCGGTGCAACCGTGATCCAACCCTGTGTCGTGACGCTCGAGCCGGTCACGACCCGGATCGACATTTCCGTGCATCGCACCTTTCTGGCCGATTGGACCGACCCCGATGAACCCGAGTTCGAAATTCCGCAGGATGACGAATCCGAGCCCTTGGGCCCGGAAATCGACCCCGCATTAGTGATGGTCGAGGCGCTGTCGCTGGCCCTGCCACAATACCCGCGCAAGGAGGGTGCGGAACTGGGTCAGGCAGACTATACCGAACCCGGAAAACCGGCGATGACCGACGAAGACGCCAAACCTTTCGCCGGATTGGCAGGATTGCGCGATACGCTCAAAAAAGACGAGTGACAGAACGCAGATTTCCTGTCATAGCAGGCGGTCAGAAAAATCGCTTGAACATACCGAGAATCGCAGTATTTTCGCGCGCTCATCGGATTTAGGGTTGGACATTGCGGGGCCCGTCGCCTAAACGCGCGTCAAACCACGATAAACGAACTACGAAACCCGGGTCGGCAGCGAATCTGCGACCCCCAGTCAGACAAAGGTTGAGACCATGGCCGTCCAACAGAACAAAGTTTCCAAGTCGCGTCGCAACAACCGCCGCGCACACGACGCTCTGGTTGCTGCAAACCCGAACGAATGCCCGAACTGCGGCGAGCTGAAGCGCCCACACCACGTTTGTGCATCCTGCGGCCACTATGATGATCGCGAAGTCGTCGCTCAGGCCGATGAAATCGATCTGGACGAAGACGCAGCCTAAGCCTGATCGAGCGCAGACCAAGGCATGACTGAACAGCCCACGCACGCCGGACGGATAACCATCTCGGTCGACGCTATGGGTGGGGACGCAGGTCCCTCTGTCGTTGTTGCCGGTCTTGCGAAATCGGCCGACAAGAACCCGAACATCAGGTTCTTGCTGCACGGGCCCGAACAGGTATTGCGCAAGCTTGTCGCCAAACGGCGTGTCCTTGAGGGGCGCGTCGTTTTTCGTGATTGCTCGGGCGTGGTCACGATGGAGGACAAACCCAGTCAGGTCGTGCGCAACGGCAAAGAGACCTCGATGTGGTCCACGCTGGAAGCGGTACGCCAGGGCGAAGCACATGGCGCGGTGTCCTGCGGCAATACCGGTGCGCTGATGGCCCTGTCGATGATGCGCCTGCGCAAACTACCGGGCGTGAACCGACCGGCCATCGCGATACTGTGGCCCTCGCGCAACCCTCAGGGGTTCAACGTGATGCTGGATGTCGGCGCAGATGTGCGCGCCGACGCCAAGGACTTGCTGCAATACGCCCTGATGGGCGCCTCTTACGCGCGCAACGGTTTGGCCCTGAACCGCCCTCGGATCGGGCTGCTGAATGTCGGCACTGAAGAACACAAGGGACGCGCCGAACTGAAAGAGGCGCACTCGATGATCGCGGGCTTCGCGGAACAGGCGAATTTCGATTTCGTGGGTTTCGTCGAAGGCAGCGACATCCCCGGTGACAAGGCGGATGTCATTGTAACCGATGGCTTTACCGGCAACGTCGCGATCAAGACCGGCGAAGGTACGGCAAGCCTGATCGGCGACCTGCTGCGGCAAGCGTTCAAATACTCCCCGCTATCCCGATTGGCCTCGATTCTGGCTATCACGTCGCTGAACCGTTTGAAGAAACGGATCGACCCGCGACGCGTGAATGGTGGTGTGTTTCTGGGGCTGAACGGCACCGTGGTGAAATCCCACGGCGGCGCTGACGCGACAGGCGTGTCAGCTGCAATCAAACTGGCCTTCACTTTGGCGCAGTCCGGCTTTTCCGAAAAATTGGCTGCGCGGGTTGCATCCACTGCCCAGCTTGCACAAGATGCCGCGCAATCAGCGCCGCAAACAGATAAATAACAAAAAAGGCAGTACCGGAAAATGGCAGGCCGTTCAGTTGTAGTAGGTGTCGGGCATTATTTGCCTGAGCGCGTTGTCCCCAATTCCGAGTTTGAAAAAACCCTGGACACAACCGACGAATGGATAAAGACCCGCTCGGGGATCGAACGCCGCCATTTTGCAGCCGAGGACGAGACGACATCCGATCTGGCCACCAATGCCGCCCAAGCTGCGCTGGCCGACGCAGGCCTGACGGCGGATGATATTGACGCAATCGTACTGGCGACGTCAACGGCGGATCTGACCTTTCCTTCGGCCGCCACCATGGTTCAGGCACGGCTGGGCATGACCAAGGGTTTTGCCTTTGACGTGCAGGCTGTTTGCGCCGGATTCGTTTTTGCACTGTCCAACGCAAATGCGTTGATTGTTTCAGGTCAGGCCAAACGCGTGCTGGTGATCGGGGCCGAGACTTTCTCACGGATCATGGATTGGACCGATCGGTCCACCTGTGTTCTTTTCGGCGATGGCGCCGGTGCAGTGGTGCTGGAGGCCCAAGAGGGCAAAGGCACCGCCGAGGACCGCGGTATTCTGGCAACCGACCTGAATTCGGACGGGCGCTACAAGGATCTTCTCTATGTCGATGGCGGCGTTTCGACACAATCCACCGGACATCTGCGTATGCAGGGCAATCAGGTTTTCCGCCATGCCGTTGAAAAGCTTACAAAAACAGCGGAAACAGCGTTGGAACGAGCGGGGCTGGGCAATTCCGACGTGGATTGGATCGTGCCGCATCAGGCCAATATCCGCATCATTCAGGGCACCGCCAAAAAAATGAACCTGCCGATGGAAAACGTGGTTGTGACCGTTCAGGATCACGGAAACACCTCGGCCGCATCCATCCCATTGGCCCTGTCCGTGGGCAAGCAGCGCGGACAGATCAAGCCGGGTGATCTGATCGTGACCGAAGCCATTGGCGGCGGTCTGGCCTGGGGCGCAGTGGTTCTGCGCTGGTAACCGGCGCAAACCGGCTTACACAGCCGCCCGCAATTCATTGATATTGACAGCGAATTTGCCATACCCATATGCTTCAATAGCAACAGGGGAATTAGCATGGGCGACAAAACACTGACTCGAATGGACCTGAGCGAAGCCGTCTTTCGTGAGGTAGGTCTGTCACGGAACGAAAGTGCGCAGCTGGTTGAAAGCGTTCTGAACCACATGTCCGACGCCTTGGTGCGTGGTGAACAGGTGAAGATCTCGTCTTTCGGCACATTCAGTGTTCGCGACAAGACCGCCCGTGTCGGTCGCAACCCCAAAACCGGCGAAGAAGTCCCGATTCAGCCGCGCCGTGTGCTGACTTTCCGCCCGTCGCATCTGATGAAAGATCGCGTCGCAGCCGGGAACCGCAAGTAAGTTCAGGACGTCCAGGTTATGAGTAAGTCCCCCGATGCCTTTCGCACCATAAGCGAAGTTGCGGACTGGCTCGGTGTTCAGGCTCATGTTCTGCGTTTCTGGGAAAGCCGGTTCACGCAGGTAAAGCCCGTCAAACGCGCAGGTGGGCGCAGATATTATCGCCCAAATGATATGCGTCTTTTGGGCGGGATCAAAAAACTGCTCCACGAAGACGGAATCACGATCAAAGGTGTCCAGCGTATCCTGCGCGAACAAGGCGTCGCACATGTCGCGGCGCTGTCCCCTTCCCTGGACGATCCCGGCCCAGCCCCGATTGCGCCTGCCCAGGACACCGTGGTGCCGTTCGAACCAAAGCCCGCCGCCGCCACGGAACAGATTCGCATGGATCTGCGCGACCCGATCCAGCCAACCGGTAAGGACGATGCGCAGACAAACGCACGCGCCTCTGACGCGTCACAGCCGGAGCCAGAGCCCGAACTGGATGCCGCGCCCTTGATGGGTGGAATCGCGTCGCTTGCGTGGAAACAGACAGATTTTGATGACGACCTGCTGCGGCGCATCGCACCGATTGCAAAAGATCTGCGCCGCTGGCTGGACCGGGTTGAAACACAGGCGACGGGTTAGGACAAAAGGCATTGATTTCCTCTTGCCCCTGCCGGGAAAATCTTTATGAACACCCCAACGTCGGGCTATGGCGCAGCCTGGTAGCGCGTCCGTCTGGGGGACGGAAGGTCGCAGGTTCGAGTCCTGCTAGCCCGACCAAATTACACCGACGTTTATGGCATACAGGCCAGATCCCGCTCTGGCACCAGGGGGGATCGAGATGACAGGTGTTTGCCCAAACCAACAGCTAGAGGCGATGATCGCGCGCGGTGAGATCACCGCCGACCCAGAGGTTCTGCCTGCCCAGATTCAACCTGCCAGCCTTGATTTACGACTGGGAACAGTGGCTTACCGTGTACGCGCCTCGTTTCTTGCGGGCGAAGGCCGGACTGTCACGGATCGCTTGACCGAGTTTGAGATGCACCGCATCGATATCTCGGATGGCGCGGTTCTGGAAAAGGGCTGCGTCTATCTGGTGCCCCTGATGGAATCGCTTGCCCTGCCCGACAGCATGAGCGCCGTGGCCAACGCCAAAAGCTCGACCGGGCGGCTGGACCTTCTGACGCGGACGATCACTGATGGCGGCACCGAGTTCGACCGCGTGCCCGCAGGTTACACAGGCCCACTTTATGCCGAAATCTGCCCGCGCTCGTTCTCGGTTCTGGTTCGTCCCGGGATGCGTCTGAATCAGATTCGTTTCCGCCAGGGTCAGGCCGTATTGTCCGACGCGGAACTGAGGTCCTTGCATGCCGAATCTCCGCTTGTGGACGGACCTGCCGTCATTCAGGACGGTCTGGGCTTTTCGGTCGACCTGCAACTGCCCGAGACCGATCTGGTGGGCTATCGCGCCAAACCTCATACCGGGGTGATCGATCTGGATCGAATCGGTGAATACGATCCGCAAGACTATTGGGAAGAGGTGCGCACCAAAGATGGTTGCATCATCCTGGACCCCGGCGCGTTCTATATCCTTGTCAGCCGCGAGGCGGTGCACATACCACCGATGTTCGCGGCTGAAATGGCGCCCTATCTGGCGATGGTTGGTGAGTTCAGAGTGCACTATGCAGGGTTCTTCGATCCCGGTTTTGGCCATGCCGCTGCCGGGGGGGCCGGTTCCCGTGGCGTGCTTGAGGTGCGCTGCCACGAAGCGCCATTCGTGCTGGAACACGGACAGGTCGTCGGGCGTCTGGTCTATGAGAAAATGGCTGAAATGCCGACGCAGCTTTATGGTGCGGGCATTGCCTCGAACTATCAGGGTCAGGGCCTGAAACTGTCAAAGCACTTCAAAGCCGCAAGCTGACCCCTAGAACTTCATGAACCGGCGCATTTGACGGGTCACGCGCTGTGCGTGCCTGAGGTTCTGCGCATGTCGCGGTGCACTGGTTTTTCCGGGCCCATTCGATGTGCCGGATCCGCCGCCCTTTCGGCTGGCCAGATCGATACCCTTGTTCACACCTTTGTTGACCAGACGGCGCATGACCTGGCGCACAATCATGTCGATGATCCGGTTTGCATTCATCGCTCAACTCCGCGTCCGCACGCTCAAAGATAGACGCTTTATGCGGCAACAAAAGGGCTGTTCGATCAATCTTCTTCGAACAACTCGCTCTGGTCTTCATCAACTTCGTCCTCGCGCCCTTCGCCCAAAGGGATCGCACCCGGAGGGGGCCGATTCTCCAACAATCCCGCGGCGCGCAGTTCTTTCAGGCCTGGCAGGTCGCGCGCGTTCTCCAGGCCAAAATGATCCAGAAACTCAGGCGTCACCACAAACGTCACCGGACGGCCCGGCGTCATGCGGCGGCGGCCCAGCTTGATCCACTCCATCTCAAGCAACTGATCGATGGTCCCGCGCGAGACCGACACGCCCCGGATTTCCTCGATCTCGGCCCGTGTGCAGGGTTGGTGATAGGCCACGATGGCCAGAGTTTCGATCGCAGCGCGGCTGAGTTTGCGCGTCTCGACCGTTTCCTTCTGCATCAGAAAGCCCAGATCAGGGGCCGTGCGGATGGCCCAGGCGTCCCCTACACGCACAACGCGCACGCCACGCCCCTCATACCGTTTCTGAAGCAATTCAACCGCTTGCGCCGCGTCGCTGCCATGGGGCATCCGCGCCTCAAGATCCGCAATCGTCACCGGCTCGGCGCTGGCGAACAGAACGGCTTCGACCATACGCTCCTGCTCTGCCAGCGGAGGCGCCTCGAACAGCGTACCGGTCTCTTCAGGGGCATCAGTCACGTGTTTCGGTCCTCTTGCGCAATTGGATCGGAGCGAATGTCTCGCTCTGCTTGATTTCCATATGTCCTTCTTTCACCAGTTCCAACGAGGCCGCAAAGGTCGCCGCCGTTGCCGACCTGCGCCGTACCGGGTCGGAATCCCAGCCGTCGGGCAGGTAAGTTTCCATGTCGGTCCATGTCCCGGCAAACCCGATCAGCGGGCGCATCCGTTCCAGTGCCTGTTCCATGGTGAATACCGAATCGCGGTCCATCACAAACGGGCGGAATTCATCACGGGTGCGGATGCGGGCATAGCCCTGCATCAGATCCAGCAGCGTGGCGGAATAGGTGACGGTGCGGATCCGGGTGATATCTTCGCCCTGCCCGCGTTTGAAGAAATCCCGTCCCAGCTGATCGCGCGCCATCAACCGCGCAGCCGCATCGCGCATCGCCTGCAAACGTTCCAACTGAAACGCCAGATGTGCGGCCAGTTCCTCACCCGATGGTCCTTCGTCATCCGGATCTGGCGGCAACAGCAGGCGGGATTTCAAAAAGGCCAGCCAGGCCGCCATCACCAGATAGTCGGCGGCCAGTTCGATCCGCAGCGCCCGCGCCTTTTCGACAAAGGCAAGGTATTGCTGCGCCAGCGCCAGAACCGAGATTTTCCGAAGGTCGACCTTCTGCGTGCGCGACAGGGTCAGAAGAACGTCCAGCGGGCCTTCGAACCCATCGACATCAACAATCAGCGCTTCGGCCGCAAGACGATCTGCGACCGAGACAGGGTCTTCGCTGAAAAGATTATCGTTCATATACCTGCCCGCCCATTAGGGCAGATAGTTCCGCCTCGACGGCAGGGATGTCAAGTTCCTGCGGAGCTTTGCGCATCGCCAGCGCCCGTTCTGCGCGGGCCTGTGCCACATCGGACATTTCCCCGGCAGCTTCCAGCACCTCGGCGCGCTCGGCAAAGCTTCCGTTGCAGTGTAGAACGACGTCACAGCCCGCGCTTATGGCTTGCCGCGACACCTCAGCGGGCGTTCCGCTGAGCGCCTTCATCCCGATGTCATCGGTCATGATCAGCCCGCCGAAGCCAATCCTGTCGCGGATCACATCCATCATGGTTGCCGAGATTGTGGCAGGTTGCGGGTCAATCCGGTCATAGACCAAATGCGCAGTCATCCCCATCGGCAGGTCGTTCAAGGCCCGGAACGGCACGAAATCGCTGCGCTCAAGCTCATCCAGGGGCAGATCCACATGCGGCAAGTCATGGTGGCTGTCCAACGTGGCGCGTCCATGGCCCGGAATGTGTTTGAGCACCGGCAACACACCGCCATCCAGATGACCCTGCGCCACGGCTTTGCCAATTCTGGAAACGCGTTCAGGATCAGCGTCATAACAGCGGTTCTTCAGAAACTTGTGCGTCTCGGGACGCGCGACATCCACCATGGGCGCACAGTTGCTGTCGATGCCCAGACCAAACAATTCATCGGCAATCAGGCGGTACCTCAGATACATGGCGCGCTCGGCCTGCTCGGCGGCATTGGCCACGTGATCCAACGGAGGCAGCCATTCGCGGGCCAGCGGCGCCCGCAGGCGCTGCACGCGGCCACCTTCCTGATCGATGGTGATCGGGCAATTGCGCCCGACAGCCTCGCGGAAATCATCACACAAGGCGCGCACCTGATCCGCGTGGTCGATGTTACGGGCGAACAGAATGAACCCGAACGGGTTCATCTGCCGAAACAAGTCTTTTTCCTCTTGCGTCAGGCTCAGGCCCTCTGCATCGGTGATCGCGGCACCGTACTTCACCTGACTGCCACCGGGATACAATCAGCCCCTTGCGCAACAAGCGCGGCACAAAACTGGCGCGAGTCGCTCAGGTCTTCAAAGCCCAGCACGCGCAGGCGGTAAAAGGTGCGCCCACCGCTTGAGGTCTTCTGAATAACGCGCTGTTTTCCGGCCATATATTCGCTGAACTTCCCGTTCAGGCGATCCCATTCCGTTTGGGCAACCTGAACGCTGTCATAGGCCCCAAGCTGCGCCAGACGCGTGCCTTTCGCCAGCGTATCAGGATCAACATCCAACCCAACCGCAGCCTTCACCGCAGCATTGATAGCGTCTTCGGAATTCTCACTTGGCGACACCCGGCTGCGTGAGGCGCGTGCCGGGCGGGTCAAGGGGCGCAAGGACCGGCGCACGCCCGGCAGCGCGGCAATGGCCGGGTCCGGCAAGGCGGCTGCGAAATCGGCCGGGTCAATTGCGGGTTCTTCCTCGGGGGTGGTCAGCGATGCCACCTGCACGCCATCCTCAGCGTTTTGCTGCGTTTTGGCTGCTTCACCAGCCAATTCCGCAACCAGCGCATCCACTGCGTTCTGGCGCAATCGGGCGGCTTCCTGGGTTGAAATCGGCTTTTCCACGACATGCAGCGCCGGTGTCGGCTTCAGATCAGCGGCAGGTACGTCTTCATCCGTCAACGAGACCGGCCGCGGCGCAAGGATCAGACGATCCGCCGGGGCGGCAGCACTGCCCTTGGCGGCCACGGCATTGACGGCCAAGCCCTGATGATCGGCCGGTGTTCCGCCCGGGTTTTCGGGCTGCACCCGCATCGGCCCTTCGGCCGCACGCACGACCGGCACGCCGCTGACATCCCGCATGACAAGCTTGTATCCCCAGATACCGACGCCGGCGACCAGTGCCAACGATGCGACAGCCCCCAGGAAATTGACCGCCCGCCCCAGTCCGAACGCGCCGCGCGGCGCGTCGTAATCCTGCATCTCGTCGGGATAGTCATACGCATCCTCGAAATGCGCTTGATTCGGGTAATCATTCTGCCCGGGGCTTTGGTGCCCCGAGAAATCGTAACTCGCCATGTCCGCCTCACTGCCCGCTTCGCGCCCGAAAATAAGGCGCGCGGGTCATTTCTTGCCTACCTCGTACCGGCGGTTCGGGCGATATTTGTTACCGCATCTCCTGCGCCGGGGTGACGCCAAGAATACCCAAGCCCGCTGAAATCACAACAGAAACGGCCCGGGCCATCGCAATTTTCGACTGGCTTGTGGCAACATCGCCATCCTGAATGAAACGCAACTGGGTTTCATCATTGCCCTTGTTCCACAGAGCGTGAAAATCCCCTGCAAGTTCATACAGATAGAAGGCGACGCGGTGCGGTTCGTTGGTCCGCGCAGCGATCTCGACCAGGCGTGGCCATTCCGCCAGCTTCTTGGCAACCGTCAGTTCGGCGGGGTGGTCCAGCGACGCCAGATCGGCCCCTCGCAAGGTGTCGTCGGTGGCGTCGATCCCCGCCTCGGCGGCACGGCGCAGCACGCTCATCACCCGGGCATGGGCGTATTGAACGTAGAACACGGGGTTCTCGCGGCTCTGTTCCAATACCTTGTCGAAATCGAAATCCAGCGGCGCGTCGTTCTTGCGGGTCAGCATCACGAAACGGGTCACGTCGGGACCAACCTGATCGACCACATCCCGCAGGGTGACAAAGTTCCCGGCCCGTTTCGACATCTTGAACGGTTCGCCATTTTTCCACAGTTTCACCAACTGCGTCAGCTTGATATCCAGCGGCACATTGCCATCGGACAAGGCCGACACGGCCGCCTTCATCCGCTTGACATAGCCGCCATGATCCGCCCCGAACACGTCGATCAACGCGTCAAAGCCACGGCTCACCTTGTCATAGTGATAGGCGATATCGGGGGCGAAATAGGTCCAGCTGCCATCCGACTTCTTGACCGGGCGGTCGACGTCATCACCATGTTCGGTGGATTTGAACAAGGTCTGTTCGCGCGGCTCCCAATCTTCGGGCTTTTTGCCCTTGGGCGGCTCCAGCACGCCTTCATAGATCAGGCCCTTTTCGGTCAGCGATTGCAGCGCGGCCTCGATCCGGCCCGTGCCATAGAGCGATTTCTCCGAGAAGAACACATCCATCTCGACGCCCAGCGCCTTCAGGTCGGCGCGGATCAGGTCCATCATCGCGTCGGTCGAAAACTCGCGCAGCTCTTCCAGCCATTCGCTTTCCGGCTTGTCGATCAGGCTGTCGCCATATTTCTCTTTCAGCGCCTCGCCGATCGGGATCAGATAGTCGCCGGGATACAGCCCTTCGGCAATCTCGGGGCTGAGGCCATTGGCCTCGCGATAACGTTCGTAGGCCGACCGCGCCAGCACATCCACCTGCGCGCCGCCGTCGTTGATATAGTATTCACGGGTCACGTCATGGCCCGAATAGGCCAGCAGGCTTGCCAACGCATCCCCGAACACCGCGCCGCGTGTGTGCCCGACATGCAGCGGACCGGTCGGGTTGGCCGAGACATATTCGACATTGACCTTCTGACCCTGCCCCATGGCCGAGCGCCCGAAATCGGTGCCTTTTTCCAGAACCGCCGCCAACACACCTTGCCAAACGGACGGCGCAAGACGCAGGTTCAGGAAACCGGGCCCTGCCACTTCTGCGCTTGTGATCCGGTCATCCGCCGCCAGTTTCCCGGCCAGAACATCCGCAATGTCGCGCGGCTTCATCCTGGCTGGTTTCGCCAGCACCATCGCGGCGTTGGTTGCCATGTCCCCATGGGCCGCATCGCGCGGCGGCTCGACCGCCACGTTGTCAAAGCTCAGCCCCTCGGGCAATGCGCCTTCGGACTGCATCTGCGCCAGCGCGTCCAGTACAAGGCCGCGGATCTCGGAAAACAGGTTCATTTCGGATGTCCTTTTGCTTGTCGCGGGGTTTACCACGCAAACCGGCAAGGTCAATGGACGCCTAATGTTTAAGCTTGGTTTGGCGAAACATCTCGCTAATCTTGGGCCTGTACGCCGCTACCGAAGACCGTTGATGCACCGCGCCTTGTCCTTTGCCTTGCTTTTGTCCACCGCCTTGCCTGCGCTGGCCGACCTGCCACAGCCCAAAGGCCATGTGCTGCTGACGCTGGGCGGCACGGTCAGTGAAACAAACCTGCCTGCGCGAGGTGAGAATGACGGCGGTCTGCTGGGCTATCTGGAGGTCACGCATGACGGCGCGGCAGGGTTTGACGCAGCCATGCTGGACGGGCTGGAGCAGTTCGAGATCACAATCCCCTATGGTCCTCCGGGCAATGAGCGGGATTACAGGTTTTCGGGCCCGCTTTTGGCAGACGTCATGACACTGGCGGGGGCCGAGGGGAAAACCGCTTTTCCCATGGCGCTGGATGGGTATCAGGCTGAAATCGATTGGGACAGTATCGCAACGCACAAACCGATCGTTGCAACGCATGCTGATGGCGCACCGATGGGGATCGGAGGCTATGGCCCGACAATGATCGTGTTCCCACCGACAAAGAACGCCGATCAGTCTGCGAAACAAGCGGCTCAGCAAGTCTGGGCCATCGCTTACATAGCCGTGGAGTGATCAGCCCGTCAGCCGCGCATGGTCCTGCAAGGCAAATCGGTCGGTCATGCCCGCAATGTAATCGGAAACGATGCGGGCCAAGGCTGTGTCGTCCCTGGCAGCTTCAATGTCATCGTGCCAGCGCACAGGCATTTGCCTGGGATCGTTCATGTAGATCGGAAACAGATCTTCCACGATCTTTGCCACCTCTGCCCGCACTGACATCACCCTGGGTGCGCGATACATACGTGTGAACAGAAACGCCCGGATTTCACGCAGTTGCGCCCAAACCTCATCCGAGAACTGGATGACAGGATACCCAAGATGTCGGATTTCTTCGACGGACTGCGCGCCAGAAACGGCAATGAGATCGTTCGAAGTGTTGATGACATCCCCCACCATGACCCCGAAAACCCGCCTTAGCGCTTCGTGACGCCGGCGATAGGAATCCAGCCCTGGGTATCTGGCATCCACCTCGGCGTAACACACCCCGACAATCGGCAGGTCCTGCAAATCGTCATCCGTGAACAAGCCTGCGCGCAATCCGTCCAGAAGATCGTGATTGTTGTACGCTATGTCATCAGAAAGGGCCGCAACTTGCGCTTCCGCGCTGGCATGGGTGTGCAGTTCAAGATCGAATTCCTGATTGCACTCGGCCAATGCCCAGGGCAGATCGCCCTCAACCGGGCCATTGTGCTTGGCTATTCCTTCCAGACATTCCCAGGTCAGGTTGCACCCATCGAATTCTGCATAGTGGCGCTCCAGCTTTGTGACGATCCGAATGGCCTGCGCGTTGTGATCAAAACCACCAAAGGGTTTCATCAACGCGTGCAACGCGTCTTCGCCGGTATGTCCAAAGGGCGTGTGCCCCAGATCATGCGCCAGGGCCACGGCTTCGGTCAGCTCTGGGTTCAGGCCCAGAGCACCGGCAATGGTCCGGGCCACCTGCGCCACCTCGATGGAATGGGTCAGGCGGGTGCGGTAGCTATCGCCCTCATGCTCAACGAAAACTTGCGTCTTGTGTTTGAGGCGCCGAAAGGCACTGGCGTGAATGATCCTGTCCCGGTCGCGCTGAAAGCATGATCGGAAACTGCTTTCCTCCTCGGCTACGAGCCGTCCCCTGGTGCGGTCCGGATCCGAGGCAAAACTAGCTCTGTCCAAATGGCCCGTCCTTGTCGCCTGTCCTTGCACTTTCTATATTGTATGGCGTAACGGAAGGAAACCTTTGGAGACCGGCATGAATCTGCCCCCAACAGTCACGGATCGCGCCTTTGAACGCCTCGCAGAAATCGGCGCGGCGGATCAGGGTCAGGCACTGCGCGTCGCAGTGGAAGGCGGCGGTTGCTCGGGGTTTCAATACGAAATCGCTTTGGATACGCCAAAAGAAGATGATTTGGTCCTTGAAGGCAAAGGGCAAAAAGTCATTGTCGACGCCATTTCGCTGCCCTTCCTGGAAAACGCGGTTATCGACTTCACCCAGGAACTGATCGGTGCGCGATTTGTAATCGACAACCCCAACGCCACCTCTTCCTGTGGTTGTGGCACATCTTTTTCGATGTAACCGTGGGGGCTTTGCCCCCACACCCCCAGGATATTTTCGGCCAGATGAAGCAGAGGTCCGCCCTCTGACCGAAAGACCAGAGGGCTTCACCTGGCGCGGTCATCGGCGTCCCCGCCTGTACCGCCACTTCAGCTTGAAGAAATTCGGTTAATAATCCGTTTCTTCATCTGGCCAAAAATATCCCGGAGCGCGAGGCAGAGCCTCGCAAATACGATCTCCGCCTTGCCGTTGGGCCCGTTCTGCGCGATAGGATGCACCAAGTCTTCGGAGGATCGCGCATGAAAATCGCCACGTTCAACATCAACGGCATCAAAGCGCGGGTCGAAGCCCTGCCCCGTTGGCTGGACGAAGCGCAGCCGGACGTTGTGCTGTTGCAAGAGATCAAGTCGGTCGATGAAAACTTCCCGCGCGAGATATTCGAAGAGCGTGGCTTCAACGTGGAAACCCATGGACAAAAAAGCTTCAACGGCGTTGCAATCTTGTCGAAGCTTCCCCTCGAGGATGTATCCCGCGGCCTTCCCGGCGATGACGCGGATGAGCAGGCCCGTTGGATAGAAGCCACCGTCGTTGGTAAAAAGGCTCTTCGGATCTGTGGATTGTACCTGCCCAATGGCAATCCGGCGCCCGGCCCGAAATACGATTACAAACTGGCATGGATGGAGCGGCTGTATCACCGTGCCCGTGATTTGCTGGCAACCGAAGAACCTGCGTTGATGGCGGGGGATTACAACATCATCCCGCAGGTGGAGGACGCCAAACGCCCCGAAGCATGGCGCGAAGACGCATTGTTCCGCCCCGAAAGCCGCACCGCGTTTCGCAAGATCCTGAATCTGGGCTTCACCGAAGCGTTCCGGGCCACCACCCAAAGCGCGGGGCACTATTCATTCTGGGACTACCAGGCCGGGGCCTGGAACCGGAACGACGGAATTCGGATCGATCACTTTCTGCTGACCCCGCAAGCGGCAGATCTAATGCGGGATTGCCAGATTGATGCCGCCGTGCGCGGGCATGAAAAACCCTCGGATCACGTGCCTGTCTGGGTCGATCTGGATATTTAGCGGTTCAGGCCGTGACGTCGTAGGTGTATATCCATTCGTAGCGGCGTGACAATTTCCGTCCGATGGCCATAAGCGCACATTGGGCCGCCAAACGGGCGGGGCCTGACAGGTGGAAATTGCGTGCGTTCGACCCGGCAGCGGCAACCACGCTTTCTGCCCTTGGTCGGCGCGTTTTTTCGTAGGCGGCAAGCGCACTGGCGACACCCGAATGTTCGTCGAAAGATCGTGCGAGCACCCAGGCATCTTCCAACGCCAGGCAGGCGCCTTGTGCCATGAACGGCAAGGTCGGATGCGCCGCGTCCCCCAGCAATGCCAAACGACCGTTCTGCCATTTTTCTGCGACCGGGCGCAGGAACAGGGCCCACAGATTCACATCCGAGACCTTTGACAGAATCTCACCTACCGGACCGCCGAACCCTGAAAAACGTGCACGCAATTCATCCGGATCGCCGTTCAGCTTCCATCCCTCTTCCCTCCAGTCCGAGCGTTCCTCGACCGCAACGATGTTCATCATGCTTTGATCGCGCAAAGGATAGGTTACGACATGCCGACCCGGCCCCATGGTCAGGGATGCCGTCACCACGCCTGAATCCGGTCGCCAGGGAATGGTGGCGCGCCAGGCGACCTGGTGCGTGAACTCTGGTGTCTCGGGCCCGTTCAGAGCCGGGCGAATCGCGCTTCGGCCACCGTCGGCGGCGATGACGCATTCGGCGCGCAGCCGTTCGCCGCTCGCCAACAGAATTTCGGCTTCGTTGGGGTGTTTGTGCACGTTGGAAACCTTGGCCCCCAGACGGACATCCACGCCGGCCTTGCGGGCCGCAAAATGCAGCAGATTCAACAGATCGGCGCGGTGAAAATAATAGGTCGGGCCAGCCGAAGGACCGGGCAGCCGGCTGACAACGCGGCCTTTGCGGTAATCGCGCAAGATCGTACCGTGCGACTTCTGGCCCGCAGACAGATCCGCCACCCCAAGCGCGCGCAACACGCACAACCCGTTTTCACTGATCTGCAGACCGGCGCCAACCTCGGTTAATGCCGGGGCTTGCTCTAGCAGGGTGATCTGCGCCCCGTGTTGCCGCAGCGCCAACGCAGCCGCCAGACCGCCGATGCCGCCACCAATTACACAGAAATTCAACCGATTGATCTTCATGCCCCCCGCATAACGCAAAAACGCCAGAGCCACAGGCCCCGGCGTTCGAAATTTTCCAGTTTCACCCGGCGATCAATCGTCGCGATGGACCTTTTCGCGGCGCTCGTGGCGCTCTTGCGCCTCCAGCGTCATGGTCGCAATCGGACGTGCATCCAGGCGTTTCAGCGAAATCGGATCGCCGGTCTTTTCGCAGTAGCCGTATTCACCCTCTTCGATCCGGCGCAGGGCTGCGTCGATCTTGGCAACCAGCTTGCGCTGGCGGTCGCGTGTCCGCAGCTCCAGAGCGCGATCGGTCTCCTCGCTCGCGCGGTCTGCGACATCCGGGATGTTTCGGGTGTTGTCCTGCAGCCCTTCGATCGTATCGCGGCTGCCCGCCAAAAGCTCATTCTTCCAATCCAACAGCTTGCGGCGGAAATATTCAAGCTGACGTTCATTCATGAAAGGTTCATCTTCGGCCGGGCGGTAATCCTCCGGCAGAAAAACTTCCTGTTTCATATTTGCTCCCTCGGTATGGCCAGAAACGTCGGTCGCGGATGTTTCACCTGACATTTGGCACCCCCTTCTGCGCAGCGTTTAGCCGACGGGCGTGGGATTGTCACTACACAAACGTTGCTTCAGCACGCCCTCGTGCCGTTTTGTCTAAATATGAGACAAACAACAACAAAACCCTGTTTTTCTATGAAATTTAGCAGGCCTTTTTGAGGCAGGTGTCAATTTGCATGGCGCATTCGCGCGCACGAATCAACCAAAAGGGCTTGGAGTTCCTGCAAAAATCGCCTCAACCGACGCAGGGACGCGGGTTGTCAAAATCATTGACCGTCTGTAACCCGGACAACACAACCTGCCCACGGATCACGAAAAACCACACGAGAAGCCCATGACCGCACGCTTTCAAGGTACAGCCGAATATGTCGCCACTGACGATCTGACGATTGCCGTGAACGCCGCCGTCACACTTGAACGCCCATTGCTGGTCAAGGGCGAACCCGGCACCGGCAAGACAGAACTTGCCAAACAGGTGGCCGGCGCGCTGGGGCTGAGGATGATTGAATGGAACGTGAAATCCACCACCCGCGCGCAGCAGGGCCTGTATGAATATGACGCGGTCAGCCGCCTGCGGGACAGCCAGTTGGGTGAGGAACGCGTGCATGACGTGACGAACTATATCCGCAAGGGCAAGCTGTGGCAGGCCTTCGAGGCCGACGAAAAGGTCGTTCTGCTGATCGATGAGATCGACAAGGCGGATATCGAGTTTCCAAACGACCTTTTGCAGGAACTCGACAAGATGGAGTTCCATGTCTACGAGACAGGGGAAACCATCCGGGCCAAAAACCGCCCGATCGTCATCATCACCTCGAACAATGAAAAGGAATTGCCGGACGCGTTTCTGCGCCGCTGCTTCTTCCACTACATCCGCTTCCCGGACGAGGCCACGATGCGCCGCATCGTCGAGGTTCATCACCCCGGCATCAAGGATGCGCTGCTGACCACCGCCCTGACCCAGTTCTATGAAATCCGCGAGACGCAGGGGCTCAAGAAAAAGCCGTCAACATCGGAAGTGCTGGATTGGCTGAAGCTGCTGCTGGCCGAGGACCTGAGCGACGAAGACCTCAAACGCGGCGGCACAGATGCGCTTCCGAAACTGCATGGCGCGTTGCTGAAGAATGAACAGGACGTGCATCTGTTCGAACGTCTGGCCTTTATGGCACGCGGCAAACGATAGCCGGACGGTGACCAGACGGTGATCATGGCTTGCCTTGCGGCGGCCCGGATGCCAGCATCGGCCCATCTGGCGAAACAGAGCTTCGCCGCCCACAGAATTGGATGACTCGCGTGGCGAACGCACTGACAATCCGCACCCTGCGTGCCGAGGACAAAAGCCAATGGGCCGACATGTGGCGGGACTATCTGGCATTTTATGAAACCGCCCTGCCCGATGATGTATACGAAACAACCTTTTCCAGACTGCTGGGCGACGACCCGCAGGATTTTTCCTGTTTCGTTGCCGAGCAGAATGGCGCCTTGGTCGGGTTAACACATTATCTGTTTCATCGCCACGCCTGGAAGGTGGAAAAGGTCTGCTACCTGCAAGACCTGTTCGCGCGACCCGAGGCACGAGGGGCAGGCGTTGGCCGGGCCTTGATCCAAGCGGTCTATGACGAGGCCGATCGTCAGGGCGCGCCGTCGGTCTATTGGCTGACCCAGGATTTTAACCACACTGCGCGGAAACTGTATGATCGCATCGGCACACTGACACCGTTCATCAAGTACGCCCGCTCATGAAGCGATTGAGTGCCCTTTTTCTGGCACTGGTTGTTGCCGGCTGCGCGACGGTTGAAACGATCGAGCTGCCCGATCAGGTCGCGCCCATCGAAGCAAGCCTGCCGCCTGCCAAGTCTTTTTCAACGGCACGTCCTTCGCCGCCTGCTCGATCGAACAAGAACATCGCCTCGGATTTCTTGTCCCTGCATTTTGAACTGGAAAGCGGCGCCGCCCTGCCCGTTTTCACGCGATTTGAGACCCCGGTCACAGTCCGCCTGGCCGGATCGCCGACCGCAAGCATGCAGCAAGATCTGACCCGGTTGCTCAACCGCCTGAGGCGTGAAGCCGGAATCAACATCCGACAGATCGACGAAGGCCAGGCGAATATCACCATCGAAGCCGTCAGCCAGAAAAACATTCTGCGCATTCTGCCCAACGCGGCCTGTTTCGTCGTCCCCAACTCCTCCAGCCTTGAAGAATATCGCCGTGACCGCCGAAAGATCAAAAGCAGCTGGACAGAACTGCACAAACGCGAACGGCTTGGGATTTTCATCCCATACGACGTCAGTCCGCAGGAAATACGTGATTGCCTGCATGAAGAACTGGCGCAAGCGCTTGGTCCGCTGAACGATCTGTATCACCTGCCGGATTCGGTGTTCAACGACGACAATATCCATACGGTTCTGACCGGGTTCGACATGTTGATCCTGCGGGCTGCCTATGCGCCGGAACTGCGCACCGGCATGACCCGCGATCAGGTTGCCGCGGTCATCCCGGGGGTTCTGAGCCGGATGAACCCGCGCGGGGACAGGGTGCCCGTTCAACCCTTTACGGATACACCGCGCGAATGGATTGACGCGATCCAGAAATCACTGGGACCGGGCGCGGGGTCGCCCAGACAGCTGCGCGCTGCCCGAAAGGCGGCACGGATCGGTCAGCAGCAGGGATGGACGGATCACCGCCGCGCCTATCCTCATTACCTGATGGGCCGGATGGAACAATTCCGGGACCCCATCGAAGCCCAACGCCAGTTTCAGATTGCGCAGCAATTTCTGAAGGCCACGCCCGGCACAGAGGTGCATCAGGCCTATGTCACCACGCAAACCGCGGCATTCGCGCTGGCACAGGAAAAGGGACCCAGTGTTCTGCCCGAACTGAACAGGGCCATCGATGTCATGACACGGGCAGAAAATGCGTCTTTGCTGGCCACGTTGCTGTTGCTGAAATCAGAAGCGCTGAAACAGGCGGGGCAGATACAGCAGGCACGTGCCGTCAGGCTGGACAGCCTGGGATGGGCGCGGTACGGGTTTGGCTCGGATCTGGTGGCCCAGTCATTGTCGCGGGGCAATGGCCGAAGAAACACGGATGGCACGAAAGACGGATGACGCACATATGTTGGTAGTTCTGGGAATGGCGGCACTGGGTGCAACCTTGGGCGCCCTGACCGCGAAAAAGCGCAGCGGTAATCGGGCCGACATGGCGCAATATGCCGCCGGATACGGCATTGCCTTTGCGCTGGTGGGTCTGGTGATCTCGTTGATTCTGGTGCGTTTGGTGGCCTGACACGATGTTCCTGCCCTTTTTCGAAAACCTTCGCAAAGCTGGCATCCCGGTATCGCTGCGGGAGTATCTGACTTTTCTGGAAGGCATGAAAAAGGGTCTGGCCACCTATGATATCGAGGCGTTCTACTATCTCGCGCGCGTGTCGATGGTGAAGGACGAACGCAACATCGACAAGTTCGACCGCGCCTTTGCCGCCAGTTTCGAAGGACTGAACGAGATCAGCTTCGATCAGGTTCTGGAAGCCGTTGACATCCCCGGCGACTGGCTGGCCAAAATGGCCGAAAAGCACCTGTCTGATGAAGAAAAAGCCGAGATCGAGGCGCTTGGCGGTTTCGACAAGCTGATGGAAACGCTGCGCGAGCGTCTCAAGGAACAACAAGGCCGCCATCAGGGCGGAAACAAGTGGATCGGCACGGCCGGGACCTCTCCTTTCGGGGCCTATGGCTACAATCCCGAAGGCGTGCGCATCGGCCAAAAGGAAAGCCGCCACCAGCGCGCGGTCAAGGTTTGGGACAAGCGCGAATTCAGAAACCTGGACGACACGGTTGAACTGGGCACCCGCAACATCAAGGTTGCCCTGAAACGCCTGCGCCGCTGGGCGCGCGAAGGTGCTGCGGAAGAACTGGATCTGGACGGCACCATTCGCGCTACGGCCGAGCACGGCTATTTGGACGTCAAAACCCGACCCGAACGTCACAACGCGGTCAAGGTTCTGCTGTTTCTGGACGTTGGCGGATCAATGGACCCGCATATCAAAGTGGTGGAAGAGCTGTTTTCAGCCGCACGGTCCGAGTTCAAGCATCTGGAATATTTTTATTTCCACAATTGCCTTTACGAGGGCGTCTGGCGTGACAATCGCCGCCGCTGGGACCAGCAGACGCCCACGCATGAAGTGTTTCGCACCTATGGGCCCGACTACAAATGCATCTTCGTCGGCGACGCCTCGATGAGCCCGTATGAAATCGCCTATCCCGGCGGCGCCAACGAGCATTGGAACGCAGAGGCCGGGCAGGTCTGGCTACAACGCGCGCGGGATCAATGGGCGTCGAACCTGTGGATCAATCCCGTGCCCGAGAAGTATTGGGAATACACCCACTCCATCAGCATGATTCAGGAGATCTTCGAAGGCCACATGGTGCCGATGACCCTGGCCGGGCTGGAACAGGGCATGAAAGCGCTGACCCGTTGAGGTCAGCGCCAGAGTTTACCCGGCAATTGCCTGAATCCCAAGAAACAGGATCGCTGCCAGCATTGCAGCGGCGGGAACCGTGATAACCCACGCAGCAACGATGGTCAGGAAATGCGACCGACGAACCAGCTTGCGGCGGCGGCGTTCTTCCGGCGCGACGCGGGGGCGTTCAGGGAAAGCCCGGCTGGCGCGTCTCAGCCGTCGCTCGGCATCCCATTCCCGAAAGAACCCGACACCGAAGACAGCGCCAACCGCGATGTGGGTGGAACTGACAGGCAGGCCCAGCCAGCTTGCAACGATCACCGTGATTGCGGCCGACAGGGCAACGCAATAGGCCCGCATCGGGTTGAGCTTGGTGATCTGGCTGCCGACCATACGGATCAGTTTCGGACCAAACAGGAACAGGCCGAACGATATCCCGAACGCACCGATGACCATGACCCAATAGGGAATGCTGACGGCATGAGTGAAGTCGCCCGAGGCAGAAGCCTGCACAATCGCGGCCAACGGTCCCACCGCGTTGGCAACGTCATTTGCACCATGCGCAAAACTCAGCAGTGCCGCAGACACGATCAGCGGAATTCCAAACAGAATTTTCAGCGACTTGTTGCGGTTCTCAAGCCCCTCGGACTGGCGGCGGATCACCGGGATCATCACTGCCCAGATCAGCCCGCCACACGCCGCACCGATCAGCAACGCTGTCCCGAGATCAATTTTGATGATTTTCTTGAGACCCTTGAGCGCCAGATAAGATGCAAAGGCGCCCGCCATGATCCCGACCAGCATCGGCACCCATTTGCGGGCCGCGGCGATCTTGTCTTCCTGATAGATGATCCTGGCCTTGATGAACCACAGGAAACCGGCTGCGACCAAGCCCCCCAGAAGTGGCGAGATCACCCAGCTGGCAGCGATCTTGCTCATGGTGCCCCAGCTTACGGCGCCGAACCCAGCCGCAGCGATCCCTGCCCCCATTACACCGCCCACGACCGAATGCGTGGTAGAAACCGGCGCGCCGATCCAAGTCGCCAGATTGACCCAAAGCGCCGAGGACAGCAGCGCCGCCATCATCGCCCATATGAAGACGTCGGCCGTTCCCATGCTTTCCGGCGCGATAATTCCCTTGGCGATGGTCGACACGACATCGCCCCCGGCAATGAGCGCCCCGGCACTTTCAAAAACAACGGCAATCGCAATGGCACCGCCCATCGTCAGCGCATTCGCCCCCACTGCGGGACCCATGTTGTTGGCGACGTCATTGGCCCCGATATTCAGCGCCATATAGGCCCCGAACATCGCCGCGATCACGACGACAAGTGAATTGTTGCCCTGCCCGAACAGGAAAGCGGCCACAAGGCCTGCGACGACAATGAATGCCAGGGCGATCCCTGAGCCCACAAAGGGTCGTCCAGCCTGTGCGGTCGCCATTTCGAGGCGTGAAAAGCGCCGCAAATCCCGGTCGAGTGTTTCCAGGTGACGCGCTTCATAGTTCTTGTCGGTCATGGGTCCCCCATCGATAGCGCCCTGTCGGTTAAGTGGGATCGTTGAAATAATCAACAGCTCATATCGCAAGATCACAACTTATCGAAGGTTGTGCCGATTTCGGCGCACGAAAAAAGGTTATGCCGAATTCGGCGCACGAAAAAAGATTATGCGGGTCCCGACGAACATCCCGCAGGTGTGACTTGCGCAAAGCCCATGTTCGGACCATATCTTTGACATGCTTCGATTAACCCCGATCCTGCTGGCAATTGGCTACGCCATCGTGATGTACCGCATTTCGGTCTGGCGCACCCATCGTGAGTTGGACGCAAAATCGACCGAACTGGCCGACCCGGTGCTGAAACGTATGACGGACCGGCTTGCCGCAGCTTTGGAAATCGATCGGGTCCCTGTCTATATCTACGAGATTGACCCGGTGAACGGGCTGGCTGCTCCGGATGGTCGGATTTTCATCACGCGCGGGTTTTACCGAAAATTCCGCAACGGAGAGGTGTCGGCCGAGGAAATGGCCAGCGTGATCGCACATGAGCTGGGACATGTAGCCTTGGGTCACGCAAAGCGACGGATGATTGATTTTTCAGGCCAAAACGCGATGCGGACGGCGCTGATCATGGTGCTGAACCGGTTTATTCCGTTTATCGGAGCGATGATTGCGAATGCCTTGACATCATTACTGGCCTCGCGCCTGTCACGACAGGATGAGTATGAGGCGGACGAATATGCCGCCGCCTTGCTGACCAAGGCCGGAATCGGGATCGGGCCGCAGAAATCCTTGTTTCACAAGCTGGAAGACCTGACGCAACAACGGGCGGGCGTTGCCCCGGCATGGTTGATGAGCCACCCGAAAACGGGTGAGCGCATTGCGGCACTGGAGGCCCTTGAGCAGCGTTGGGCGCGTGGCTGAGGGTGCGCAGCGAGAGGCCAGCCTCTCGCGCTCTCCGGGATATTTTTAGCCAGATGAAGTGGGATCCAGTTTATTGGGTGAGCGCCTTGCCAAGGCGTGGAAGGCGGGCCTTTTTCATCAGCGCCCGCAGGGTCCATTGGTGGCCGGAAAGGCGGATGGCTTCACTCAGAACGCGATCGGCGATGGTCGCCAGGCCGTCAGGGTCAGATAACCAGAGACCATGCAGCAAGCCGTCGGGATCTCGGCGGTCGAGCCCCTCCTCTGCCAGAATATTTCTGGGGAAATCCTTGGCGTTGACGGTCACGATGACGTCGGCCGAGGCGGTGATGGCCGTCGCCAGAACGTGGATATCGGCTGCGTCGGGCAGCCAGAGGCGCTGCTCCAGCCCCGGGACCGGCGCGCGTTCGGCCCTTGGCCACTGCGCTTGCGCCAAGGCAATTTCGGCGCGGGCTTGCGCCTCGCCCGTCGGGCCCAGCTTGCGCGCGGCGCGGGCCCATTCTTCGAGGATGCGGGCAGACCAGATCGGAGTGAAATGGCCAAGGCGGGCCGCGCCCAGCAGCATCTCGCGCATCACCGTGGGATAGATGACGCAGGTGTCGAGAACGGCCTTCACAGGCGGTAGAACACTGCTTTGAGGTAGCCGCTTTCCGCCAGTTGCGGCAGTTGCGGGTGATCGGGACCCGCAAACCCGGTGTGGATCAATTGCGCCTGACGCCCGGCGCGCCCGATCCCACGGGAGGACGCATCGCGGAACCGGCTCAGGTCAGCCGCGTGCGAACACGAACACAGCCCTATATAACCACCGGGTTTGACCAGAGGCGCCGCCAGTCGTGCGATACGTTCATAGGCGCGCAGCCCCGCATCCAGCGCTTGCCTGGACGGCGCAAACGCGGGCGGATCGCAGATCACCACGTCAAATCGCGCGCCTTCTTCACCCAGTTGAGTCAGAACCTCGAACGCGTCGCCCTGTCGGGTCTGGAACTTTTCAGCAAGGCCCGACGCCTCGGCCCCTTTTTTCGCCAGGTCGAGCGCGGCGGCTGAGCCATCGACGGACAATGCCTGCCCCGCACCGCCTGCAAGCATCGCCAGACCGAAGCCGCCCACATGGCTGAACACGTCCAGCACCTGCGCATCGGGATGAACCAGGCGCGCGGCAAAGGCGTGGTTGGGGCGCTGGTCGTAAAACAGCCCGGTCTTCTGACCGCCTGTCAGATCCGCCATGTAGGTGGCGCCATTCATCGGTACCGGCAGGGGCGCATCGGGCGCGGTTCCGCGCAATACCTGGTTGACGTCGTCCAACCCCTCCAGCCCGCGTGTACGGCCCGAGGCGTTCTTCAGCACCGTGGTCACGCCAGTGACTTTGACCAGAGCTTGGGTCAGCACATCCAGGTGCGCCTCGGCCCAGGCCGCGTTCGGCTGAATGACGCAGGCCTCGCCAAAGCGGTCGATGATGACGCCGGGGAAGCCGTCCGCTTCGGCATGGATCAGGCGATAATACGGGGCGTCAAACAGGCTTTCTCGCAGATCGAGGGCGCGCTGCAAACGGCTCTCGAACCACGTCGCGTCAAGCTGCGCGTCGATGTCATGGTCCAGCACCCGGCACATGATCTTGGACGCGGGGTTGACCGCGACCAGCGCGACGGGCGCCCGTTTGTCATCTTCGAGCACGGCCAGAGCGCCCGCCGGAATTTTTCGGGTACGGCGGTCGGTGACGATGTCATTGGCGTAGACCCAGGGGAAACCATGGCGCAGGCCGCGCGCATTGGCTTTGGGTTTCAGGCGGATACGGGGACGGTCGGCAGATTGGGTCATGGCGCCCTCATAGTCCTGAACGCGCCGGTGGGAAAGCCCTAGCGGTTACGGGATCGCCAACCGCCGCGGCGTTCTGGGGCCTTTGCCGTCTGAAGGCCTTCGGTCAGAACCTGTGTCATCGGATGATCGGGGTTCTGCTCGGCATAGCCCGCGTGCAGCTCGGCCAGCGCCGTGTTCTGGTCGCGATCTGCGGGAAGGCTCAGCGCCCAGTCCAAAAAAATGCTGCGACACTCTGGCAGGGTGATGCCGTCGATTCGATAGGCTTCCCGGATCAGACCTTTGTGGTCGTTGGGATCACTGCTGCGCGCCATCTTCTTCCCCCTTGATCACGCCGCCGATCAGATCGGCCGCGGTCGTGTAACATTCCTGCAATGCCGCCTGCAAAGCCTCGACCTGTTCGAACCCGGTGGCGCGGCACAAAAATGCCGTACCGCCTTCGCCGATCTTGTCGGCTTCGATTGTCTTGCCCGACAGCAACCGCGCGGCGCATTGCACCGACCAAAATAGGTCATAGCAGTCTTTCAGAGATTGCGCCTGCGCGACATCCAGCAACCCGGCTGCGACGGCGCCATCCAGACCCGACGCGACATCGCGCTGCGCGGACCCCGCCAGCAAAGCACCGGTTTCCGCCATCAATTCGATATCCATCAGCCGGCCGGGGCCGTTCTTGGCGTCCCAGATGCCGGCGGGCGCCTTGGCCGCCGCCAGGCGCGACCGCATCTCGGCCACTTCGCGCAGAACCTTCCCCTGCTCTCGCGGGTGCGACAGAAACTCGGTGCGGAAGGCTTCGATTTCCTCGGCCAGTCCGGCATCCCCGGCAACAACATGCGCGCGTGTCAAGGCCAGATGCTCCCACACCCAGGCTTCGTTCCGCTGGTAATTGACAAAGCTGGCCCAACTGGTTGCGACCGGCCCCTGATTGCCCGAGGGACGCAATCGCATATCGACCTCATACAAGCGTCCCTGCGACATCGGAGCGGACAATGCCGTGATCAGGGCCTGCGTGAACCGCGCATAATACGTGCGCGTGGCCAAAGGGCGCGGACCGTCAGACATATCCTGATCCAAAGGATCGTAGATGACGATCATGTCCAGATCGGATTGCGAGTTGATCCGGCCTGCCCCCAGCGACCCCATCCCAAGCACGGCAGCGCCACGCCCCGGTGCAGCGCCGTGTTTGCGGGCGAAATTCTCGGTGACATGCGGCAGGATGGCCGCGATGACCGACTGCGCAAGATCGGCATATTGCCGACCTGCCTTTTTTCCGTCGATCAGGCCGCGCAGGTGATGCACGCCGACCCGGAAATGCCATTCCTTGCACCAGCGTCGGGCAAGATCAAGCTGGGTTTCATAATCTGTTTCTTCCGACAAAGCCTGCGTCAATTCCGCTTGCAACGCCTCTTGCCCGGGCCAATCCGCAAAGAAACTGCCCCCGATCACCGCATCGAACACCGACGCGTTGCGGGACAGGTGCGATGCCAGAGCATGCGAGGTTCCGACGATATCGATCAACAAGTCGATCAGTTGCGGATTCGCCTCGAACAGCGAAAACAGCTGCACCCCGGCGGGCAGGCCCGCCAGGAACCCGTCCAAAGCCATCAATGCTTCGTCGGGCTTGGCGGTTTTGGCCAGACGTGACAGCAATTCGGGGCGCAGACGTTCGAAAATCCGCGCGCCGCGCTGGGACCTGAGGGCCGGATATGTCGTCCATCGGGCCAGAACGTTCTTGTCGAACTCCACATCCTGTACATGGGCGGGCGCCGCACCAGGTCCGGGGGCAAAGAACCCTTCGGTCAGCTCATGCACTTCGGTCAGGCGGTTTTTCAGGTCCTGCGTCAACTCGGCGCTGCTGATCCCCATCAGGCAGGCGACGCGTTCGATCCCGTCGGGTGAGTTCGGCACCTTGTGAGTCTGCGCATCATGAATCATCTGGATGCGATGTTCGACTTCGCGGTGCGCGCGGTAATGATCTGTCAGCTTGTCCGCCACATCCTGTGGCACCCAGCCTTTTGCCGCCAGCGCCGCCAACCCGGGAACCGTGCCTCGCACCCGCAGGTCAGCGTCCCGCCCACCCGCGATCAACTGGCGGGTTTGCGTGAAAAACTCGATCTCGCGGATACCGCCCTGCCCCAGTTTCATGTCGTGACCGGGGATCGACAAAGACCCGCCCGTCCCTTTGTTTTCCCGGATGCGCAGGCGCATGTCATGGGCGTCCTGAATGGCGGCAAAGTCCAGATGGCGGCGCCAGACAAAGGGGCGCAAGCCGTCAAGGAAACGCTGCCCCGCATCCAGATCCCCGGCGCAGGGGCGCGCCTTGATGTAAGCCGCGCGCTCCCACGTACGACCGAGGCTTTCGTAATACCGCTCGGCGGCCTCCATCGCCATGCAAACCGGTGTCACGGCCGGATCGGGGCGCAGCCTCAGATCCGTTCGGAACACATAGCCATCCGCCGTCTTCTCGCTCAACGTCGCACAGAAGTTGCGCGTGGCCCGAACCATGCCCTGCCGGGCCTCGTAAAAGTCATCGGGGTCAAAGCGCGTTTCATCAAACAGGACGATCAGATCGATATCCGAGCTGTAGTTCAGCTCATGCGCGCCCATCTTTCCCATCGCCAGTATGACCAGGCCGGCTGCGGTTTCGACATCATCCTCGGTCATGCCCGGCAGCTTCTTACGCCGGATCAATGTTGCGATCTCGGCCTTGGCGGCAACATCTGCGGCCAGCGCACCGAAATCGGTCAGGGCCGCCGTGACCTTCTCCAACGGCCACGCACCTGCAATATCGGCCAACGCCGTAAGCAGAGCCATTCGCCACTTGGCCTGCCGCAATCCGGGTTTCAACTGATCCGGCGGCAGATCACGCGCAGCAGCCATGACGTCAGCAAATGCCTGATCCGGGTGCATCAGGGCCTCGGGCAGCCAGCCCTTCTCTTGTTCGATCAGACTTTTCAGATAGGGGCTTGAACCGGCGGTGCCCGCCACCAATTCCGCCATCTCGGCCGGCAAATCAGGCATCAGGGCCCGCGCTTCGGCCCCCAGGGATGGATCGAAAGCGCGCGGAAGTCGTGAAATGGCTAAAACGTCTGTCATGGGCGCAAACTGCGCATTGCGGCGCGTGATCGTCAATGGGGCATTCTGATCAGGTGTTCTGAACCGGCGTGTCCTGACTGAAACTGTTGACCCAAACGTCGTCTCTGCGTTCCCACAACGACGAAATCAGCATCGCCTCGCGCGTTGTCGCACCCGAGCGAAGGTAATCGGCCTTGTAGGACAGCAAGACGATATCCGGTGTCAGAACACGCAGTCTTTCGCCGCTCAGTTCGAACTCGGCCATCGTCGGTGCGTCTGCAAATTGACCGACATGATCGTCACGATTGGCAAATCCCGTCGGATAGACCCCAAGAAAATCCGCGCTCAGCAACGCCCGGTCCGCGCTTGCGTTGCCCTCGACCAGCGCCATCCAGACCTGCTTTTCCAAATTCAGAATTTCATCCAGCGCAGGTGCCGTTTTGTGTTCTGTCAAATCCATTTCCGCAACCTGCGGCTGATGGCGCTCACCGTCAACCGAATTGCTGAATGTAAATCTTTTTTACATTACCCCCTTGCAACCCCCGCCCACGACCCCATCTAATCAATGTGAAAAGAGTTTACATCAACCCTGGAGAGCTCAAATGACCGCATTGTCCGACCCCGCCGTCCCCGCGAATCCGGGATGGCTTTATCGAATCGAGGCCTGGCTGGATGACAAAGGCAAAGGGGCCTGGATTGCCGCCATGGTCCTTGGTTTCATCTTCTTCTGGCCGGTTGGCTTGGCCCTTCTGGCTTACATGATCTGGAGCAAACGCATGTTCAGCAAATCCTGCAGCCGCCGCAAATCCTGGCACAGCCACATGAGCGCGATGAAACCATCAGGCAACAGCGCATTTGACGCCTACAAGGCAGATACACTGGCCCGCCTTGAACGCGAACAGCAGGATTTCGAGGCGTTCCTGCGCCGCCTGCGCGATGCCAAGGACAAGGCCGAATTCGACGAGTTCATGGATGAACGCGCCCGCGAGAACCATGAAGACGACGAAAATGCCAAGCCGGCCTGATTGACCTTGCCCTGTCCCGGCAATCCGGGACAGGGTACCCTGACCCATTTTTTCGGACCTGACGAATGAACCACCTGCCTGACCCGGATACCCAACCTGATTTCTACCGCTCGGTGACAAGCAAACGCTTTGTCGCTTGGTTGTTTGATATCGCCTTCATCTCGCTGCTCTGCACGGTGGCGATCCTGTTGAGCGCAGGCCTCGGTCTGTTTTTTCTGGCAGTGATCTATGCCGTGATCAGCTTTGTCTATCGCGTAGTAACCATCACCAACGGCTCGGCCACACTGGGCATGCGGTTCATGGGAATCGAATTGCGCGACGCATTCGGAGAACGAATGGATATGGGCAAGGCCATCGCCCACACTGCCGGCTATTTCGTCAGCATGGCGTTTGCGGTGATCCAGATCATCTCGGTGATCATGATGATGACCAGCGCCCGCGGCCAGGGTCTGACCGACAGTTTTCTGGGCACGGTCATGATCAATCGACGGGCCTGACACGCGGTTGCGCGAAACACTTGGCGGCCTCGGGAACGGTTGCTATCATCCCTCCCGAGGCTATCTGGGAACTTCATGCGACACACGCTGCCAATTGCGCCACAATTCTATGTCACGGCCCCGCAACCCTGCCCCTATCTCGATGGCAGGATGGAGCGTAAGCTGTTCACCGCGCTTCAGGGCGAAGGTGCGGAACAGTTGAACAATTCCCTGTCGCAGCAGGGGTTTCGCCGGTCGCAGAATGTGCTCTACCGCCCTTCCTGCACAGATTGCGCAGCCTGCCTGTCCGCCCGGATCGACGTCTCGGCTTTCCGCCGGACAAAAAGCCAGAAACGCGCTGTGAAACGCAATGGATATCTGCAACGCCGCGCCACATCGCCCTGGGCCACGGACGAGCAGTATGAGCTGTTCCGCCGCTATCTTGACACCCGGCACGCCGATGGCGGCATGGCCGACATGGATGTGTTCGAATTTGCGGCAATGATCGAAGAAACCCCGATTCGAAGCCGAGTGGTGGAGTATGCAGATCCTGAGACCGGCGACCTGATCGCTGTCAGCCTGACCGACGTGCTCGATGATGGGCTGAGCATGGTCTACTCTTTCTACGATCCGAACCAGCCTCAGAATTCTCTGGGCACCTATATGATCCTGGACCACATCGAGATCGCGCGCGAAGCTGGCCTGCCCTATATCTACCTGGGCTATTGGGTCCCCGGCAGCCCCAAGATGGGTTACAAGGCAAAATTCTCCGGGCTTGAAGCCTATGTTCAGGGCGAATGGCAAAAGATCACAGATCCTGATACCTTCTGCGCTTCCTCACGGCACCCCCTGTCCACCGCTCCGATTGCCGAGCAAGTGGCCAATATCCAGCTTCCCGACCGCCACCCCACCAAGGGCTGACCATCCGATGAAACAGAAGCTGCACGCCGTCACCCTCGTGGTGCCGGATTACGATGACGCACTTGCGTTTTATACGGAAAGACTTGGCTTCCAGCTCTTGAAGGACATCGATCTCGGAGGCGGAAAACGCTGGGTCCTGATCACACCGCCGGGTTCAGACGGCGGCGCCCTTCTTCTGGCCAAAGCCGACGGGCCCGAACAACGCGCCGCCATCGGCAACCAGACCGGCGGCCGTGTGGGCTTTTTCCTTCAAACCGATGATTTCCAACGCGACTACACACAGATGCGTGCCAATGGGGTCCATTTCGAAGAACCCCCCCGCGTCGAAACCTATGGCACAGTCGCCGTCTGGTGCGATCCTTATGACAACCGCTGGGATCTGATCCAATTCACCTGATCCGCTTCTTCATCTGGCCGAAAATATCCCGGGGATGAATTGGCAGCAGGGCAAGAAGGGGCTGGCCCCTTCTCAGCAACAAACAAGAAAAAGGGGGCCTTCGGGCAAGGCCCTATAGGTAAATGTTGAAAGAGGCTGAGAGTTCAGCCTCTTTCCCTTTGTGCTCAGATTGAGAAGTTCGAAAATTGGCGCCAACTATCAGACGTTCGATTTTGGTGCAGCGAAGGACCGCTTCGAGCCCATAGTGCCTGATACTGCATGGTGCACGAACGTCGGCTTTGTTTCCAGCCACGACTAAGAAACCAATCAACATTGTACCGTGTTGTCCGAGAGGTTGGCACCACAGGCTCACTGGTGGCGGTGTTTCTTGCACACTACGCTTCACCATGAATTTAATGAACATGGCACGTGATGACAAGTTCCCCGCTTTGTCGCTCCCGTTTTCAAGCGTAAACAAACGGCACTCACGATATTTGGTCGGCCTTAACTGCCCGGGCCAAGAGAACAGGTCAGGTTGCCACCATACCACCCGGCAAACACGCCGCGCGAACGTTGGCCTTTGAGTTTTCTTTTCAAAAGCAATCCAGCTTGGGTGTTGGGATAGTTGCGAAGATAGGCCTCCGCCCAAGCAAGGTTGTGGTACCTATCGCTTCGCGTAGTCCAGAAAAATGTATCTTGGGGACCGCTTAAGCCAACTGGGTTATTCGGCGCAGCTGATGACTGAACAAGCCATACCAATGCTCCATGGATATCTGTCTGACGGCTCTTATGTCGAAAGCCTTTTCCACCGCCACGCCGCGATGCATCCATCGCAAGCACGAGGTACCCGTATGTGATAAACGTGTAGTGTAGTTGCCGCTTGGCCGGACGTTTGTTGCGAGCTTGGTCAAATGTACCGGCCAAAGGGGCATTCGGGCGCATTTGCCGCGCTAGATATGCTAGATCTCTTTCACCTTTTTTGAACGCTTTTCGATTACCTGTTTCTGCACCCCATGCCAAAAGCCCAGCCGCACGGGCGGCATGGCCTTCTTTGCCGTACATCTGCTCGAAACCGCCTACTGAGCCTGCCCTTGCTGCAAGCCGATCTCCCCACTCCGCAATTGCGACAACTCTTGGGTCATTTTTTCCCAGAATTGCGCTTAGTGAACTGTGCACCATCGACAAGTTGAGTAGGATGTTCGCTTGCCACCAGGCTGCGTCTACCTTAACGCCATCGTACAAACCTTGTTTTTCGAATGATCTGGCCTGAGCGGCGGCTGCAAGTTGATCGGCGATCCGGCTGGCGTCCGCCTTGGATCCGGTACGAAGTAGATGGGAATTTGCTGCGCCGAGCTCATTCATGAAAACAGCGGGAGGTCGGTCTTTGCCTGATGCTGTTTTGAAGGGTTGAGTGATTGGTGCGGTTGTGAATTTGGAAGGCTTACGTTCCGGGCACCAGGCATTTCGGTAGGAACTATTCGCAGAGAAGAATTCCAGTCTTTTTTGGGCGTTTGCGAAATCGGCCGCCACGGGTTTTGCCCCTAAAACCCCAACACAACATATTAAAATTAAAACGAAAAATGACCGCATATCACCAATATCCCACTAGAATACTTATCACTGATGCTAGTGAGGTGTTCGGGAATCAGTCAAGCACCACTCTTGAATTACGAACCTTCCGCAAAACTGTAACTGGTACATTTCGGAATTAGGGTTTGGGAACCTCAACTATGAACGAACGCTTCCATATTGTTGTGTCGTTCCAAAGAGGGCTGGATTTGGGAACATTAGGGCCTTGAAAATTTCCGAAATCCTGATTGCCGCTGCTGTTGTCGGGACTACCCCGCTTCCAATTGGAGAAATTCATCGGCTCATTATTTGCCCATCCCCAGCCACCATCAGGCTCCGCGCCTTCGGGGTCCTGCACCAAGCCAATTAATGGTCCCAGAGCGAGGTTTCCCTCAAACGCCCAGTGCCCATCATCTTCCAGCGTCAGTTGATACACAAAGTCGTTTTCTTCTCGGTCAGTGATGGTAACGAGGTGTCCACCCAAGGCTTCGGAAACCTTTTCAAGAATCTCAAATTCTGCGCCCCACGTTCTAATTACGTAGTAAGTCGAATCCTTGTATTCGCCGACGGTTACTAAATCAAAAATTTCGAGCAATTCTTCGGGAGATGGATCTAAGGTCAGAAAGTCCTCGAGGTATTCAGGGTCAAAACTTTTGGCTTCGTCGGATTTGTTTGACAGAAGGACAAAGGCTGAGAAGCCAATAGATATTAATACAACTGCGAACAAGAGGGGCAAAAAGTACTGCCCACGAACCCAAGCCTGAAGTCGTCGCGCGGCTTTCTCGTAGGTTGGCAGGGTGGCCTCACCTACTTTGTACACCTTCAATGGTTGATCAAGGTTTTTGACAAAATGCTCGCCGATTTTTGTGAAGCGGTAATCCAAGCTTCCTTTGACTTGCTCAATAACGTTTTCGGCTAAACAGATTCCACCGGGTTCCGAAATCATCTCAAGCCTTGATGCTACATTCACTCCGTGACCCAACAAATCACCATTGGGTTGCTGAACGACCTCACCAATATTGATACCGATCCGGTACCTCATGCGGTCACTTGTTCTAAGCTGAGCATTGTTAGCATTGTGTTGTTCTTGAATGGAAATAGCGGCTTCCACCGCGCCGGTGGGATTGTCAAAACACGCCAGCACGCTATCGCCTGCCGTGTTTGCGATCCTGCCTCCGTAAGACTTGATAATCGGATCCATAATCGAACGAAGCTCTGCGAGACGATATAGGGTAGCCTCTTCATCCTCAGAAACGAACTTCGTAAACCCAGCAACATCTGCCGCCAATATCGTCAATAGTCGCTTTGAGTTTTTGTACACATCAAACTCGCAAAAATACTTACATGATGTTCGAAGTAGGACATTTCAAAGTATGCTGGCAGATTTTGGATGCTGTATCAACAAGTGGTGATGGCGCTGCCCGCTTAGCTTATTTTCAAGCGAAATGATTTCATTTGTCAGAGAATGTAGCCAAGCCTACTGGAAAACGTCTCTAAAACTCAGAGAATGCTATTTCTTGACTAATACAACACCATCCAAAGTTATTGTTTGTTGATTGTCCGGAACAATAGCAGACTTTGGTAGCCATACCGCGAACGTCAGCTTTGTTGCGCAGAGCAGCCTTTGGGTAACGCAAAAACGAACGGCGGTTTTTTGGGTTGCCGAGTTCAGAAACTGAAGAGATCCCGATCATACACAAAGCCCTTTGCAATACCGAGCTTCATAGCTGGGCTCTTGTGTTCTTTTACCATGAGGTCGGTGTAGTTATGGGCAAACCTCAAGATGTCCACCAGCTTCATAACCATGACCGGATTGTAGTACTGCTTGTAGTACCACAGACTTCTGCGGCCCGAGGTTGCCAAGCCACGCTCAAATCCCATGACCTTAGTTCGTGCCCGAGCGTGATACATGTCCACCGGATGCGTTCCCGCCCGAACTGCGAACTGGGCCATCTGGGCAAAGTCTAATCGTGTCGGGTCAGTGCGGAAAATCACCCGCTTATGCGGCTCGTTGATGAAGTGGAACGGATAGTGAATGCCGGCCGATTCAGACTGACCGGTATGATCCATTAGGAGCGCCCTGATGTCGGAGAGTGCCACATTGCCAAAGGAGGCTTCCAAAAGGTACTCCATGGCGCCGTCCTGTGGCCTGGAGACAGCCTGATCACCGTCTCCAGGCAAGTACCCTGCCTGACGCATCAAATACTCCACGCGCTCTAATTCCTTGTTACCATCAGCCACAAACCCCAGGCGTCGCGGATGGCTTTCATTCTTTGCCATGGTGACGTCTGCAATCCGCACCACTCTCTTCTGCACTTCATTTTTGAACACAGCCAAAAAGGCTGAAGAGACACCGGTATCGCGGTCAACTGAAAAGTTCAGCAGTCGATACTTCCGACCGATCTTCTTCTTGAGCAGCATGATATGCGCAAACTCGGCCGCGTCTTGTCGAACCCTAGCGGCCATCTCAAGGAGCCTGATATCGTCGTCAAGTTCTCTTGGCTTTTTGTTACGGTGCCACCTACTTGATTTTGGGTTGGTCGCCTCGTGTCGTTTGCAAATGTACTCGATGTATTCACTGGCAAACCAAATCCGAGCGTTCTCCCGCATAGAACGAGGTTTTTCTTTGTCTCCGATAATATCCATCGCCTTTTCGACGGCAAGCGGGTGAACGTCAGGATCAACATCTGTTGTAGACGCAATGACATACTTGCTGTCGCTGTGGACGGTACACATGTGGCGCACTTCTACCAGTTTACGAATACCTTTGTCGGGCCAGTTCACCTGAAGGATTTGTGTGTCCGTGGCAAAGTGAGGACAGTCACCTTCAAAAACTTCGGGCAGTCGCTTCTCCCGATCTGCTGCAAACGCTTGGCATTGCTCGTGAATGAAGTCGATCTTCGAATAGACATCCGGAAGTGATGTATCGAGTAATCGTGAGATAGCTGAAAGCGTCACGCCATTAACCAGCGATCTAAAGACTTTACCATTTAGGTCGCTTCGCTTTTGTCGTCTCGTTGAGCGACCAATCGAAAAGGTCTTCTTACACGCTTTGCACTGATATCTTGGATCTCCTTTGGCCGTCTTACCGAACTTTCGATACCGGCTCGGCATGAGCCCAACGGTCGCTCCATGATTGATACATGCAACACTCGGACAACTTTCACGTTTTGTTCTTCTATTCAGGCGGGAGAGCCTTGCGTATTCTTCCGCCAGAGCCTTGTTGGACTTGAGGATGCTAGACCGTCGGCAACTTGGACAAACATAGGTGCGCTCATCTCCAGAACCGGAGACCTTGCCCCGTGCCATGTTCGAACCAGGAGTAGCTGGTCGTCCGCGCCCATCTCGTGGGTCAGGTAATACGCCGTAAAGGTCACAAAGTGGATTGCGGCAAAAATTGACTGAGAAACCTCCAGGCAGGCGAGGAAGCCGAGTTCTCATTTTGTTCGCAGATTTTTGCGAAGCCTTATTGGGTTCCGGCACGTCACAAGCTCTTATTTCTAAACGAAAACGACCAGCAGCCTAACTGCTGGTCGATAGCTCGTCAACATTTACCTATAGTGGCTTGGCCTTCGGGCCCCCTTTTGCATTTTGATGATCCGGATCAGTTCGGGATCAGGTCCGGTACGATCGTGACAATCGCCGGGAAGAACCACAGAATTGCGATCCCTACCACCTGGATCAGAACAAACGGAATGATCCCGCGATAGATATGGCCCGTCGTCACTTCCTTCGGCGCAACCCCTCGCAAGTAGAACAACGCGAACCCGAACGGGGGTGTCAGGAAGGATGTTTGCAGGTTCACCGCCACCATGATCGTCACCCATTTCGGGTCGAACGAACCGCCATAGATCACCGGCCCAACGATCGGGATCACGATGTAGATGATCTCGAGGAAATCCAGCACGAAGCCCAGTATGAACAAAACCAGCATCACGATCAGGAAGACCGTGAACTCGTTGTCAAAACTCTTCAGGAATTGCTGGATATAGTGCTCCCCTCCGAACGAGATCACCACCAGGTTCAGCAATTGGGATCCGATCAGGATGGTAAACACCATCGAGGTCACCTTGGCCGTCTCGCGCACCACCGGGGTCAGAACTCCGCTGGAGTACAGCACCCAGCACCCGAACAGCAGCCCGAACAAGGCGTACAGATAGGCCGCATACGCGATGATGAAGGCGATCCAGGTCTCCAACGTCACATTGCCCTGATTGACCCGCAGGTCAAAGTTCACCCCCATCAGCAAGGCGATGATCACGGCAAAGGTCGACCAGATGATCACCTTGCCCGATCGCCCCTGATCCTGCAGCTTGCGATAGGCCGCCAGCATGATCGCGCCACCCGCACCCAGCGCCGCCGCCGGCGTCGGGTTGGTCACGCCCCCCAGGATCGACCCCAGAACAGCGATGATCAGAACCAGTGGCGGGAAGACCACGCGGATCAGGTCATTGGTCGCACATCGCGCTGCGGCTTCCTTGCAACCATACATGGCCAGCGCAAATGGCAACGCGAGCAACAGGAACGTCGCCCCCGAAGAAGTCGTGGGCGAAATCAGCAAGATATCGACCAACACCATAAGAAGCAGACCAATCGCACCAACGATAAGCGGCTGAGGCGTACGCGAGGGGGCGATGCCACGACCCAGAACCAGAGTAAGGCCCAGCAGCACGACGGTGATCGCGACACCCGTTCCAATTGGTGCGGCTGATGCAATCATTTCCTGTTGTGCGGCGGCCAGTTCTTCTTCTGTCAGGCGCTGAGACTCAGCTGCACCGCCAGCGGCGTCAATGGCGTCCTGCTCGGCGACGGCCTGATCCCAGGCGGCCTGACCATGAAGATCGATCATCGATACCTTGCATTCTTCCGACACGTTGGTTCGCAACGATGCGCCCTGTCCGATGTCCGAGAAAGCCGAGACCGAAATGTTCTGGCTGCCGATCAGGCCGACATTGCCCAGCAACACGGTGCCGACAATCAGCGCAACCGGTGCCCCCAGCAGCCAAGTCAGACCTTCGGACCGGGTGATCGGCTCACCCGACCCGCCTGACAGCGCCACGGCAGGTGCCTTATGGGGATTCAGCAATGCATAACCAAACGCATACAACGCATAAAGCAAAGCCAGAAGGATCCCCGGCAAAAGAGCCGCCTGGAACAAGGTTCCGACCGAGACAACCGCGGGTTCCCCCAGATAGGTCAACGCATCGGTACATCCCGCCTCAACGGCCCGCGTCTCTTGCGCCGTGGAATACAGATCACCCGCCAATGTGCCAAGCAGAACGATCACGATAGACGGCGGAATGATCTGCCCCAGCGTCCCCGACGCCGCGATCACACCCGTGGCGAGCTCGGGCGAGTAGTTGTTCCGCAGCATGGTCGGCAAGGCCAGCAGGCCCATGGTCACCACGGTCGCGCCGACGATGCCGGTAGAGGCCGCCAAGAACGCCCCCACAACCACGATGGACACGGCCAGACCACCCGGAAGCGGTCCAAAGACGCGCGCCATCGTCGTCAGCAGATCGTTCGCGATCTTGGAGCGTTCCAGCGTGATCCCCATCAGAACGAACATCAGCACGGCCAACAGGGTCTCAATGGACTGCCCTGCCAGTACGCGCTCGTTCATGCGATTGACGATGAACGACACGTTGCGGTCCAGCGCGGTTTCCCAGCCAGAGACAAAGACCGGCTCGGCTATCCTTGGCAGATCCGGGTATCGGAATACCGATATGACATCAGGTTTTACCCCGGAATTTACAATATCCCGATAGGCTTGCGAGCCTGTGTCGATTGCCTGGTGGATCAACAGCCCGGCACTGTCCAGTGCCGCGATGATCCCAAAGGAAATCACCCCGGCGCCGCCGATGGCAAAGGCCACCGGGAAGCCGGAAAGGATGCCCCCAAAGAGGCAGAAAAATACGATAATGAGGCCTATCTCGACGCCATCAAGTCCGAACAACATAGTCTGGGTCTCCGTCCCTAATGTGCGCCTTCATAGGCTTCTTCACCCTCACCAAGGCTGTCCTTGTCGAGGTATTTTCCGGTGCTTTCCGGCCCTTCCACGTATTCCAGATACGACCGGTACAGGAATGCGATTGCGTGCAGGAACACCATGGCCGCAAAGGCCACCAGCAAGATCTTGAACAGGAAGTAGGCGTTGAATCCGTTGGGGCTGAACCCAATGGTTTCCACGTTCCAGCGCAGCGCACGGGACTTGGCCACCAGTCGGTCCAGCGTGTCACTGGCCGACGGTTTCGGCACGATCAGGTGCCGCCACATGAAGTACCAGCCATACATCCAGGTCAGCACCGCCATCGGCATCATGAACAAAACCGCACCGCACATATCAACCACCCGTTTGGCACGGTGGCTGATGCCGGCATAAATGAGGTCAACGCGCACATGCCCACCCTGCACGAATGTGTAGGTACAGCACAGGCAGACAACCATCGCATTATACAGCTTCAGTTCTTCCGCGAACCAACTGATATCCATCTGGAACGGGATACCCAAACCAAAGGACATATCGGGTCTGGTAAATACCCGCTGCATGAAAACGATCACGATCTGCTGGATCACCATCAAAAGGCCCGCCCAGGCAAAGAAACGCCCGGTGGTATTGGCGAACCCCTCAAGGCCCCGCACGATGGCCCACATGAAGTTCCGGTAGTACAGCCCGATGGCCGTCAGAACCAGAAAGAACGTGAACACCACAAAGAAGAACTCGACCGAACCGCCGTAATAGACAAAGCGCATGATCGACGCCTTGTCGGACCAGTCCAGCCAGAGTTGCGGATGCGTGATGGCGTATCCGAAATTATAGAAGGCTTCGGCAATGTTCTGAATGAACCAGACCAGTCCATTCCACAGGGCGCCGAAGAACGAGATACCGTTTTCGTCCTGCATGTTGTCCCCAGGTCGTCTCAGTTGTGCATGGGATTATTGTTGCTTGCCCAAACCCCTTAGCGCAACGGGAAAGGCTCCCCCGCGCCGCGGGGGAACCGGTTTTTCTTGGATCAGAATGGCTTAGCCGCGAACACGGTCGCGCTGAGCGGTGTAAACACCCGATGACAGGTTGTTCCAAGCAGACGATGCTGCCATCGACGTCATCGCGCTGTCGTGGATCTTCTTGAACAGCTCATCGCCCATGTTCTCGTCCAGAACTTCCTGGCTGGCCTGACCAAACGCGTCCCAGACACTGTCCGGGAATTCCAGGACCTTGACGCCACCCGCCTGCAGACGCTGCAGCGCTGCGCCGTTGTTGGCCAGGAACTGTGCCAGGTTCCACTGGTGCGCTTCGGCGGCAGCGATCTCGATGATCTTCTGCTGTGCCGGGGTCAGTTCATTGAACACGTCGCGGTTGGTTGCCAGCGACAGACCTGCGCCCGGCTCGTGGAAGCCCGCAGTGTAGTAGGTCTTGGTGATTTCCTGGAAGCCGGCCTTTTCGTCGGCCCATGGACCGATCCACTCGGTACCGTCGATGGCGCCGGACGACAGCGCCTGATACACTTCCGACCCCGGAATGTTCTGGACCGATGCGCCCAGTTTACCCAGTGCCTTGCCGCCCAGACCCGGCATACGGAACTTCAGACCGTTGAAGTCTTCGGGGCTGTTGATCTCTTTCGAGTACCAGCCACCCGCCTGCGCACCGGTGTTGCCGGCCAGGAAGGACTTCAGGCCAAAGATTTCGCCCAGCTCGTCATGCAGCTCCATACCGCCGTCATGATAGTACCAGTTCACCAGTTCCTGCGCCGTCATGCCGAAAGGAACGGCCGTGAAGAACGCATAACCCGGGTGCTGACCCACAAAGTAATAGTCAGCGGCATGGTACATGTCGGCCTGACCCGACGACACCGCGTCAAATACTTCGAAGGCGCCAACCAGCTCGCCCGCTGCCTTGATTTCAACATTCAGGCTGCCATCCGACATGGCGTTGATGCTGTCGGCACAACGCTGCGCGCTGTCAAACACGCCCGCCAGACCACGACCCCACGAGGTCACCATGGTCAGAGTACGCTGTCCCTGCGCATAAGCCGGTGCTGCCAGAGCAGTTGCAGCAGCAGCCGAACCGCCCAGCGCGGATTTTTTCAGAAATGAACGACGATCCATATGAGTGTTCCTCCCCTTCATAGTCACGGTCCGGCAGAACCGGACCTGTCGCATTCAGTGCGCGTCAGCCTAATGTGACCGAACTGAAAGGGAATACCTACTACTGCGTAGAGAATCGGATTCTTTGCGATTTCCGGCAAGAAATCAGACCGCAAATCACGTCTTCCCCGACGATAATCTCTGTATTCCCCGAACAAAGTCCAATCTTTTTGCATTTTCGCCGCCGCTTGCGTATCGATTCGTCCATGCAAAGACTCCGACATCTGGTCTCGCTGACCTATGCGCAGAAATTGTCACTGGTTGCGGCAATCCCGCTGGTCGTGGCCGTGGCGGCAATTGCCGTGCTTGTGGCATACGAGGCCCGCGCGACCGCCGAGCGTGAGATCGAAGCGCTGGAACGCAGCCTGGTCGAAGCCAAGAAGGAAGAGTTGCGCAACTACGTGACACAGGCGCGCAACGGGTTCGCCTATATCTACGGCCGGGCCGAGCCTGATGACGAGGTCGCGAAAAACCTCGTGTCCCAAATCCTGTCGGCAATGATCTATGGCCAGGATGGGTTCTTCTTTGTCTACGATTATGACGGCAACAACCTGGTCAGCCCCCGCCAGACGCAGTTCATCAACCGAAACTGGGAAGGGTTGACGGACAGCGACGGCACTCCGATCGTTGACGAGTTTATCCGCCTCGCCCGCCAGGGGGCTGGTTGGCACAGCTTCATGTGGCAAAAGCCCTCTACCGGAGAGGAAGCACAGATGATCGCCTATGTCGTCGGGCTTCAGGACTGGCGCTGGGTCGTGGGAACCGGGGTCTTCATCGACGACATCGTTGCAACGGTCGCCAACGCCAGGGCCGAGGTCGAGGCCCGCGTTCAGCGCACCTTCATGTATATCGGCGCGATCGTTGTGGCGGCGGTGCTCATCGTCTTTGCATCCGGCATGTTGCTGAACATCCGCGAGCGCAGACTTGCAGACGCCAAGCTGAAGGAACTGACCCAGCGCGTCTTCGATGCCCAGGAAGAGGAACGTGGCCGCGTTGCCCGCGAACTGCATGACGGCATCAGCCAGATACTGGTCGGTGTACGCTATGCGCTGGACAACGCGCGGCGCCGCCTGTCCCGCGGCGATGACGCGGGCGCACGCGATCCGCTGGACAAAGGGATTGACCATCTTGGCACCGCCATCACCGAGGTCCGCCGCATCAGTCGCGACCTGCGCCCCGGCGTGTTGGATGATCTGGGTCTTGGGCCAGCGCTGAAAGCTCTGACCGACGATTTCCGGGACCGCACCGGGATCGAGACGGAATTCTCGACCGTGGTGTTCCGCAACCGGCTGGATCAGGACAGCAAGATTGCCCTGTATCGCATCGCGCAAGAGGCGCTGACCAATATCGAGCGCCACTCTGGAGCCACGCATGTTACGATAGACCTGCGCGGGCACAAGAAAGGTGCAACCATGCGGATCACGGACAATGGCCGGGGCATGCGGACCGATCCCAGCACCCCCAGCACCGGGATCGGGTTGCGCAACATGCAAGAACGCATCGAACAGCTTGACGGGTCCCTGCGCATTCTGTCATCACGCGGACCGCGTGGCGGCACTGTCATCGAAGTCAGTCTGCCGCTGAGCCACCTTCTGCCGCCGCAGGAAGACGCAACTCCGAACCGAAAGGCCGGCACATGAGCGCCGAAAGCATCCGAGTTCTTATCGTCGACGACCATCCAATGGTGGCCGAGGGCATCCAGTCCATCCTCGAAAGCTATGATGAGATCCAAGTTGTCGGTACGCTTGGCAGCGGACAGGCGGCAGTGGATCAGGCTGTTGATCTTGCCCCGGATGTGATCCTGATGGATCTGAACATGCCCGGCCTCGGCGGTCTCAGCGCCACGGAAATCATCCTGGAACGATTGCCGGAAACGCGCATCCTGATCCTGTCGATGCATGACAGCCCGGAATATATCTCGACCGCGCTCAGCCACGGTGCCAAGGGTTACGTGCTCAAGGACGTTCCCACTGAAGAGATCAAGCAGGCCATTGATGCGGTGATGCGGGGTGAACGGTATCTGTGCACCGGCGCCAGCGGATCGCTTAAGCCCAAGGGCGACAACGTGCGCGAAGCGCTGACCGGACGTGAACAGACCATTCTGCTTGAACTGGCGCAGGGCAAGTCCAACAAGGAAGTTGCGCAAACGCTGGATATTTCCGTGCGGACGGTCGAAACGCACCGAAAGAATATAAAGCGCAAACTCGGCATATCCTCAACCGCCGGGCTGACACGCTACGCTTTGGAACATGGCGTACTGCAAGGGACCGGCGTCGGATTCTGATCTGCACGCGCCCGCAGCGCGCAGCGTTGCCCGGCCCAACCAGAGGATACACGCCGCAGGCGTGTTGACGATGGGCGGGAGCGGTACCCGCCGGGTCAAAGACCTTCTCCAAAAAAAACCAGTGTTCCGTCTTCGTCCAGAACGTGGAATTCACGCTGATTATAGGGCTGATTGAACGGCGGCCTGACACGGCCTTCGGGCAGATCGGCCAATCGGTCACGCAGGCTGTCATAAAGCCCATCAATATCTTCAACATCGATATAGAAGGAGTGTTCATCACCCAATGGCTTGCCGTCATCCCGCGGCGGGCACTCCAAAAGGCGGATCGCAACAGGACCACGTTTCAAAAAGGCATAATTGTCTTGCGTGAACCCACAGGTGAACCCAAGGCGATCACAATAGAAGTCGATCTGGTCCTTCAGGGACGAGCACAACACAAATGGTGTAAGCTGCAAAATCCTGGGCATCTGACTCTCCGGACAGGAAACAGATGCATTGTACCGAGGTTGACCACTCAATCCAGCAATTGATCCTTTCGCAGCCCCGCGCGCTTGTAGTGATGCGGCAAAACGCGGCCATACAATTGCTGCGTCCGTTCCACACCGCCACACATGCCTTCAGCCTCGACAAAGGAAAAGATGCCGACATAACGACGGCACATGCCGCTGACCGGAGCAACCCGGTGCAGTGAATACCGGCCCTTGAAGATCTGCAAATCCCCCGGCTGCAGTTCCAGCCGGCGAACCCGCCCCATGTTCCCATCGAGAACCGAGGCTACCAGATCAAAGTTCTCATTTTCCGCCGTCCGCAGATTGGGCGCGTACTCGAACGCGCCGCCCGTCTCTCCGTTCTGGATGGCCAGCGTCACGGTGTAGTTGTTGGTGTCGAAATGCCAGGGAAAGCCCTGCCCTTCTTCCACGACATTGATGATCACGTCCGCCAATGGGTCATCGTAGCGAAAAAAGCGGTCTTCGGGTTCATTCAGGGCATCGCGGACAAAGGGAAGAAAGCCGTCGAACTCGTAAATGCGCCGCAGCGGGCCGGATTTCGAAAGATTGTCGGCCGGAACAAAGGCGTTCGAACGATCATAGAACCGGCGGATCGGATGGGCGATGCCAAGCCTTGGGTCGTCCTTCGTGAAATAGGCGTTGGTTTTGTTGAAGGACCGGTGCGCCTTGGGCGCCACCCCCTCGGCTTCTTGCACCAGAAGTTTGACCCCTGCCTCGTGTACGAAACCCGGCAGAACAGCACATCCATCCTGTTCCAACTCGCGTCTCAAATCCTCGATCAGCTGATCATAAGCCCGTGAATCCGGACGATCGATTGGATAGCGGCCAAGATCAACCAGGTCCTGCAACATTTCAAGCCTCCGGGTTTTGCCCCCTGCACGTTCAGCGTGGCGCAGAAAAAAGCAATTATCATGCCCGTTTCGGACATCGGCCTGACGCTTTCAGACCGCCTTATCCGCACACAAAACGGCCAATTTTCACGTCGAATTCCCGGAAATTCCCGACATGCGGCAATCTGCGCAATAAAATGTCGCAAAATACCGCCGCTGAGATAGAAAATTGGTGCAATTGTCTGTTGACGCCCCTTCCCCCCGACCATAATGTCGCCCCCAAGCAAAAAGGAGCCTCTGGCGATGAGAACGCTAGTCGTAATCGTAGGAACCACGCGCATGGGCCGGTAACGGTAAACCATAATCGAACCCATGCGCCTCCGAAAAATCGGGGGCTTTTTTTTGTCGAACGCAAGACACATGTCGCGAACGGAGCAAAGCAGATGACACGTGAGATGACCGGCGCAAAGATGGTGGTTCAGGCCCTCAAGGATCAGGGCGTGGACACGGTATTCGGATACCCCGGTGGCGCCGTGCTACCGATCTATGATGAGATCTTTCTGCAAAACGACATTCGCCACATTCTGGTGCGTCACGAACAGGGCGCGATCCACGCGGCCGAAGGTTATGCCCGATCGACGGGAAAACCGGGCGTTGCGCTTGTCACGTCCGGCCCCGGTGCCACCAATGCAGTCACCGGTCTGACCGATGCGTTGCTGGATTCGATCCCCATCGTTGTTCTGACCGGGCAAGTCCCGACCTTCATGATCGGATCGGATGCCTTTCAAGAGGCCGACACCGTTGGTATCACCCGCCCCTGCACCAAACATAACTGGCTGGTAAAGGACACGAATTCGCTGGCCGAAACGTTGCACGAGGCTTTCCATGTGGCCAAGTCGGGCCGTCCCGGACCGGTACTGATCGACATTCCCAAGGATGTTCAGTTTGCCACGGGTGAATACAACAGTCCGAAACCTTCGACCTCGCACTACCAGCCTGTGCTGAAAGGCGATTTGGAGGAAATCAACGAGCTTGTTGCAGCCATTGAAAAAGCCAAGAAGCCGGTTTTCTATACGGGTGGTGGCGTCATCAACTCTGGCCCCGCAGCCAGCCAGTTGCTGCGCGAATTGGTGGATTCCACCGGCTTCCCGATCACATCTACCCTGATGGGTCTGGGTGCCTATCCGGCATCGGGCGAAAACTGGTTGGGTATGCTGGGGATGCACGGCCTTTACGAGGCGAACCTTGCGATGCATGGCTGTGACCTGATGATCAACATCGGTGCACGGTTCGACGACCGGATCACGGGGCGCATCGACGCGTTCTCTCCAAAGTCGAAGAAAGCCCATATCGACATTGATCCGTCTTCGATCAACAAGGTCATCCGCGTTGACATCCCGATTGTCGGCGACGTGGCGCATGTACTGGAAGACATTCTGAAGGTGTGGAAGTCACGCGGGCGCAAGACGGATGCGGCAGCCGTCAAGAAATGGCAGGCGCAGATCGCCGAATGGCGCAAGATCAACTGCCTGGCCTTCACCAACAGCGAAAAGTCGATCAAACCGCAATACGCTCTGCAACGGCTTGAAGAACTGACAAAAAAGCATGATCGCTACATCACCACCGAGGTGGGTCAGCATCAGATGTGGGCGGCGCAATACCTTGGGTTCGAAGACCCCAACCGCTGGATGACATCGGGCGGGTTGGGCACGATGGGCTATGGCTTCCCCGCCTCCATCGGTGTGCAGATGGCACATCCGGACGCGCTGGTGATCAACGTCGCCGGTGAAGCATCATGGCTGATGAACATGCAGGAAATGGGCACCGCCGCTCAGTACCGCCTGCCGGTCAAGCAGTTCATCCTGAACAACGAACGCCTTGGCATGGTCCGCCAGTGGCAGGAACTGCTGCATGGCGAGCGGTATTCGCACAGCTGGTCCGAAGCCCTGCCCGATTTCGTGAAACTCGCCGAGGCGTTCGGCGCCAAAGGTATCCTGTGTTCCGACCCCGCCGATCTGGACGACGCGATCATGGAAATGATCAACTATGACGGTCCGGTGATCTTTGACTGTCTGGTGGAAAAGCACGAAAACTGCTTCCCCATGATCCCGTCGGGCAAAGCCCATAACGAGATGCTGTTGGGCGAGGCGGAAACGCAGGGCGTGATCGACAGCAAAGGCTCGGTTCTGGTTTAACAAAATTCGACGGATTTGGTTGAGCGCCGCGCTGCGCTCAACCTGTCAAGGATGATGAAAGGGACATAAATGTCTGCCCTACATATCAAAAAAGGCGCTACCCGCCATTCGGCCTACAACCTACGACCTACCTTCTCGGACGTGCAGGAACGCCATACCATTGCCGTGCTGGTCGAGAACGAGCCCGGTGTCCTGGCCCGTGTGATCGGACTGTTCTCGGGGCGCGGCTATAACATCGAAAGCCTTACCGTAGCCGAGGTAGATCACACAGGACACCTGAGCCGCATCACCATTGTCACCACAGGCACACCGCAGGTGATCGAACAGATCAAGGCGCAGCTGGGCCGGATCGTGACTGTCCATGACGTGCATGACCTGACGGTCGAAGGTCCTTCGGTTGAACGCGAACTGGCCATTATCAAAGTCGTCGGCGAAGGCGACAAGCGGGTCGAAGCCCTGCGTCTGGCCGATATCTTCCGCGCCAATGTGGTTGACAGCACCCTGAACTCTTTCATCTTCGAAATCACCGGTGCGCCCGACAAGATCGACGCTTTTGCTGACCTGATGCGCCCGCTGGGCCTGATGGAAATCGCGCGTACCGGCGTGGCGGCCCTGCTGCGCGGCGATTGACCGACCTGTCCCGCCTTGGCACTTGTCTTGCAGCCAAGGCGGGAACACTTTTTAAGGTGGCCGGCGATTTGCAATTCAACTCTGGCGATCTGAATGCGCTAAAATTGCCATAGGGTCGGCTTTTCCGGAAAAAGATCAGGCATTTTCCGATAAAGCCTATTGCCTTTACACATGAGAACGTTAGCCTTGTCGCCGCAACGCGACGTGGGGATACGTTGCTTGGGGTCATTCTGTACGATTTTTGAATATGCACCGAGCTTCGGCGTCGGTGCGTTGTCGGTTTCTTCCGGAAACTTAGCAAGACGTGGACACCCATGACTGACGATATTCGTAGTCCAGCCGAGATTCGCGCAATGTTTGGTGCGAACCTTCGGCAATTGGCAAAGCGATATCGCTCGGTCTCGGCGCTGTGCCGCCAACTTGGCGTAAACCGTACCCAGTTCAACAGATATCTTTCCGGTGAAAGCGTTCCCAGACCGGATGTGCTGGACCGTATATGCCGGTTCTTCGATGTGGATGCCCGCATTCTTCTGAAACCGCTGGACGAGATCGAAAAGATCGAAGAACACCCCGCAACTCCGGCCCTGACAGAGTTTTTGGGTTCTGGTGCGGATGCGATCGAGAAATCCCCGTTTTCACCCGGGTTCTACGCGGTAATCGAAAGCCTTTCGGCTGAACACCGGATGACCCTGCTGCACGCCCGACCCTTGGCCCAATGTACGTTGATCCGTGGCTACGTGTCGCGCGCGGCAATGCCCGAGGCAACACCGAAAGCGCGGGAAATACAGGGGATAGCAGCCTCAAGCGGTGACACTGTCTATATGCTGACCTCCCAGCGGGAAGGTCAGAACAGCCGGGTCTATCTGATCTCTCCGGACCCTACGGGAACGGCAGTTCATTGGCGTGGGTCGGTCATCAGCCCGACAAATGCGACAACGCCCGAACCCGTTGTGCTGAAATACCTTGGGCACGACTCGACGGCCATTTTTGCTGCTGCGCGCTTGTCGACGAACAACGTGGCTCAGAACCTGTAACCTTCCGTCTCAGGTTGGTGTTTCCTCTTCATCGTTCTGCGTGATCTGCCGGTAAAGATGCCAACTGGCATGTCCCAGCAACGGCAGAACCACCAGCAACCCCAGAAACCAGGGCACCATCGCCAGAAATGTCAGCACCGCGATGAAGGCACCCCAGGCCAGCATCACCGGAAAGTTCTCTGACACGTAGGTAAAGCTGGTGATCATGGCCGTTACAAAATCCAGCTCGCGGTCCAGCAGCAGAGGGATCGACAGAACGGTGATCATGTACAGAACGGTTGCAAAAACCGCCCCGACGGCCGTGCCGACGGCCAGCATTGTCAGGCCATTCAATGTCAGAAACACCTCAAGCGAGGTCGACACGTTGGTCATCGTCGCCAACCCCATGAACAGGGCAAAGATCATGTGCCCCAGAAAAAACCAGAAAAGAAACACGACAACTATGATCGCGCAGATCGAGGGCAATTGTCTGCGGCTTTGCTGCATCACGACCCCGAAGATCGCGCCAAAATCGAGCGGCTCTCCTTGTTCCAGCCTGTGCGATACCTCGTACAGACCAACAGCGGCGAACGGACCGATCAGCGGAAACCCGATGGCCGCCAGCACCAGCCAGAAGGTTGTTCCGGTTTGAATTGTCACCCACGCCATCGCCCACCCGGACAGTACGTAAAACCCCGCAAAAATCAGGCCGAACAGCGGTGCGCGGCGAAAGTCGGCCCAGGCGCGCTGCAATGCAGTACGCAGCATGGCGGTATCGACCGGTCGCATATCCGGAACACCAAAGGGTTTTTCCATGTTGTCTTCCTCCTCCCTGACCGGCGTTATGGCATCGCCGGCCTCTTGTTTGGCCAATTGGTTTCGGCGTGGTAAGCCGCTCCGACTGACAACAGTTTCCGGTCCGATCCTTTGGGCCCGAACAATTGAAACCCCATCGGCAGCCCCTGCGTGCCAAACCCCGCGGGCGCAGCAAGGCATGGCAGGCCGATCAGGCTGACCGGTATCGTGACATGCATCCATCGGTGATAGGTATCCATGGCCCGGCCCGCGATCTCTGTCGGGTAAGGCAGATCAACCGAGAACGGCCAGACCTGAGCAGACGGCAGAACCAACGCGTCATACTGTTCGAACAGCATCGCCGCGCAGCGGAACCATTCCGAGCGGATGACACTGGCGTGGTGCACCTCCATTGCACTCAGTGCCAGACCCCGATCCAGTTCCCATTGTGCCGTGTCTTTCAAGTCTTCCTTTTGCGATGCCAAGGGTTCCAGCCCGGCGGCCACGCTGAACGACCGCAAGGTGATCCAGCTGGTCCAGAGTTTTTCGGCATCGAAAGGCGGGGCGATGTCCTCAACCCGCGCGCCACGCGTTTCGAACACGCCCATCGCGTCTTTGCAGATGTCAAGAATACCGGGATCGGTCGGAAAAGCGCCGCCCCAGTCGCCAAGCCACCCGATCCGCAGCCCTTGCAGCTCTGCGGCGGTCACTGGCGACACCGGCGCACTTTCAACGGCCAGCGGCAAGCGCGGGTCCGGACCCGAGATGACATCAAGCAGAACACCCAGATCTTCGGGGCAGCGCGCCATGGGGCCCAGTGTCGACAACTGGTGCAAAAAGCTGTCCCCCACGGGATCGGAAGGCACCCTGCCCCAGCTTGGCCGAAAGCCATAAACGTTGTTCCAGGCAGCAGGGTTGCGCAAGCTGCCCATCATGTCCGAGCCATCGGCCAAAGCAACCATGCCCGTCGCCAAGGCAACCGCCGCCCCGCCGGATGAGCCACCGCAGGTACGATTGGCATCATAAGGGTTGCACGTTGCCCCATAGACCGGATTGAACGTGTGCGATCCCAGCCCAAATTCCGGCGTATTGGTCTTTCCGATCAGGATGGCACCGGCTTGCCGCATCCGCGCGGCGATCAGATCGTCGCTGGCTGGCACATGGTCTTGAAAAACAGGTGATCCTTGCGACGAGACGACACCCGCCACGTTCACAAGATCCTTGACTGCGATTGGAAGACCGTGCAGCGGGCCGGTGATCGGGCCGTCGTCACAGGCCTTCGCCTCGGCCATCAAACCATCTGAATCCCTTAATGCGACGATGGCATTCACATCACCATTGACCTTGGCGATGCGATCCAGCGTGGCCTGCATCACGTCCGAGGCTGAAACCTGCCGGTTGGCCAACTGTTTCAAAAGGTCTGTAGCCGATATCCGGGTCAGGTCCATGACGCGCCAATCCATTGTCGTTTCCGGCAGCCTAGCGGGCAGTTCAGATCATTTAAACCCACTGTTTAAATGTATCTTTTCAGCGTCGTCCCAGACGGTAATGTCAGCGCGCTGATCTGCGAAAATGCAGGTTGCTGTCAGCCCCAAGCCAGTAGCGCAGGCAAAGAACGATCACGATGCAGCTGAGCACCAGCCAGATCCCGCCCCACAACATGGCAGAGCCACCGAATTCCTCGGCCAGCATGAATGCATCCGACCGCGCGCCGGACCGTCGGATCGTGTCATCGAAGATGTCGAAAGGGACATAGATCATGCTGGTCAATCCGATCACGCGCAGCACCAGATCGCTTACATCCGGGCGCAGATACCACGCCGCAGCAATCATCGCAGCCCCGGTTCCGATGCTGAAAACAAGGGCGAACGGGTCGCGGATATACAGCACCGCCACCAGACACATGACGCCGCCAAAACCCGCCAGAACGGCGCGGTCGGCCCGTGTTCGCAAGGCAAGGATCAAAAGGGCCATGCCCAGCGCGAGGGAACCAAGATACCCGGCAGACAGGCTGAGAACGCGATTGCCGCCCCGGCCGACGACAACGCCGCCCTGTTGTGGTGAGATCGAAAAGCTCTCGACCGAGCCGCCCGTCATCAGGATCGTCACCGCATGAGACAACTCATGCAGAAAGACGACCAGTATCTTCAGTGGAACCGCAACCGGTGTATTCCAAAGCAGAAACACCAGGGCCGTGATGAGGATAAGCTGCCAATGCCCTTTCAGAACGTTCAGGAAAGGGCTGTTACGCTTCACCTCAGCTGTCGCCCTGGGCCTCGGAGCGGCTCTTGCCCGCCACGTTCAGGGCCAGAGTGGCCGCCATGAAGCCGTCCAGATCGCCGTCCAGAACACCCTTGGTATCCGAGGTCTCGTAATTTGTCCGCAGGTCTTTGACCATCTGGTAGGGCTGCAAAACATATGACCGGATCTGGTTGCCCCAGCCCGCATCACCCTTGGCCTCATGTGCCGCGTTGATGTCGGCGTTCCGGCGGTCCAGTTCCTGCTGGTACAGGCGCGATTTCAGGGCTTTCATGGCAATATCGCGGTTCTGGTGCTGCGACTTTTCCGAGCTGGTTACAACAATCCCGGTCGGGATGTGCGTGATCCGAACAGCCGAGTCCGTGGTGTTCACGTGCTGACCACCTGCACCCGATGACCGGTAGGTGTCGATGCGGATATCGGCGGGGTTCACCTCGATCTCGATATTGTCGTCGACCACGGGATAGACCCAGACCGAACAGAACGAGGTGTGCCGCTTGGCCGCCGAGTCAAAAGGCGAAATCCGCACCAGCCGGTGCACGCCGCTTTCGGATTTCAGCCAGCCATAAGCGTTGTGCCCCGAAATCTTGTACGCAGCGGATTTGATCCCTGCCTCTTCGCCCGGGGTTTCGGACTGAAGCTCGACCGTATAGCCTTTTTTTTCGGCCCAGCGCACATACATCCGCGCCAACATCGACGCCCAGTCACAGCTTTCGGTTCCGCCCGCGCCCGAATTGATTTCGAGGAAAGTGTCGTTGCTGTCGGCCTCACCGTCCAGCAACGCCTCAAGCTCTTTCTTCGCGGCCTTGGTTTTTAGCGTCTTGATCGCGGCTTCGGCATCCTGAACGACTTCTTGGTCTTCCTCCATCTCGCCCAGCTCAATCAGTTCGATATTGTCGCTGAGATCGGTTTTGATGGACTCGTAGGTTTCGATCGCGTCGACTAGCATCTGCCGTTCGCGCATCAGTTTCTGTGCCTTTTCGGGATTGTCCCACAGGTTGGGATCTTCGACACGCGCATTGAATTCCTCAAGGCGATGCGGCGCGGTCTCATAGTCCATGCGCTGCGCCAGCAGCTCCAGCGACTTTTCGATTTCCGCCACAGTGTTCTGGGTTTCGGCGCGCATGGTCTTGTCCCAACTTGCTCAATCAGGCCTGCGTGATAGCAAGAGGTGCGAGACACCACAAGACGGGCTGGGCGTGAATGCAAGGCACATTCAAAGAGTTTCCGGACCGATGGGAATTGCATCAGCCGGAACTGGTTGCCGAGACAGCCCACTCCGGTGCCCTTGCACGGGGATCTTCACCCGGACAACATTGTTCTGACCCACAATGGCCCGCGGGTTTTCGATGCCAAAGGATATGCAGGTGATCCGGCCTTTGAGCTGGCAAATGCACTGCGGCACCCAAAAGGCATGACCGATTTGGTGCGCAATCCCCGGCAGATCGAAACCTGCCTGTCGCTCTATTCCGAAGCCATGAAGGTTTCAGAGAAACGGCTGGCCCAATGGGCAGCCGCCAAATGCGCCTTGTCCATCTGCTGGCGATCCGGCGGTGCCATCGAAAACGACCCGGAAGCCGACCTTTTGCGCCTTTTTCTGGACGCGACCGATCAGTAAAGACCGCCGGTACTCAGATCGCCTTGCGTAGCCTTTGGGCCGACCGTGATGGTTTGACCGGTGGAGGTTTGAACCTGCACACCTGCGCGCTGCGCTTCCTCGAACAAGGGCAAGTCGGAACCAATCGCAAAACCACCATCGTAAACACGGTCGATGAACCCATCGACACCGTCGCGGAAGAATTCGGCCACGACATAGTCACCGGTGGCGTCATCCGGCAGGCGGGCGCCGCTGAAACGGTCGATTTTGATAAAGTGACCACCTTCTGGAACCTTGAATGGCCCGCCGCCATACTTTTCGACGGCTTTTTCCATGAAGCTCTGGAACACCGGGCCACACAAGGTACCACCATAAGCCCCCCGCCCCATCGGGCGCGGTCGATCATAGCCGATGTAGCAACCCGCCACGATGTTCGACGTAAAGCCGATGAACCACGCATCCTTGGATTCGTTGGTGGTTCCGGTCTTGCCTGCTGTTGGCACGGGCAGATTCACAACTCTGGATGCCGTCCCGCGGTCGACCACACCCTTCATCATCGATGTCAGCTGATAGGCGGTGATCGCATCCATGACCTGCGCGCGGTCTGTGACAAGGGTCGGTGATTCATCCGGTTCCAGCCAGGTCGAGTTACAGTCCAGACACTGACGGTCATCGTGGCGATAGATGGTCTTGCCGAACCGGTCCTGAATGCGGTCGACCAGAGTCGGCTCCACACGCTGGCCGCCGTTGGCGAACATCGCATATGCCGCGACCATCTTGTAGAGCGTGGTTTCCTCGGCCCCCAGCGAGTTGGCCAAAAACGCGCCCATCCGGTCATAGACACCGAACCGCTCCGCATAGCCGGCAACGACGGGCATTGTAACTTCCTGCGCCAGACGGATGGTCATCAGGTTCCGCGACTGCTCGATCCCGGTGCGCAAAGGCGTCGGCCCGTAGAACTTGTTCGACGAGTTCTTGGGCCGCCACAAGCCCTGTGGCGTGTTCACCTCGATCGGTGCGTCCACAACGATAGTTGCGGGGCTGTATCCGCTGTCCAGCGCAGCGGCATAGACAAAGGGTTTGAAGCTGGATCCTGGCTGGCGCTGTGCCTGCGTGGCGCGGTTGAAAACGGTGTCCTGATAAGAAAACCCGCCTTGCATCGCCAGAACGCGGCCCGAGTTCACATCCATCGCCACAAAGGCGCCCTGAACTTCGGGCACCTGACGGGCAGACCACTGCCCCTCTTCGCCCTCGACAACAAGGATCACATCACCGCGTTTGAAGTTCGCCGCAAAATCACCCTGCATCCACTTGATATCGGACCGCGGAATGGTGCCATTCGCAGGGCCGTCTTCGATCCCGACGGTAAGTTGCTGATCCGAGACATTCAGAACCACGGCGGGATACCAGCGGGTCGGCAGCACCACATCACGCGGAATTTCCAGAAGCGACAGCGCCTGTCGCCACTGCGCCTCATCCGCCAGTTTTTCTTCCGGGATCACTTCGCCTGTGCCACGCCATTTCCCGCGCGACCGGTCATATTTTTGCAACGCCGTGCGCAGGGCCTTTGCGGCCTCGACCTGCATTTCCTCGTCCACCGACGCACGAACCGTGAAGCCGCCGGTAAAGAACTCACCTTCACCAAAGTCCTCGCTCAGTTGACGTCGGATTTCATCGGTGAAGTAGTCTCGCGGCGGCAATGCGGTGCGGAAGCTTTCGAAATCGCCGTTCTGAACCGAGCGCAGCGGCATCTCGACCTCGGACTCATAGGTCGCCTGATCGATGTAACCGTTCTGGTACATCTCGCGCAGCACATAGTTTCGGCGGGCCAGCAGGCGTTCCTTTTCCCGGACCGGGTGGTAATCCGACGGCGCCTTGGGCATCGCGGCCAGCATCGCGGCCTCGTGCGGGGCAAGTTCCTGCAAGGTCTTATTGAAATAGGTCTGTGCGGCGGCCGTCACACCGTACGAGTTCTGACCCAGAAAGATCTCGTTCAGGTACAGTTCAAGGATCTGCTCCTTGTCCAGGGTATCCTCGAGCCGGGTGGCGAGGATGATTTCCTTGATCTTGCGTTCTGCCCGGCGGTCGCCCGACAACAGGAAGTTCTTCATTACCTGCTGCGTAATGGTCGATGCACCCCGCACGGTCCCGCCTTTGGTGCGCACCGCTTCGACACCTGCCGCGACAATGCCGCGTGGGTCGTACCCCTGATGGGTATAGAAATTCTTGTCTTCCGCCGAAATAAACGCCTGCTTCACCAGATCGGGAATTTCCGAGGACGGCGTGAACAGGCGGCGTTCCTGCGCGAATTCGTCGATCAACTGGCCTTCGCCCGAATAGATCCGGCTGATCGTCGGGGGCTTGTACTGGGCCAGGGATTCGTGGCTGGGCAGGTCCCGGCCATACATCCAGAACACCGCACCGATCACCAGTGCGACCATGAAAATACCCAAGGTAACGATACTGAAGATCGCCCCGAAAAACGAAAGAATGAACCGGATCACGTTACTGCCTTTTTCTCGCGGTGGTGCCTATATAGTGTTGCACCGCCCAAGGGTCAAAACACCAAGCGTATTCTAGCCGTTTTGCGTCGCAAGGTCACTGGCCAATCAGGGATTTGCGGATCACATCCTGCTGACGCCAGTCTTCGATCCCCTGAAAGATCCCCAAGGCCATTTTCGCCCGCCACTTCGAATCCCTTAGGTTTTCCCGATCTCTGGGGCTGGACAGAAATCCAAGTTCGACCAAAACAGACGGAATATCCGCCGCCTTGAGAACCGAGAACGAAGCGGTCCGCAGCGGTTTGCGGTTCATCGGCCCGCCTTGCTGGGCCATCCCGTTGGCAATCGCGCTGGCCAGTGACCTGGTCCGCGGCATCGTTTCCTGGCGCGCCAGATCAAGTAGAACATCGGCCACCTGATCATCGGCACCATTCAGATCGATACCCGAGATCAAATCCCCCCGATCATGCCGCTCGGCCAGTTTTGAACTGGCCACATCCGAAGCATCGGCAGACAAGGTATAGACGGCAGCCCCGTGGGCCTGACCTTCCGACAGGGAATCCGCATGCAACGAAATGAACAGATCCGCGCCAGCCCGATGCGCCAGGGCAATCCGGCGCTCCAACGAGACGAACTGGTCGTCAACGCGGGTCAGGACCACCTCATAACCTTCTGATCGCAAGAGAACTTCGCGCAGTTCGCGGGCAAAGGCCAGCATCAGGTTTTTTTCATCAACGCCATCGATTTCGGCACCCGGATCGATCCCGCCATGCCCCGGATCGAGCATTACGCGCAACGGCCTGTCTGCCGAGCGCGCCGATGCCTGCGGCACATCAGCCGGCTCCGGCAAGTCCCATCCCGGGTTGCGCGGCGCACCTGCGGTTGCGTTGAACGTATCAAAATCCGTGCCCTTGAGGTTCAGAGACAGCAGAGCCGCCCCCGAATCCTCGGCAACCGTCAACTCGGCAGTGTCTACGGCCATCGGAGCGCCCAGTTCCAACACCAACCGCGACCAACCCGGAACATAGGCCCCGAATTGCACGCCGCTGACGCGTTCGGATTGCAGGAAATCCGTTCGGTTCAGCCCGGTCCAGTCCACTTCGTTGAAGTCCAGAACCATCCGGTACGGATCCTGCAAGGTGAAGATCCGGTACGGCACCCCCTGGCTCAGGCCGATATCCACGCGAACGCCGGTTCGCCCCACATCCGTGATGCGGCTCTGGTCGGGCTGAACGCGTGCCAGCGCGCTGAAATCCTGCGCGACGGCACTGCCGCACAACGCCCAGATCAGGGCGATGCAAATGAAGATCCTGCTCATGGCCTCAAGTTTTCCCGAGATCGTTTGCCGGGCAGCCTATACCACAAGGGCTGATTTGTGAACGGCTCAGGCAGGTTCCCCGATCACCTTCCGCTGGGTCATGAACAAGCGCAACCGTTCCAGCCCGTCCTGAATGTCGGCCGTCGAACGCGCATAGGAAAAACGCAACGTCGTATGGCCGCGTTGCGGATCGAAATCCAGACCCGGCGTGACCGCGACACCGGCCTTGTCCAGAATCTCGGCCGCAAATGCGCGGCTGTCATCGGTCAGGTCAGACACGTCGGCATAGACATAGAAAGCCCCGTCCGGAGGCGCGATTTTCGTAAAGCCCGCCTTGGGCAGCCCGTCCAGCATCAGGGCGCGGTTTCGGCGGTACACGTCCAGATTGGCTTGCAGCTCGTCCTCGCAATCCATCGCGGCCAGTGCGGCAACCTGACTGGCGTGCGGCGCGCAAATGAACATGTTCTGGGCTATCCGCTCGACAACGCGCACCTGATCCTCGGGCACGACCATCCAGCCCACGCGCCAACCGGTCATCGAGAAATACTTGGAAAACGAGTTGATCACATAGCACTCATCCGTCAGTTCCAGTGCGGTTACGGCCTTGGCCTCGTATTCCAGACCATGATAGATTTCGTCGCTGATGAAGGATGCCCCCTGCCCGTGTGCGGCTTCGATCAGCGACCCCATGGCGGCGTGATCCAGCATCGTGCCGGTAGGATTCGCCGGAGACGCCACCATCAGCCCCTTCAGGCCCATTCCCTGAATATCCGCTGCCACGGGTTGCAGACGGTTTTCAGGCGCGGTCGGCAGATCGACCGGCACCAATCCAAGTGCCCTGAGAATCTGGCGATAAGACGGATACCCCGGCGCACCGATTCCGACGCGATCCCCGCTGTCGAACAATGCCGTGAAAGCCAGCAGAAACCCGCCGGACGATCCGGGCGTGATGACCACGCGCCCCGGGTTCAGGTCCACATCGTACCACTCACCATAAAGCTGCGCGACACGCTTTCGCAGCGCAGGCAAGCCCAGAGACACCGTATAGCCCAACGGGCTTTGATCCATCGCCTTCGCCAGCGCCTCGGTCGCGCCCTTGGGGGCGCCGGTTCCGGGCTGGCCAACCTCCATGTGAATCACATGGCGGCCCGCTTCTTCCGCACGGCGCGCGGCTTCCATCACGTCCATCACGATGAAGGGATCGACCCCGGACCGGGTTGAGTTTCTCATGCCCATCTCCCATGTTGCAGCCATGGCTTTTGAACGCGTATCTCTGCTGACGTCAATCCCGGCTCTGGTCCTGTCGGTTGGTGTCTGGCTGGCGGTTGCAACGCAATCCCATGGGCAAAGCCTGATCCGCGACCCCGATATCGAGCGTGGCCTGCGCGAGCTGGCCTTTCCGGTTCTGCGCGCCGCCGGCCTGAACACCAATCGGGTTCAAATCCTTGTGGTCAATGACAACACGTTCAATGCATTCGTCATCGACTACAACGCCATCTATTTGAATTACGGGTTGATCCTTACGGTCGAAAGCCCCGAAATGCTGCAAGCGGTGATCGCGCATGAGGCCGCGCATATTGCGAACGGCCATCTGGCCCGCCGCGCAGAAAACCTGAAGGCGGCGCGGCGCAATGCGGGCCTTGGTACCGCTTTGGCCCTGCTTGCGGCTGCGGCCGGAGGGGGTGAAGCCGCCATTGGCATCGCCGCTGGCACCCAAGGCGCCGCAATCCGCAGCTTTCTGGGCCATACCCGCGCCGAAGAGGCCTCGGCCGACCGAAGCGCTGCAAGCTATCTGCGATGGGCTCAGATTTCCCCCAGCGGCATGGTTGATCTGCACAGGAAATTCGCGGGTCAGGAGTTGCTGAGCGTCGCCAATCAGGACCCGTACATGCGGTCGCATCCCACCAGTCGTGAACGGTTGCGCGCCGCCGAAGCGTTTTTGGATGAGTTCGGCGACAAGGCCGTTCCGAATGCCAATGCCGATTACTGGTTCGCCCGCGTCAAAGGCAAATTGTCGGCCTTTTTACGCTCACCCAGCTGGACATTACGGCGCGCAAAAGAAGAAACCGCCCAGGACATCCGCCTGATGCGCGAGGCTTCGGCTTATCATCAGAACCGTGATTTGGATCGCGCGCGCCGTGCCATCGACATGGCCCTGACTCTGCGCCCGAACGACCCCTACTATTATGACCTGAAAGGGCAAATTCTGCTGGAAAACAGGCAAATAGGCGCGGCTGTTGAAGCGTATGGGAACGCTGTTGAAATGGCTCCGAACGATGCGCTGATCCTGGCTGGCTACGGGCGGGCGTTGCTGGCGCAGGGCCAAACCAAACAGGCCCTGAGCGTGCTGGAAAAAGCCCGCGCCCGGGACTACCGGAACGCCAGGCTGTTGCAGGATCTGGGTGTTGCCTATGCTCAGGTCGGCAATGATGGTATGGCGTCGACCGTGACGGCAGAGCGTTATGCGCTGCAAGGGCGGTTGAAAGATGCCGGAATTCACGCAAAACGCGCCGTGGCACGTCTGCCCGAAGGCTCACCGGGTTGGCAAAGGGCACAAGACGTGTTGATTGCATCGGAACGACTCGACAAAGACAAAAGGAAACGGAAATGATCCTCAGACATGCTGCACCCGCCCTTCTGGGGCTTTCCTTGGCGGCGACCTCGGCGCAGGCGCTGGACTTGAACGCGATGAACGATGCCGAGAAGGCGGAATTTGGTGCCCAGGTGCGCGAATACCTGCTGGAAAACCCCGAAGTGATCATCGAAGCCATCAACATTCTGGAAGAGCGCAATGCCGTCGCCGAAGCCGCGGCGGACAAAGAACTGGTCGCCGCCAATGCGGATGAACTGTTTGATGACGGGTACAGCTGGGTTGGCGGCAACCCGGATGGCGACATCACGCTGGTCGAGTTCATGGACTACCGGTGTGGCTATTGCCGCCGTGCCGTTCCCGAAGTTACCAGCCTGCTGGCAGAAGACGGCAACATCCGCCTTGTGATCAAGGAATTCCCCATCCTGGGTGATGCGTCTGTGCTGTCCTCACGTTTTGCCGTGGCCACCAAACACGTGGCGGGCGACGACGCATATAAGCAGGTCCATGATGCCCTGCTGGAATTCACCGGCGAGCCAAGCGAAGTTGCCCTACGCCGCATCTCGGACGGTTTGGGGCTGAACAGCGACGAGATCATCGCGGCGATGGACAGCGATCGCGTCACTGATGAGATTGCGCGCACCCGTGCTCTGGCCCAGCGGATGCGGATCTCGGGCACACCTTCGTTTGTGTTGGGCACAGAGATGCTGCGTGGCTATTTGCCAGCCGATCAGATGCAGCAGATCGTTAACGGTATACGTGCCGAACGCGGCTAAGGCCGGATCTGTCGGCAACGTGCCATGAAGCGGCGGGAATTTCTGGTGGCCGGAGGAGCGTTGGGTATGACGGGTTTCTCTGGCCAGTCTATTGCGCAGCCCGCGACCGGCTTCCGCGTGCCGGCCGAAGACGCCCGGCATCATTGCACTTTCATGCAATGGCCGGTCAGCCGAACCGTCTATCGCGATCCCGTTTTTCTGGAAATGGTACAGGGGACCATTGCGGAAATCGCAAACACGATCTCTGCTTTTGAACTCGTCACAATGCTCGCCGGATCGGAACATCACGCAGATATCAGCAAACGGCTTTCTGCGGCGGTTGAGATCTGGGATGTCCCGACCGAAGATCTGTGGTGCCGGGACGCAGGCCCGGTCTTTGCGATCAACGACCGTGGCGCGCTTGCGGTCCAGCAGATCCAGTTCAATGGGTGGGGAGGAAAACAGGTTCACGCACATGATGCGAAAATTGCCGGCAGAGTGGCCGAAAGGCTGGGTCTGGCCCTGTTGCCGACCGGGCTGATCGGCGAAGCCGGTGGCGTCGAGCAGGATGGGCATGGGACGCTAATGGCGCATGAAAGCTCGTGGGTGAATGACAACCGCAATCCCGGCCTCACCCGGGACGAGATCGAAGCCCGGTTGTTGGCGGCCTATGGGGCCAATCGCATGATCTGGTCCGAAGGTGTCTGGGGCGAAGATATCACCGACTATCACATTGACAGTTTGGCCCGCTTTACCGGCCCCGGTCGCGGCATCATCAACCTGCCGGATGAACCGGACAAATATGACCCTTTCAACATGGCCGCGCTGGACACCCATGATCGTCTCATTGCCGCGGGCATCGACATGGACGTGATACCCGAGCCGCATTTCCGCCGGGTCGAAAACCTGGATTTCGTGGCCTCTTATGCCAATTACTACGTCTGCAATGGCGGTGTGATTGCGGCCCGGTTCGGAGACTCGGAAACAGACAGGATCGCGTCGGAAACGCTTGCAAAACACCACCCCGGGCGTGAAGTCGTGACGCTTGACGTGGATGTGCTGGGAGAGCTGGGTGGCGGCATCCATTGCGCTACACAACAGATGCCCGGTTTTTAAATGTCGTGAAGAAACAGGCTATTCAGCCGCTTCAGCCGCCGCATCCAGTTCAGCCGCCTTTTTCTCGACCTCTTCCACGATGTGATCGATCATCTGGTCGTTCGACATTTTGTGGCTGGCTTTGCCGGCCAGATAGACCATGCCGAACCCTGCACCGCCGCCGGTGAAACCAACATCGGTCATCAGCGCTTCGCCCGGGCCGTTGACCACGCAGCCGATGATCGACAGGGACATCGGCGTCTTGATGTGTTCAAGGCGATGTTCCAGCGCCTCGACGGTTTTGATGACATCAAAACCCTGTCGCGCGCAGGATGGGCACGAGATGATATTGACACCCCGATGACGCAGGCCAAGGGATTTGAGGATTTCAAACCCGACCTTGACCTCCTCCACCGGGTCAGCAGACAGGCTGACGCGGATCGTGTCGCCAATCCCCATCCACAGCAGGTTGCCTAGCCCGATGGCCGATTTGATCGTGCCGCTGACCAGCCCTCCGGCCTCGGTAATGCCCAGATGGATGGGGGCATCCGTCGCCTCGGCAATGCCCTGATAGGCCGCGGCCGACAGGAACACGTCGCTGGCCTTTACGCTGATCTTGAACTCGTGAAAATCATTGTCCTGTAGGATGCGGATATGTTCCAGCCCGCTTTCGACCATCGCTTCGGGGCACGGCTCGCCATATTTCTCAAGCAGGTGCTTTTCCAGGCTGCCCGCGTTCACGCCGATGCGGATCGAGCAGTTGTGGTCGCGCGCCGCCTGGATGACTTCTTTTACACGGGTTTCGTCTCCGATATTGCCGGGATTGATGCGCAGACAGGCAGCGCCTGCTTCGGCGGCCTCGATCCCGCGCCGATAGTGGAAATGAATATCCGCAACGATGGGCACCGGGCTTTCGCGCACGATCTCTTTCAATGCCTTGGACGACGCCTCATCAGGAACCGAAACGCGAACGATGTCAGCGCCAGCCTCAGCCGCCGCCTGTACCTGCGCCACGGTCGCCGCCACATCGGTGGTCAGCGTGTTGGTCATGGTTTGAACGGCAATGGGTGCATCGCCACCGACGGGGACGTTGCCGACCATGATTTGACGGGATTTACGACGATAGATGTCGCGCCATGGGCGCACGTGATTGAGGGACATAAGGACGGATCCGCGTCTGCCTGAGTTGCGACTGTAGATAGTTCGGCAACAGGGTTATCGCAATGGCTAGATCACTCGGCGGGCGTTTCTGTCGCCTCGGTTTGCAGTTCCGCCACCAGTTGCTTGAGCGCACTGTTCTGTTCCGCCTCCAGATCGGCGACGGCATAGGCCTCGGACACGGCGTCTTTCGACAGAACAACACCCTTGGCGACCGTGCCCGGAGCACCCGCCGGGCCGTAATGTTCACCGTTCATCGCGAAATATACCGATCCCGACGCGCCCGCACGCAATGTCGGCGGTTCTTCCGTCAGGGGCACTTCGAATACACTGCCCTGCTCGACGGTTCCCAGTGTACCTTCGAAAATGACGCTGCCATCCGCAGCCGTCACGCGCATCCATGCCGGATCAACCGCCACGATCTTTAGCGTGGTATCGATCTGTTCGACCACTTGCGGCAAGGCCGGTTTTTCGACCGTGTGCAGTTCAGCCACTTCGAACTTCGGCAATTCGGGCGGGCGGAAGGTTCCAACCTCGCGCGGATCAAGCGTTGAGATCGGAGCATCCCGCGCAACCAGCACCGGAACATCCAGTGCCTGCGGACGATAGAGACGGTCCAATGCTTCGGCGCTTGCCACTTCCGTAACATCATCTGACAATTTTCTGCGCACCGCATCCAGCGGATCCAGATCAGACAGAACCACCGGTGCCTGTTCAACCGGGCTGACCTGAACTTGCTGAATCTTGTTCAAAACAGCCCAACCGCCATAGCCAATGCCACCGATCACCGCGAGCAAAACCAGCGACGAACCGATTGCGCGAGGTTCAATCTGGCTGACCAGAGACTCCTTGCCCGGAATATAGGGCGTATTGGGCGAAATGAACGGATCCCGCCCCATCGGGCCGCGCGCAGGCAGAGCCCCCGAAGGTTTCCGCACCACCGAGGCCTCTGCGGACATGCCATGCGCAACCTCAAATCCGCTTTCCTTGCAGAAAGACGCGAAGGTCTCATCAGGGTTCATACCCAGATAGCGCGCATAGGAACGCACATACCCGGCGATAAAGCCGGGTGTATCAAACGCATCAGGGTCAGCGTTCTCAATTGCAGCGATATAGTTGGCTTTGATCCGCAGCTCGCGCTGAACATCCAGAAGAGATTTGCCCATCGTTGCGCGTTCACCGCGCATCTTGTCGCCTAGGCGAACTTCGTAGTCGTCAAACCCCTTTGGTCTGACATCTACGTCCTCTTCGGATTCGCGCTGAGATCTGCGCCCAATCATCCCTGCTGCCCCATTCTGCCTGTCGCGTATTTCGCGTAAGTGGCGAATCATCCCCAGAATGATTCGTCTACTCGTTTTGTTAGCGTAAGCTTAACACGCGGCAAACTCGTTGCACACTTTGGCGTTAGGTTATCCGGCAAGTTCGGCGCGATTTAGCGCACAATGTGACCAAAGTTCGTCCATCGCCTGCACCAGACGGTTCATTTCGTCGGGTCCATGCACCGGAGACGGGGTAAAACGCAGACGCTCGGTTCCGCGCGGGACGGTCGGGAAATTGATCGGTTGCACGTAAATGCCATAATCGTCCAGCAGCATATCGCTGAGCTTCTTGGTGTGCACCGGATTGCCGACGATCACAGGCACGATATGGCTGCCGTGGTCGATCAGCGGAAGGCCCATTCCCTTCAGCCGCAGCTTGAGGATCTTCGCCTGAGTCTGGTGCTGCTCGCGCAGCTCAGACGCGGTTTTCAGGTGCGCAACGGATGCAGCAGCTCCTGCGGCAACTGCCGGCGGCAACGATGTCGTAAAGATAAAGCCCGGCGCATAAGACCGCACGGCATCGCACATCTTTGCGCTGGCGGCGATATAGCCCCCCATGACGCCATAGGCCTTGGCCAGAGTGCCATTAATGATGTCGATCCGATGTGCCAGCCGGTCACGCTCGGTCACGCCGCCACCGCGCGGGCCATACATGCCCACCGCGTGCACTTCGTCGATATAGGTCAGCGCGCCGAATTCATCTGCCAGATCGCAGATTTCTTCGATCGGACCAAAATCACCGTCCATCGAATAGACAGATTCAAAGGCGATCAGCTTGGGTGCGGCGGGATCGTCCGCCTCAAGCAATTCGCGCAGATGCGCCACGTCGTTATGACGGAAGATGCGCTTGGCCCCGCCGTTTCGGCGCACCCCTTCTATCATCGAAGCATGGTTCAGCGCGTCAGAATAGATGATCAGCCCCGGAAACAGCTTGGGCAGCGTGCTGAGCGTGGCGTCGTTGGCGATATACGCGCTGGTGAACAAAAGCGCGGCTTCCTTGCCATGCAGATCTGCCAGCTCGGCCTCGAGCCGTTTGTGATAGACCGTTGTCCCCGAGATGTTGCGCGTACCGCCCGACCCGGCACCTGCGGCTTCGACCGCCTCGTGCATTGCGTTCAGAACAACAGGGTGCTGGCCCATGCCCAGATAGTCATTGCCGCACCATACGGTGATGTTCTGCTGCGAGCCGTCCGGGCGCGTGCGCACCGCGTGCGGAAAATGACCGTTGCGACGTTCGATATCGATAAAGGTCCGGTAACGTCCTTCGTCATGCAGCCTGGCAATCGCTGAATCGAGCTGAGCACTATAGTCCAACGGACCCTCCTTGAATGCCCGTTTCCGGTTTCCCTTGGGCAATTAGTCTGCCACATCCCACAGCTTAACCTGTATCAGCAGCTTTGTGTTACTTTATTCAGCTGGTTACAGCCGAACAGGTGAACCCAACTTTGATTTGCATCAAATATAAGTTTGCAATGCTCACGGCAAGTAGAGTTCCGGCTATCGGACGCGTGGAAACGACGCAGCCCGCGCAACGTCATTCGCGGGCTCGTGATTGCATGAACAATTCAGATCAACCGCTCTGGACGGCGCTGTCAACGCTGCTAGGGTTCGCCCGAACACTGACAAGCAGGAGATCCCCATGTCGCTAGACACCGTGCTGAACCGGATTGACGAAGATCTGCAAACCTCGATCGACCGCCTGATGGAGCTGCTGCGCATCCCTTCGATCTCAACCGATCCCGCGTACAAGGCCGACGTCAGCCGTGCAGCCGACTGGCTGGTTGCCGACCTCAACAGTATCGGAATTGCAGCAGAAAAACGGGAAACTCCGGGGCACCCGATGGTCGTAGGCCATGTGGGCGAGGACTCGGATGCACCCCATATCCTGTTTTATGGCCATTATGATGTGCAACCTGTCGATCCGTTGAACCTTTGGACGCGCGACCCGTTCGACCCCGCCATCGAAGATACCGAGCACGGCCCCGTTATCCGCGGGCGCGGCGCATCGGACGACAAAGGTCAGTTGATGACATTCGTCGAAGCCTGCCGCGCCTGGAAAGCGGTGCACGGATCCCTGCCCTGCCGCATCACCTTCTTCTTTGAAGGCGAAGAGGAATCCGGCTCACCCTCTCTGGTCCCCTTCCTCGAAGAAAACGCGGCCGAACTCAAAGCGGATCTGGCGCTGGTTTGCGATACATCCATGGTATCGCGAGGTGTTCCGTCGATTGCCGCGCAGCTGCGCGGCATGCTGAAGGACGAGTTCACCATCATCGGGCCCCGCATCGATCTGCACTCCGGCCATTACGGTGGCCCGGGGCTGAACCCGCTGCGCGAGCTGTCGAAAATCGTTGCCTCATTCTATGATGACGAAACCGGACGTGTCGCGGTCGATGGTTTCTATGAAGGCGTTCATGAAGTGCCCCAGGACCAGCTGCGCCAGTGGCAGAATTGCGGCTTCGACGAAGCGGATTATCTGAATTCTGTCGGCTATACCCAGCCGCACGGCGAAAAAGCCTATTCGACGCTCGAACAACAATGGGCGCGCCCGACACTTGAGGTGAACGGGCTGTGGGGCGGATACAATGGCGCAGGCTCGAAAACCGTTATCCCTTCGGAAGCGCATTGTAAAATCACGTGCCGACTGGTCGGCGACATGGACCCCGACGCGCTGCGCAGCAATATCCGCAAACATGTCGAGGATCGCCTGTCCCCGGATGCAAAAGTTGTCTGGGACAACGATCTGGAAGGTTCGCCCGCTTCGGTCATGAATATCGATCGCCCGGAATTCGAAGCCGCGCGCAAAGCACTGTCGGACGAGTGGGACCGCGAAGCGGTGTTTACCGGCATGGGCGGCTCGATCCCCGTCGTCGGGTATTTCAATACCGTTCTGGGGCTGGATTCGATGCTGGTCGGCTATGCCAACGAGGATGACGCCATCCATTCGCCGAATGAGAAATACGACGTCAAAAGCTTCCACAAGGGTATCCGTTCTTGGGCCCGTATTCTGGATGCTTTGAACCAGTAACGGATTTCAGCGAGGCTCTGCCTCGCGCTCCGGGATATTTGCCGCCAGATGAATAAAGGATCCCTTGTTCATCTGGCCCAAAATATCCCGGGGGAGCCGCGCGCAGCAAGGCGGGGGCAGAGCCCCCTGCCCGACCGCAACACGCGTATGACGTTACATATGGATCACGCGACCATACGCATCCAACACGCTTTCATGCATCATTTCTGACAGAGTCGGGTGCGGGAAGACCGTGTTCATCAGGTCTTCTTCGGTGGTCTCCAGCTGCCGCCCAACCACATAGCCCTGAATCAGTTCCGTGACTTCCGCGCCAATCATATGGGCCCCCAGCAATTCGCCTGTCTTGGCGTCGAACACGGTTTTGATCAGACCTTCCGGTTCGCCCAGAGCAATGGCCTTACCGTTGCCGATGAAGGGGAAGCGACCGACTTTGACGTCGTAACCCAGCTCTTTGGCCTTGGCTTCGGTATATCCCACCGAGGCCACCTGCGGCTGACAATAGGTACATCCGGCGATGCTTTCGGGCTTGACCGGATGCGCATGCTGGCCCGCGATCAGATCGGCAACCATGACACCTTCGTGGCTGGCTTTATGTGCAAGCCAGGGCGCGCCCGCGATGTCACCGATCGCATAAAGGCCATCGACGCCGGTGCGGCAATATTCATCCGTCACCACATGCGTGCGGTCGATCTTGACGCCCAGTGCCTCGAGCCCGAGGTTTTCGACATTCCCAACAATCCCGACAGCCGAGATAACGGTGTCGAACTCGTGCTTTTCAACCTTGCCCTTGACCTCGATATGAGCGGTGACCTTGCCCTTGCCGCGATCCAACTGCTTGACCATGGCTTTTTCCATGATGGTCATGCCTTGCTTGATGAAGGCTTTCTTGGCCAAGGCACTGATTTCCGCATCCTCCACGGGCAACACGCGGTCCATCACCTCGACCACCGTCGTGTCGGCCCCCAGCGTGTTGTAGAAACTCGCAAATTCGATGCCGATCGCGCCCGAGCCGATGACCAGCAGTTTCTTTGGCATCCGGGGCGGTTGCAGCGCGTGCTTGTACGTCCAGACCAGATCGCCGTCAGCCTCGAGACCGGGCAGTTCGCGGGCCCGTGCGCCGGTTGCAAGAATGATGTTCTTGGCCGTCAGTTCTTCGGTGCCCTTGTCGGTCTTGACGCTGACTTTGCCTTTTGCGGGGATTGTTGCCTCACCCATCACCACGGCGACTTTGTTCTTTTTCAGCAGATGGCCGATGCCGCCCGAAAGCTGCCCGGCAACACCACGGGACCTCTTGACGACCGCGTCCAGATCGTAACCGATCTTGTCGGCCTTCAATCCGAAATCCTTGGCGCGTTCCATCAGATGGAACACTTCGGAGGACCGCAGCAATGCCTTGGTGGGAATGCACCCCCAGTTCAGGCAGATGCCACCAAGGTGCTCGCGCTCGACCACGACGGTTTTCAGACCAAGCTGGGCCGCACGGATGGCGGCGACATAGCCACCGGGGCCAGCTCCGATTACGATCAGATCATAGGATTGTGCAGCCATGTGTTCCTCTCGGCGCAGGTGGTGAAAATTTAGTTTACCATTAAACTATTTCCAGAAACGCATCAACACGCCTTCCCGCGACAAATGAGACGCAAGGTAAACCATGCCTGAATGTGCGGATTTCAGCCTATACCCCGGCCCGCGCTATGGCTAGAACGGAACTGCCGACGCCGCTCGGACATTCGTGAAGACATTGAATTCAAGGGGTTTACCATGGCCAAAACACTGAAAGATTTGGCGCTTGCTCTGCTTAACGCAACTTTGATACTTGTGGCGCTTTGCTTGTTTTTAGGCTGGAAGCTGGCATCGAAAGTCGAAAGCGTCTCGGCAGAATTCTCAGCGGCCGTACAGGTTCTTGCCCCTTTTCGGGATGAGGCGAAGGGCATTCGAGGCGAACTTTCCGCGTTGCGTGACGATTTGGCGACGCTGATGAGGGAAAACCAGGTTACGGACAGTCAAACCGCTCAAAATATCCAGGCAACATTGCGCCGCCTGAACGCGGTTCAACAAAAGCTGCAATCTGCGCAGGAGCGATTCACAGAACTTGCAGAGACACCAGAGGTTCTGATCGCCCAAGCCATACAGACCGGAGCAGACATCGCATCCGAACGCGTCCTGGCGTTCAAAGGATGTGAGCCGGGATCCTGAAGCGCCCCGCGCGAACAACCGAGGCGCACAACATGTATCTGCGATCTCAGGCCATCGCTTGCAGTTGTCGTACGGTGCTGCCATAGCCGCCCATGTCGACGTAAGCCACTTCATGGGGGGTTGAGCTGCGCGACAGTGCTTTGTTCCGGTAAGGGAAACGACCGAACTTGCGGATCACTTCACGATGCGCACGGGCGTGCAGCAGATTGCTTGTATCGCCGCTTAGGTTCTGACAGATCAGACGCACGCAGCGTTCCTGATCACACAGATTTTCCGAATGCATCATCGGCAGGTAAAAGAACTGCCGGGCCGGTTCATCGATCTTCTTGTCCCAACCTCTGTCCACCGCGCATTTGGCAGCCGCCAGGGCCGCTCGGTCCGTCGCGAAAGCACGCGCTTGCCCGCGGAACATGTTGCGTGGAAATTGGTCCGTCAAAATTATGTAAGCCAGTGACCCGCTGGGATAGGTCAGCCAGAGCGAAAACTTGCCCTCGGCCGCAGCCTCCCACGTTGATTGAAAACGTGCGCGGATTTCTGAATCCAGCGCTTCATCCTCACTGTACCAGCCCTTTGGACCCACCTCATCTAACCAAAAACTCAATACTTCTTCAGGCGTTACCATTGCCTTAAACTCCGTCTTGTGCCCGTAGTCTGGACGTAACGTCATTTAAGGCCGTTTTGCAGAACTGTTACAGTAACATATTGCAACACTTGCGACATAATCCTGTGTCCTAGGCATCTTCCTGCTCAGCCTGTTCGGCCTCGGCGGCTTCGATGGCGACTTCCTGTGCCACTTCAAACGCAACTGGCGAAGCTGTTGGATACAGCGTCGACATTGTGCCGGTTTCGTCCACGGGTATCGATGCCCGCTGCGTCGTCCGATACAGGGCGTAAAGTGCCATTGCGAGTAACAGTGCCGCAATAAAGAGAAAAAAGCCCGGTGGCCCGAATACGGCATCCCCCATCAGCCATCCGGTGATCACCGGCCCGGCAATCGCGCCCAGACCGTTGATGAATACCAGCCCACCGGATGCGGCCGCCATATCCTCGTGATCCAGAAAGTCATTCGCATGCGCAATCAGCAAGGAGTAAAGCGGGTTGGACATACCGCCGATCAGGAAAGCCGAAGCAAGCAGAATTGGAAACGATCCGCCCATCATCATAGCGATCGTTGCGCCACCGGCACCGGCGAGCGCCACAAGCAAGATCAGAAAGCGGCGATCCATACGATCAGAAAACCAGCCCAAAGGGTATTGCAAGACCACCGCACCAACATAAAATGCTGCAACGAAGGTCGAAATTTCAACTAGCGACAACCCTGCCCGGGCGCCATACACCGCCGCCATGCCGAACTGCGCCGAAAACACGCCCCCCAGAAGAAACATGCCCACGCAGCCCAGAGGCGAGGTTTCCAGTAGTTTCTTCAGGGTCATCGGTTTGGTGGTATCAAAGGCCGGTGTGGGCGAGATTGACAGCAAAATCGGTGCGAAGGACACTGAAACCAGGATCGAGGCGATCACAAAGGTCTCGTAACCGGCCGGGTCACCAACAAGAACAAGCGCCTGCGCACTGATGATCCCCGTCATCTGGACGATCATATAGAGCGACAGCGCCTGCCCGCGATTTTCGTTGCTGGCCGCATTGTTGAGCCAGCTTTCGGCGGTGACATAGACGCCCGAAAAACAGAACCCGATCACCACCCGGCCCAGAATCCATGCGATCGGGTTTGTCAGCATGGGATACATAATCATCACGGCTGAAATGAACGACGCAAGGGCCGCAAAGACCCGCACGTGGCCAACACGCCGGATCATCTCGGGCGCAAGGCGTGAGCCGCCCAGAAAGCCCAGGAAATAAGCCGACATGACAAAAGACATCTCGAAGGTCGAAAAGCCTTCGATCTCACCCCGCACACCCAGAATCGTGCCCTGAAGGCCGTTTCCGACCATCAGCAACCCCATGCCGAGCAGCAGCGCCCATGCGCTGGAAAGGACCTGAATCATTGGGGCCTCCGACTAATGCCAACCTGTTTTTAATGTCGTTCTGCGATCAAAGACCGCCTGCGTCGCGCTTGTCTACGACATTCCCGATCCGTGATACTGTTTCCGCGCCTCTCAAGGGAACAAAAGCGACGCGTCGCCATAGGAAAAGAACCGGTATTTCCGGGCGATGGCATGCGCGTAGACATCGCGCATCCGATCCTGTCCCATCAGTGCCGAAACCAGCATGAGCAACGTGGATTTCGGCAGATGAAAATTGGTCATCAATGCGTCAGTGACATGGAATTCAAAACCGGGATAGATGAAGATATCCGTTTCGCCTTCCCAGGGTTCAATCTTTCCTGACCTTGCCGCACTTTCGATCAGGCGCAAAGCCGTTGTCCCTACCGGGATCACCCGCCCGCCGGCGACCTTGGTTGCCTGTATCTCGGCGGCGGCGCCGGGGCTTACCTGCCCCCATTCAGCATGCATCTTGTGTGTTGTGACATCCTCAACCTTGACCGGAAGAAAAGTCCCTGCCCCCACATGAAGCGTCACATGCGTGAAGCTTACCCCCCGTTTTGCCAGCGCCCGCATCAGCGCCTCATCGAAATGCAACGATGCGGTCGGGGCGGCCACGGCGCCTGAATGATTTGCCCAGATGGTCTGATAGTCCGTCTTGTCCCGTTCATCAGCCGGACGTTTGGCTGCGATGTAGGGCGGCAAAGGCATTGCTCCGGCCTGATCCAGCGCCGCGTCGAAATCCTCGCCGCTGAGATTGAAGCGCAGATGCGCCTGGCCATCCGCAACCCTGTCCAGCGTGGCGCTGAGATCGTCCGAGAAGACAATCTCTTCCCCAAGATTCACCTTCTTGAGCGGCTTGATCAACGCAGACCACGTGCCATCGGCCTGTGGATCCAGCAAAGTGGCCTCGATCCCTGCGGAAACCGGCCCCTGCGCGCTGTCTCGGTGACGCCGGCCGTTCAGTCGCGCCGGAATAACCCGTGTGTCATTCAACACCAGCCGGTCGCCGGGCCGCAGGAAATCGGGCAGGTCGAAAACATGGTTGTCCGTGATTGCATCCCCCTGCGCCACAAGCAGACGTGCAGAGGAACGCGGGCTGGCCGGCCGCGTGGCGATCAGGTCTTCGGGCAGATGGAAATCAAAATCGCTGAGTTTCATGCCCGCGCCTTACAACTCTGCATCAGATTCGGCCATATCCTGTCAGCGGTCACTTGGGGATGAGCCGAATGTGCGTTTGGGTTCATCCGGCTTCTGCGGCACTGCGTTCGGACCATCCTGAACTTTGGGGGCCGGGGCGCGCATCAGGTCGCGCAGGAACAGAGGTGCGAGACCGGACAACGGATTTACCGACACTTTGGGCGAGGCAAGCGGGCCGGTCAGAGTGTAGTTGAAGCCAAAAACGCCTTCACCCTTGCGCGTAAACACGCTGCCAACTGCGTTGAGCAGGTATATGGGCGAGATCGCACCGCGCAAGTTCAGCAATCCGTTCACCGTGTCGATGGTGCCATCAAAAGACAGGCCCATCGACGGGCCGACGGCACTGCCGCTGAGCACTTTGATGTCTGTGGGGGTGACACGCATCCGGCTATCGATTGCTGCAAAAAAGATACCCTGCCCCGCCATTTCATCCAACAAGCCCACAAGACTGATGGCATTCAGCAAGGCCGCCATGGCCGGGGCGTCGGTGATCCGTGTGTTGGTGATTCTCAGTATCACGTCATAGCTGCCGGCTGCGGCCACAGGTTCGAGCTTGAGGGTCATTTCTCCGCCCCGCGCCTGTGTCAGTACTCCGGCGGATCGCAGCACGGACCCCGCATCTTGCGACGTCAGGTCAACGGCACTTCGGCTCCCTCTGGGGCTGACCTGCCCCCTGACCGGCGCGCCACCATTGACCTGCGCGGTGAAGTTCCCTTGTATTCCGCCGGTCGTCTGAAAGGCACCCTGGAACCCGGTCAGCGCGACGGTTTCCGTAACCTGAAGGCGATCCAGCGTCACGTCCAGTTTCGGCCCGGCACCGCCCCCGCCGCCCGATCCGCCGCTTTCGCCGAAATTCGCGCGGCCCATATCAAGGACGCCGCCAAGCACACGGATATCCGGCATGGCGTTTCCGCGCCCGATCAGCTCTGCCGGGACCGCCAGCCAATCGCCCAGGTCAAAAGAGGTGAAGCGAACCCGGTCATATTCGCCGTTTTCACGAAACGTGATGGAGGCTGTTGTACGCAAACCCGCTGCATTTATGCGCAGGCTATCCACCTTCAACTGCGACCCCAAAGTCGCTTCGGCCGTCAGAGAGCCGGTCGAATTGGCCCCCTTTCTCCAACCAAGTTCGGGTATGGCTAGCGCGACACCCTGCAAATCGGACGTGACGGACAATTTCGGGGCAACCCCGGCGCCGAGCCCCAACGTGATATCTGCAATCCCTTTGCCGGTCAGCATCCCCGGAGGCAGACCGGCGCCGATCTCATCCATCAATCGCGGCGACAGCTCGATCTGACCGGTCAGGGTGCTTCGCTGTTCAGACTTGCCGTCTATCGGCTGCCGCCAGAGCGCCGTCAGCGGTACGTCCCCGAACTGCCCCTGCCCCTGAATCTGAACGCCGGACTGATCACCAGAAAGGGCCAGAAGATCAGCACTGATGTCAAATCCGGGCACCAAGCGGTCACTGAACAGGTTGGCCAACCTTCCGTCGAAATGGAACTCGGTCTCGTCAAACTTGAGACCCTTTTTCAAGGGCAGGGAAAGGGTTCCCGCAAGCGACACCGTTCCTTTTGCCACATCAACGGGTAACCCCGCCTTGCTGAGCAATTCCAGCGGAGGCCGGTCCAACAAAGACAACGCGGCCGTCACGCTGCCTTTGGCCTGAATGCGCGCGATCGCCGGCGCGGATTTCTTGATATCCGTATCGGGTATGATGAAGGACGTCCCCGACGCATCAACAGCACCGCCGTCATCCGCAATCACAACGCCCTGCTGCGCAGTGACGGTAAAGCGTTGATTGAGCAAGCTGGCCTGACCCTGAGCGTTTTCGATCGGCGGCAGGGTTTTGACAAATCGGACCTTCGCCTTTTCAAACCCGAAATCCAGATAGAGATCGGGTTTGGATCCGGGCAGCAGGCGCAGGGCAAAATCCATATCCGACAGAACCCCTTCGTACAGGTTTTCGGTCACCCACTCTCGCGGTTTCGGGGCCAGACGTTCGGGCCAGTAACTGAGCACCTTGTCTGAGGTCATCTGATCCAAATGTGCATCCAGCTTGACGGCCCAGCCATCCGGCCGCCCGGTCAGGACACCAAAGGCACGCACCGTGTGACCCGGATCTTCTATGGTCATCTGACCCAGATTCAGCTGGAACGGATTGAGGGCCATCTTGAAATCCAGGCTGGCCCGCGAAAGCTGAATAGGCTGCGGGAACAGGTTTGCCGGGTTTACGTTGATACCGGACAGCCGCAACTGTGCAGACAGGCTGTCCAGCACGCCATCTTCCACACCTTCCAGAAACGCCTTTCCGTCAGCCTGTACTTCACCCCAGGCCGAGACCACCGAAACTTCGTTGAAGTTCAGGATCTGGCCTTCGGGATCATAGGTGAAATAGGTGCGCGCTGCTTCGAAAGGAACCGGGCGTGTTTCCGGGTTTGGCTGCACCGCCCCCGCCCCCAGATTCAGCGTGGCGTACAAGGTTCCTATCGCGCCGTTTTCATCGACACCACCGCGCAAGGCACCCGAGATCGGGGCCCGCAGAACCTGCAACCAGGCAAGTGCGGGCGTTTGGCCCGCGATGTCCTCGGCCGGAAGATCGGTGACTGAGATTCCGAAATGTGCGGCAGGTGTGCCCAGAACGCTTGTATAATTGGCCTCGATGGCACTGACATAGTCACGCCCCGCCAGAACCGAAAACCCGGTTGCCAAGCGCACTTCGTTGCCGGCTCGGTTGGCTTGAATATGCCCACCGTCCAGAATCCAGGACCGCTCCTGCCGAAGATCTCGATAATCCAGTGTGATCGCATCAAGCTCGACCGAGGTCAGCGCCGACAGGGCCGGAGACAGGAAGACCTGATCCGAAGCCTCGATAAGCTGTGCCAGGTTCGGGGCCTCCTGCACCGGTGCGCTGCCGGACCCGACCGTAAGGCTCAGCGCCCCGTCCTTGTCTCGGGTCACGGCGACCTGCGCACCCCTTAGAATTATCCTTTTGGGACGAACGTGCCCCCGCAACAAGGGGCGCATCGCCAGACTGGCGCGCATGTCGGACACCTGCGCAATTTGCCGACCCTCAGCGTCGCTGATGGCCACATCGGTCAGACGCAGACGGGGTCGCCATCCCTCGTGAATGATGAAACTCACGTCGCCAAACCGGATTTGCAGCCCGCCCAATGCCTGTTCAAGCCGCGCCTCGACCCTGTCCCGCAGCCAGACGGGTGCGTGCATTCTTTGCCCGACAACCATGAAACCGGTGAACAGCGCCAGCAACACCAGCACGAAAGTGCCGCGCATGGCCCACAGGCCAGCGGCCCGACGGCGAGACCGACGGCGCGCGGGCTTAACGGGCCGTGCTCCGTCACCGTCTTCGTGCTGCTTCAAATTGCTATCCACGCCTTCCAACCCGCACGCGTTGCCCTATGATATCAGGCAGCCTTTAAAAACCTTTAGCGGAGTTTCCAATGCCCGACGTTTCAGACATCGCCCCTGACTTCACTTTGCCGCGCGACGGCGGCGGCGAGGTGACGCTTTCGGCGTTGCGCGGTAGCACCGTGGTTCTGTTTTTCTACCCCCGCGATGATACGCCGGGCTGCACCAAGGAATCCATCGGTTTCTCGGAACAACTTCAGGCCTTTGCCGATGCGGGCGCACAAGTTTTCGGCATCTCGCGCGACAGCGTCGCCAAACATGACAAATTCGTCGCCAAGCATGGGCTGACCACACCGCTGTTGTCGGATGAGAGCTCGACCGTCTGTGAAGACTACGGCGTGTGGGTCGAAAAAAACATGTACGGGCGCAAATCGATGGGGATCGAGCGTTCGACTTTTGTCATCGACCCCGAAGGCAAAATTGCCCGCGTTTGGCGCAAGGTCAAAGTTCCCGGCCACGTGGACGAGGTGCTGGAAGCCGTGCGCGCGCTGTAACGTCCTCGACCACGGTCGCCATCCGGTTTAAGAGCCACAGGACCAACCAGGCGGAGAATAATGGTGTCCAAATCGCTGACTCAGATGGCGACCGAAGTGCTTGCAACGGCGGAAGGTCGGGAAAAGACCGCCCTGTCCAAACAGCACGCCGCAGCGTGGTTTGCCTCGCGCAAGGGCGACGCCCCCCCGATCGAGATCGGTACGGCATCGCCCCCATTGCGACCCGCGCGCCCGGAACGGCCCGAACTCCTGTCTCCGCGCGAGGTGCCAAAGCGCAAACCGGGCACCGAGGCGGGCCGCATCGCCCTTTTGCACGCAGTGGCGCATATCGAACTGAACGCCGTCGATCTGCATTGGGATATCATTGCCCGCTTTGGCCATGTGCCGATGCCGATCGGGTTTTATGACGATTGGGTAAAATGCGCCGAAGAGGAATCGCGCCATTTCGAGATGGTCTGCGATTGCCTGGAACAGATGGGCAGCCACTATGGCGCCTTGCCCGCCCATGCGGGCATGTGGCGCGCGGCCGAGGACACCGTAGACGACCTGATGGGACGGCTTGCGGTCGTGCCGATGGTGCTCGAAGCGCGTGGTCTGGATGTGACCCCCGGCATGATCGAGATTTTTCGCAAGGCCAAGTCTGAACAGGCCATCGCGGCGCTTGAGGTGATCTATGCCGAAGAAGTCGGCCATGTCGCTTATGGGTCCAAGTGGTTTCACTTCCTGTGCGGCCGTGAAAACACGGACCCCAAGGATGTGTTTCACGCATTGGTACGCCGGTATTTCCACGGCGTCCTCAAACCACCCTTCAACGAGGAAAAACGGGCCGAGGCCGGGTTGCCGCCCGATTTCTACTGGCCGCTGACCGAAGACCTGCCCACGCCCGGCGGAATCCCAAACTGACGCCTCAAGATTGTTTTCGGCAATTTCCCGCCGATCTTTGGGGGGATTTCTACGCAGTTGGCGCCGGACTGATCAACAAACTTGCCCGAACGCTGCCTGCCCTTTATGCAGTCGGCCCAAGGAGCGGCCGGCACCCACAACCGGTCCCGATCTTGGGGATGAGAGGTAGGACGCGTGCGAACACGTCTGGCAATAAAAATACACTCCGCATTTGAACGGTACTTTCCGGAACGCCGGGTTTTTCTGAAGTCTGACAAAGATACACGTTTTATCCGTCTCAGCTCGGAAACGCAGGTGGTCGCGGTGGCCGGTGTTGCCGTCATGGTCGGATGGACCGCGGTAGCAACTGCCATTCTGCTGATGGACAGCATTGGTTCGGGCAACTTCCGGGAACAGGCGAAACGCGACCAGGCAACCTATCAAGAACGATTGAATATCCTGTCCGCAGAACGCGACGCCCGTGCGCAGGAAGCGCTCGCCGCTCAGGATCGTTTCAATGCCGCGCTGGAACAGATATCCGCCATGCAGTCCGAACTGCTGGCTTCGGAAAACCGCCGTCGCGAACTTGAGACGGGGATCGAAGTCATTCAGACCACGCTGCGCACCACCATGAAACAGCGCGAAGTTGCGCGGAAGGAACTGGCGGCGCTGAAGCAGGAAAACAGCAAGGCTGACATGTACGTAACGGCCTCCAGCGCGCCGGTACAGATGGCCTTCATGACGGATGCTCTGGCGCGCACGGCCGAGGAACGCGATCAGATCGCCGCCGACGCCCGAGAGGCACTGGACCAGCGCGATGATCTTGAGCTGGAAATCCGCCTTATGCAGGAACGCAGCGACGAGATTTTCCGACAGCTGGAAGAGGCCATGGTGATCTCGGTCGAGCCGCTGGACAAGATGTTCCGTCAGGCGGGAATGCCAACAGACCGCATCATCGAAGAGGTCCGGCGCGGATATAGCGGTATGGGCGGTCCGCTGACCCCTTTATCCCTTAGCACGCGCGGTGAGGTGGACGAGGTGTCCGCCGAGGAAGCCCGCGCGAATACATTGCTGAAACAGATGGATCAGCTGAACCTTTACCGACTTGCTGCGGAAAAGGCCCCCTTTGCCAATCCCGTACATTCGGCCGTGCGTTTTACCAGCGGCTATGGCAGCCGGCGCGACCCCAAAACCGGTGGTCGCCGGATGCATAACGGGGTCGATTTTGCCGGGCCGCAAGGCACGGATATCTTTGCGACCGCAGACGGCGTCGTTACCCACGCAGGCTGGCAATCCGGTTTCGGACGGCTTGTGAAAATCAAGCACCCATTCGGAATTGAGACACTTTACGCTCATAACACCAAGATCAACGTGAAGGTTGGTCAAAGGGTCTCGCGCGGGGATCATATTGCTGATATGGGTAGCACCGGACGGTCGACCGGCACGCATCTGCACTATGAGGTGCGCGTGAACGGAAAACCCGTAAACCCAATGACTTACATCAAGGCTGCGAGAAATGTTTTCTAAAAGCAAAATCAACGAGCCCGCATCCAAGGCACCCGAGGCGGCCAAACCAGCCGCTCCGGCGACCCCAGCGGCCCCTGCACCGACCGAGTCGAAACCTGCCACTGCACCCAAGCCCAAACCGCCTGCGTCGGTTTTGTCTTCGGATCTGCACATCACTGGCAATATCAAAACCTCTGGTGACATACAGGTGGAAGGCACAGTCGAAGGCGACATCCGCGCTCACCTTCTGACCATTGGTGAGTCGGCAACGATCAAAGGTGAAGTCACCGCAGATGACGTCGTGATCAACGGACGTATCGTGGGTCGCGTACGTGGTCTCAAGGTGCGTCTGACATCGACCGCACGTGTCGAAGGCGACATCATCCACAAGACCATCGCCATCGAAAGCGGAGCGCATTTCGAAGGATCCGTACAGCGGCAGGACGATCCGCTGAATCCGGGCCGCAGCGCCAAAGCCGGATCGAACCCGGCAGCAGACGTCAAGCAGTAATTCGACCCATCAGGTCAGATCGGAAACGCCGCGGGGAGACCCGAGGCGTTTCTTTTTTGCACCGCAGCCTGTATCCGGGAAACCTGTTTTGATCCCGCCGGGATCACGTTAGGGTCGGGCCATGTTGATTTTTCTGACACTTGTTGCGGTGGTCGCCACAGGTCTGGCCTTTTACTTCTGGTCCAAACGACAGGCGCGCCACGCCCTGTTGGCCGCGCCGTTGACTGACAAGCAACGGCAGCTTGTCGACGCTCAGGTCCCGATCTTGCGGAAACTGCCGCAAGGCCTGCGCGCAAAGCTGGAGGGCAAGATCAACCTGTTCCTTGATCAGGTTGAATTCATTGGGTGTGACGGCCTGGACGTTTCCGAAGACATGCAACTGTCCATCGCCGCGCAAGCCTGTCTGCTGGTTGTGAATACCGATCTCTGGTATGACAATCTGACCACTATCCTGATCTATCCCAGCGCATTCAAATCCAGACAGAGCCGGCACAGCGGCTATGTCGTCACCGAGAAGGAAATCGTGCGCACAGGGGAAAGCTGGAACCGCGGCCCGGTGATCCTGTCCTGGGCGCATAGCCAGCGCGGAGCCATGAACGATCATGACGGCCAAAATGTTGTGTTTCACGAATTTGCACACCAGATCGACGATCTGACAGGGTCGGCCAACGGAGTGCCCGTACTTAGCGACGACCAAAGCTTTTCAGAATGGGAATCCGCATTCCTGACAGCCTATGACGCGCATGTACGCGCCGTTGAATCCGGGCAGCCAACCGTAATCGACCCTTATGGCGCGGAAGGGCACGAGGAGTTTTTCGCCGTTTCGGTTGAAGTGTTCTTTGAGCGGCCAAAGGCCCTGCGCAGGTCGGACCCGGAGGTTTACAAGCAACTGTCCAAGCTGTTTCACTTGGATCCTTCTCAATGGCACTAAGGCTTTGCGACCCCTGGTGCGCGGGTGCCGGGAAAATTCCCCGTTCGGCTCAATTTAACAAAAGTTAATTTATGAATTACACTTAAGCTCATTGCATTGTGGAGGAAATTTCATGTCATCAAAACTACTGGCCGAGTTCTTCGGCACCTTCTGGCTGGTTCTCGGAGGTTGCGGCAGTGCCGTATTGGCAGCGGGCGTTGCAGATGTCGGCATTGGGTGGCTTGGCGTTTCCTTCGCCTTCGGCCTGACGGTTCTGACAATGGCTTACACGGTTGGCCATATCTCGGGCGGGCACTTCAATCCGGCGGTCAGCCTTGGTCTGATGATCGGCGGGCGGTTTCCGGCAAAGGATCTGCTGCCCTACTGGATCGCTCAGGTCATCGGCGCCATAGCCGCCGCAGTGGTTCTGTATCTGATCGTCAGCGGTGCGCCCGACTTCGCCGGCGTCGGGGGATTTGCGTCCAACGGATATGGTGAGGCCTCACCCGGCGGATACTCTCTGATGTCCGCTCTGGTGATCGAGATCGTGATGACCGCTTTCTTCATCCTGATCATCCTGGGTGCAACCTCGGACAAGGCGCCGGCCGGTTTCGCCCCCATCGCAATTGGTCTGGCCTTGACCCTGATCCACCTGGTGTCAATTCCGGTCACCAACACTTCGGTCAACCCGGCCCGGTCCACAGGCGTCGCCCTGTTTGCCGACGGCCCTGCCCTGTCACAGCTGTGGCTGTTCTGGGTGGCCCCGCTGATCGGCGGCGCAATCGGTGCGGTCATCTGGAAAGCGATGTCACAAGACGATTGAGTTTCGTTCAATCGACCGTAAGAAACAGCCCGGCGCTTTTTGGAACGCCGGGCTGTTTCGGTTCATTCGGTGACGGTGACTTTTTTCATCATGTCGGGCTGTCCCGTAACCGCTCCGGTCTGGGAATGCCCCCGTTTGATCGCATCCACAACGTCCATACCATCGGTCACCTGACCGACCACGGTGTATTGGCCATCCAGAAACGGGCCGGGTTCGAACATGATAAAGAACTGCGAATTGGCCGAATCCGGGTTCTGCGATCGGGCCATGCCGACCACGCCACGATCAAAGGTCAGATCAGAAAACTCAGCCGGCAGATCCGGGCGGTCTGACCCGCCACGCCCGGCATACCGCATGTCAAAGCCGTTCGCGGTGGAATTGCCGTATTGAACATCGCCGGTCTGGGCCATGAAACCTTCGATCACGCGGTGGAACACCACACCATCGTACGTGCCGTCCGCAGCCAATGCCGTGATCTGTTCCACGTGCTTCGGCGCGACATCTTCGAACAGATCGATGGAGATCGTGCCATTGGCCCCTTCCCCTTCGACCTCGATCTGCAAACCGCTGGCCAGCGCCGGGCTTGCCAGCAGGGCAAAGGCGGCGGCAAGCTTATACATCTGCGGCCACCTTGACGCTGATCATGCGGTCGGGGTTCGCAGGCGGCTCACCACGTACGATTGCGTCCACATGCTCCATGCCTTCGATGACGCGGCCATAAACGGTGTACTGACCGTTCAGGAAGTGGTTGTCCTTGAAGTTGATGAAGAACTGAGAGTTGGCCGAATCCGGGTTCTGCGACCGGGCCGCGCCCAGCGTACCGCGATCATGGGGCAGCTTGGAAAACTCTGCCGGCACGTTCGGCAGCGACGAACCGCCGGTCCCCGCCATACGCAGGTTGAACCCATCTTCCATGTCGCCGTGCTGCACGTCACCGGTTTGGGCCATGAAGCCGTCGATCACTCGGTGAAAGGCCACGTTGTCGTATTCTCCGCTGCGGGCCAGTTCTTTCATCCGCGCGCTGTGCAAAGGCGCCACATCCGGCAGCAGCTCGATGACGACATTGCCGTCTTTCAGCTCGATGATGATCGTGTTTTCGGGATCCTTGATCTCGGCCATGAGGCCCTCCTGTCGTTTATCTTGCGCAAATACCTATGACGCACGCGTACGAATGCCAAGTGACGCATTGACCTGAGGGCAAATTGCAGGAAAAGAACCGCCTAAATCATTTGCCAATGACAAGGATCGCACAATGGGCTGGAAAACACTGGACGATATGGACCTGAACGGCAAACGCGTGCTGGTGCGTGTGGATATCAACGTGCCCGTGGTTGACGGTGTTGTGACCGACGCCACCCGCATTCAAAGGATCGTCCCCTCGGTGCGCGATATTCTGGCCGCTGGTGGAAAACCGATCCTTCTGGCTCATTTTGGCCGTCCCGGTGGCGAACGGCGTGAAAGCCTGTCGCTGAAACAACTGGTCCCGACATTGGAAAGCGCTTTTGGCGCAAAGGTGCAGTTTGCTGCCGATTGCGTCGGGGCCGAGGCGGAACTGGCCGCCGGTGCCTTGCAGCCCGGCCAGGTGCTGTTGCTCGAGAACACGCGTTTTCACGCGGAGGAAACCAAGAACGATGCCGATCTGGCCGCAGGTATGGCCAGGCTGGGTGACGTGTACTGCAACGACGCGTTTTCAGCGGCGCATCGGGCCCACAGCTCGACCGAGGCCATCGCGCGCCTGTTGCCTGCCTGTGCGGGCCGTTTGATGCAGGCCGAGTTGCAGGCACTGGAAAGCGCGTTGGGCGCGCCCAAACGCCCGGTAACAGCGGTTGTGGGCGGGGCCAAGGTCTCGACCAAGCTGGAACTGCTGGGTAATCTGATCGACAAGGTCGATTATCTGGTGATCGGTGGCGGCATGGCCAATACGTTCCTCGTCGCGCAAGGTGTCAGTGTCGGAAAATCGCTGGCCGAAACTGCGATGAAAGACACCGCTGCCGAAATTCTGGCCAAGGCCGAAAGCACCGGCTGCCAGATCGCTCTGCCACGTGACGTCGTGGTTGCCAAAAAGTTTGAAGCCGATGCCCCTCATCAGGTTTTGCCCGCGGATCAATGCCCCGAGGATGGCATGATCCTGGACGCTGGCCCCGAAAGCGTGGCCGCGATCATCGAGATATTCGAAAAAAGCAAAACCCTGATCTGGAACGGACCGCTGGGCGCATTCGAACTGGAACCGTTCGACGCCGCCACCAATGCCGCCGCCTTGAAGGCGGCCGCGCTCAGCCGTTCGGGCCAGCTGATCTCGGTCGCCGGAGGTGGAGACACGGTTGCTGCCCTGAACGCCTCGGGTGCCGCCAAGGACTTCACCTATATCTCAACCGCGGGTGGCGCGTTTCTGGAATGGATGGAAGGCAAAACGCTGCCCGGTGTCGCAGCGCTGGATCAGTAAGCACTGCTTGCCGCCTTTGATCGCCTGACATGGTCCATGGTATTATCCCCTTTTGAACGGGGGATATTACCGTGAAGCCAATTTATTTTCTTGTCCTAATGATGCTGCCCTGCTCTGCCGCCGCTCAATCCAGTTGCGGCGGCCAAACCCAGCTTGACGCCAATTTCTGCGCCAAGGAACAATGGGAGGCCGCAGATCGCGAACTCAACCGGCTGTGGGCACAGATCAAACCCGCAGCCGATGCGCGCGGCAACGGCGATGCTCTTCTGGCCGAACAACGCGTCTGGCTGAAGGTCCGAGACGCAACCTGCGACAAGGAATTGTCAGGCGGCGGCAGCGCTGCGCCGATGTTCTACTGGACCTGCATGAAAGAACAGACCGTCGCGCGAAATCAGGCGCTGGAATCCTGGCGCTGACGAGGATCAGGACGCGCTTAAATTACTGATGAAAAAATCGAAACAGGGGATTCACAACCCGAATCACCTGTGACATAGTGTGTTCAGATGCTCGCAAAGGGCACGTTTTTGAGGCTAGTTTTCATACGGCGGTAAACAGAGTGTCCCGTTCCCATCGGCCCGGTTTGGGCTCAATCATCTTTTTCTCGGTGGCTTTCATGCTTGGTGTGTATTTCACCTTTGCCGCCGTACAAGGTGACTATGGCCTGTTTCGGCGGGTCGAAATTGCTGCGGAACGGGACGCCCTGTCACAGGACCTGGAAAAGCTGAATGCCCAAATCGCCGAATTGGAAAACCTGACCCGGCGCCTGTCCGACACCTATCTGGATCTTGACCTGCTCGATCAGCAAGCGCGTTCGGTTCTTGGTATGATCCGAGCGGATGAAATCGTGATCCGCTGATCCTGTTTGGGCTGCCGGATACTGTCGGACCATGGTCACACCGCTTTGCCCGTCGGCTGCGCCGCGCCCGTTCGGACGCTGCGTCACATTTCCCCTCGCCAGAAAGCCCCAAATGCTTTATGAGATAGTTTAACGCTAAACTATCTTGCCGAAAGGGGGAGATCGCCACTATGGCTGCGCGAAAAACCACAAAGAAACCAAATGTTTCTGCGGAAGAACTCAAGACATACTACCGCGAGATGCTTCTGATCCGTCGATTCGAAGAAAAGGCGGGTCAGCTTTATGGCATGGGTCTGATCGGCGGGTTCTGCCACCTGTACATCGGTCAAGAGGCGGTTGTTGTCGGGCTCGAAGCGGCAGCACAGGACGGCGACAAGCGGATCACCTCGTATCGTGACCACGGCCATATGCTGGCCTGTGGCATGGACCCGGGCGGCGTGATGGCCGAACTGACCGGGCGCGAAGGCGGCCTGTCCAAGGGCAAGGGCGGTTCGATGCACATGTTCTCGAAAGAAAAGCATTTCTATGGGGGCCATGGCATCGTCGGCGCGCAGGTGCCTTTGGGTGCAGGTCTGGCCTTTGCCGACAAGTACAAGGAAAATGGCGGCGTGACCTTTACCTATTTCGGCGATGGTGCCGCAAACCAAGGCCAGGTCTATGAGACGTTCAACATGGCCGCTCTGTGGGATCTTCCCGTGGTTTTCGTGATCGAGAACAACCAATACGCCATGGGCACAGCGCAGGCGCGTTCGACCTCGTCACCCGATATTTATGTACGCGGCGAAGCCTTCGGCATCCCCGGCGAGATCGTCAACGGAATGGATGTGCTGGCCGTCAAAGCCGCTGGTGAAAAGGCCGTTGCCCACTGCCGCGCCGGCAAGGGCCCATACATTCTTGAGGTAAAGACCTACCGATATCGCGGCCACTCGATGTCCGACCCGGCCAAGTACCGCACCCGCGAAGAGGTTCAGAAAGTCCGCGAACAAAGCGACCCGATCGAACATGTGCGCGAGCTGCTGCTGACCGGCAAACACGCGACCGAGGATGACCTGAAGGCGATCGATAAGGAAATCAAAGAGATCGTGAACCAAGCCGCCGAATTCTCGAAAGAAAGCCCCGAGCCCGCCGTTGAAGAGCTCTGGACCGACATTTACGCCTGAGAGGACGAATAAGACATGGCAACCGAAATTCTCATGCCCGCCCTTTCGCCCACGATGGAAGAGGGCACGCTGGCCAAATGGCTGGTCAAGGAAGGCGACACCGTATCCAGCGGTGACATCCTGGCCGAAATCGAGACCGACAAGGCGACAATGGAATTTGAAGCTGTCGACGAGGGCATCGTCGGCAAGATCCTGATCGCCGAAGGCAGTGAAGGGGTCAAAGTGAACACCCCGATTGCGGTTCTGGTCGAGGAAGGCGAAGACGCCTCGGCCGTGACCGCGGCTGCACCGGCAGCCGCAGCGGTGACCGAAGCCGCCCCGGCAGCGGTCGAGGCCCCCGCTCCTGCCGCTGCGGCCCCCGCTGCGCCGGTGGTCGACCTGTCGCCCGACTGGCCGGCAGATGCCGAGATGAAATCCGAAACCGTTCGCGAAGCTCTGCGTGACGCGATGGCCGAAGAAATGCGCAACGACGAAGACGTCTATCTGATGGGCGAGGAAGTCGCGGAATATCAGGGCGCATACAAGATTTCCCAGGGTCTGCTGGACGAATTCGGCCCCAAGCGCGTGATCGACACACCGATCACCGAGCACGGCTTTGCCGGCATCGCCGTGGGTTCGGCCTTTGGCGGTCTGAAGCCGATCGTCGAGTTCATGACGTTCAACTTCGCGATGCAGGCGATCGACCAGATCATCAACTCGGCCGCCAAGACGCTGTACATGTCCGGCGGTCAGATGGGTTGTCCGATCGTGTTCCGCGGCCCCAACGGCGCCGCCGCGCGCGTGGCTGCCCAGCACAGCCAGGACTATGCCGCCTGGTACATGCAGATCCCCGGCCTGAAGGTCGTCATGCCCTATTCGGCAGCCGACGCCAAAGGTCTGCTGAAATCGGCCATCCGCGACCCCAACCCGGTGATCTTCCTGGAAAACGAAATCCTCTATGGTCGCACTTTCGACATGCCGCAGGTCGATGACCTGACCGTGCCGCTGGGCAAGGCGCGCATCTGGCGCGAAGGCTCGGACGTGACCATCGTCAGCTTCGGCATCGGCATGCAATACGCACTGGAAGCCGCAGACAAGCTGGCCGAAGACGGCATCAGCGCCGAGGTCATCGATCTGCGCACCATCCGTCCGATGGATACCGGTGCGATCATAAACTCGGTGATGAAGACCAACCGTCTGGTGACTGTGGAAGAAGGCTGGCCGCAAGGTTCGGTGGGCAGCTACATCAGCTCGGTCGTGATGCAGGAGGCGTTTGATTACCTTGACGCGCCGGTCATCAATTGCACTGGCAAGGACGTGCCGATGCCCTATGCCGCCAATCTCGAAAAGCTGGCCCTGATCACCACCGATGAGGTGATCGCCGCCGTCAAACAAGTGACCTACCGGTAAGGAGCGACAGACAGATGCCTACAGAAATTCTGATGCCCGCCCTGTCCCCGACGATGGAGGAAGGTACGCTTGCAAAATGGCTGGTTAAGGAAGGCGATACCGTCTCCTCCGGTGATCTGCTGGCCGAGATCGAAACCGACAAGGCCACGATGGAGTTCGAGGCCGTTGACGAAGGCACCATCGGCAAGATTCTGATCCCCGAAGGCACCGAAGGGGTCAAGGTCAACACCGCTATCGCGATTTTGCTGGAAGATGGCGAAAGCGCGGATGACATCGCCGCGACCCCGGCCAAAGCCCCGGAGGCGGCACCAGCCGCCGCGGGCAACGAGGCTGCCGCGCCAGCGGCACCCGAGGCGCCCGCCCCTGCCCCGGCCGCTCCGGCCAAGGCGGATGGTGGTCGGATTTTTGCCTCGCCTCTGGCTCGCCGGATTGCTGCACAAAAAGGTCTCGACCTGACGCAGATTGCCGGTTCCGGCCCGCACGGTCGCATCGTCAAGGTCGATGTCGAGGGCGCAACTGCCACCGCTCCGGCAGCGGCTCCTGCCACAGCTCCCGCCGCCGCGCCCGCAGCTGCCCCTGCAGCTCCGTCTGGTCCATCGGCGGATATGGTCGCGCGGATGTACGAAGGCCGCCCGTACGAGGAAATCAAGCTCGACGGTATGCGCAAAACCATTGCCGCACGCCTAGGCGAGGCCAAACAGACCATCCCGCATTTCTACCTGCGCCGCGACATCAAGCTGGATGCGCTGCTGAAGTTCCGTAGCCAGTTGAACAAGCAGTTGGAAGGCCGTGGCGTGAAGCTGAGCGTCAACGACTTCATCATCAAGGCCGTCGCCAACGCGCTTCAGCAGGTTCCAGCCTGCAACGCCGTCTGGGCGGGCGACCGCGTGTTGCAACTCAAGCCGTCGGACGTGGCCGTAGCGGTCGCGATCGAGGGCGGGTTGTTCACCCCGGTTCTTCAGGACGCCGACATGAAATCTCTGTCGGCGCTTTCGACCGAGATGAAGGATCTCGCCGCCCGTGCCCGCGAGCGCAAGCTGGCACCGCACGAGTATCAGGGTGGCACGTTCGCCATCTCGAACCTCGGCATGTTCGGCGTCGACAATTTCGACGCCATCGTGAACCCGCCTCATGCCGGCATTCTGGCGGTGGGTACCGGCGTGAAAAAGCCCGTTGTCGGGGATGATGGAGAACTGACGGTGGCGACCGTAATGTCCGTTACCATGTCCGTCGATCACCGCGTCATCGACGGCGCGCTGGGGGCAGAACTGCTCAAGGCTATTGTCGACAACCTGGAAAACCCGATGGTCATGCTGGCTTGACGACCCGAATAATGCCCGTGCCCCGGACAGCCGGAGCGCGGGCAGCCTCAAGTGTTTTCACTGAGTTGAACTTGCGTGATCGGGGCATCGATTGCCCGATGCATCAAGACGCCCCACTTCCTTCCATTGGAAGCAGACGGAAGGCAGGTGCGCGATGCTCTCAAAAAATCTCATTCTCAGCCTGACTGTTTCGGCGTTTCCGGCAGCCATGTCACCTGACTTTGCCTTGGCAAAGCCCAACGGCTATCCGGGTGAGCATTCAAAGTTCAAGCCAAACGATCCGGCCGCGATTGCCCGGCAGAAAGCCGCACAGGACACACGGCAAGAGCTTCGCAAACAAAAACGGGAAGAACGGCGGCGCAAGCGGTTGGACAAACGCGCCAACCGCTCTCGCTGAGCTGCTACTGATCCTTGCCCAGCATATGATCCATCGAGATCGAAGGCTGGTCGCACCCGGCTTCCCCCACGATCTTGGCGGGGATACCGGCGACGGTCTTGCAGGGCGGCACCTCTTGCAACACCACCGAACCGGCAGCGATGCGGCTGCAATGCCCAATGGTGATGTTGCCCAGCACCTTGGCCCCGGCCCCGATCAGAACACCGTCTCCGATTTTTGGATGACGGTCTTCTTCTTCCTTGCCCGTTCCGCCCAGTGTCACCGAGTGCAGCATCGATACGTTGTCGCCCACCACTGCCGTCTCGCCAATCACGATGGAATGGGCATGGTCGATCATGATGCCCTTTCCGATTTTGGCTGCCGGGTGAATGTCGATCCCGAAAATCTCGGACGAACGCATCTGGAAGAAATAGGCCAGATCATAGCGCCCCTTGCGCCACAACCAATGGGCCACGCGATATGCCTGCATGGCCTGATACCCTTTGAAATACAGGATCGGCTGCAACAGCCGATGGCAGGCCGGGTCACGTTCGTAAACGGCCATAAGGTCCGCCCGAGCAGCTTCGAGCAAACCCGGATCGTCGGCATATGCCTCATCCACGATTTCACGCAGAACCATCATCGACATTTCGTTCGAACACAGCTTGGCCGCCACCCGATATGAAAGCGCGCGTTCAAGGCTGCGGTGATGCAGGATACAGGCGTGCACAAGCCCCCCCATGAGGGGCTCTTTCTCGACGGCCGCATGGGCTTCGGATGTGATACGGGTCCAGACCGGATCAACCGGTGTCACATGGCTGCGCTTTTCGAACATGGCTTTGATCCTTTGCTGCGCCTAGAATGCCATTTAGTGGCAAAAAGACCAAACGCAAACCCATGATCGGTCATGTAACGAAAATGAATGAGTCAGAGCGCACCCATTTCGAAACACGAATTCGCGTGCGATTGGTGGAATTGCAGCAGATGTCAGCGTCGGGGCAGCAGGCTCAGGCCGTTGTCGAACTGGATCAACAGGCCGTTGGACGGCTGAGCCGCATGGATGCGCTGCAAAATCAGGCCATGGCCAAGGCACAGCAGGCCAATCGCGATGTGAAAACACGCCGGCTTCTGGCAGCGTTGGACCGGCTTGACGACGGCGAGTTCGGATATTGCGAAGACTGCGGCGAGCGCATTCCGGATGGGCGTCTGAATCTGGATCTGGCCGCCAGCAAATGCGTCAGCTGCGCGTCCGGCTAGCCTGAAATCTGGCAAGCTGGTGCAGAACCATCTCAAAACACTGGCAATATTGCAGATCGTCAAACCCGGGTTCATCGGCCAGGGCCCTGTTTCGTGCAACGGCCATGAGAGAACCATTGCCGTAAACCGGGTGGAGCTTGCCCGTGCGCTCCAAATGCCTGTCGGCCAATTCCGCCTCGTGGATCATCCGCACACACAAAGCCCCCCTGTCCGGCTGCGGCACGGCCAGCAAGGCGCGCGCCGCAGCACTGACATCCCCATGCAGAACCGGCCGCATTAGGCAGCGTGCCCAACCGCAAGACGCGACCAGGCACCCGGTCCGAATACAGCAGATACCTGGGCCACTTCGACCTCATAGCCCCCGGACAGACCATCCGCCGCTTTCATGGCCGTCGAATAGGTCCACCTTGGTTCGGATGTCAGTTCTTCGCGCAGAACGGTTCCACTCGCAATGACACGGACCAGGTAGGATTCGCTTTCTTCGCCCAAGGGAATCTCCAGCCCCGACCAGTCATCCGCATCCGTTCGGGCACGTCGGATCCACGTAAGCTCATCCCCGGCGGTACCAGACCGAACCCGCATGTGCACAGGCGCATAGGGGCGCAATCCGTTGCCTGCAAACGAGGCAATCAGGTGTTGATAGGACGGATCATCATAGCCGCGGGTCGCAGGCCCAATGCGATAATGTTTGGCAAGACGCCTTTCGTTTCGCAGCAGGCTGATCTGTTGCACCCTGTCATTCAGCAGCACGAATACTGATCCATCCGGCCAGACATCAGGCATCAAAGCGTCTGTTCCCAGTTGACCCCTGAGCCGCCCGGACAACGCGTATACATCCGGGGCCTCGAGCGCCGCGTCAGCGAACTGAAAAACCTCCCAGTTACCGGGTGTTCCGTCACCGATTGCAGCCAGATTGACGCCATTCATCACCGAGCTGCGCGGACGGGATTCCAACTGACCCGTAAGCAGTTTGACCTTCAAGGCAGGGCCCTCATCCCAGACACCGACACTGGCGCGCCTCAGCGGTGTTTCGGTCACGCCGACCACTGCCCGCTGGGCAATGACATCGCTCAGGCGATAGCCATAGTCACTGGACGAGGAATAGACCGTTGCCGCCCCGGGCCATGGATCCCCGGTAACGGCCAGATAGGGCGCATGAGGGGCCTCGGCGCCCGTGATCAAGGGCAGATCCAGAAAAACCGGCAGCACGGGGACCGGCGCCGCATATGGTTTGACCGTTGCCGGGTCATCATTCAATTCGGACGCCTTGTACACGCCCTGTTCGATCCGGACCGCTTCAACCAGTTGCAGGTCGGCGGATTCCAACCGGTCGATCCGGTACACCGGCCCGGTTTCAGCGTCTGTCAAACGAACCAGATCCCCTGCCCCCAGGTGCATTTGAGACGGCGGAAGCGCAAACCGAACCGTATCGCGGGAAACTCTGGCTTCGCTCAACCAGCGTTCGGCCGTTTGCCGCCCTTCGGTGCGGGTCATGGACAGAGGCATCTCATTCACCGATACGGAATGGGTGCGATCATCGGGCAAAACCGCCTCCTCCGCGACGACGTCATGATCCGCGTCCGACTGAACAAAGCGCAGACGAACGCGCCCGGTCATTTCGGCCTCGGCCTCGCGCCGGTGTTCGACCGTGCCCTCAAGATCGCTGCTGATCGCCAGATGGTCGGGGTTCAAGGCAACTGCGCCGTACCCGTCGCGCATCTGGAACTTCAACACTCCATCCCTTTCGATCGCATCAAACCCATAGCGCAGCATCAGCGGCTGCAAGGCGGAACGGGCGTTCGTCACGTCTTCGATGACATACCCGCGAACCACACCGTACAGACCAGAGACGTCTATATCCGTGACACCTGCACCGTGGCAGATTTCGGTCACCACGGAGGCCAACGTACGAGACCCGGACCGACCGTTCAGCCAGTGCCCTCTGGGATAGTTCTCGCCATCGTCCCACTGGCTTTTCAGGTTCGGAAAGGTCGGAAACGGACGGGTATCCCATGCCCAGACATACACGTTTGCCATGTCCAGCATCGGCGCGCCGTAGATGTCCGAGATCGGATTGACCTTCGGATCGCTCCAATAGCCAAGCATCGCCGTCAGATACTGAACCTGAATGAAGTCGTCGCGCAGCCCGTTTGAATACGCGGGCAACAGCGATTCCGATGACTTCGGGTCCAGGAATTTGTTCGGCTGGTTCGTGCCCTTGTCGATTGCCGCACACCCCAACTCGGTGAACCAGATCGGTTTCGATGCGGGCACCCAATCGGTCGGATTGGATTGACGCACACCTCCGATCCGTTCGTGATGCGGATTCGACCACCAGTTGCGCAGGTCCTTGTATCTCCAGATCCACGGCTCGTCATGCCCCTGATCTTCGATCGGAGTCCTGATCTGCGCTTCCGCCTCTTCCGGAGAGGCGTAGTACCAGTCATACCCTTCACCGCCTTCGATATTGCTGCGAAGGTACCCCAGGTCGTAAATCGAAGGCGCGCCGGCCTCGGCGTCCAGATGGTGTTCACCGTCACGCCAATCGGACAACGGCATGTAGTTGTCGATGCCGATGAAATCGATGTTGTCGTCCGCCCAAAGAGGGTCGAGGTGAAAATACCTGTCGCTGGTGCCTTTTGGCTGGTATCCGAAATACTCGCTCCAATCCGCTGCATAGCCGATTTTTGTGTCCGGCCCCAGAATCTGACGCACCTCGGTCGCCAAGGCGCGAAGCTGCGCAACGGCCGGAAAGCCCGAAGCCCCCCTGATCTGGGTCAGGCCACGCATCTCCGACGAGATGCAGAATGACGAAACGCCGCCGGCAGCCTTGCACAGCATGGCATAGTGCAGAATGAAACGCCGCAGGCTCCATTCCTGAGGGCCGGAATATTGGATGATTTCTTTGGCCGTGACGCCGCTGTCCCCCAGCAGCCCGCCAAAGGTACCGCCCCCGGAGACCCAAGTTAAACCGGTATCCCCTCTGTCGTCAGGCCGACCACCCGGTCTGGGCCTGACCAGACCACCCGAGCCATCGTCGGTGCCGCCCGATCCGTTCGTATCCTGGTTGATCGCAAAATCCTGCGCACGTGCTGTTCCGAAGAACGCGGCGACCTGTGCATCGGCCGATGCCGTCTGGTCCGCGGAACCGGGACGCCCCGGCGCCACATCCAAGGTGATCCGCCCACGCCATGGCAGGTGAGGCTGACTTGACGCATCCGACCAGGGATCAGGCAGCCCGTTCCCCGTCAATTGCTCCATCAGGATAAAGGGGTAAAACATTACCCGCTTGCCGGATTGGTTCAGATGGCGGATCGCCTCGACCACGGCCACATCGGCCGGTGTCCCCCCATAGACCGGGCGGCCGTTTTGTCGCACCACAAGCCCGGCGTCGCTTCGGGCCTGATCGGATACGATCCAGGGCATGTCGCTGCTGTCGATCTCACGCTGTTCGATCTTTGGCCGGATCTTGCAGTGTCCGCATCTCAGGTCATCGCCGAACCACGACACCACCAAAGATGCGGCATCACAATTGGGCAACTCGCTTTCCAGCGCTCGGGTCGAGGAGACAAGATCCGAGGTGCCGGACGCGGAATGTGCGTTGGCAGGCCAGCTCTTGCCAGATTGTGAATAATTCACCTGAGAGCTGGCCAGAGCGTATTCCCCGGTCCCCGGTATCATGGCAACCCCGCGCACGATCTGAGGCAATGCACTGTCGTGATCGGGCATGTCCCGCTGCGTGGGGCGCACAACTTCAAATGAAAACTGCGGCACCCGATTGCCAAAAGCGCCGAGCGGGAAGTCCTCGATCACGACATAGGCGGTTCCGCGATAAGCCGGAACCGTTCCGGCGCCTTCAATCGCCTCGATCAGCGGGTCCGGCAACTGGTCCCACGTGCCATGGTAAACCCGCATATTGAAGCCGGATCGATCTTGTTCTTCTCCATCCGCCCAAATGCGCGCGACATCGGCGATCTCACCGGCGCCAACCGCAATCGCCAGCGAAATCGAGTAACTGTACGTGACGGTAGTCACCTCAGGGGTCTTGGGTTTCCCCTTGCCCCCGCCGCCGCCACCCTCTGTGGTCGTTGTCTGGGTCTCCAGAAAATCCGAAGCCCAAATGACCTGACCGCCCACACGCATACGGCCAAACACGGTGGTCACCGGCGCACCTTCGCCGGTTTCCGTCAACCGAAACCGATCCATGCGACCGGTTTCGACGACTTCACTGCCACTGCCCATAACGGACTGGTTAAAGAACTTCTGATCAAGGATCCGCCCGACCGTCGCACCAACAGCCCGACCGATAATTGCGGTTGAAAGGCCCGCAACCGTGCCCCCGATCGAACCGCCCAGCGCGGCCCCGGCTGCAGAAAGAAGAATAGTGGCCATCAATGCATCTCCATCGGGAATTCGAAACAGGAAACGATACGGCGGCACCAAGGCCTGCTCAGTGCGTTTTCCACCACGCCGTGGCCGGAATACGCGTGAATAAAGCGGGGTTCGGGGTGCGTAGTACTGACGATGCCCAGATGCTTGGCGACGCTTGCGTCGCGCATCCGAAACAGCAGAACATCCCCCGATGCCATCTTGCCTATTGGTTTTTCGACCAGATGCCGCCTGGCAGCCACCCACATCCGTTCCTCGCCCTGCGGTTCGGACCAGTCCATGCTGTAGGCCGGAACAGATTCAGGTTCCCGCCCGATCACGGCGCGCCAAACGCCGCGCAACAGGCCCAGACAATCCGCACCGGCACCTTTGACCGAGGCCTGATGCACATAAGGCGTTCCAAGCCAATTGCGCGCCTCTGTCACAATAACCTCTCTACGTATCGTCACCGTAAGCTGCCTCCGCTATTGGTTTTGCTTTTCTTGGGAACAGCCATGACCCAGTCTTCGCCTGGAAGATCTGGAAACCCTTGAAAATTTAGAAAGTTGTTGAACTTGAACTGGCAGGTTTCCATGCGCTTGTCGCATCCTGCCCGCAGTTTCACGCTGTCGCCGATCGCCAGGCTGGCCCCGAAACCGGACCAAAGCGTGATTTCCCGCCCGGTTGCCGTCTGCCTGTCGTTCTTGATCGAAGACCACAACCCCTTGGCAGAACCGGACAAAACGTCCACGCGCCCCCGTTCGAACCAGCCTTCTTCAATGGTCTGACCTCCTGCAACATGCAAAAGGGTGCCGCCATCGAAACCCGAGATCACACCGTTGAACCAATACCCCGGCGTGTCGGTGTTGAACCGGCAGGCCCGATCCCCCAACACAGCCGTGCACGGCTTTTGGTAAACACGCCCCAAAGGGCGGTTCAGCAAGTCGGTCAGGCCGCGCAATTCCGCATGGAACGCGCCGCCAGAGCGGCGCAACTCACCGATTGAACCACGGAACTGAAGGATGCGCTGATCCAGATCTGCCCAGTTGACCAGCCAGGCGCGCACTTCGGCCCCGTCAAAACGCCCCGCTTCGATATCCTCGTCGCGAATGGCCGCGTCAGACAGTGCGCCCATCGCTTCTGTGTTGTCGATGGACAGGCCCGTGGCCTGCTCGATGGCGGCGGCCGTCAGGCCGGTACTTGCCTTGAAGGTCAACCCGTCAAAACTCAGCTCCCTGTCGTGGTCGGTGAAACCGTATTCCTGACCGTCCGTGCGCTTGATCGCCCAACAGCGGCAGACCGTTGTCAACCCGCTTTGCAGATGCGCGTGCAGGCCCTTGATATCTTCAGCCATCAGATGCGCACCTCGACCACTGGAACGTTCGGTACGTCGCCGGCCTGAAAACTGGCAACGCTGGTCTGGATTTTGTCGGTGTCAAAGCGCACCGGCACGTCAAATTCATAACCCGCGGTGATATCGACCTCTTCCGGCGGCGGGTCCGCAAACGTGACCCTTCCCGTCGTCAGATCAACGTCAAAATCCACGCCCTCGCGGACCTCATCCTGATCCAGCCCCAGACGCACCGTCCCCAATACCGGTTTCACGATGGGGCGCGCATAGCTTACCCCGCCCGATTGGTAGGTCTTGATCAACTGGAATACGGTGCATGTTCCGTCGCCTTTCGCGATTACCTGATCTCCGAAATTGATGTCCGCCGTGGCCTTGCCGGATTTGAAATCCGACCAGTCTTTCCAGCGAAAGCCGAACATTTGGCCCTGCCGCGCTTCGAAGAACGAAATCAGTGTCTCGATATCGTCCAGCGACCGCATCCCCAGCCCCGCATCATATCGGCGACGCGAATGGGCCCAGGGGGTGTTGCGCTCTTCAAAACCATTGGCCAGCGTCACGATGTCCGTGCGCCGTTCCGGCCCCCCGACCGAGCCAAAGCTCAGGCTGGCGGGAAATCTCACCTCGTGGAAATTCATCAGCTGCTCCCTGATTTACCTGTTGCGATTGCCGCGCCCCAGCGCGCGGCTCATCTGGGCCGCAATCTGCCCCTGAGAGCGGCGGAACCCCTGCACGTCAGGTGTCGAAATGTTCATCACCACATTCACGGCACGCCCGGCGCCTTGCGTCCGCACGCCCAGCTTGCCATCGGCCCCGCGCGCAAGCGGCATGATCGCCTCTGGCCCGGCTTCTCCCATCAGCCCGGTGCCGCCGCGCATGGGAAACATGGTCGGGCCGCTGACCACACCGCCATTGGCGAAGGGCATCACCCGGCCCTGGCTGAAGCTTCCGCCATCGGCAAAGGGCAGAATTCCCTTCACCAACCCGCCGACCGTGTTGGCCAGCATGCCGCCAAAGTGGTCCGTCACCGGCTTGATCGCAGCCGCATAAGCCGTTTGGATCAAAGAGTTCTTCAGGATATCCAACGCACCGGAAAGGCTCATCCCATCCAGAACGACACCATCGAAGGCCTTGCGCAATCCGCTGGACATGCCGCGCTCCAGCGTCGCGACATCCTTGCCGGTCTCTTCAAATGCGGCGCTGATGCGCTTCATCTGGCTGTCAAACGCCGCCGCCATAGTCGCAGCATCGCCGAGGGAATCGCCCAACGCTTCGCCTCGTTCTTGCAGGTCATCAAACCCGTCACGATCTGTCATCACGCTCTCCTTGTGTCTTGTCCGGATAGGCCGCCTGCAAAGCGTCCAACCCCGCCCGGTTCATTGCGGGCGCTCCGGAACCCTGCCCAAGCATCAGCCGCAGCTCTGCCGGGGTCAGACGCCAGAATTGATCCGGCGTCAGTCGCAGCCCCAGAAATCCGGCCCGCATCAGGACAGGCCAGTCGAACCCGCTCATGCGCCCTCCGGCACCATGAAGGCGCGCGCCAACAATTCGGCTGCGGTTCTGGCGGCAGCCATGGGGCCGCCTTCGATCTCGGCATGCATAAGGTCGGTCCGGGCAATGTGGCAGCCACCGCCCCGCAAACCGGCAACGATCAGCTCCAGAACATCCGCACTGGAATACGCACCGCCCTCAAACCGCTGCACCAGTTCAACCAGCGACCCAGCATTCAGCTCCTGCTCCAACTCCGCCAAAGCACCAAGCGTCAGTTTGAGCACCCGCTGCTCGCCATCGATGGTCAGCGCCACCTCGCCTGTCCACGGATTGGCCATCGGATCAAAGCGCCGTGAAGGTCAGAGCACCGGCACTGGCCATGCTCATCTCATAGGTCGCCTCACCGTTGTGCGAGCCCGCGTACTCGATGCTGGTCACCTGGAACGGGCCTTCTACAATCCCGAAATCAGGGATGATGACCTGAAAGGCTGGAGTTTCGCCATCAAAGAACAACTGCCGCGCGCGTTCATCCGTGCCAGCATCCTTGAACACGCCCGAGCCAGAGATCGAAGCCGATTTGACCCCCGCCCCGGACAAAAGCTCGCGCCATCCACCCTGGCTTTCCAGACTGGTGACTTCCACACTTTCAGCATTGAAACTTATGCGCGTGGCCCGCAGCCCCGCGATGGTCTGGAACAGGCCGGTACCGTTCATATCCATTTTGACCAACAGGTCTTTTCCGTTCTGGGCAGCCATGTGCTCTCTCCGTTGATTGCTTAGTCATCTTCCACGCGGGCGCGGAACTTCAGGTCGATCTGGCGGATGGTGCCGCCGGTCCCGGTGCGCCGGGCCGAGGCCCGCTCGAACCACAGCCCCACCAAACGCCCGCGACCCAGGTTGAGTGGCGCGTTTTCCAGCGCGTCACACACCGCGCCGGCCAGTGTTTTGGCAGCACCGAACCCTGCCTCCTGGGACACCACCGAAACGGTGAAGCGGTGTATCGCGCCCGCGCCTGTTCGGTCCGACGCGTCCCGCACCTCTTCGGGGCCCAGCGTCACATAGGTCTGCGGCACGGTTCCTGCGGGTACGGCATCATAGATCGCGCCCCCCGATTGGCTGCTGACTGCTGCGTCCGCTGAAAGCTGTTGATACACGGCCGCCTGCAAAACGGCGGAAACGCCATAGCTCATGCCGCCACCTCTTCATCTGCGAAACAGGTCAGGAACTTGCCGCGCGGGTCATGCTCGGCCACGGCCCGGATTACGAAACAGCGATTTCCCTCGCGAAACCGCTGATCTGGCGCGGGGCGCATCAGAGATCCCATGGGCGCTCCGCGTACCACGATGCGGTACCCGACACGCGACACGGACGCTCCGGCGATCTGCCGTTCCGCCCCACTGCGCGCCGTCACCTCGGCCCACAGTGTCCCCATCGCAGCCCATGTTTGGGTATAGCCCCCCGCCCCATCAGCAGTTCGCATTGGCGCCTCCAGCACCAATTTACGGTTCAGATGCGGCGTGTTCATTGCGATACCCCCGCCCCGAAACGCACCATGCGATAGCGCTGGATCAGGCTGGTGACACCAAAGGGCATACAACCCGCGCCCAACGAGGTTTCATCCCGGTATTCATAATAATGCGCCGCCAGCAGCAGCACGGCTTGCCCAAGATCGGCAGGCAGCCCGCCCCAATCCTGCGCCATCCCCGCGACAAACGAGATCTTTACGGAACCACCCGTTTCGATGGCAGGCAGGCTGGATCCCAATGGGCGTATCCGGGGCCGCTGGCTGTCATGCTCCAGCCGATAGGTCGCAGCGTTTGCAACTGTTTCGGCTCCTTGCTTGTCAGTCAGCGTCACAGCCTGAACTGAAACCACCGGGGCCACAGGCAGCACTTCGCCCGACGGGTCGCGCCACCTGTTCAAACTCCACGAGAATTCCCGTGTGATCAGAACCGTGCCAGTGCGCGCCTCGATCGCCGCAATGGCGGCCCGCAGGAACCCCTTCAACACTTCATTCTGCACATCATCCTCGGCAAAGCCCGTGCCCAACCTCAGATGCGCCTTGAACTGATCCACCGGCAGCGCCGCATCCGCGATGGCGGTCTCTTCGATCAACATCATCCACTCACTCCGCAATCTCGGACCCCTCCAGGGCCCCATCTTTGGAAATTGGCGGGCACGCGCCGCCCCACGTTGCTCGGACGGAGGGGAGCAGCTAGACAACGCAGAGGATCTCACTCCGGCCCGCGCCCGCCGTCCGAGGGGCCAGGGCCCCCCGGATTCAGCCCGCGTTAGGCGGTGCCGAATTTCAACAGCTTGATCGCAGCAAAATCGCTGACATCGCCGCCGACGCGTTTGGTCGCATAGAACAGGACATGTGGCTTGGCGCTGAACGGATCGCGCAGCACGCGCAAATCAGGACGCTCGGCAATGGTGTAACCGGCCTGGAAATCACCAAAGGCAATCGAGAAACTGTCGGTTGCCACATCCGGCATGTCCTCGGCGATCAGAACCGGATAGCCCATCAGACGCGCCGGCTCACCTGCGGCCAGACCATCGGACCACAGGAAGCGGCCATCACTGTCCTTCAACTTGCGGATCACACCTGCGGTCTTCGAATTCATCACGAAGGTCCCGTTGACCCGGTATTGCGCGCCCAGCGCATAAACCACATCGACAATCGCATCCGCATCAATACCCGCATCAATACCGGTCGGGACATAACCAAGGCTTCCCCAGGACCAGCCATCATTCGGAACCGCGCGGTGGATCATCAACCCCTTGGGCTTGTCGACGCCATCACCGTTGATGAATGCCGCCGCCTCGGCGCGTGCAAACTTGTCGGCAATACGCCCGGCCAGCCAGCCCTCGACATCGAAGGCGCTGTCATCCAGCAGACGCTGCGACGCTTTGGGCAGCGCGCTCAGCTCGTGCAGCGGGATCGAGATGCGATCGATCGACGGTGTTCCGGTCTCCGCTGTGGCCGAGTTTTCGTCAGCCCAGCCCGCACCTACATCGGTGTGATCGATCAGCACGTCGAACGAATTTGCCTCGACATTCACGACCGATGCAATCGAACGGATCGAGGCGGTCGAGTTCAAAACCGACTTGATCGTCTCGGCAGTCTGCGGATCAACCAGATAGCCACCGTCGCTGTTGACCGCTGCTGACAGGGACTTGCCCTCCATCTCGAGGCCACGCAGCCCGTCATCTTCGCCGGACCGCACATAGGCGTCAAATGCCTTCTGATGCGGGGCTCCGTCTTCGATCGAAGCGGCAAGATGCGGGCGTACCGCGATTGTTGATTTACGATCCACCATGGTCAGTCGCTCTTCTGTCTGTTGCAGTTTTGTATTAACTTCAGCTTTCAGGCCCTTGAATTCATTCACGAAGCCAGCCATCGCCCGCTTCACCTCCTGAACCAGGGGCGCACCCTCTCCGGTCAAGGCCGGGGTTTCGGTCTTGCTCATCAGCATGTCCTGTTCTGAGTGGTTTTGAGGCGCGCTAGGTCCGCGCCAGCTCCTGCCGGGCATCGTTGAATACGTCGGCAATACAGCGCAGGGCTTCCTCGGCGTCAGGTGTCCTTCCCTTCGCCGCCACCCGCGCACTGGGCAGCATCGGGAAGGTCACCAATGACACCTCCCACAGCTCCAGTTCGGTCAGGACCCGCTGGCCCTTGTCATTCTTCACGGCCCGTTTGGTGCGGTAGCCGATCGACAGACCATCCATCGCACCTGCCCGGATCAATTCTGCCGCCTCGCGGCCCTTCTGCGTGCTCTCCAGCAAACGCCCCTTGACCCACAGGCCCTTGTCGTCCTCGCGCACTTCGTCCCACACGCCGATGGGCTGGGCCGGATCATGCTGCCACAGCATCTTGACGCGCTGACCCGCTCTGGCCAGCCTGTCAAGCGAGCCGCGATAGGCGCCACGCTGCACCACGTCACTGCCCTGATCGACCTGCCCAAACAGGCTGGCATAGCCCTCGATTGCCGCGTCATCCGTAACCGACAAACCGTCGCCGAACCGTGCGAATTTATGCTCTAAATCCATGAACTTCTCCATGTAACCCATTGAACTTATGGCGCGACCACCAAGAGGGATTGAAACGCCTGTGCCAGGATCACCGCCGCCACGCCATAGACCGTCAGCCACAGCCGGCGCTCCAGCCGCTCCATCATCTCTTCGATCTGATCCAGACGCCGACACAGATGTGCATGCTGGATCTCGGCCACCCGTTCATGCGCGGCCAGACGCAGACCTGGCGCGCACTCGAACGAGGGATACCCCTCACCCATCTGCACGCTCCGGCAGCCCCAGCAACGCGCGCTTTTCCGCATCCGTCAGAAAATTGGCCCCGTTGACCCGCGCCCATTGCGCGTCGCGTTCTACCGACAGCGCGGGCACCTGATCCAGGTCAGGCTTCAACACCAGTTTCTCGCCGGTAAAGCCCGCCAGCCAGTCCGACACCGCCGCCGCCACCCGCGTCACCAGGGGCAGCACGGTCAGGCGATAAAACGCCCGGTTGGCCTCCTGATAGTTCGAATAGGTCGCGTCACCCTGGATCCCCAGCAGCATTGGCGGGACACCGAAGGCCAGCGCGATCTCGCGGGCGGCGGCTTCCTTGGTCTTTTGAAACTCCATATCGGACGGAGAGAACCCCATCGGCTTCCAATCCAGCCCCCCTTCCAGAACCATCGGACGGCCTGCATTGCGGGCCCCGCGATAGTTCGCCTCGATCTCGTCTGACAGACGCCGGAACTGATCTTCGGCCATCACCCCGTGGCCATCGCCTTTCCACACCAGCGCCCCCGAAGGCCGCGCCGCATTATCCAGCAGCGATTTCGACCAGCGCGACGCGCTGTTATGCACATCAATCGCCATCGCCGCCGCCTGCATTGGCGAGAACCCATAATGATCATCCTGCGGGTGGAACGACTTGATATGGCAGATGTTTTCCGCCGCAAACCGATGCTTCTTGCCACCGACCGCGTAATCATACGCCTTGGGCCACCCATCCGCCCCCGGCACCACGCTCATCCGGTCCGAGCGCAACACATGCAGCTCAACCGGCAGCCCTTCTTCGGCCTGAACCGCCTCGACATAGGCGTTCCCCGACAGCAGCAACTGCCCGAACAGCGCCTCCATCAACTCCGCCCGCCCCTGCGCCGCATTCGGACGGCGCATCAGCGACAGGATCGGATGGGTATCAAACCGCTGCGCCTGATCCTGCAGCACCAAAGGCAGTGCCGCCGCCGCCTCGGCAATCAACTTGACCGAGCGGAACCCCACCGGGTTCCCCGAAAACCCCGTCCGCGTCAGCGACACCGCGTCCCGAGGGCTCCACGCCACGCGCCCGCCGCTCTGCCACGCCACCACAGGCCCCGTCGCGCTCGCCTTCGCCTCTGGCGCTGCCTCAGCCGATCCACGACGCAAGAAATCGAATACCATCTGTGCTCCTTTCTGCCGCCGCTCTGCCCGGCTTGTTGAAAGGAGTTATGACGGAAAGAAGTTTAAACCTCGGGAATGGGGCGTACGGGGGGTGGGCAACGGGTGGATATCTGTCAAGGAAATGCGCAGAACACTAAAGGCATATCCGCCAAGGCTAGTCGTCGTCTCGCATACCTACAAAATAGTGCCTTGTAAAACCTGCGATTATCAATGCTGTAACCAGCGAAGTTCCCATTCTGTGCTTCCCGCTGAAGCCGGGCTGATCAAAGTACCAAAGCGTGCCAAAACACCCAAGAAGCGCCAAAGCAACAAGTAAGAAATAAGTTTTTTTGCAGGACATTTTCAACACCTTAAGATTGCAGGCCCCAAACCCTTTACAACTTGGCGTGTTGGTGTCAATCGAGGACCATACTCGAATTATCCCGCGCTTCCGCCAACGTATGTAAGGATCTGCGTCGTTGACAGTAAATTACGTCAGAATGGTCTCAATCCTATTTTCTCTGTTGCCCTTAGATTGCAACATGGCGCTTGCCAAAGACGCGCGATTATCTCTCGCTCATGAGATTCAAAAGGTGTCCGAGACCCGACAGGTTTCAGGAGGAAACAAGGTTGGCAACCACTGGTTTCCAGAAATACGTGTCAAACAGCAAATCAAGGTGGCAGGTTGCGACGCAACTGTTGAAATCGAAGAAACCAGAAAGCAAGGGACGCGCATATACGGCCTGACGTTTGATTTGGCTCGGACTCAGGTTCCTGACCCCCATAACACTGACAGCGCACTTTGGAGGTTCGTAGAACTAGAGAGTTCCGTCAAATTCGCAGACATGATTTTGTTGTTTACAGATCCCTACACGCCTACTCCGCATGGTAACCCTCACATCCCCATTCCTAATGCACCAGTAAAGTACTACCCGTTTGGCATGGCTGAATTGCAAGATGACGAACGGCCTCGTCGTCTACTGACCCTGCTGCGCAAATATCAAGAAGAATATTGCACTTTTACCGGGTGATCATAGCCACAAGAGAACAAGGCCTTTACAGACTCCGCACCCGAGGCCGCCGATACACCCCCGCAGGCCCCACAACCAACTCATGCAACGCCCAGACCAGAGCATCGACCCGGTCGGGTGAGCCCTGCCCTTCGAACCCCCTCGCGGTCATCTGGCACATCTGCTCCTCCAGCGCGTCCAACCCGGCAACATGCGACACCCGTCCCTGCTCATACAGGGCCGCCACAGGCTCTGCCCGCGCGACCTTGCCACGTGACGCACGCACCGGCCGGAACGGGACCAGAGGGTCCACCTGCCGCACGACCTCTTCCACCAACTGCCCACCCTGATTGACCTCGGCCACCAGCCGCTCGGCCCCGAACTCATCCATCGCGTCAATCGCCGCCTTCGCCCAGCCTGCCGGGCCAACGCCCTGCACCGTCCGGTCAGCCAGCACATAGGCGCGCCACGCCTCGGGCGGGCCTTGCACTTGCGCGCCAACCACCACGATCCCGCAGGCATCCGCGCCTGACCCGGACGTCACCGCCGGGTCCAGCGCCACCACGATGCGATCCAATTCGGGCACTTGTGCGCAGCGCGCCGCCTCAAGCATCGAACCCGTCCACAGCGCGCCGTCCGCATCCGACAGCAACACCCCGTCCAGCTCCTGCCGCCCCAGCCGCGTGCCGGCATAGCGCGCGCGCACTTCCTCCAGAAACGACGCCGCCAGATTGGCTCTGTTCGCCTCGGTCGGTGCATGGGTCTGCACCGTGGAGGGCGACGCCAGCAGATCCTTCAGCACCTTCACATTGCGCGGCGTCGTGGTCACGCAGACCCGGGGCCTCTCGCCCAAACGCAGCGCAAATTGCAGCATGTCCCAGGTATCGCCCGCTTTCTTCCACTTGGCCAGCTCATCCACCCAGGCCGCATCGAACTGCGGCCCGCGCAGCCCTTCGGGATCATGTGCCGAAAACGCCTGAGCCTCGGCCCCGTTGGGCCAGATCAGCTTGCGTTCCGATGTCTTCCACACGGGTCGCCGATCCGGGGGCGAACATTGCAATATCCCGCTGTCGCCAAAGATCATCACATCGCGTACCTGATCGAAGGTCTCACCAACCAAAGCCACCCGACAGGCCTGGCCCTTATCCAATGGCAAAGACCCCTCGACCATCGACCGTACCCACTCGGCCCCGGCGCGCGTCTTGCCCGCACCGCGCCCGCCCATGATCACCCAGGACCGCCAGTCACCCTCGGGTGGCAGCTGATGCGGCATCGCCCAGAATTCGAACAGGAAAGGGAGGGCACACAGCCCTCCCTCCCCGATCTCACTCAGAAATCTGTCCTGCACCGCAACAGGCGCGGAGGCGAGCCAGCCTGCACCCGACTTCAAACCGAGCTCGGTCAAGATCGAGCGCGTACCCTCCTTGGGCAATTCCGGCTTGTCTGTGATGTTGTTCGACAAAGCTTGTCTCCACTTTCTGACAACTTCGGATCAGCCCCTCTAACTGCCCGAGTTGCTTGGCTGAACCAGCAAGATCTGCATCCTCCCCGGCTCCGATCTGTTTGCGCAGTTCTTCCGCCGCTTGCCGCAGATCGCGAATGGACCTCTCAAGCGACTGCAACAATTCAGCCGTCTGGGAAATCCGCTCTTCCGGGGTAATCAAAGTCATGTTTGCCTGTGACCTCATGCGTGAGTTTTCTCCGCACGAGAGAAGCAAAAAAACGGCCACCGGGTCGCCCCGGGGCCGCTGCCCACTTCTTCTAGCATATCACAAGATATAAAGGATTAAGTCCGCAAAGTCAACGCGTTACGCAACGCCGAGGCAACACGCAGCGATCGCTGTTTTGAGTTTTTCTTTACCTCTTACTCTCAGCTCTGGTCTGTCAAATCCTGCGCCAGCATCAGCGCATTCCTATCCGGATCATAAAACGTTGCCGTGCTGACCATCCCCTCAATCGTGTCCGTTTCACCGTCAAATTCCACGCCTGCAAGTTCCAACTTTCCACGCGCCTCCGCGATATCCGCGACTTCGAAGACAGGCACGCAATTCCCCGGAGAGGCTTCGGCCTGTTCGCCCAGTCCCAAAGTGACTCGGTCGACATTGGTTCGCAATTCGCTCCATCCTGCTTCATCAATGTGGTGGATAAGCTCGAATCCCAGCTTGGCGGCGTACCATTCCGCACTGGCATGTCGATCCCGAACGGACATCGCAAGTGTGATGGTGTTCTTCAATGAAACGAGCGACATAAGGCTTTTCCTTTTTGAAAAATATATTTACTATACTTTATGGACATAGATACACTTGTCAAGCTGACGTCGCGGGCTTGGTCCCTGAAAATTCTTGCGCTGCTGCACGCCAAAGTTCCGGGCCGGCAAGCCCCGCTTCTAGCAGCGACCGACGCAAGCCGAACCGCCTTTGCAGCCAGCCTTGCTCATCTTATTGAACTTGGAATGATCGAAAGAAATCCCGGCCATGGGCACCCTCTACGTCCAGAATTTCGACTAACGCCATGCGGGACCGAGGCTGCCACGATCGCCAGCAAGATAATTACCACCGCCCGCTCTGAGGATGAAATCAGACTTCTGCGAAAATCCTGGACTGTGCCAGTTCTGGCGTTGGCAAGCACCCCTCATCGTTTCTCGGCCATCAAATCAGGTCTTTCGGTCATTACAGATCGGGCGTTGTCCTCATCCCTTCACCAGTTGGAAGCACAAAACTGGATCCGACGCGACATTCATACCGCCGAGAGGATGCCATTTCCAACCTATCAGGCCGTGAATACTGGAATGGCGATCAACAGGGCCGTTGGTTTAACACTGTAATACAATGGCAGTCTGGTGCCGCGAACAGTGCCTTATCCGACTCAGAAAACCACCAGAAGGCTTGCCAGCGCTTGACATTCCATGGCGGAACCCTCATGTGCCCCACATCACAGCGCTGATGCGTGAGCCCAAGCGGACCTCGTCCGCCCCACAGCGCCGACTCATCATTCCAGTTCCCCATCACGCAGGGTTCTTGACGCGACGGCCGGATGGCGCAGGATACGCCTGCTCGTCCCGAGGTCTCGCACAACCCCTGCCGGTCGCCAACGCGCGACCCTTCATGACCTGTCCGCGGGCAAACGCTCCGGGCTGCAAAAGGATAGTTATTTGTTCGACTTTGATATGCTGGGCCTTGCCCCGGCACTGAACGAGGCACTCAAACGTGCCAATTTCACTCAACCCACCCCGATCCAGAACCAGGCGATTCCGCTTGCTCTGAATGGTCACGACATTCTGGGACTGGCGCAAACCGGCACCGGAAAGACCTTGGCTTTTGGCCTGCCTCTGATCGATCACCTTCTGGCCCAACCCGGCAAGCCCGACCCGAAAACCGCTAAAGCGCTGATCCTGGCGCCCACCCGGGAACTTGTGAATCAAATCGCCGACAGCCTCCGCACCTTGACGAAAGGCACCAAGCTGCGTGTGGCCACCGTCGTCGGCGGCCAATCGATCAACAAGCAGATAATGTTCCTTTCCCGTGGCACCGATATTCTGGTCGCCACACCGGGCCGCCTGATAGATCTGATGGAGCGGGGCGCGGTAAACCTCGGAGCGGTACGCCATCTGGTGCTGGACGAAGCAGACCAGATGCTTGACCTGGGCTTTATCCATGCACTGCGAAAAATCGCTCCGGCACTGGGCACCCCACGCCAAACCATGTTGTTTTCGGCCACCATGCCGAAGCAGATGGAAGAGCTCAGCCGTGCTTACCTGACCAACCCGCAGCGGGTGCAGGTCTCGCCTCCGGGCAAAGCCGCCGACAAGATTACGCAGTCTCTGCACTTCGTTTCCAAGCCCGGGAAACCAGCCAAGCTGCGTGAAATCCTGTCAAAAGATGTGGACGCTCTGACACTGGTCTTTACCCGCACCAAACATGGCGCGGAACGGCTGATGAAAGGGCTTGTGGCCGATGGCTACAACGCCGCATCCATCCACGGCAACAAAAGCCAGGGTCAGCGCGATCGTGCCATCAAGGCGTTTCGCGCGGGCGAAATCAACATACTGGTCGCCACCGACGTTGCCGCCCGGGGCATCGACATCCCGGGCGTCGCCTACGTGATCAACTTCGACTTGCCCGAGGTGCCTGACAACTACGTCCACCGTATCGGGCGCACCGCCCGCGCAGGGCGCGAGGGCGAAGCCATCGCCTTCTGTTCACCGGAAGAAGTTGATCTGCTGCGCCAGATTCAAAAGCTGATGAAGATCGAGATTCCAGTTGCCAGTGGCGCGATGCCCGAAGCCGTGCAACCTGAAAAACCGGCGCGCCGCCCGAACAACCGTCGCCGGGGGTTCAAACCCAAGCCCGCCAACGGGGAAGGAAAACCCGCAGCAAACAAACGGCGTCGTCCACGCAGCAAACGTCCGGCGGCCTAAGATCGGAACACAAAAAAGCCAACGCCGGTTCAATGACCGGCGTTGGCGCAACACGATGAACGAAACCATTTTTCGTTCAGATCAATTTCCCGAATTCTGCTCTGCCTCAATCTCGCGCCATTTGGCGACATTGCGATTGTGCTCCTGCAAAGTTTCGGCAAATGCATGGCCACCCGTGCCATCGGCAACGAAGAACACGAAATCCGTGTCATCCGGCGCAACAGCAGCTTCAAGGCTGGCCAAGCCCGGATTGGCAATCGGCGTCGGCGGCAAACCGTCTATCTGATAGGTGTTCCACGGCGTTGGTCGGTTCAGCTCGCTGCGGCGCAGCCCGCGCCCCAACGTGCCTTGCCCTTTGGTGACGCCATAGATGACGGTCGGGTCCGTCTGCAACCGCATCCCCTGTTTCAGCCGGTTCACAAAAACACTGGCCACTTGCCCGCGCTCTTCCGGAACTCCGGTTTCCTTTTCGATGATCGACGCAAGGATCAGCATTTCTTCGGGACTTTGCAGCGGTAACCCGTCCTGACGGCTTTCCCAAACGGCGTTGATCCGCAATTGTTGCTTGTCCTGCATCGCCTGCAAAATGTCCTTACGGTCCTGGCCCGCCACAACATCGTAACTGTCAGGCGCCAGCATCCCTTCGGCCGGGATCTCGGTCACCTCACCTGTCAATGCGTCGAACGCCTTCAACGCCTGGACCACCTGCCACGAGGTCACACCTTCGGCCAGCGACACGCGGTAACGGGTGTCCGCCTCGTTGCGTTTCTCGGTATAGGCCTCAGGCACCTCTTCTTCCGACGGATCAAACGACGCGATTTCGACGAAATCCAGGGTCGCTGGGTTCAACTCGCGCACACGGGTCTGAGCACGCGTCACACCGATACGATACTCAATCTCGGATCCACAGGTGCTGGCACCGCTGCTGGTAATTTCGTCGATGATCTGCTCCATCGACGCGCCTTCCCGCACAAGAAAGCTGCCGGCTTTCAACTGCTGCGCCCGATCCGTGTAATCGGCGGCCATCCGAAAGATCGTGGCACTGCGGATCGCGCCCTGCTCTTCCAGTTCCTGACTGACACGTGTCATGTTCGATCCGCTTCTGACCTGAAGACAGATTGCGGTTTCAAGCGGGCCTTCGGCCTTGTACTGGGTCTGACCCCAAAGGATCAGTCCTCCCATCAGAAACAGGCCGACCACCAGAATGGTCAGCGCGTTCGAAGCAATGGCCCGCCACATTTAGTTGACCTTTCCGAAGATCACGCTGGCATTGGTGCCGCCAAACCCGAACGAGTTCGACAGGGCCACGTTGATCTCGCGCTCACGCTTGGCGTTCGGGGCCAGATCAATCGGTGTCTCCACCGCGGGGTTGTCCAGGTTGATCGTCGGAGGTGCGACCTGATCGCGGATCGCCAGAATCGAGAAGATTGCCTCGATCGCCCCCGCTGCACCCAAAAGGTGACCGGTTGCCGATTTGGTCGACGTCATGGTGGCGTTCGCGGCGTGGTCTCCCAGCAGACGTTCGACCGCACCCAGTTCGATCGTATCCGCCATGGTCGAGGTGCCATGGGCGTTGATGTAGTCCAGGTCCTTCGGCTCCAGCCCCGCGCTGCGCAACGCGGCTTTCATCGAACGTTCTGCCCCGTCACCGTCCTCGGACGGTGCCGTGATGTGATATGCGTCGCCCGACATGCCATAGCCCAGCACCTCGGCGTAAATCTTCGCACCGCGGGCCTTCGCGTGTTCATACTCTTCCAGGATGACGATGCCCGCACCTTCGCCCATGACGAATCCGTCGCGGTCAACGTCATAGGGTCGGCTGGCCGCCTTTGGATTATCCGCATATTTGGTCGACAACGCCTTGCATGCGTTGAACCCGGCGATGCCGATCTCGCAGATGCAGCCTTCGCCGCCACCAGCGACCATGACGTCTGCGTCCCCTGCCCGAATGATACGGCTGGCGTCACCGATTGCATGGGCACCGGTGGAACACGCCGTCACGACCGAATGGTTCGGCCCCTTGAAGCCATGCCGGATCGACACCTGACCTGATGCCAGGTTGATCAGAGCACCCGGAATAAAGAACGGTGAAACCCGACGCGGGCCTTTGTCGCGGATCAGATTGGCGGTATTCGCGATCGAACCCAACCCCCCGATGCCAGAACCGATCAGAACACCTGTTCGCAGGCGGTCCTCTTCATCTTCCGGCAACCAGTTCGCATCCTTGCACGCCATTTCAGCGGCTGCGATGGAATACAGGATAAAGTCCTCGATCTTGCGCTGCTCTTTCGGCGGCATCCAGTCATCGGGATTGAAGGTCCCGTTGGTTCCGTCCCCGCGGGGCACCTCACAGGCGTAGGTCGTGGTGACACCACTGCCTTCCGCATCAAAATGCGTGATGGGACCAGCGCCGGACTCTCCGTCCAGCAGCCGCGACCAGGTTTCCTCGACCCCGCTGGCCAAAGGAGTGACCAATCCAAGACCGGTTACAACGACTCTGCGCATGAAGTGCCTCTTGCCTGCTTCCTGTTATGAGAACCGCTCTTACCCCGGCCCGGGGTCCGGGGGCAAGAGCAACGGCGATTTCATGCGGGCTTCCCACCGCCGGGTAACCGAAGCAGTACCGCTTTGGGTTACGGAAATCGGCGCCGCCCTTTCACGATTCCGGTTGAAAGGGCGAAGCGTATTTATTGGAACTGTGCCACCGGCTCATGCGCCGATTTTGCCATTTCCAGAGCATCCGTCAGGTCAAGTGTCTTGCGAAACAATGCACGCCCCACGATCGCACCCGAGATATTGGGAATATACGCCAGCCGCGAGATGTCATCCGCGGTACGTACAACCCCGCTTGCTATCACCGGGGTGCGCGACTGACTGGCGATCCCCGAGATCAAACCAAGTTGAGCTTCAACGTCCTCCATATCGCTGTCGATATCGGTCACCACGATAGCAGCAAACGGCGCCCCCTCGAACGCGTCGATAAACGCTTCGGGCGTGAATACGCTTTGGCTGCGCCAGCCATCCGTCATTACAAAACCTTGCCAGACATCGACCGACAGCACGATTTGATCCGGGTAGAGCGTGGCCAATTCCTTGACCAGCTTCGGCTCGCGCGCTGCCAGCGTCCCTATCACGACGCGACCGACGCCCTTGTCGATCCAGCGCTCGACCTGTTCGCGCGTCCGCATGCCACCTGCCAACTGAACCGGGATTTCGGCCGCGCGGATAATCTCTTCAATCAATTCGACGTTGGTATCTTTTCCCTCTATCGCATCGAAATCAGTCAGGTGCATCCATTCGGCACCCGCTTCGGCCCAGCTTCGCGCCGTTTCAACCGGGTTTACGTGCCAAATCATAGCGTTGTCCAAACGACCTTTGTCCAACGTGACACACCGGCCGTTCTGCAACTCCATAGTGGGGTATATCCTCATGAGCTCGGTCCTCCGCTCAATCGCTCTGAAAATCCCCGGCAGCATACACCTGGAACGCCCTCCCAATATCACCGGGATCGGCACAGTTTGGCCATTTTGCGGCATAGTGTCGAAGTGGCAGATTTACGCGAGCGCAGGTGGCCCGTTGCGCCGAAGCAAATGCACCGGGGTTTCATTATACACCCCTTCCCGCATCAATACATAGCCCAGCTTTTTGGCAAGCTTCTGCGACGAGGCGTTGGACGCATTCACCATCGCAACCAAAGGCCCGGGAATCACCCGGTCAAACCAGTCATGCGCTGCCTTGGCCGCCTCATACCCCAGGCCCTGCCCCTGCGCCTCGGGCGCCAGAACCCAACCCGCCTCGGGAAACCCGTCGAAATCCTCGCCCATCCGGCGGTTTCCGTAAAAGAAACCGGCCTGTCCGATCAGCTTTCGATCCGATTGTTGCAGCACACCCCATTGTCCAAACCCGGCCATGTGCCAATGCCCGGCATTGCGCAAAAAGGAATCCCATGCTTCTCCGCGCGATCGGGGTGAGCCGCCAATATGCTGAACGACGCACGGATCTCTCCAGATCTCGGCGAACCGGTCAAAGTCCTCCGGGCGCATGGCACACAGCGTCAAACGCGCGGTATTTATCATGGGAGTGGATCTTATCATGCCCTGTCCACTTGGAATTTTGCCTCAATGGAAACAGTGCGCATCCAAAAATGACCGCGCAAGCCTGAATTTTGAACAGGCATAAAAAAACGGCGCCTCCGTTGCCCGGAAGCGCCGCATTTGATCAGAGGGAAACGCTTAGGACGCTTCGCTGATGAACTTTACGGCGTCGCCGAAGGTCTGGATGGTCTCGGCAGCGTCATCGGGGATTTCGATGCCGAACTCTTCTTCGAAGGCCATGACCAGTTCAACGGTGTCCAGGCTGTCTGCGCCCAGATCATCGATGAAGGACGCGTTTTCCGCGACTTTATCTTCTTCAACACCCAGGTGCTCAACAACGATCTTCTTAACGCGATCTGCGACGTCGCTCATGTCTATTCCTCATTCCTTTACAGGGCGGTCTGCCCGATTCTGCCCTTGCCCGCACGGGTTGGCTTTGATTTGCCCGTTTCGGGCGGTTTGGGTCCCGGCGAACCGGGAAGTCGAAGGCCGACCTGAACAACCGGCCCCGCATAGATGCGCCGCCTATAGCATAGTCGACGCAAGAGGCAAACGCTTTCGCGCTGCCCCTGTGGCGATCACAACATGGCCATGCCGCCGTTCACATGCAAGGTGCTTCCGGTAACATAACCCGCTTCGGGGCTGGCAAGATACAGTACAGCCGCTGCAATTTCTTCGGGTTCACCCATGCGACCCGCCGGAACCTTGAGCAACAGACCCTTTTTCTGCTCCTCGGTCAGCTTCTCGGTCATTGCCGTGGTGATAAAGCCCGGAGCCACGGCATTCACGGTAATTCCGCGCGTTGCCACTTCGTGAGCCAAAGCCTTGGAAAACCCTATCATCCCGGCTTTTGACGCAGCATAGTTGGCCTGCCCCGGGTTGCCAATCGCGGCAACCACGGACGAGACATTCACGATCCGGCCCCAGCGTGACTTCATCATGCCGCGGATCACACCTTTGCACAGTTTCATCGTCGAGGTCATGTTCACGTCAATAACGCTCTGCCATTCCTCATCGGACATGCGCATGAACAGGTTGTCGCGCGTGATACCCGCATTGTTCACCAGGATATCCACCGATCCCATCACCTCGGCCGCTTGCTTTGGCAACGCTTCGACGGCCTCCGGATCGCTCAGATTGCAAGGCAACACATGCGCGCGTTCGCCCAGTTCGTCTGCCAGAGCCTGCAATGGCTCGACACGTGTACCGGACAATCCGACCGCTGCGCCAGCGCCGTGCAACGCACGTGCAATGTCGCCTCCGATACCGCCCGAAGCACCGGTGATCAGCGCATTCTTACCTGTCAAATCAAACATTCGGTTTTCCTCTTGGTGCGTCGGCCACGACGCTTTTTGAGCTTACGATTCGGCCTGAATGGCCTTTTGAACATCTTCCGGTGTGCCCACTGCCTTGCCTGCAATGGCACGATCGATCTTGCGGATCATGCCGGACAACGCTTTGCCAGCACCGATTTCCCACGTTTCAGTCACGCCCTGCGCGGCCATGAACTGAACGCTTTCCCGCCAGCGAACCGAACCGGTCACCTGTTCCACCAGCAACTGACGTATCAGATCCGGATCACTGACGGCTTCGGCGCGCACATTGGCCACCAAAGGCACGGAAGGCGCCTTTATCTCGACGGCAGCAAGCGCTTCCGCCATGACATCTGCCGCAGGCTGCATCAGCGCACAGTGAAATGGAGCACTTACAGGCAACATAACAGCACGTTTTGCGCCTTTTTCCTTGGCAATCTCGGCGGCACGCTCGACAGCGGCCTTGGAACCGGACACAACGACCTGGGTTGGATCGTTGTCATTGGCAGCCTGACAGACCTGCCCCTGCGCGGCTTCTTCTGCAACGGCGCGCACCGCCTCCAGGTCCACTCCAAGAATGGCCGCCATTGCGCCCTCGCCCACCGGTACGGCACTTTGCATCGCCAGACCGCGGGTGCGCAGCAAGCGCGCGGTATCCGCAACCGACAGAGCCCCCGCTGCCGCAAGGGCCGAGTATTCACCCAAGGAATGACCCGCCACGAAAGCTGCCTGACCAACCGAAACGCCTTCGGCTTCCAGCGCACGCATTGCCGCCATGGATGTCGCCATAAGAGCAGGCTGGGCGTTCTGAGTCAGCGTCAAGTCGGCGATGTCGCCTTCCCAGATCAATCTGCTCAGCTTCTCTCCCAGTGCCTCGTCCACCTCATCGAAGACGGCCTGCGCCGCCGGATAGGCATCGGCCAGTGCTTTGCCCATACCGATGGTCTGGGCGCCCTGCCCCGGAAAAACGAACGCGAGTGTCATTGCAACCTCATGGATGATGTCAGGTTGCGGCGGGGTGTAAACTGACTGAACGTCTGGCACAAGCACTGCCTTTGTTCTGCATTCTGGCACCTTGGCTGTGCACAAGCGCTTACTTGTGCCGACTTCCGATAACCTTAACTTGGGCGCAGCACAGAATCTCGGAGCGTTGCACCCATGGCCTCGACCAATTCCTTCTCAAGCTACGGAAGTGTCGCAAAGACGTTTCACTGGCTCACCGCGTTGCTGATCTTCACGGCCCTGCCGCTCGGCTGGATCGCGGACAACCTGGCCCATGCCGTCTTGCATGCCTCCACAGCCCCAAGCGAGGCCGAAATCGCACGCGCGGCGCGCATGTTCTCATTGCACAAAACCATAGGCGTCACCGTGTTCTTCGTTGCTTTGGCTCGGATAGTGTGGGCCTTCACGCAAACCAAGCCCGGCCTGCTGAATGCCGACAACAAGCCCGAGGCTTTTGCCGCCGAAACCGTCCACTGGCTTCTTTATGGGTCACTGGTGCTTGTGCCACTGACCGGTTGGGTGCACCACGCCGCAACCGAAGGGTTTGCTCCAATCCTCTGGCCCTTCGGCCAAAATCTGCCTTTTGTAGCGAAATCAACCATTGTGGCCGAGGTGACAGGCGTTCTGCATTGGCTGTTCATGTGGACGCTCGTCGGCGCGCTGGCCCTGCATGTTGCCGGAGCGTTGAAGCATCACGTCATAGACAAAGACAGCACGTTGCGCAGGATGTTGCCGGGTGGGTCGGACGCACCGGAGCCTCCACACCAGCATCATTCCCTTGTGCCCGCCGTCGCCGCGGTGGCCGTTTGGGCGCTTGTCCTCACCGGCGGCTGGGTCTCTGGCGAATTTGCGCGTGAGGCCGACGATGATGACGCCGACGTCCAACTGGCCGAGGTGCAATCAGACTGGCAGGTTCAGAACGGCACCCTGTCCATCACGATTTCCCAATTGGGTAGCCCGGTCACCGGCTCGTTTTCCGACTGGACAGCCGCAATTGCTTTTGACGACCCTGCCGAGCCTGGCCCGGCCGGGTCCGTCGAGGTCACGATCGCAATAGGGTCTCTCAGCCTCGGAACCGTAACCGAACAGGCCATGGGTGCGGATTTCTTCAACAACGCCCAGTTTCCGACGGCCCAGTTCACGGCTGACATTTTCAAAACCGAAAGCGGATATGAGGCACGCGGACCACTGACAATCCGCGACAAGACGATCGATATCATACTCCCGTTTTCACTGGACCTTCAGGACGACACCGCGACCATGACGGGCTCGGTTGATCTGAACAGGTTGGATTTCGGCATCGGCGCATCGCAGCCCACCGAAGACTCGCTCGGCTTCATCGTCACCGTCGCTGTGGAACTCGCCGCGTCCCGCAGTCAGTAATGCCAAAAAATACCGCCGGTGACAGGATCACCGGCGGTTTTCGTGTTCGTTGTCTTGCGCTTATTCGGCTTTTTGCGCTTCGACCGAGATCTGCACCTGCACTTCGTCACTTACAAACGGTGCGAACTGGCCCAGATCAAATTCACTACGGACAAGGGTCGTGGTGGCGTTGAAACCGGCCCATGGCTTGTTTGCCATCGGGTGGGTGTCAACCTTGTTCAGTTTGGCGTCCAGAACAACAGATTTGGTCACGCCGTTCATGGTCAGGTCGCCGGTGATATTGGCAGTGTTTTCACCGGTCACTTCGATACCAGTCGAGGTAAAGGTAATCAGATCGCCCTCGGTCGCACCAAAGAAATCTTCGGTCATGAAGTGATCTTCACGCGGCTTCCAGCCGGTGAACATTTCCAGTACCGGCATCGATACGCTCACGCTGGAGGCGGCGGGATTTTCCTGGTCAAACATGATCTCGCCCTCAAAGCCCGAGAACATGCCGGTTGTGGTTGAAAAGCCCAAGTGGTCATAGCTGAAGACAACCTGGCTGTGGCTCGGGTCCAGCACGTATTTCTCGGCGCTGGCGAATGCCGTGGTCGCCGATACGGCCAGTGCAGCAGCAAGAAGGGTGGATTTCATAACAATCTCCGCGTTTTTGTGAATGCAAACCGTCTGGGTTGCTCACAAACAAAATGTGCCGCCTATCGGCGGCACACAACCTTTTTCGAGTCACAACATCTGTTCCTTTTTGAACAGAATAAAGTTCAGCCGAAAATTGTTACGCTCTTGCTCAATTGTCCCTTCAACGCTCGGCTGACATCCGCCGATTCAAGGGGCAGCTTCATCAAAAGGCTTCCATCCACATCGAACAGGTGAACTTCGTTTTCTTCAAAACGCGCACCACCCAGCGATTCATAGCTGCGGCGCAGCACTGTCTGAGGGCGCCCGTCTTCGTTCTTTTGCAGAACACGGACTTCGCGGCGGATCGGATCAAAATAGGCATCCGGGCGCTGATCAAGAACTTCGATCGTCAGCAAACTGACACCGACGATCAGAAACAGCATCGAGGCCACCATCTTGATCGGCCAGACATCTGCACCCACGATCGAACCCGGCATCAGCCACATCGAAAACGCGGAAAAGATCAGGAACGCTCCGACCAACCGCGCCAGGATCAAACGGGCCTTCCAGTTTGGCGCGAAGGCAATCATTACCGGCACCGAATGCTCAAAGCGCGAGCTTGCCGCCTCTTCCCGGTATGTGTTTGTATTTGTCGCGGTCATAACACTTCACCCTTTATCAGGTTACTGTCGAATTTCTGTTTGGTCCGGGTAACGTCCGGTATGCAAAACAACTTTGAGCCGAAAAGCGTCAGCATTTGGGCACCCCAAAGGAAATTGGGCGGCGTCTCAAAGGCATATGTGGCGGGGCTTGCTCCTGCGGTTCAAACGTGTATACGGGGCCATCCTTCGCAATCAAATGAATCGCGCAGCCTCTCGTGGCAGGGTCGCGAAGGACCGGATGGCCCCGCCTATGAAATGCGCCTTGACATAAACAGGAGTGCACATGCCACTGTATGAGCATGTAATGATCGCGCGTCAGGATCTGTCCAACGCGCAGGCGGAAAGCCTCGTCGAACATTTCGGCACCGTACTGGCTGACAACGGCGGCAAGCTTGTCGACAGCGAGTATTGGGGCGTCAAGACGATGGCCTACAAGATCAACAAGAACCGCAAGGGCCACTATGCCTTTATGAAGACCGATGCGCCCTCGGGTGCGGTTCAGGAAATGGAACGCCTGATGCGCCTGCATGATGACGTCATGCGCGTTCTGACCATCAAGGTTGACGGTCACGAAGACGGCCCGTCGGTTCAGATGCAGAAGCGTGACGAACGTGGCGACCGCCGCGAGCGTCGTTGATCACCGCCTGAGGAAAGGACATTAAACCATGGCCGCAAAACCATTTTTCCGCCGCCGCAAGGTCTGCCCGTTCTCGGGTGAGAACGCGCCGAAAATCGACTACAAGGACACCCGTCTGCTACAGCGCTACATCTCTGAGCGCGGCAAGATCGTGCCCTCGCGCATCACCGCCGTTTCGGCGAAAAAGCAGCGTGAACTGGCCCGTGCTATCAAGCGCGCCCGCTTCCTCGCCCTGCTGCCCTACGCCGTGAAGTAAGGAGAGACTGACATGCAAGTTATCCTTCTGGAACGCGTTGCGAAACTGGGTCAGATGGGTGACGTCGTTGACGTCAAGCCCGGCTACGCCCGCAACTTCCTGCTGCCCCAGGGCAAAGCCCTGAGCGCCTCGGACGCCAACATCGCGTCGTTCGAAGCCCAGAAAGCGCAGCTTGAGGCACGCAACCTGGAAACCAAGAAAGAAGCTGAAGCACTGGCTGAAAAGCTGGACGGACAGCAGTTCATCGTGATTCGCTCAGCATCGGATGCTGGCGCTCTGTACGGCTCAGTCACCCCGCGTGACGCCGCAGACGCTGCAACCGAAGCCGGATTCACCGTCGACAAAAAGCAGGTTATCCTGATCAATCCGATCAAGGAACTGGGCCTGCACTCGGTTGCAGTCAAGCTGCACCCCGAAGTCGAAGTTGAAATCAAGATGAACGTGGCGCGTTCGGAAGAAGAAGCCGAACTTCAGGCCTCGGGCAAATCGATCCAGGAACTGGCCGCAGAAGAAGAAGCAGCCGCTGAATTCGAGATCGCTGAACTGTTCGACGACATCGGCTCGGCCGCGTCCGAGGACGAAGAGCTGGCCCCGGAAGCCGCTCCTGCCGAGGAAGACGAAGCCAAAGCCTGATCCGGCAAGGTTTCGAACAAAACAAAGGCCGTGCTTCAGCGCGGCCTTTTTTCTTGTCGCCGAGCCAAACCAGCGAATTTCAGCCCAACTCCGTCCATAATCTTGCAGCTAAATACTCAGACCATATCATTGCCACTCGAAACTCCGGAGAAACCAATGCCCCTGTTCAACCGTCGCAATCTCTTGGCACTCTTACTGACAGCCCCGTTGGTTGCCTGCGGTGCAGGAGAAGTATCCAAGGCGGAGACACAACAATTCAATCCTCCGCTCTATCCGAACGAAACGCCGGAACTTCGCGCGTCGATAAACAAATGGGCCGACCACTACCAGCTTCCGCGAGAGCTTGTTCACAAGCTTGCCATTCGCGAAAGCACACATCGCCCCTGGGCGGTCAACCGACCCTACTATGGGCTGCTGCAAATCCTTCCGGCCACCGCACGATCCATGGGATACACCGGAAACGCCGAAGGCCTTTTGGACGCCGACACCAATCTTGAATTTGCCGGGAAATACCTTCGCGGTGCCTGGCTTCTGTCTGATGGCAACCAGGATCGGGCCATATTTCTTTATGCCAAGGGTTTTTACCCCGAAGCCAAAGCGCGCGGATTGCTGGTGGAAACTGGGTTGAAACCGGCCAAATGACGGTGATTAGCGTCAGAAAACCGCGTGAAATTAGCACTTTTTGCCGAATAGTGACAAAAATGTTCTATTGAGTGTCTCAATAATTGGAATTGCGCAGACAATTAGTACCTCGCCTTGTCATGTTTAGGAAAGTGTGGTGTTCTGACCCGGTGAGGTAAACGGGTTCCACTCTGTGTTATATGCATGCTCGACGACACCATCGGGCTGTAAGATGGGCCGCAGCTAGTAGGCGCCACATGGAAATTGTCGATCTGAGCACTCTGCCGGATTCAGAAGTTCGATACACCGAATTTCTAAGGCAAATCTGTGAGAAGCATGATATGGATCATGCTGCATATGCTGGCATGAACCCGGCAGCCGGTACGGTGGCAGGCTTTGTGACCTATGACGACGCCTGGAACAAGCACTACCAGAACCAGGGTCTGATCATGATCGACCCGACCATCCACATGGCCCGCCGCAGCATCGCGCCGGTGGATTGGAGCCGCCTCGAGCGCAGCCCCGATTTCCAACGTGTATTCCGGGATGCCCATGATTTTGGATTGCCGAACCAAGGCGTTACGATTCCCGTGCGCGGCCCCTATGGGGATATCGGCCTGCTGAGCGCAACGCGCAATTGCAGCAAAGAGGAATGGCGCAAGCTTTATACGCATGTCATCAGTGACTTGCAGTCGATGGCAGTACACATCCATGACAACGTGGTTTCATCAGACGAATTGACCAGCGCGCTGTATCATCCAACGCTCTCCAGACGTGAGACAGAGATATTGCAGTGGGTTGCAGCGGGGAAATCGCAACAGGATATCGGCGATATTCTGTCCATTTCGCACCGAACCGTAGAAGTGCACTTGCGTTCCAGCCGAGAAAAGCTTAGTGCGCTGACCACCCCTCAGGCCGTTGGCCGCGCGATTGCAATTGGGCTTATTACCCCAAGTTAAACAAAAAAATCGCCAAATTTCGCCAAAATACGGGAAACCCCCAATAGAAAATCTCCCCGGGCCCGGTAACTTCTAAATTACCGAACAACCACTCGAAGGGGGAAGAAATGATCATCGTGGTAGATGGCCTGAACAGACATATGTTCAGCGAAGTTCTTGACGAAATGTTCGAGCTGAGAGCACGTGTTTTTGGTGGGCGCCTGGGATGGGACGTCAACATTCAAGACGGAAAAGAAATCGACGAGTTCGATCAACTGGACCCGGCATATGTAATCGGACTCGACGATGAGGGGAATGTCGTCGCAGCCGTGCGTGCCCTCCAGACCACCGGACCACACATGTTGTCGGATGTCTTCTCGGCGATCCTTTGCGGCGAAGCACCTCTTCGCAGCGCAACCATGTGGGAATCCACCCGTTTCTGCGTAGACACCCAACGCCTCACGCGTGGCAAGGAAAAGAACTCAGTCTCCTACGCGACTTGCGAGTTGATGATCGGTTCTTTGGAATATGCGAAAAACGCAGGTATTCAGGACATCATCACTGTGATCGATCCGGTCATGGATCGGGTGCTGAAGCGTTCGAATTGCGCGCCTTATGACTATGTCGGCAAGACGGTTCCAATGGGCAAGGTTCACGCATTGGCTGCTTTGTTGGACTGCACCGAAGAACGTATCGCCGGTCTGCGTGAATTTGCGGACATTCACAATGACGTCTTCATGGACGACGAAGAAGCGCTGGCCCTGTTTGCCGCGAAGAAAGCCGCAGCCAAGAATCCTGCGAATCAGGATCACAAACCACTCACCGATCTAGAGAAGTACTTTGTGGAACAGATGAGCGCGGCAAAAACCGAAGCTGAACGGAAAGATGTCCTCAAGCTGATCGAAGCGCTTACGGATACCTTCACGCCAGAACAAAAAACCGCTCTTTTGGAAACCCCCCGTGCTTTTGCTCATGAGGCCTGACCCCCTCACCTCATAGATACAAAAGCCACCCATGCGGAGCCGTCTGATTGCAGGCGGCTCCGTTTTTTTCTCCCTTCTTCCGATGAAGGGAAGGAAGAGGATTACTCCTCTTCCAGTGCCTCAACGGCTTTCTTAAGGTCGTCTTTGCTGACTTCCTTGTCAGTGACCTGAGCCAGCTCCAAAACGTAGTCCACAACCTTGTCTTCAAAGATCGGCGCACGCAGCTGTTGTTGCATCTGTGCGTTCTGCTGAACGAACTCAAAGAACTGACGTTCCTGACCCGGGTACTGACGTGCCTGGTTCATGATTGCCTGTGTCATCTCAGCGTCGGTGACTTCAACCTCGGCCTTCTGGCCCAGTTCAGCCAGCAACAGGCCCAGGCGCACGCGGCGCTCGGCCAGCTTGGTGTGCTCGTCCGTTGGCTCGATCGGGTCATGATCGTGGCCTTCGACTTCTGGGTTTTCTTCGTGCCACAGTTGATGCGCAATCTGCTTGGCCTCGGCTTCAACCAGCGACGGCGGCAGATCGAACGACACCTTCTCGTCCAGCGCATCCAGCAAAGCGCGCTTGATCACGGCGCGAGATGCACCTGCATATTCAGCTTCCAGGCGCTCTGCGATCTGGCTTTTCAGGGCTTCAAGATCTTCGGCGCCGAATTTTTTGGCCAGTTCGTCGTTCACTTCCGCAGCAACCGGTTCTTTGACTTCCTTGATTGTGCAGGTGAACACGGCGTCTTTTCCGGCCAGATGCTCGGCACCGTACTCTTCAGGGAACGTAACGTTGACGTCCTTTACTTCTTCGGCTTTCACGCCAATCAGTTGATCTTCGAAGCCGGGGATGAAGCTGTTCGAGCCCAGAACCAGCGGGTAATCCTCTGCCGAACCACCTTCGAATTCTTCGCCGTCAACCTTGCCAACGAAATCGAACACGATCTGGTCGCCGTCCTTGGCTTTTGACCCCTTGCGGCGCGCTTTGAAGTCCTGAGCGGTTTCCGCCAGATTGTTTAGCGCCTCTTCGACGGCGGCGTCATCGGCCTTGACGATCAGCTTTTCCAACTCGACCGATTTCAGGTCAACTTCCGGGATCGCTGGTAGCGCCTCGTAGGACATGGCGACTTCCACGTCATCGCCTTCTTTCCAGTCCTCATTGGTCATCTTGACCTCGGGCTGAAGCGCGGGGCGATCACCGCTGTCTTCGAAATGCTTGTTCATGGCGCCGTCGATAGTTTCCTGCATCGCCTCGCCCAACAGGCGCTGGCCAAACTGCTTTTTCAGCAGGGCCATTGGCACCTTGCCTTTGCGGAAACCTTTCATTTCGATTTCCGGCTGCGCCTCGGTCAGCTTTTCATTGACCTTCTCGTCCAGCTCGGCTGCTGACACAACGATGTTGTAGCCACGTTTCAGACCTTCGTTCAGCGTCTCGGTAACCTGCATTATGGTAGTCCCCATAGGATTCGGGGCGCGCAAAAAGGGCGCGCCGGGCAAATTTGAAGCCTTCTATTTGCCCAGCCGCCCACGTGCAAGGGGCAAAGGCTGAATCCAGTGGTATTTGATCGCCAAAACCGCAAAAAAGAACGCCCCGGAAACCGGGGCGTTCGCGCTTGTTCCAGCCGGGCAATCAGAACTTCCAGCGTGCGCCCAGAACCCATGCCTCGTTGTTGTCAAAGGATGTGCCGTCATCGAAATCGTGGTTGCGGTATTTCAGATAGACATCCGTGTTGATCGGTTCGACTTTCTGCACGACCGCGATACCCCAGGCTTTGGTGTCAGAACCGTTGCTCTGGAAATCCGAGCCATCATAATAGTCGATACCGACGCCAGTCTTGCCCCAGGACACCCAGTTGCCTTCGTACGAGATCTTACCGTACCAATAGTTCGGATCCGTGGCACCGGCCTGATCATCGTCGCGCGTACCGCCCGCAATCGTAAAGCCCAGGCCACTGGGAAGCAGGACAGAAGCAGAACCGATCGTATCTTTGCGATCCCCCGAATTGTTATCCCGGTCTCTTACCGAATAGGCAACGGCTGCAGCGAACTCCACACCACCGGCAAAAGTGTTTTCGTAAAACAGACCGACGTCATAATAGTCGTCGTCGTCGCTGCTGGACAAAATGTTCTGACCGTAAGCGAATCCGGCGGAGAACCCATTGAACGACGGCGTATCATACCGCACACGACCACGCCGCGCGCCGTCAAAGTTGCTGGAACTGTCACCCACCGTAATACCGCTCAGCATTCCGGTCGTGTCGCGATAGAAGAACCCTGCATTTTCATCGTTGGTAAACGAATACAGCGCGGTTCCGACATATGACAGATCAACCTCTGCGGCGCCATCGGCGACCATGCTTCCTTGACCTGCCGAAAACTTGCCGTAGCCACCTTTCAACGAGAAGTCCACATGGCGAATGTCTTCGCGATTCCATCCATCTGCGTTGGTTCCGAATTGATCGGCAGACGCCGAACCCGGCAGGCCAAGGCCTGTTTCGAACCAAAACTGGAATTCGTTGCTTCCATATGGCTGCACAAGACGCAGGCCAACACGGCTGTTTGACAGATCGTTGTCGAGAACACGGGTCTCGGTATCCTGTCCGTCATCCACCGAGATCAAGGCGGGGTGCAGCTGTCCATACAACAGTACATATCCGCCACTATTGTTTTCGTACTTCATTTCCGCCACAGCCGGGATGGCGGTCGTCGCAGTCAGAACAGCGGCTATTGATATCGGTTTGATGTTAAGGGTCATTTCACTCACCATGAAAGGTTCGGGTTTCAGGTACTGTCCAATTGTTTACGAAATGCGAGCGTTCCAGTGGCCCGCATTCACTCCCTCGCAAGCATTGCAAATTCGCAACATGGCATATCGAAAAATTGGTTATTTTTCATTTTATTTCATACGGTTACGAATCCATTCGAAGATCCAAAGCACAGTGTGCAAATAAATTGTGACGTCCAGCTATGCATCTGGCAAACATTCGGTCTGCATTGATGCGAACTTTGACGGCGGATTTCCGCCGACTCGCCGTGAATTGAGCCGTTCCACGCCCAACAAACTCAAATATTCAACTTTCTGAAAACCTCCGGCACCTGTTCCGGCAAATCTTCCGCGATCAAACCCGGCCCGAACTGGCGCGCACATTCCACATGCAGCCACGCCGCAGTTTCCGCCGACCGCATTGGTGGCAAACCTCGCGCCAACAAACCTGCGATGAACCCTGCCAGCACATCACCGGACCCGGCCGTCGCCAACCATGGGGCCGCTCTTTCGTATACGGCCAAGTTGACCACGCACCGGCCATCCGGCACAGCGATCACCGTGTCCGGGCCCTTGAACAGAACTACGCAACCAGCCCGTTTTGCAGCAGCACGCGTTGCGTCCACCTTGGAAAACGCCGGGCCTTTGGCCGGTTGCGCGTTCATCTGCGCGGCAATGTCCGGGAATACCCGTGCAAATTCCCCGCCATGCGGTGTCAGTACGCATTTGTCGTGCAATCGCGCGATCAGGGCGCCGGGATCCTCGGCAAAAGCTGACAAAGCATCCGCATCCAACACGGTCGCCCGCCGCGCAGCCAAGGCCATCGGCACCAGTGCCCGCGCCCGCTCGAATCCCAGCGCAGGCCCCAGGCAGAGCGCATTCAGGCGCGTATCCTCAAGTATTTCAGACAATCCATCAGCCCCATCAACCCGCTGCAACATGAGGGCCGTGATCTGGCTGGCAACCTCCATCTGCGCAGACGGCGGCACACCCAGCGTCACCAACCCCGCTCCAACCCGCAAAGCCCCCCGCGCCGCCAAACGCGCGGCCCCTGTTTTGCCCGCCCCCCCGGACAGGATCAAAGCATGACCGTGTGAGTATTTGTGGCCAACCGAACCTTTCGAAAGCTTCACCCCGTCAGCCTCAGTCGTGTGAACGATCTGACCGTCTTCCAGTGGTTCAAGCCCGATCGACTTGGTTCGGACCGTCCCGCAGGTCACCGGACCATCGCCCAGAACATGCCCAAGCTTTTTACTGTGAAACGTCACCGTCATGTCTGCAACTATCGCCTGACCAAGAATGCGACCACTGTCGGCGCACAAGCCGCTTGGCGCGTCAATTGAAACGACCTTTACGCCTCGATCTCGCAGCAGGTCTCTGACCGGCGCATTGGCCAACATGGAAAACGCCCCTGCAAATGGCCGGGTGAGACCCGTGCCAAAAGCCCCGTCGACAACCAGATCAATGCTCTTTGGAAACCCAAGAAAATCGTCCGCCAACGGGGCGGAGTCGACAGCGAAGACGCGAACCTCGTTCTTTGCCCGCCATCTCTCATAATTCACCCGCGCATCCGGTGGCAGCTTTTGCGGGTCTCCATACAGGAACACCTCAACCGCCCACCCCTGCTTCTGCAAAAGCCGCGCCACGACAAACCCGTCACCCCCATTGTTGCCCGGTCCGCACAGCACCACTGCGCGCAGCGGATCCTCTTCATCTGGCCCTAAATATCCCGGGGAGCGCGGGGGGCTGGCCCCTCGCCTGTCCAACATGGGCCGTCCTTCGAAAATCGCGTCAACCACACCCTGGCCGGCCCGCTCCATCAGTTCCAGACC